>CAYYYF010000005.1:0-74402 GCA_964475945.1 uncultured Nitrosopumilales archaeon | reverse complement strand
AGAGATGTACAAGCTTGCACTAGAGGGCAAGCTATACAGCAGGAGTATACCATAAGCAGATAAGGTAATATAGAAACAAGATAAGTTAACCCTATTATTTTATTTTTAATTTTTGTATAATCTTTCTCATCTTTAACTCATTACCACATACTCTACATACTTTACCCTCGCTGTAATCTATCTTGCATGCCTTACAGTATCTAACCCATCTTACAACCTCCCTTATACCCTTGCTTGTAGTAAAGGATACATCTATCCCTATTGCCTCTGCTACGTTTGCTACTGAGAAGTCATCACTTACTATAATTACCTTCATACCTTGCTCCTTAAGCATCAATGCCAATGCTAATATAGATAGATCTACATGGGATAGTTCATACTCACCATATGCTCTAGCATAATCTTTAATCTTAGCGTAATACCTCTCTTCAGGCTCTATAACCTTCATACCTTTGCTTATTAGAGTATTTATAGCATCGGATCTATGCTTAATATGCTTAACCTCCTCTATAATACTTGAGGTAGTGTAGTAGTTTGCAACAATACTTAAGAATGGTATACCTGAATAGAATGCAGTCGCATCCAATACAAGTATTTTATCCTCTATGCTATTGAATACTTGCAAGTTGCTTCATACCTCTTGTATAAAACCTTAGGAAGTGTGCATCATGTTCATACCTTGCTATACTTATTATTGAACCTTGCTTTACATTACTCACTACCTGTCCATCTATAACCAGATTAACATCAGCATTGCATTCAACCTCTATCTTAGCATCTGAGGGTAGCACCATACATGGTAGATTACCTATAGGTGCAAGGGGAGTTAGTAGTATAGACTCCATCAACTCATATACTATTGGTCCTCCAAGAGATAGAGAGTGTCCTGTAGAGCCCGTAGGGGTAGCAACTATAAGCCCATCCATCCTATAACTTAACACGTAGCCTATTATACCTAACTTATAGGTTGGGGTCTTTGTTAGTGTATCCCTAACTATGAATACCTCATTCAAGGCTGGTTGTAAAGGAGTACCATTAACACTTGGTATTATACGCATCCTCCTCTCTATATGGTAATTGTTCTTTAGTAGCCTTGGTATTACATCATCTATACCTTCAACTGTTACCTCTGCAAGTATACCCTTGCTTGTAGGCAGCTTTATAGCAAGTATTGGTGTTGGATTGTTTAACCATCTACTTGCCCTTAATATGGTACCATCTCCACCTATAGTTATTGCTAGATCAAATCTAATCCTTTTAACCTCATGCTCATCTATACTCCTTGTACCTTCAATGAATAAAGGGTTTACTGTATGTATTGTTACACCATCTACAATGCTTCTAAGCATATCTATTACCTTTACTGCAACATCCACTGCTTTATCACTACCATAGCGTGTTACCACTAGTATATTCTCTAACATATATACAGCATTAAGATAGACTAAATAAAAACTAATAGCCATGTTGCTAAAACAATCTTTCTGTATCCTAGTGTATTATTGAATCAAAGATTAATAGCATTATATTAAGCATGACTATGAAGATGACTGCTATAACACTTGCAACCTTTGTAGGGATGCTTATTATACCAATCCTTGATGCAATAACAACCAAGGGTATGGCTATGAATGGTAAGGTAAGGGATAGGACAACCTGAGAGTATACTAGCATATCTATTGCCTTTACACCAACCAGTAATGCTATAAGCAATGGTACCATGTTAATCAGCCTAACAGATAGCCTAACTCTCCACTGTTCCATCCTCTTACCCCTTATACTCTCAATAACCTTCTGTCCAGCAACAACGCTTACAAGACTCGAGGAGATGCCAGATGCTAGTAATGCAATACCAAATGCATCTGCTGCAAATACTCCATACAAAGGCTTTAGTGTATGGTAAGCCTTATCTATATCTGTAACCTCTATGCCATTTGTGTAGAATGCTCCATATGATGCTATCTGTAATGATGCATTTATAACTGCTGCTATACTTAAATATGCTATAGTCTCCCTCATATGCCTCCTTACCTTCTCCTTTACCCTATTCCATCTATCCGCTGTAAGGTATCCATGTAGCATGAGTGCATGGGGCATTACAGTTGCACCAAGTATGCTTGCTGCAAGTATAACCTGCCTACTATCATTAAGCCTTGGTGTAATACTACTCTCTAGTATAGCATTAGGATCTGGTGCAATTATATACAGTTGTATAATATAGCTTAAACCTATTAGAGCAACTAATGAGCCTATAAGCATCTCAAATCCACCCTTTCTATCAGTTAAGATGAATAGTATGAGTATATCAACTACTGCAAGTAAGGCAGTAAAGAGCATAGGTATGCCTGTAAGTAAGTGTAGGCCTAGAGTTATACCTAGGAACTCTGCCATATCTGTTGCTATTACTACTGCAAGTAAAGGTATTGCATAGAGCCTACCTGCTACCATTCCTACACTATTATGCTTAAACCTTTGTAGGGTTAGATCAACTATTGACTTGCCAGTAAGTATTCCCAGCTTCCCTGAGAGGTATTGGAGTAGCATCGCTATCATACTTGATACCCATACTACCCATAGGAGATCAAGGCCAAGTGAGGCTGAGGCTATGTTGCTACCAAAGTTACCAGGGTCCATGTATGCTACACTAACAACTGTTGCTGGGCCTAGTATGCCTAGAAGCCTTCTCTTCATACCTAATCTAAATAAGTTAGATGAATATAAATTTTCTTCACTTATGAAAGATTTATAAGATAAAAGTTTTTATGTAAAGTAATTAAATATATCTTATGTCTTCATTACTGGAGGATAAGGTATATGCAGTATTATCAGAGACTACGAAGAGAGGGGTCTATCCTTTGCATGGCTACAAGTATGGATTATATAGGCTACCAGTAGATCTAACAAGTAAAGAGGATATAGATAAGGTTGTGAGTGCATTAAGCAGAATCTTCAAGGTTGACGCTTATGCTGATAGGATCTATGTTACTTACAGATGGAAGGAGTATGATGTTACATCAACAAAGGTAGAGGAGTGGAAGGAGGCAGAGTTAGAGGTTACAGTTGAGATAGTAACTGGGGAGGTTATAGATATAATATATCAGATAAAGCCACTCGATTACTTCCCTGATGCATACTGGGTTAAGAACTATAGGACAAAGGCTGATAACCATGCAAAGATGGTTATAGATACCATACTAAGGAATACCATAATAGGTGATAAACTGGTCAAGTATTGGGCAAGCAAGTATAAGATGGATGAGAGTACAGCAAGGAAGAGGCTTGAGGGTTTAACACCTTTAGCAAGTATGCAGCAAGTACAGGTTGTTCAGCAAGTAGCACAACAGCAAACAGCTCAGGTAGCAAAGCCAGCAGCAACAGCAACTACAACAGCAACTACAACAGCAACTACAACAGCAAAACCAGCTGCTCATACTGCTACTGGTAAGGGTATAGATCCAAACTTTAGGAATAATAGGCAGGTTGCAGGTGAGCATACAGGTCATGCGGTATGGGGACCTGTAAATCCTCCCCAACTACTAGGCATCCATGGCACATACGTTGCAGTAGACTTTGATATATGTGTTGCAGATGGTGCCTGCATAGAGGCATGTCCAGTTAATGTATATGAGTGGTTTGAGACACCAGGGCATCCAGCATCCGAGAAGAAGGCAGATCCTGCCAGGGAGGCTGATTGCATATTCTGCTTCGCATGTGAGACTGTATGCCCCCCGATGGCCATAAAGATAACTAAGAAAGGCTAACAATTCTAGATTTTATTAATTATTTATTTAAGAGTATTGCTTATATTACTAGCAAGGATTAGGGTAATGGATGATAGAGTATGTAATGTTCATGGTATTTGTGATGGTATCATGGATAATGAGTATATATGGCTTTAACTTCTATTACCTCTTCTTTCTCTCATTAAAGAATAAGAATAATGAGAGGATTGTAAGGATATTAACAAAGAGCGATATTGGAAGAGGGGGTAAGGCAGTAACATTATCATGCTATCAGCAGAGCGATTACCCCACAGTTACAGTGCAGTTACCAATATACAATGAGAAGTATGTTGTTAATAGGCTTATAAGGGCAGTGTGTAGCATGGACTACCCAAGGGATAGGTTAGAGATACAGGTACTTGATGACTCTACAGACGAGACTAGAGAAATATGCAGGGATATAGTTGAGTATTATAAGGCAAAGGGTTATGATATAGTGCATATAACACGTAGCAATAGGAAGGGTTACAAGGCAGGAGCCTTGAAAGAAGGCTTAAAGGTTGCAAAGGGTGAGTTTATAGCAATATTTGATGCTGATTTTATACCCCCTCCATGGTTCCTTAAGAGGGTTATGCCTTGCTTCAACGATGAGCGTATAGGGCTAGTGCAGTGCAGATGGGGGCATGTAAATGAGGGTTATTCAACACTTACACAAGCACAGGCATTGAGCCTAGACTTTCATTTCATTGTAGAGCAGAAGGCTAAGAGCCTTACCCATATATTCATGAACTTCAATGGCACTGCTGGGGTATGGAGGAGGAGATGCATAGAGGATAGTGGGGGATGGCATGTAGGCACATTGGTTGAAGACCTTGATCTAAGCTATAGGGCACAGATGAAGGGATGGAAGTGTATATTCCTTGATGATGTTGTGGTTGATGCTGAGTTACCAGTTCAGATTAATGCTGCAAAGAGACAGCAGTATAGATGGGCAAAGGGTTCCATACAGTGTGCATTGAAACTATTAGATAAGATACTCCTAAGCAAGAACCTACAATTAGATACAAAGATCCAAGCGTTTATACAACTTACTAGGCATATAGTGCACCCACTATTACTAATACAGTATCTACTCTTGCCATTGCTTATAGCAGTAAACTACAACATCTACCCTATATCATCATCCCCTATATCCCCCTTGCTTATCTACATACTCTTTGGCCCTGCATTCTATATCTATATAATAAGTAGGCTCTTCCCTGATAGGATATTATCAAGGATAAAGTCCTATTTCTTCCTAATACTATTCTTTACAGGGATATCTGTAAGCAATACAATAGCTGTATTTGATGCGCTGCTAGGTAGCAAGTCAGTATTCCATAGGACCCCAAAGTTTGGTATAACAAAGAAAGGAGAGGATTGGAGGAGCAAGGATTACGTATTACCCTTCACAAAGACAACTCTGCTAGAGATATTCTTTGCTGCATACGGTATATTGGGTATATTCATAGCAATATTCAATGGTAATGCTGTATTTGCACCAATACTTGCTATACAGGCATCAGGCTTTATCTATATAGCAGTGCTTAGCATAGCACATTCAATTAATATAGGTAAGAAGGATATAGTAGATGAAGGTAGTAAGGTTAAAGTTAATAAGCAAGAGCAAACAAGTAAAGAGGAGGTTAGCATGAGCAGATACAAGGTTGTACTTGCTGGTATACTTGCCCTTCTGATCTTTGGAGTAGTAATGGCATATATAGGTTATGCATCAATAGTGTATCCATTAGAGAAGGCAAGAGGTTACCTAAAGGTAGCAATAACATCGCCATCGCCTACAGAGATGCTAGATTATGTCGTAAGCGCAGAGGTACTCATACCAGAGCAAGGCAACCCTGTATGGGTATTCCCAACAGCAAAGACAGACTTTGCTCTGATGCATAAGAGTATAGATGGTATAAAGGATAGGTTAAGGTTACTCTCCTTCATACCCAAGGACTCAGAGGCATTCAACACAGGTATGGGGGATGTTAGGGCACAGTTAGCAACTCTAGAGAAGAATATAGAGGATGCTATACCCTATGTATATGTAAGCTTCCAGAATGTTATAATGAGTGCCATATGGGTTACAGTGATAATAGCAATATTTGCTCTTATGAAGAGAGGTAAGGCAAAGATAGAGATGTTTGAGGAGATGGAGAATTAATTTTAATTAATATAAAAACTCCTCATCTATATACTCTATTGCACACTCATCACTCCTAATATTCTTATCTGCAGTAACTATAACTGCATTATGCCTCTTTGCTAATGCCATCATGTAAGCATATAGCATAGGTATATTTGGGTTTATAGCCTTCAGCCTACCAGCATCCTTTATAAGATCAAAGTCTATATTCACTAGCCTTATATTTGAGTTCTTTATGGCCTCAAGCCTACTGCTAGCAACAGTATACCCTAGATACTGAGTTAGCCTCTGGAAGAGCTCTGCTACGCAAGGTTCAAGCATGTAACCTATTGCATGATCATTTAGTATAGAGTCTATAACCTCTTTAGCCCTTCTATTGCCTAGAAAGTATAGCAAGATAACTGTAGAGTCTACTATGTATGTCTTCATGCCCTTACTATAGAGATCCTTCCTTGAATCTATGCTAGTGTGCATCTCTTAACCCTTGCAGTAATCAGGTTACACCCTTCCTACCCTCTATCATATCATGGAGTATCTTCCTTATCGGTGCAGCATTGCCTCTATCTATACCAAACATATGATGCAAAGATACTAGAGGTATAAGCCTTATACCATCGTTGTTATCTACGAACTTGATCTTTGAGCCCTTAGTTATCCCGTACTTACGCCTTAACGGTATTGGTATTGATACTGTACCTAACTTGGTTACGGTATGTATATACTCCCTCTCCTTGTTATTATTAACTATCACGATATAATAAATGTTGAACATATTAATAACCTTTTAATTAATAAAAATGAGATGCTAATATCTAATGGATAATATTATTGATGAGTCAAGCCCTTACCTTATAGTTGAACAAGCCCCCAGCATCTATTATCTCCTTTATAAGTGGAGGGAATGGTTTTATCCTATACACCTTACTTGTAGTTACATCCTTGATGGTATTGTTATCTATATCTATCTCTAACTCATCACCATCACTTATCTCCTTGTATGCATCCTCACCTACCTCTATTGGTAAAAGGTATGCACCATCAACAGCATTTCTGTAGAATATCCTAGCAAAGGATAATGCTAGCACTGCCTTAATACCAGCATAACTTAATGCTATAGGTGCATGCTCCCTACTTGAGCCACAACCAAAGTTTCTCCCAGCAAGTATAAAGTCTCCCTTCTTCACCTTCTTAACAAAATCCCTATCCAAGCCCTCCATTGCATGCTTTGCTAACTCATTTGGATCCATTATCTTTAGGTAAGGACCAGGGATTATAACATCTGTATCTATATTATCTCTGGCATATTTGTGGACTCTACCTCTAAGCATATGCACCACCATCAGTTCCCTAGATCCCTTGGATCTGTTATCCTTCCTGTTATAGCAGATGCTGCAACTACCTTAGGTGACGCTAAGTAAGTCTTTGATTCAACATGCCCCATCCTACCAGGGAAGTTCCTGTTTGTTGTGCTTATGCATACTTCATCCCTTGCCAATACACCCATATGTGCCCCACAGCATGCACCACATGTAGGAGGTCCTATAACCGCCCCTGTATCAAGGAATATGCTTATCAAGCCTTCTCTTAATGCCCTTGCGTATATGCTCTGTGATGCTGGAAGCACCTCAAGCCTAACCTTTGATCTTCTTCCTTTCAGTATCCTTGCTGCCTCTAGCAGATCGGTATACTTTGCACCTGTGCATGAGCCTATGTATGCCTTATCTATCTCTACATTACTCAACTCCCTTGCATATGATATATTTGCTGGAGAGTATGGCTTTGCCACTATAGGCTCCAACCTATCAACCTCATATGTAAATACCTCCTCATACTCAGCATCCTCATCACCCTTTACTACCTTGAATGGCTTATCTGTCCTCTCTCTAACATATGCTACTGTCCTCTCATCAGGCTCTATTATACCATTCTTTGCCCCTGCCTCGGTTGTCATGTTAGTTAATGTGAACCTCTCATCCATGGGCATCTCTTTTATAGCTGAGCCTGAGAACTGCATAGCCTTGTAATTTGCTCTATCAGTCCCATTATCACCTATTATCTTAAGTATTATATCCTTAGCCATAAGGTAATCTGGCATCTTACCCTCTAACTTGAAGAGTATGGTCTCTGGTACTCTAAACCATATCTTCCCATGCACAAGAACATATGCTATATCTGTATGCCCCATACCAGTAGCGAAGCATCCTAGTGCTCCTGTTGTATTTGTATGAGAATCTCCACCAACATAGACCTCACCTGGAAGCACCAACGCCTCTTCATGCGATAGGGTATGGCATATACCATACTGCCCCATACCATACCTAAAGTGTTTCTTTATACCAAACCTCTTACTCATGCTCTCAAGTGTTACTATATTCTCTGCTGCTATCTTATCTACTGCTGGCACAAAGTGATCCTCTGCTATCCATACCCTATCTGGATCCCATACCTTGATGCTCATACCCTTCCTCTCAAGCTCCCTGAGCACCATCATAACCCCTGGGCCTGAGACATCATGCACCATGACCTTATCAACTTTAGCAAATACAACATCACCAGCAGTAACCCTATCCTTCTCTGCTGCTCTAGCAAGTATCTTCTCAGTTATTGTCATACCCATGCAGTATCCTTGAAGGTAACCCATTAATAATGTTTATTTCTTATAAATTAGTGTATGCAGTAGCAGTAAGGGTTAAGCCAATGCATGGTAAGTTTGATCTATTCAAGGTTATAATGGATAGCATAGATGATGCAGGTGAGCATATTCATGATAATGATGTTATAGCATTATCTAGCAAGTTCGTTGCAATGAGCCAAGGGCGCTTTGTATATCTGAAGAATGTGAAGCCTATGAGGGATGCTAGAGAGTTAGCAGAAAGGTATCATATGGATGCTAGGGTAAGTGAACTCGTGCTAAGGGAATCTGAGCATATATTCTCTGGCGTAGCAGGGTTCATACTTGCTGTAAAGGATGGAATGCTTGCACCAAATGCTGGCATAGATAGATCTAATGTAATGCATGATAATGCCATACTCTACCCATCAGAGCCATTCAAGGTAGCAGATATGCTAAGGAATAAGTTCCTTGTATATGCAAAGAGGAGGGTAGGTATAGTTATAGTTGATAGCAGGTTGATGCCTACTAGGGTAGGTACAACTGGTGTAGCATTGGCGGTATCTGGGTTTGAACCAGTATTGGATAAGAGGGGTAGCAAGGATATATTCGGGAATGTTATGAGGGTAACATTACATGCAGTAGCAGATTGTATAGCATCTACAGCAAACATGCTTATGGGTGAGGCAGATGAGTCAAGGCCAATAGTTATAGTAAGGGGGTTGGATATTAGGATGAGTAATGAGTGCTATGATTGGCATGAATTGGCAGTAGCATACGATCAATGCTTATATATAAGAGGGTTAAAGGGAGCATAACCATTATACATTGGTTATGGATATAATAATGTATGAGGAAGGAGTACATAGTTGTAAGGATAGACGCAGCACCAGATGGCAGTCCATACATATTTGTATCCTTGGTTGAGCCAAAGGATATGAGGGAGAAGCCTCAGAGCCCATTTGGAGTTCAAGTCATAAGTAACTTTGCATCATTAGAGGATCTTATGAAGAATATAAATAGGATGATAGCAAACCAGATGGTTGGTAGTTTTACTACAACCCTTAAGCTAAGTATGAAGGAGTATGAAGAGTCTGGTATAAAGGTTGGTGATAAGATATACATTGATATAATAAAGCCCGATATACCCTCTTAATAGCAAATCAAAAAATCAAATAGTATTATTTTAATTAACTATCTTTATATTTTAATTAAAGTTAGGGCTAGGTATGATCAATCTATGTATTATAAAGTGGAGTATCACTTACTTAAAACCTTCTCCTCTTCCTCTACATCATACCTTCTCTGCTCTGGGAGCATTATGTATACGCATGCTGATCCACACATTGTGCAAGGAACATTATTGCCATACAACTGACCCCCTCTGTTATGTATACTTGCAGCCCTCTCTGGATCTATTGCTAAGGATATCTGCTTACTCCAGTTAAGCATCCTCCTTGCCTTGGTTATCTCAGCATCCCACTTTATTGCTCTATCCCTTATCTTAACTATATCTCCAGCATGAGCTGCTATCTTGTATGCTATAAGACCTTCTCTAACATCCTCTACACTAGGGAGTGCTAGATGCTCCGCTGGGGTTAGATAGCATAATAGATCTACACCCTCACTTGCTGCTATGGCTGCACCTATTGCACTTGCTATATGATCATAGCCAGCAGCAACATCTGTTACCAATGGACCTAAGACATAGTATGGTGCATTATTCATCATGGACTTTGCTAACCTAACATTTGCAGCAACCTCGTTCAAGGGTACATGCCCTGGACCCTCAACCATAACCTGCACATCGTACTCATGCGCCCTCTTAACCAACCTAGAGACATTTACCATCTCTGCTATCTGTAACTCATCGTGTGAATCAAGTATGGAGCCTGGCCTTAAGGCATCCCCAAGGCTAAAGGTTAGATCGTAATCTCTTGCTATCTCACATAGGTAATCAAAGTGCTCATAGTATGGGTTCTCCTTCCCATACCTAATCATCCATGCAGCAGTTATGGTACCCCCTTTGCTCACTATACCAGCATGCCTCTTGACCTCGAGCAACCTCTCAGCAAGATCCTTTGTTATACCAGCGTGTATCGTAACAAAGTCTATACCATCCTTTGCAGCATCCTCGAATGCCTTTATGAAATCATCCTCACTCATCTCCAATGGGTTCTTGTATCTGCTCACTGCATTAGCATATGCTTGATACACTGGAACATACCCAAAGGGTATCCTTGCTGTATCTAGAAGGGTTCTCCTTATCTCTACAAGGTCTCCAGCATCGCTGAGATCCATTATTGTATCTGCACCATACTTAACAGCAGTCTTTGCCTTCTCAACCTCCTCCTGTAGATTAACCCTTAGTGTAGAAGTGCCTATGTTAACGTTAACCTTTGTACTTAAACCCTCTCCTATGCCCTTGATCTTTATCTCTTGCCTTCTAGCATTATTCTTTGGTATTATGATAACCCCCTTTGCTACACCCCTAACTATCTTATCAACATCTACCTGCTCATCCCTTGCTACCTGTTTAATCTCATCGGTAGCAACACCCCTCTTAGCGTAACTCATCTGAGTTGCCATAGCATTAAGATAGCAGTAACCAAATTTAAACGATGTTATAATAGATAAATAAAAAATGGTTAATTAAGGGAACTTATAAGCACAGCTATCTGATTCATTATATATACAACTCTAAGTAGATGCCTACTCTTCTTTACTGTATCTATATTGTAATGCCTCTTTATATAACAGAGTATGGCAAGCATGAAAGTATTGCTACTTCCAACAATTATCATGCCCAGTAGGTTAATACTATTACTAAGCAGAAGTATGCCTGTTACTGTAATGCATAATATCATCATTATATTTATAGTAGTGTTTACTCCTAGAAGGACAGGCATTGTATGCTTACCAGCAAGCATATCCCCTCTATAATCCTGCAGATCACCTAAGGGGGCAAGTATGAATAGGAAGAGGAATGCTACTATAGATAGGATTATTATATTTATGCTTATATTCTCCACAGCGTAACCACCTATGAGTATTGCTAGAGATGCCCCAAGGGCATTAACCACAGTCTTATGGGGGAACCTATCCTTAAAGTTGAACCTGCTATGGGAGTATGCTATGGCAAGGAATGAGCATATACCAGCTATTATAAGCGTGTATATGTTTATGCTTATTAGAAGTATTACCCCTACTGAGATTAAGAATACTACAAGCCTCATTAACCTTGATCTATCTGCATAACCATTGACTACAAGCCTATTAACATTGTTAAGTCTATCACTCTTTACATCGTAAAGATCATTGTAGATATAAGTTGCTAGGCTTATCGCATAGGTGCCAGCTAATAACCTTACTGCTATACTAGGCTCAATGTTACCATCTGATGCTATAACCATTGAGAGAAGCGCTGTACACGCAAATATGTATACTTGGCTCCTCTTCTTTATATAATGAAGCAGGCATCTAATATATTCTGCTATTGGTAAAATTAGTGTATTATTATGCTTATTTGCATAGTTATACCCTATATTCTCCATTACTGGAGAATAGTAAAGAATAGTTCTTAATAAAGACTATTTTATTCATATTATAGCATAGCATTTATTATTCGTTCTAATATATTAAATATTAAAAATTATAATATATTATAATATAATATATTATAAAAGTATACCGATCGATAACAGTAAGATTACCAGTAATATGATCAAATTTTATGATTCTTCATAATAGATAGGAAATCCTTACCCTTCTCTGTTATTACATAACCGCTATATGGCGTCCTTACCTCCTTTACTAACCCAAGATCTAGCAACTCATTAAGGTATCTGTTCAATTGATAGTAGTTAAGGTTTGCCTTGTACAGTATATGGGTCTTCTTGCATGGGGTTAAGGTAATCTCCAGTATCCTTGCAAGTATATCTAACTTGTCTCTTCTTACTTGATATGTAATCTCAGGCATAGAGTAAAAGATACTGAATCTATGTTATATACTTTATGTGGTTGATTACATATAATTTGAATTATGTCTTAATTTATTTACCTTAAAATGGAAATTTTTTATTATTTTATCTTGAGAGTACTTTAAGTGCCTTCTCATACTCTTTTAACGTGTTTATAGGTAACCAATACTTATAATCTAATATGAATGAAGATAGCTTCTTCATCTCTACAAGTTTAGGGAATACAACGGACTCCAATTCTATAGACTCATCTTTATCTAGATCAACAACCTCCTCTATTATATTATAGACCTCTGGCTCAAAGGCATACAAGCCTATGGACGTGGGTATGTTAAGCACTGGCTTCTCCTTGAATACAGCTATCCTTCCATCCTCATCCAACTCTGCAACCCCATATGGATACTCTACACCATTAACTAATGCTATTGTGGCATAAGAGCAAGAAGATACATTCCTTATATGTGCATCCATGAATCTTGAGTATATAAGATCATCGAGTATTACATCATCGGGGAATGTTACCAACGATCTCTTGCTACTATCTATACTCTTGTTAAGTAAAGCATGCTTGAACGCCTTACCCTTACCCCATCCTACCCTACCCTCTGGATCTACGCTGTACCTTATGCTTATATTACTGCTACCATAACTAGCGTGTATATGCTTGATAACAAGTTCAGCCTTGTACCCAAGCAGCATTACAAACTCCCTGAAGCCATTCCTTATCAACTTATCCATGCATAGGTCTAGCAGTGTCACATTGCCTTTACCATTATCACTTACCTTAAGTAAGCACTTTGGGGCATCTATTCCTAACCTCTTACCCATACCTCCAGCAAGTAGAACCACTTGAGCATCACTCATATCCAACACCCTGTATAGCATTACTAGTAGACTTCTTTATGTAATCTATGTTAGGTATCTTCGTTGGATCTATATTGCTTGTATATGCTAGATAAACACTCATTATATCCCCAATGTAACTTAGTGATAATAATCTAGCAAGTGGAGAGTCTCCTATGCTGAATAGTTCAACGACATTTACACCCTTATTCCTTACCAACTCTTTAGTAGTATTTATAAGATCATATAGGTTATACCCATGCTCCTTACTCTTCTCATATATCTCATCCCTTAATAATACAAGGGTATAATCACTAGCATCACCATACCATGCCTCTATCTCATTATGGAGTAACTCTGGGAAGATATCATAGTAGCAGTGTAGTTTGGCATTCTCATTCATCATCTGCTTCCACCTTAACGCTGCTGCTTGAGTAAACTCATCCGAATATACTACAAGCATCTTACTCATCATATACTTTAAATACTCTATCTTGCTCCTATCCTTTGCTATACCGCATAGTATATCAACGGCCTCCTTTATATCCCTGCGTATATTGCTTACTATACCTGACTTCTCTAGCACAAAAAGCACAGGGGTAAGCATGTATCCAAACGATGCCCTACTGAACCCATTACCATTTATGGTTATATACTGAGTATTCTTGAGTGTCTTGAGATTAGGATCATTGTTAGATGTTACAAGCACGGTCTTAGCATTGTAGGATGCAGCCTTTCTTATTGCTATCAGAGTCTCCCTTGTATTACCAGAGTATGTTACACCTATTGCTAATGTATTGCTACTCATCCTAGGAGGGTTGCTGCTCTTAACTACTCTTACCCTAGCACTATCCCCTACTATACCCTTCACAAAGTCGCCTACTATACCAGAGCCACCCATGCCTATTATAATAACCTCATCTATACCATCATAACCCTTGATACTATTGTAAAGGGTTAAGGACTCAAGCATCTGGTAGTGTAGATTCATCACCCTATCTAGCATGGATATAGCATACTAGTGCATATTAATAAACATCTCTAATGTAAGGCTAATACATACACTATTAATAAAAAATTATAATGATTATTTACTTGTTAGATGGTTTGGGGCAGCCCTCCATCGGCCATATGTATACATCTTTGTTAGGCAACTGCCATAGCTCTCCACTGTAGAAGTCAGTGTTATCTATATGGCATCTGTAGCATATGTTAACCTGTACATCCTTATCTGGCTTGCCTATAAGCCTTAGGAACTCCTTCGCATACTCTACTGCCTTCTTATCATACTCTGTTGGTACCTCATCAACATCTGCAGCCTCTGTAGGTATGAACACATCAAAGTGTATCCTTCTACCATCAGCATAGGTATTGTATACAACTACATTCTTTGCCTTGCCTACATATGGTTTAAGTTGTGCCTCCATACTTTATTAGAGCGCTAAGCATCTCATTTAAATCTTTTTATTATAAATATAAAATGTGTATAGCAAGGTTGCTGTTGGTGGTACGTTTGATATAGTGCATAGAGGGCATATTGCACTGCTAGATAAAGCATTTGAGATAGGTATGTATGTGGTGATAGGGGTTACCAGTGATGAATTAGCAGTGAGGATGGGTAAAAGTATACTTAATGACTATAATACAAGGGTGAATAACCTACTGCAGATATTAAATTATTATAGAAATAGGTTTAATATAGTGATGCTTAATGATGAATTTGGTCCAGCAGCAGATGATCCTAGCATAGAGGCTATAGTTGTAAGCAAGGAGACTGAACATAAATGCATCATGCTTAATAAAATAAGAGCCTCAAAGGGGTTAAAGACATTGGATGTTATAGCGATAGATCTTATATTGGCAGAGGATGGCAAGAGGATATCATCAACACGTATCCGTGCTGGAGAGATAGATACCGAGGGTAGACTTAAAGGCATGATATAACAAGATTTATTTAAAATAATATGAAACATTATGATAAAGATAAAAAGGGTGTATGAGCGTGCAGATCCTAATGATGGATTAAGGATACTTGTAGATAGACTATGGCCGAGAGGTTTAAGCAAGAATAGATCTCTGGATAAAGGATGTTGCGCCAAGTGATGAACTTAGGAAGTGGTTTAACCGTAGAGCAGAGCATTTTAATAAGTTTAAATATAGATATAGGGATGAGCTGCTAAAGAAAGATTCCTTGAATTATATACTTAAGTTAGAGAAAGAGAGAGTTATAACACTACTCTATGCAGCAAAGGATAGTAGTAATAACAATGCTAAGTGCTGCTAAAGGTATTAAATTAAATTAAATGAGATCAAAGCTCAAACATAAATCTATCTACCATATCATTAGCCTTCTCCCTCCTCCTTTGGAACTCCTTCAAGTATACCTTTACAGCATCCACAAGATCATGTTTGCATTCATAGCATAGCAATCCTCCACACTTACACTTTATGTAGCGCTCATCTGATCTCTTCTCATCCTCAAACATGTACCTTAGATACCAGAATACTGGGCATGCGTCTGCATCCGCACCAAGTCTTCTCTGCAATGCAACTGTAGGCTGCCCTCCTGTGTATGCATTCATAATCTTCTTCTCAACAATCTCCTCATTATCTGTTGTGAATATCGCAGTCTCTGGCTGTGAGGATGACATCTTACCCTGCATACCTAACCCTGGAAGGAATTTGGAGTGTATCTGTGCTGGCTTGTAGTATCCTAACTTCTCTGCAACATCCCTAGTAATCCTCCAGTAAGGATCTTGATCTATTGCAGCAGGGATTAAGCATGGTGTATTCCTACCCTCTAACCTTGATGGTAAGAAGCATGGTGCCGCCTGTATAGCAGGGAATAGTATCATCCCTATGTTTGTTGCATTTGTAAAACCAAAGGTTGCTCTAACTGTAGAGAATGTTATCCTCTTTGCTATCTCTATCGCTATAGGGTATAGATGCTTTATATGCTTTGTATCAACTATTATCCTTGTCTTCTCTGGATCAAAGCCTACAGCAATTATATCCAAGATATTCTCATATGCATATTTACTTATCTCATCCATGCTCTTATCATCATGGTACAGGAACTTCTCATCATCTGTTATCTGGAATAACAGATTTACATTGAATGCATCTTGTATGTACTTTGTGAATACCCATGGTAGTATATGCCCTAGATGGATATTACCTGAGGGCCCCCTGCCTGTGTATAGGTAGAATCTGTTACCATTCTCATACATATCAAGTATCCAATCAAGGTCTCTATGGCTGAAGAAATAGCCTAATCTAAGTAATGGATGTAATCTATTCGCATGTTTCTTTATTCTAGCAAGGAGATCATCTGTTATAATCTGTGTACCAAACTCCTTAACCAATCTATTGTAATCTACACTACCCTCAACCTTCCATGGTGTTACTACTGAATCAGTGCTTCCCATATTAGCAGATATAAGGTGATCAATTATATTCGTTATCTGTTACTAGCAAGGGATTCTAACTTCTTTGCATATATTCTTTTCATACTATCATCTACATCATTGCTAGCAATACCATGTATACTTGCTAGATAGTATAGTAATGCTATACTCTCCACTATCTCAATCTTAGCATGCTCTATGTTACCTCTCTCTAATGCAGATGCTATCTCACCAACCTCTTTAACAAGATGTATGAAGACCTTGCTAGTATCTGCACCCAATCTCTTCCTATAATATTCTAGTGCTATATCCTCTGCTTGCATACTAAGCGTTACATCATACTCTTAATAAAGATTAAAAAAGGCTTAAGTATAGCATGTAGGTATGCTTGCATTACATGATATAGAGCGTAAGTTACTACTTATATTAAAGAATACTGCATTAACGCTGGAGGAGATAGCAGAGAGATCAAATTTACATATTGATCAGGTAAGGAGGGGTGTAGAGTGGTTAAGGTATAAGAACCTTGTAGAGACTGTAGAGAAGGAGAAGAGGGTAATCACTCTAGGCAATAATGGTTTAGATGCTCTTAGAAATGGGTTACCTGAGCATAGGGTTGTAGATGCGATCAAGGAGTTAGGGGATGGTTTAAGCATAAAGGATCTTAAGGCAGTTATGTTAGACAGAGGGATGCTAGAGGATGAGTTTAACGCTGCTATAAAGCATGCTAAAGCAAAGGGGCTTGTAAATATAAACAATGGTAGAGTATACCTCCTTAATGATAGCATTGAGGATAGGGAGCATGCAATACTTAAAAGGATAGCAAAACAGGAGATTGAATTGATAAGCAAGGATGATACAGAGGCTTTTAATTCTTTAAAGAAGAGGCCAGGGTATATAATTGAGAGGAGCGTTAAGCAGGTCTATGTATACTTAACTGAAAGAGGTAGGGAGGTTATTAATCAACTGGAGAGTGGTGCTAGCATAAGGACTATAGATGTTAGTGCATCAGCCCCTGTTATATATGCTGGTAGGAGGCATATACTGCAGGATGTTATAGATGAGGTTAGAGAGATACTCATAGGTATGGGCTTCCAAGAGATAGATGGTAGCATAGTGCAGTACTCATTCTGGAACTTTGATGCTCTCTTTACACCACAGGATCATCCAGCAAGGGAGATGCAGGATACCTTCTATCTGGATGTGGATAGCAATGGTAGCATTGCAAGTAGTGAGTTGATATCAAGGGTAGCAAGTGTGCATGAGATGAGTTGGGGGCAGGAATGGAGTATATCAGAGGCTAAGAGGTTAGTTCTTAGAACACATACAACTGCTGTAACGATAAGGTACCTTGCTGAGCATAAACCCAAGGAAGCAAATGTATTCTCAGTAGGTAGGGTATTCAGGAATGAGAAGGTTAACTATAAGCATCTAGCAGAGTTCCATCAGGTAGAAGGTATAGTTGTTAGCGATGATGTAACCCTTAGAGATCTCATGGGTATACAGCAGGAGTTCTATAAAAGGCTAGGATTGAGCAAGGTAAGGTTCTGGCCTACATACTTCCCATACACAGAGCCTTCACTGCAGTCCATGGTATACCATGAAAGGCTAGGCAGATGGGTTGAGCTCTTTGGGATGGGTATATTCAGGCCAGAGGTTACTGAGCCCATAGGGGTTAAGAGCAGGGTATTGGCATGGGGTGGAGGATTAGAGAGGATAGCCATGCTCAAGTATGGTATGGATGATGTTAGGGAGTTGTATGCAAATAGGCTATCAGTGTTAAGAGGCACCCCATTATGGCCATGGAGGGGGTTATAGTATGCCAGTTGTAACATTATACAAAAAGAGGTTAGAGGCTTTAGTAGGTAAAAGCATAGATGAGATTAGAGATATGATACCTTACATAGGGTTGGATATAGAGGAGGAGGGTGATGATTACATAAAGGTTGAGTATAACCCAAATAGACCAGATTACTCAACAGATTATGGTATAGCAAGGACACTTAAAGGTTTAATGGATATAGAGACAGGTTTAGCAAGTGTAGAGGTTAAGAGGAGTGATGTAAGATTCATGGTAGATGATGTAAAGGTAAGGCCTTACGTAGTTGCATTGCTTGCAACCAATAGCAGGCTTGATGGGGAGGATATAAGGCAGCTTATAAGCATGCAAGAGGACCTCCATATGGGTATAGGGAGGAGGAGAAGGAAGGCATCCATAGGCTTACATGATTACGATAGGGTTAAGGGGCCATTTTATTATACATGTGTTAATGCTAACTTTAGGTTCATACCCTTGAATTATAATACAGAGATGAGCATAAAGGATATTCTATCTTACGTAGAGGTTGGCAAAGAGTATGCCCATCTATTAAGCAATACAGACCTCTATCCTATAATAAAGGATTCTAATGGCAATGTATTATCCTTCCCCCCTATAATAAACTCTAACCTTACAAGGATAGATGAGGATACAAGGAATATATTGGCTGAGGTTACTGCAACAGATCTTAAGAGTGCAGAGGATGCTCTAGCAGTGATAGCTGTAACACTAGCAGATATGGGCTTTAGTATAAATAGTGTTGATATATGCAAGGACTCAAGGATAGTAACTACACCAGATATGAGCAGTAGGAGTATTACAGTAAAGGCAGATTATGTAAGGGGCATAATAGGAATGGATCTAAGCATCGATGATATTATAAGATGCTTAAGGCGTTGCAGGCTTGATGCTTATGCAGAAGGCAATGAGATAACATGCATAATCCCAAGGTATAGGATAGATATGATAAGTAGCATAGATGTGGTAGAGGAGGTTGCTATAGGCTATAACATATTCTTGATAGAGCCAAGGTACCCTAGGTTGAAGGTTATGGGCTTAAAAGATCCATTCCTCTCACTTTTAGATGATGCTAGGGATATACTTGTAGGTCTAGGTATGCAGGAGGTTATGAACTTCAGCCTTGTAAGCAATGAACTCCAGTATACCATGTTTGATAGAGATGCTAAGAGAGTATTAAGGGTTAGAGAGAGCAAGAGTAGAGAGCATGAGGTGCTCAGGGATATGCTAATACCCTCACTCCTTAATACCCTAGCAAGGAATATACATGAGTCATACCCCCAGAGGCTATTTGAGGTAGGCAAGATATTCATTATTAATGATGCATCAATAGATGAGCATTACAGGGTGGCATGTGTAGTAGCAGATGCAGATACAGATTATACTGAGATAAAGTCTTATCTACAGGCATTCATCAAGCATCTATTTGGGTTAGAGGTTGTTACTGAGCCTATAGAGGATAGCCTCTATGAGCATGGTAAGGCAGCATCCATATCGATTAATGGGAATAGGGTAGGCAGCATAGGTGAGATAAGCAAGGACATACTTAATAGATTCAAAATAAGAGTTAACGTTAGCGCATTCGAGTTAGACCTCTCAACCCTGTATAGTTTATAAGTTTATTACTCTAATTATTACATACCTGCACAGGTGCACGTTGACGGGCTGGGGTGATAGGCATGATCCTCGGTTCAACCCAGACGTGCTACAGCAGGCCCCCGTTGGCAGAGCAGGGGGAGGATAGGCTACCCTGTGATCCTCTGTGGGTCAGAGGCGGGGGACAGGCTAATTATCGATCAGTATCATAAACCTTTATTATTATCAATGTAAACCTATCCTATGCAAGATGATGAATACATTAGGCTTGATGATGAGCAGATAAGGTCAGAGTTAGCAAAGCTTAAGCACTGGAGTATAGAGAATGGCAAATTAACCAGAACAATAAGGTTTAAGGACTTCAATGAGGCATTCGGATTCATCTCTAGGGTTGCACTATATGCTGAGAGACTTAACCACCATCCAGAGTTATACAATGTCTACAACATGGTTAGGATAGATCTCATAACGCATGATATCAATGGGATAAGCAACTACGACTTTAAGCTTGCAAGGTTGATAAATGGTATACTTGGGGATGAGTAATCTACAGGGTAAAAGAGTGCTTGTAACAGGGGCATCTGGAGGGATAGGCAAGGCTATAGCATTGAGGTTAGCAGAGCATAGAGCAAGGTTAGCATTACAGTATAGAGATGAGAGTAAGATAGCACGGATTATTAAGGAGATAAGGTTAAAGGATGATTACTACAAGGATGATAATGTAATTGCATTGCATGCTGATGTAAGCAACTATGATGATGTTGCCTCTATGCTTAATAAGATAGGAGAGAGGTTCAAGGGAATAGATGTGCTTATAGCAGCAGCAGGTTACCCTATAAGCAAGGAGGAGTGGTTTGTAGATCCATTAAGTGTAAGCGATGAACTACTTGATAGAGTATGGAGTGTAGACCTTAAAGGCTCATATCATTGCGTAAGGTCAGCAGCACCTATGATGAAGAGGCAAGGGTATGGTAGTATAATCCTAGTAGGATCAACACCAGCGCTTGTAGGCGATGCATATGGTTTAGCATACACATTAGCAAAGGCTGCAATTGTAGCACTGGTTAAGTCACTTTCATTAATACTTGCGCCAGAGGTAAGGATAAACTGTATTGTATTAGGTAGCATAGCAACTGATGCTAACCTTAGCATATTAAGTAGTAGAGAGGTCAATGAGATGAGTAAGAGCATACCATTAAGGAGGTTTGGGAGAGCGGAGGAGGTTGCAGATGTAGCATTATTCCTAGCATCAGATGCATCATCATACATAACAGGGCAGAGCATAGTGGTAGATGGAGGAGAGGTTAGGCTATAACTAGCTATACAAAGATGTATAGCCACGTTACCCAAATTTATATAGCTTACCTTATAAAGCTATCCATTTTTGTATATCTTAGCTATACAGAGCTGTATAGATACTTATAAACTTTATGTATTAAATTAATTGCATCTTCACTAACTCCAGTAATAAAGTTTATTAATAAACGCTCTTGAGTTAAAGTAGATGAGTAGCATATCTTACTCAAACTTTGATATAAGGAGGTTTGACTGCTCAAGTTACGATGCATTATGCAGGAGCTTTGTATGGGAACTGCCAGAGTACTTCAACATGGGTATAGAGATGCTTGATAAGCATGCATCAACTAGCAAGATAGCCATATATTATGAGAATAATAACACAACCAGCATCTACAGATTCAAGGATCTTCTGAAGATGTCAAATAGGCTAGCAAATACACTAACTGATCTTAAGTTAGGGAAGGGTGATAGGATAGCAGTATTGGTGCCCCAAGGACCAGAGGCTCTTGTAAGCATGTTAACAGCGTACAGGATAGGAGGTATAGCACTATCCATGAGCACTCTCTTTGGCACAGATGCTATAAAGTATAGGCTTGCTGATAGCAACGCAAAGGTTTTTGTATTCGATTACTCCTTGAAGGATAAGGTAAAGCCTGCACTAGAAGGTTTGGATATAAAGCATGTATTTGCTGTTAACTCTGATAGCAAGGAGTTTGATGACTTTGATAGCATAGTAAGGAATGGCTCCTCATCATTCAAGCCATACCATACAAAGATATACGATCCAGCACATATGCTATACACATCTGGCACCACTGGGCTACCAAAAGGAGTGCTATTGCCCCACAGCTTCCTACTAGGATGTATACCATGCTATCAGTTATACATGGAGCTTGCCCCACAGGAAGGGGATATATTCTGGACACCATCTGATTGGGCATGGGTTGCAGCTATAGGTGATGTGCTCTATCCTTCGCTTTACTTTGGTTACCCGGTTGTAGTAACCCCTAGGAGTGGCAAGTTCGATCCAGCATGGGCACTTAGCATACTTGAGCGTTATAGGATAACATGTGCATACGTAGTGCCTACTGCGCTAAGGATGATAAGGAAGTTCAATGAGGAGCCTAGGAAAGAGTATGACCTTGCATTAAGGGCATTAGGGAGTGCTGGTGAGCCTGTTGGTAGCGAGCTTGTAAGATGGTCCCTTGATAAACTTAATGTGCCATTGAATGAGATATATGGGCAGACTGAGGCAAATATAATAGTAACAAACTGCTACTCGCTCATGGGACCTAAGCCAGGATCTATAGGCAAGAGCACACCAGGGTTTACGGTTGAGATACTCGATGAGCAAGGTAATATAGCAAATCCAAATGAGATAGGTGAGATTGCTGTTAAGATGCCTAACCCTGTAGCATTCCTAGGCTACTGGAATAGACCAGAGGATACCGCAAAGAAGGTAAGGAATGGATGGTTATACACTGGGGATCAAGGTTATAAGGATGCTGATGGCTTCATATGGTTTGTAGCAAGGACGGATGATCTCATAAAGGCTGCAGGCTATAGGATAGGACCAGCAGAGGTTGAGGAGGTTATAAACCAGCATCCAGCAGTTCTAGAGAGTGCTGTAGTGCCATGGCATGATGAGGTTAGAGGTCATGTTATAAAGGCTTACGTGGTATTAAAGCCAGGATATGAGCCATCTGATGCACTGAAGGATGAGATACAGCAGAGTGTAAGGAAGAGGCTTGCAGAGTATGCCTATCCAAGGATAATAGAGTTCATAAACGAGTTACCAAAGACAGATACAGGAAAGATTAAGAGGAGAGAGCTAAAGGCATTCCATAATTGATGTTATAATTTTTGTTCCATGTTATCTTAATCTATTACCACACTCAATACAGAATGATGCTGTAGGAAAGTTCTCATTACTGCATATTTCGCATAATTTGCCTTTAAGTACTATATTATTCCCTACCTCCAATACCATATCCCATGGCACACTTGCATTACCATCCTGCGTATCTATAAGCAATAAGATCCTACAATTCCTATTTACTACAACATCCTTAACAATACCTACCCTCTCTTGCTTGTATATTGCATTAAATCCTATAATATCCTTTATACTAATCCCTTCCTTGCTAGCATCAATAAAGACCTTGTATATTGCTATTACACTATTGCACTCATTGCATATATACTCCCCTTGCTCCATTAACATATGAGCATCTGTTACAGCCTCGTTGATACTCTTGCTCACTATCCTTGGTGCTTGGTTGAACTCCTTGGTACAGTTGTTACAGTAGTATGCTATTATCCTATTTACATCTATCCTACCTAGAGCACCTATGAAGAGCTCTCCAGCAAGTCTTGCCTTCCTTACCTCTTCATCTGTGAGATCAGCAACTATATACCCCTTAGAACCCTTCACCTTCTTTATCAATGCAGTTATTAAGTATAAAAAATTATTAATAGGTTACCCTACTCTTTATACATGGCAAACATAAAGGCAACTAGTGTAAGTACATGGGATAATGATGTATTGAACTCTAGTATACCCGTGCTAGTAGACTTTTGGGCAGAGTGGTGCGGCCCATGCAGGATGGTTGCTCCAGTGCTAGAGGAGTTGGCTAAAGAGTATGATGGAAGGGTTAGGTTCTTAAAGTTGAATGTTGATGAGAACCCAGATGTTGCTAGAGAGTATGAGATATACAGCATACCTACCCTACTATTATTCAAGGATGGCAGAGTTATAAATCAGCATATAGGTGCTGCACCAAAGGATGTTATAAGGAGGTTTATAGAAGAATCATTAAGGTAAGAGCCATCTATAGGCATTATAAGGCTTTGAACTGAATGAATGAACAATGAATAAATGAATAAATGAATAAAAACACTTAATTTATTCCATAATACTCATATATACAATGGGTCAATTAGGCTATAATACCCGGGGTCCACTGGTTGATAAGTTAAAGAACCTACTCAATGATATCCAGGGCAGCTACGAGGCATTCCTAGATGCACATACATTATACAGAGAAGGTAAGATAGAGGAGCATGAGTACTTTACAAGGATGGGCGATTTCCTTACGCAGTTCTCCTCACTAGCCTTCCTAATGGTTAAAGTTATAGTAGAGTTGGATAATGCAATAGGTAAAGGTACAGAGAGAGAGAAACAGGTTGAGGTTGTAAAGCCTACACCTCAGGTTACTGCTAAAGTAGAGAGCAAGGTATGTGAGCACTGTAGAGCAAGTATACCCCTTAAGGCAAAGTTCTGCCCAAAATGTGGTAAACAGCAAAGTACATAATTGTAGAGATATAGATAATAATAAGGAGTAGTATATTCATACTATGAAGGTATTCAATGCAAAGAATGCCGCAGAGGATTACATGTCCATGCATACATTAACATACTCAACACCAGAGATGACCTTACTCAAGTTTGCAAGATGGCTTGGTGAGATAGTTGAGATGGAGTGCAAGTTAGATAACTGCATTAACGATGATGGCTTGCATCCAAGGCATAAGGTACCAAGGCTCATGCTATACATAGAGGAGAAGGAGGATTATAAGATGGATATAAGCGAGGAATTCGTCCCTAGCGGGGCAGTAACCACACTCTTTGCAAAGGTAAAGGCTTATCCTATGGGCTCTAGCAGTAATGAGATTAAATCTAGGCAAGAGTTAAGATTCTGTATAGCATGTGGAGCAAAGATAGAGGCAGATGCATCATTCTGTATAGAGTGTGGTGCCAAGCAGGAGTAATGGTAACAGCATCTTATAATGGTAACAGCATCTTATAATGGTAACAGCATCTTATTATTATTATTATTCTACCAAGTTAAAACTTAATAACTAGCATCATACAATCCCATGTCATGCAAGTGCATAAGAGAGTAGTATTCTTTGACGAGGCAAAAGGTCTCAGCAGGAAGATACTGGGAGGTAAAGGTGCTGGTTTGGCAGAGATGACATCGGTAGGCTTACCAGTACCCCCAGGTTTCATAATAACAATAGATGTATGCAAGGAGTATTATAAGAATGGTAGAGAGTTGCCTAAGGGTCTTATGGATGAGGTTAAGGATGCCATGAAGAGGCTTGAGGCATTAACAGGTAAGGGCTTTGGTAGCATAGATAACCCATTACTTGTATCTGTAAGGTCTGGAGCACCAATCTCTATGCCTGGTATGATGGATACAATACTTAACCTTGGCCTTAACGATGATACTGCTAAAGCACTGATAGCAAGGACTAACAATGCAAGATTTGTATGGGATGCATATAGAAGGTTTGTTCAGATGTTTGGTAAGGTTGTTCTTAATATAAATGACTCTTTATTCTCAAAGGCATTGGAGGAGATGAAGAGTAAGCAAGGGGTTAAGCATGATAATGAGTTGAGTGCAGAATCCTTAAGAGAGTTAACCTATACCTTTAAGAGGATATACAAGGATAATGGTAAGGAGTTCCCTGAGGATCCATACAAGCAGTTAGAGCTTGCTATAAAGGCTGTATTCAATAGTTGGATGAGTGAGAGAGCAGTAGAGTATAGGAGGTATTACAAGATAACACCAGATGTAGCAGATGGTACTGCTGTTAATGTAGTAGCGATGGTATTCGGTAACATGGATAATAAGAGCGCTACAGGTGTAGTATTCACAAGGAACCCTGAGGATGGTGAGAAGAGGCTTTATGGAGAATTCCTTGTTAATGCGCAAGGAGAGGATGTTGTTGCAGGTATAAGGACACCAGAGCCTATAGAGAGGTTAGCAGAGATAATGCCAGATGCATACAGGCAGTTGGTATATGCATGTGAGAGGCTTGAGAGACATTACAGGGAGCCTCAGGATGTAGAGTTTACAATAGAATCTGGCAGATTATACCTGCTCCAGACTAGGGCAGCAAAGATGAATGCTATAGCAGCAGTAAAGGTAGCAGTTGATATGGTAGATGAGGGTATAATAAGCAAGGAAGAAGCACTGCTAAGGGTTAATGCAGATGATCTAGAGCAGGTATTGCATAGAAGGGTAGATCCAAGGGTAAAGATAGAGGCAATAGCAAAGGGTATAGGTGCATCACCAGGTGCAGCAGTAGGAAAGGTAGTTCTAGATACAAGGAAGGCTATAGAGGATGCAAGCAATGGTATGCAGATAATACTTGTTAGGGAGGAGACCAAGCCTGAGGATGTACCAGCATTCTTTAAGGCTGTAGGTATACTAACAAGCAAGGGAGGCAAGACGAGCCATGCTGCAGTTGTTGCTAGGGGCATGGGCAAGCCTTGCATAGTAGGCTGCTCTGCAATAGTTATAGATGAGGAGAATAGAAGGCTTACTATAAATGGTAAGGTTATCAATGAGTATGATACCATAACCATAGATGGTTCTACAGGTAATGTTTACCTTGGCGCAGTGCAACTAATTGAGCCTGAGTTAAGTAATGAGTTGAAGAGATTGTTATCATGGGCGAAAGAGGTTAAGAGGTTAGGGGTTAGGGCAAATGCTGATACTGTAGATGCAGCAAGGATAGCAAGGGGTTATGGTGCAGAAGGTATAGGCTTATGTAGGACAGAGAGGATGTTCAATGGCGAGGATAGATTACCCATATTCATAAGGATGATAATGGCTAGGAGTAGGGAGGAGAGGGTTAAGGCTTTGGAGGAGTTGGTGCCATATCTTAAGAAGGATGCAAAGGAGATATTGCATGTAATGGAAGGCTATCCTGTAACCATAAGATTGCTTGATCCTCCCTTACATGAGTTCTTACCTAGGTTAGAGGATCTTATAAGGGCTGTATATGAGCATAAGGATAGCAATGCCTCTGCAATGCTGCAGAGGGTTAAAGAACTGCAAGAGGTTAACCCCATGATGGGGCAGAGGGGTGTTAGATTGGGCATAGTATACCCAGAGATATATGAGTATCAGATAAGGGCTATACTTGAGGCTACCGCAGAGTTAGTAAAGCAAGAAGTGAAGGCAGAGGCACAGGTTATGGTACCACAGGTAGGTATAAGGGAGGAGTTGGCTGCAGTCAAGGAGGTATTCGATAAGGTTAAGAGGGATGTTGAGGGTAAATATGGTTTAATCCTTAACGTTAAGTTTGGTACAATGATAGAGGTTGTTAGGGCGTGCCTAACATCAGATAGCATAGCAAGCATAGCAGAGTTCTTCAGCTTTGGTACAAATGATCTTACACAAGCAGTATTCTCATTCAGTAGGGAGGATGTTGAGGGCAAGTTCCTACCACTCTACATAGAGAAGGGTATACTGAAGGATAACCCATTCCAGAGTATAGATAGAGAAGGGGTAGGCAAGGCTATGAGGATAGCAGTGGAGCAGGCAAGGAGTGCTAACAATAGGTTAGAGATAGGTATATGCGGAGAGCATGGAGGAGATCCTAAGAGCATAGAGTTCTTTGATCTTATAGGCTTGGATTACGTTAGTGCTAGCCCACATAGGATACCTATAGCAATACTTGCTGCTGCACAGAGCAGGCTAAGGCTAGGTAGATGATCTATTCATAGACCTTTACATACTCATTATTATCTTTCTCTTTACAATTACCCTTGAACTCGTAAGGGTGTATTATCTCTGCAAGTATCTCTATACCCCTTACTACTCTATGGCTTGGTCTACTGAAGTAAGAGTTTGCATCAACTACGTATATCTGCTTATCCCTGACAGCCCTAATATCATACCATCCATCTATACCCTCAACCTTATTAAACTCCCTTAACGCTCTAGTAGTATCAAAGCCGCATGGCATGAATACTATAATATCTGGATCCTCATCCCTAACCTCCTTAAACTCAAGGGTCCTTGATGGTTCACCCTTACTGCTTATACAGTTAAATCCTCCTGCTATCTCAACCATCTCAGGCACCCAATGCCCTGCTGTGAAGAATGGGTATAGCCATTCTATGCATAATACCCTTGGCCTACCTTTACTATTCACAGCATGCATAGCCTTAGCATGTATGTTATCTATCCTTGCTCTAATATGCTCTACCAACTCTAAACCCCTATCCTTTACATTAAACTCTATGGCAAGCTGCATTATACTATCAAGTATGCCATTTAGATCATGAGGGTCTAGCATGATAACCTTAGGCTTCTGTAGCAGAACCTGCCTTGCCTTAGAGATCTCGTTTACGTAAGGGGAGCATACCTTGCATAGGCCTTGAGCAACTATAACATCTGGGCTTAACTCCTTAAGAATCTGGGTATCAACTATGTAAATATCCTTATGCTCTTTAACCAACTCCCTTATCTTTGCATCTATCTCCTCACTGCTCATCTTAGATGGATCAAATACACTCTTCACAACCTTGGGCTTCTTTGATGCCTCTGGAGGATAATCGCACTCTTGTGTCACACCAACTATATTATCACCTAATCCTAAGGCATAGAGTATCTCTGTAGCGCTAGGCAGGAATGAGCATATACGCATAAGGTAAGTAATCAAGAATGGTATTTAACCTTTGATGCTGCTAATGCTAATGCTACTATACCTCTTTGGGGTTACTGCAAACCTATTACTTGGATTAAGATGGTAGTTTATTATTAGATTAGGATCCTTTTGCCTACCAGTCAGTATACCAACCACTATATCATCCTTTTTTATTATCTCCTTCTCCCTCAACTTCTTTATCCCTGCTGGAACAGAGCCTGATGCAAGTTCACAATCAAAGCCATTCAAGCCTACTACAGCCATGCTATCATACATCTCCTTATCATTTACATACTCTACAATACCATCTGTAAATTCTAAAGCCCTTAAGCCCTTGAGTAGATTCGCTGGTTTGCCTATCTGGATTGCTGTAGCATCCGTCTTTGGCTTGATGTTATTCTTATCCATATACTCATAGTACTCCTTTATAATATCAAGGTCAATGTTACCCTTATTCCATCTTAACCCTTTCTCGTTGTATAGTGTATATAGGGTATTTGCGCCTTCAGCATTTATAACTGCAAGCCTAGGTATCTTCTTTATCCAACCCCACTCATAGAGCTCCATGAGGCACTTGCCTGCACTTGAGGTATTGCCTAATGCACCACCAGGGTAAACGAGCCAGTCTGGGGGTTCCCAGTTAAGGTACTCAAGAACTCTATATACTATCGTCTTCTGCCCCTCAAGCCTGAATGGGTTAACGGAGTTAACTACATAAGCATTACTCTTCTTAGCCTCATTAAGCATAACTGCCAGTGCATCATCAAAGTTACCATCAACCTCTATAACCTGTGCACCAAACTGTAATGCCTGTCCTAACTTCCCTATTGCTATCTCCCCCCTTGGTACATACACTTCACATTGCATATCTTCATTGGATGCATACATGGCAGCAGATGCGGATGTATTACCTGTTGATGCACACACTATCTTCTTAACATTGAGCATCTTTGCATGTGTTAATGCTGTAGCCATACCATTATCCTTGAATGAACCACTTGGGTTATACCCTTCAGGTTGCAGGAATAGACAATCTTTATTCATGCCAACATACTCTGCTACCTTGCTCATCTTGAATGGCTTTGATAACCTCCCTTCAGCACCATCTAGTGATGCTAAATACTTTGAGCATGCATCATAATCCTCAGTATCTATCTGGCAGAAGTTTATAAGGTCCCTGAAGCGCCATACACCACTCTCATTGTATATATTTGAGCCATGGTTCCTGCGCATAGCAAATGTCTCCTTAAGTTTAGCACTAGGCTTTATAGAGTACTTTACATCCAATGGATGCCCCTTGCTACATGATAACCTAAACTCTTTGATATCATACCTTAGCATGCACTTTGGGTCTATGCACTCCTGATATGCTATACCGCTCATGCTAGCACTGATGCATACCCTATTTATAAAGTTAGAAGATTAGGCCTTATGGTACTCTAACCTTACCCTCTTAGAACCAGATCTAAGATGGAAGTTAATACAACATTTACACTCCTTCTCAAAGCAATCCTTATCTGATGTATGATTACATATACCACACTCACATCTTACCATGATTTATTTATGCATAAGGATAGATTTAAATTTATGGTAGGTAATTATTATACCTCTCTACTGCTATATAGTTATATAGTCCAAGGCTATGGCGCTGGCAAGCAAGTCTACATGCCTATAACCAACTATGTAACCATTCCTTATCTCTGATGGTGCAACCCATCTGTTTGCTGATGTGAACTTCCTCTTACTCCTTATCTCATTCTCTATCTCCTCAAGATCCAACTCCTTCTCTGTAACCTCATTGGTCCTTAGATCCCTTATTATCACTAGGACCTTCTTAACCAATACCCTGCTACCGAACTTGAATGCAGTAGGATCCCTTGCTCCTTCTACTATCTCAAGGAGCTTCACCTTGAACTCATACCTGTTAAGCGCATCCCTACTGGTTACCATCCTCTCATCTGTATAGTAGCTCATAAGATACTATCCACTAAAGCATTATATAACATTTAGCAATACTTTTATTCAAGCATTCTTATTTAATATCATGCCAGAGCGCACCATACCAGTATGCTTCACAAGGAAGCAGTTTAAAGTACTTGAGGAGTATGCCAGGCATAAAGGCATGTTGAATGTAAACCAAGCAGTTGAGGAGCTGATAGATATACTATCTAAAGAATAGTAGACAAAATCTAATTTTTATTAAGTGGTAACATATATCCTACTGCATGTATAGCATATCTACACTTGGGTCACACTGCGCACTGCAAGTGCTTAAAGGTGCCAAGGATGAGGGCTTCAAGACAGTATTGGTATGTGAGGAGAAGAGGATCAGCCTATACAACAGGTTTAGGTTCATAGACAGGCTTATAGCAGTGAAGGATTACAGATATGAGCATGCATGCTCTGAGCATGTTATAAACGAGTTGAAGGATAACAACTGCATACTTGTGCCCCATGGTACATTCATATCAAGCATGAGCGTTGAGCAGATAGAGAATATAAAGATACCATTCTTTGGTAATAGGTATATCCTAAGATGGGAGGCAGATAGAGTATTAAAGGAGAGGCTTATGGTAGATGCAGGACTAAGGGTGCCTAGGAGTCTAACCTTGGATGACCTTGGTAGCAGCAATGGTAAGGTTCTTGCAATAGCAAAACTACATGGTGCTGCGGGAGGCAAAGGCTACTTCTTAGCATCAAGCAAGGAGCACTTCATACAGCAGTACAATAGGCTTATAAGCAAAGGTATTATAAATAGCATGAAGGATCTCTACCTGCAAGAGTATGTAATAGGAGTACCTGTATATCTGCAATACTTCTACTCCCCATTAAGCAAAGAGGTTGAGTTACTAGGCATAGATAGGAGGTATGAGTCTGATGTCGATGCTATAGGTAGAATACCTGCTATACATCAAGAGCATGCTATGCTAGATGATATAACATATACTGTTATAGGCAATAGCCCACTGGTGCTAAGAGAATCATTGCTAGATGAAGCATACAAGATGGGGGAGAGGTTCGTTGATAGCGTTAGGAGGTTTGTAGGGTATGAGATGGTAGGCCCATTCTGCATAGAGGGTGTGTATGATAGGGATAGTAACTTTACAGCATTTGAGTTCTCCGCAAGGATAGTTGCTGGAACAAACCTTTACATAAATGGTTCTCCTTACTCTTACCTATTATACAATGAGCCCATGAGCACTGGTAGGAGGATTGCTAGAGAGATAAGGTTAGCAGTAGAGTCAGATGAGTTGGATAAGGTTGTTACTTAATTTTTTTTTTTAAAGTACCTTGCAAGTATAGGTGCCGTTATCATATGCATCATACCATACAACGCTGCTGGTAAACCTACCATTGGGCTTAAACCCATACTACCCACTATGCTTAATGTTACCGTAAACTCCTTCATGCTTGTATTATATATCAGCACCATATCATCATCCATCCTCCAGCCCATAACCCTTACAGTATAGAAGGCTAGGGCAAGTGTAGATGCAAGGTGTAGAAGAGAAGCGGTTGATGCATATACTAACATTAATGGATCAGACGCTAGAGTATACCCAACTGCCCCTATAACCATAACAGTAGGAAGAGCAGATAGGATTGATGATGCTTGATATACTGTCTCATACCTATCTGCTGATCTTACCTTTCTCCTTACAGCATAGCCTATGAGTAAAGGTAATATCACTGTAGCAAGGAGTGCTACAATCATACCTACATAATTCATCTCTACCATCCTACCTACTAGCATATACACCATAGCAGGGGATAACAATGGGCTTACAAGGGTTGATAATGCTAATACACTTACAGATAATGCTAGATTCCCATTAGCAAGTCTAACCCATACAGGTATGGTCTGCTCACTTGGCATCGAGCCATGTAGCACTTGCCCAAGGATAAGCTCCTCATCCTCTAACAGCAATAATGCAGATACAAGTCCAAGTAATGCAGATGCTATATACTGCAGTAATATAATTACCGTAAGCTTAAACGGCTTTATCCCTTTTCTTATATCACTTAGCATAAGCCCAGCAGAGAGCATCATGCCCACAAGGAATAGTGGGAGGAGAGGGAAGATCATATCTATTATAGCATCATGAACTAAAATACCTATAATAAGCGAGAGTATAACCAATACTACAGCCCTGTTAACTATCATGCTAGCAATAGAATGCATGCTATACTCTAAAGAGTTAACATTTCTAATAAATATTCACCACTGCTAGTATGAAACTTTTATATCCTAGATAATGACAAGGTTGCTTATGCGCTTACTAGAGTATCAGGCAAAGATGCTATTCAAGGAGTATGGTATAAGGGTGCCTAGAGGTTATCTAGCCTCAAACCTTGATAATGCTAAGAAGTACTCTTCAGATTTAGGCTTTCCATTGGTTATAAAGGCACAGGTTAGGGTAGGTGGTAGGGGCAAGGCTGGTATAGTTAAGGTATGCAGGGATGAGAAGGAGTTGGAGGAGAACTTTACATCCATGCTTGGTAAGAAGGTGCAAGGTGAGGTTGTGAAGACTATACTGCTAGAGGAGTTCATACCACATAGTAAGGAGTATTACCTCTCAATCTTCCTTGATAGGAGTAGGAGGGCATATACAGTTATAGCATCATCAGAGGGAGGGGTTGATATAGAGAGTGTAAGTAACAAGATGGTTAAGGAGATAGATGTATTAAGTGATTCATCAGAAGCTCTATATGATATAGCGGATTATCTAGGATTGAATGAGGGTAGCAGTAACTTTACAGACCTTGCAAGTAGGTTATTAATGCTGGTTAGGGAGAAGGAGGCAGAGCTAGCAGAGATAAATCCATTAGCAGTTACAGACTCTAGCATAGTAGCATTAGATGCTAAGATTATAGTTGATGATAATGCATTATTTAGGCATGAGGAGTTAAGTGCCTTTGAGGAGCAGAGCATAGAGACAGAGGCAAAGAAAGGGGGCTTCTCGCTTGTAGAGTTGGATGGTAGTATAGCTGTTGTAGGGAATGGTGCAGGCTTGGTTATGTCTACCATGGATATGCTATCAGATGCAAATGGCAAGCCTGCATGCTTCCTTGATGTTGGCGGGGGAGCAACGCTAGATAACATATACAAGGCATTGACTCTAGTAAGCAGGTTAAGTAATGTAAAGGCTATACTGGTTAACCTATTTGGAGGTATAGTAGATACAAGCATAGTTGCTCAAGCTATAGTTAATGCATACAACGATGGTATAATCAAGGTTCCTCTATTTGCAAGGATAGCTGGTAGGAATGCAGAGATAGCAAAGGAGATGCTTAAAGGAACAAAGGCAGTTATGTTCGATTCTGTAGAGGATGCTATAGCTAATGCAGTAAGATCTATATCAGGTGATGCTAAATGAGTGTATTAGCAAGCAGCTTTGACCTCTTCAGCATACTACAAGGAAGGGCTGAGGATAAGGATTACAACAGGAAGCCTGTTATAATCCAAGGTATAACAGGTAAGTTCGGTAGCCTCCATACAAGGCTTATGGTTGAGTATGGTACAAACATAGTCGCTGGTGTTACCCCTGGCAAGGGTGGGCAAGTATTTAATGGCATACCTGTATACGATAGTGTTAAGGATGCCCTCAAAGAGCATGATGCAAAGATCTCAGTAGTGTTTGTACCTGCATCAAACTTCCTTAATGCTGCAATAGATGCACTAACCAATGGTATAAAGTTACTGGTAGCGATACCTGAGCATGTACCAGTTATGGATACTCTAAGATGTATAAAGGTTGCAAGGGAACATAATGCTATAGTAGTCGGTCCAAATACTCCCGGCATAATAGTGCCTAATGTAATAAAGCTGGGCATAATGCCTGCACAACCATTCACCAAAGGTAATACAGTAGTTATATCTAGGAGTGGTACGCTAATGTATGAGATATCCTATAGGTTATCACTAGCTGGATTTGGGCAGAGGTTATGCCTAGGTATAGGAGGAGATCCAATAAACTGCCTAACTCTAATAGAGTGCTTCGATCTTATAAGGGATAGGGAGGATGTTGACTCTGTGGTTGTAGTAGGTGAGATTGGGGGGAGTGCTGAGGAGCAGTTGGCAGAGTATATAATAAATACAAACTTCAGCAAGCCTGTTGTAGCATACATAGCAGGGAGGAGCGCTCCTAAGGAGAAGCGTATGGGTCATGCTGGTGCAATAGTATATGGATCATATGGTTCTGCAGAGTCCAAGGTTAGCATGTTCGCAAAGGCAGATGTAGCAGTGGCAAAGAGACCAGCAGAGGTACCTCTACTACTGAAGGAGAAGATGCGGAGATAATCAAAAATAAAATAAAATAAAATAAAATAAAATAAAAAAAGATGGGCATAGGCAGTTCTTAATATGTCAGTTCAGTTAAATCAAATCAAAGCTTCTCTTCCTCAATCATAAATCTATATCTTCTATTCATAACAAAGAAGATTATGGAGTATATTATACCATACTGGATATGAAAGCCTATGGATGAGTATACTATCCTATTGAACTGCTCCTTAAGATCAATAGATTCTACCATGCTACCACTTTTATCAAGCAACTCATACTCATTTACATCAAGGAATGGTATGATAACCATGTATGAGATGGGTAAGAATAAAGTTGCCCATGTAACAACTCCTATGATGATACCATATAGCATAAACCGCTCTATATTCATCTTCAACAACCTAATGAGAGGTATAGATGTAATAGCCCCTATAAGCGTGCCAGTGGTTAGATGTAATAGCAGGCCTATCAGAGTCTTAGCATCACCAATACTTAATGCATCAGAGAGCACTGTATAGAATATGCCATGTGGGTATCCTATAATACTCTCACCAATGAATATAAGTAATGCAATAACAATAGATGCTAATAGCCCAGCAAGTGCACCTCTGGCTATTCTTGCACCATTCATATTATAATATAGGCTTACTAATATTTCAATTTTATGCTAAAAAAAGATTGAATCTATAATTCTCTTTCCTACTTCATCTATCTCTTATATTATATAAGAGGTTAAGACCTAATTGTTTTATATATATACATTACTACTTTATTATTATAAATATATAAACTGCTTCTCACAATTCTCTATACCATGGAGAGGGGTGCATTATACAAGATAAGATGGGAGATATTTGTAATGGCAGTATCCTTGATACTTATAGCTATAGTAGTATATGCAATACCGAATGATTACGTGCTTAAACTACTACGTGAGAGGGAGCAGGAGTTCAATGCAAGGCAGTCAACAGGGGGTAGTATTGTAAGCGAGATACTTCAAGGGAGTGATCAAGGTGTTAATACAAACATTCCCTAGCTAATAACTAGCATTGAGAGAATAAGGTTCATGCTAAGCATCTGCAGGTCTTCATAAACAACTCTCCCTACGGTATTATTGTATCTAACAATTTATCCTTGCTATATGCTTTATGAAATGAGTAATAGCATATCTGTATGAGGTAATGTTATGGTTATGACTATGCTAAACCATGCTCTAAAGCCTAACATATCTATCTTAAAGGATTACCATAAGGGATTGTTATTCCTATTTAATGCGAATAGGAATGTTGGCAAGTATTAGCAAATAGCAGAGGAGAGATAGTAGCAATAGTATAAGAAATAGAAGGAAGATACCATAAAGGATGGGTCATCTTGTCATATCCTAAAAATAAAAAGAGTTATTTCAGTGATTATCCAGCACCTGTTATACTACCTCTCATGAATGGATGCAGCATGCAGAAGTAGTTGTATGTACCAGGTTCATTCACTATTATCTGCTTCTGCTCACCGAACCTTAGTAATCTTGTATCGAACTCATTACTTGCTGTAGGGGATATAACATCAATGTTATCATGGGTTGCTGTTAATGTATGTATTATTGCATCTGAGTTAATAACCGTTATTGGAGTGCCTGTCTTTACTGTAATATTGTTAGGACTATAGAATGGTAGATCCTGTCCTAGTATAACTATCTGATTCTGCTTCGGCTCTACTGATGTTGTAACCCTTCCCTGAGTAGTACCATCTTCAACGTTTAGGACGAACCTTGCCGATACTTGACCGAATATGTAGTTGGATACTGGTAATGAGTTAAGGTCTACACGCACTATGTATTTACCTGATGCTGGGAATGTTGTTGTAAGTGCAAACTGCCCTGTATGTCCATGTAGAGCACCCATCATAGGCATCATAGCACTACCCATAGGTGGTGATGTATATATGCTAGGCACTAATGCACCAATTATATTAACTCTTTCTTCAACATGGGTTACATCATTACCATCCGGATCCTTTACCTCAAACATCAAAGTTACTGGTTGCCCTGTAACCAACCTATCTGGATTAGTTGCCAACCTTACAGCTATTCTCTTTCCATCCTCTGTACCATCAACTACCCTTATCCCTCCTTGTCCATCAACGTTTACCTTAAACACAGTATTTCTTGTACCAAAGAATAGGTTAGGATCTGTCTTCCAACCATCCATTGGGTCTCCTGATAAAAGTATACGTGTCTGTGCCATAGCCGGTACATCCATACCCATCATCTTTGGTCCAAGTGATGCAACTTGTACAGATACTGTATACTCTCCAGGTGCTGGGAAAGCATAGTTAAGGTGCAATACACCTACATGTGTATGTAGTGTATTGGTCTTGAATACCTCCTCTCCATCAGTATTCTTTATAATAACAGACCAGTCAACATGTGTTATTGGTTGCCCTGAGTTCTGATCTGAGATGTTCATATTTATACTAGTCAACTCTAAGGGGCGAATAACTTTCGGCTCAGTTTCAAATGTTATTACTACACCATCAAGACGTGCTACCTGTTGCTTGTCTACCTGTTGCTTGTTACTGTTCATATCACTTGAGTAGTGATATGAGTATTTGCTTCAGACCTCTTATCATTATCTCCGCTAACTTGTATGCTAGCACTTATCGTTCCTACTATCACAACTATCACTATACTGGATACCACTGCTATCTTTACCCTATTGGTTAATCTTTTGGTATTGTTTGCCTGCATTAAGCAGAATAAAGATCTAATTCATATATATTGTATCTCGAATAGTTCAAGATTTAATTTAATATTCAAGGATAAACGTATGAAATTTGTAGGTTCTATTATATTTCAAGGTTCTCCGTTACTATCGTATACTAACCTAGCACAACTGGCACCAATAATATTGAAGATGTTGTAACTATTATACCTATCAGATCTAATGGGAGCCCAACCTTAACCATATCCTTTATCGATATGTATCCGCTTGCAAAGATTATTGCATTAGGAGGAGTCCCTACAGGCATCATGAAGCCATATGATGTTGCTAATGCTATTGGAACCATCAATAACAAAGGATCTATACCAAGATTACCTGCTATAGTTGCTCCTATTGGTATTAGTAATGCTGCTGATGCAGTGTTGCTCATGATCTCTCCTGTAAATATAGTTATTGCTACTACGAGCATTATGATCATTACATAATGCATATCTGTTAACATCAACCTATCAGCCAACCATAGAGCAAGCCCAGTTGCTGTAAATGCTGATGCTAATCATAAACCTCCACCAATCAAGAGTAGAATACCCCATGGGATCTTCTTTGCATCATTCCATTCTAATAACCTGCCTTCTCTTGAGGGTATAAGAAAGAGTACTAGAGCGGCAAATAAGGCTATCGTAGCATCGTCTATGAATTGTGCATAAGACTTCCATAACAAGCTAGTGATCCATGCTATAGCAGTTGCTCCAAATACTACTGCTACAATCTTCTCATCTCTACTAATAGAACCTAGTCTATTCAACTCTGTTAGAATTATAGACTTATCAAATAGAGGCTTTGCATCAACCTTAACCCCTATATTTACAAGATAAGACCATGTTACCATTAGTGATATTATACTTACTGGCACACCCTATTAATAGCCATTTACCGAAACTTATCTCTATATCTAGTAATTGTTTTGCTAATGATGCTAGGATAGCATTAGGAGGAGTGCCTATAAGTGTTGCTAATCCACTTAAACTTGCAGAGTATGCTATAGATAATAATATGCAAGTAGCAAATCTTCTATTGCTTACCTGTGATATTATTGATAAGGCTATAGGAAGCATCAACATGGTAGTTGCTGTATTACTGATCCAAGCACTTAACGATGCAGTAGCTATCATGAATGCACCAATTAGATGCTTCTGATCTGCTCCAACTATCCTTAGTATATGTAAAGCAAATCGTTTATGAAGCATATTCTTCTCTATCGCTAGTGCTAGCATGAATCCTCCTAAGAACAAGAAGATTATCCTATCAGCATATCCAGTTAGTGTATCTGATAACTCTGAACCAGCAAAGGGAAATATCACAAGTGGTAATAAAGCAATTACATAGATGGGTAATGCCTCTGTTACCCATAAGCAACCATTAATATAGCAGTTGCTAATACTAGTTTGGCTGGGTAATCAAGATCTAACGGTGAGTATAAAGTTACTAAGAATAGTATTATACCTAGAGAAACTCCAATCTTACCTATCTTATAATTTAAGATGCGAATAATTAGCATGTTCAATAAATATATGTTAACCTTCACGGTTGATAAGTCTAGATACTTCGGATTAGTTATTCTAAGAATAATGCATGGTTACAGATAAATGATCAAGGTGGAACAAACAACTCAGTATCTGGATGGAATGTTGACCATGTAAACCAGAATCCTACCTCTACTGGTAAGCGTGTAAGAGATCTACCCTTCATATCGCCATCTATAGCAACACCGTCCATATTCCATCTGCTACCTGTCTGCTTATCTATCATCTTATTATCATCTTTATCATAATGAAACTCTGCTATTATCTAATGAAGCATCAAATACCCTTACCATAAATGGATATGGTGAGAATAGTACTATTTGCTTCCCATTTATATTATCATTTATTACCTTCATCCTCTCTATATCACTTAACCTATATGCTTTGTATACTCTGTTATGCTCTATACCTATAACTATCTCCTTTACCCCAAGCCTAGCATCACGATGGGATATAGGGAAGTATATGTTTGGGCTCGTATAGTAATCTCCGTAAGGATCTACATCATATGGTCTACCAAATCCAGTGTTTATGGATAATACCTTACTATTAGGATACAAATCTCTCCAATTACTCCAATACGCTAGATCAAATGGTATCCTCTCTAGCTCTATTCCAGAATGCTTGCCTGTTATTCCAGTGCCTAATGCTTGACTCCAGAGTGACTCAGTAGTTCTATCATACATTATGAGATTACTGTTGTATAATAGCCCAGAGACACCAAATTCCAGTAGCTGCTCACCTACAACCCTATTGAATACTTGGACTGTAAAGCATAAAGGACAGTAGGTTATTGCTACAGGAGTGCTACCTACATTATCATTAACTATTTCATGCCATACAAGTATCTTTAAAGGATAAGCCCTTACATCGTCATCTATGTTAAGGCCTATAACGATATCTGAACCCTGCAAGAATCTATCTGCTTCTTCTATTGAAACTAATGCTGGTCTATCTATAGATGGTATACCATCCTTAGGCACTCCTCCACTAACTATCTCATCCAATGGCACTACTGGTTGAGATTTAGTCGCCTCTTCAATACTAGGATAGGGTTCAGGTACGTTATTTACTATGCTTATAAGAAGTACAAGAATGATTGCAATAGATATGCCAGTAATAACAATCATTATATTCTTACTCATATTAATCATTAACCCCTCCCTCTTCTTACATGATAGAATCTTAATACAGATAGAAATGTAAAGACAAGCACTATGGATAATCCTATGTAGGATAGTAGTATAGAGTATTTAATCATCACTGCTGCTAATGTTCCACCAAATACTGAGGGTAGAAGAGAGAGTATGAACAACCAGCTCCCACAACATCCAACAGGTACAAGAGAGAAGAATGACAAGAATGAACTGAACACAGTGCCTCCTGTACTTGCATTCATATCTATACCTTGCTTCCTTTCTAATCTACAAGAACCAATACCCCTCAAGTAACTTGATATAAATGATTGTATGCTTATCCCTGCTGTAGTACCAAATATTATAGGTGAGTTTAGTTGAAGGGTAGTGTTAATAGCATATAAGGGAGGAAGATTTGGAGTAGTAATAACAACTACAAAGATGTATGTAGGTACGGTTATAATACCTACTATTAGAGCTCTTAGCAAGGATCTCTTGGAATTATAGCTTAGTGATGTAATAATGCGCCATGGTGATAAGAGTAACATATTAGTCTATAGTTGTTATTATTATTTAATTTTATATTTGAAGTGTTAAATCTATTCTTTAACAGGTGAGCTACCACGCCTTTAAAGGCAAGGTTTTCTTGCTATATCTTTATAATATTAACCTAGATAGATGCTCTGAAGACCAACTTTCTCAATAACTAGTTTTTCAGCGTTAATATGCTTAGCAGTTGCTAGTTGTAGCGCATCAGCCTCATATATATGATGGTGCTTTATGGGAACAAATGCTTCTATGAGTAATCTTGTTTTCACAGGCACTATTAACGCTATTCCAAGTTTTGTTATCCTTCTAGTCTCAAGTAAAACGATTCCTGACGATTTTGAATGATTCTTCATCTAAACTACGGTTTTGTCTTGCTCTATCAAACACAAGTATTTCCTACACTCCATAGACTATAGGACAGTTTCAACTCCCAGTATAGGCTTTAAGGCATTAATTCCTAACTATTTCACTGTCTTGTTCCTTAATGTACCTTTTTACTATAGCACTACTATCCAGATAGATGATCTGCCCTCCCATCCCTCATAACTTCTACCAAGGTATCTCTAATCATATCTTCAAGTAGATTATCAAGTTCAATACCTTGTTTAGCAGCATCTTCCTTAAAACTAACCATAAGGTCTTATCTATATACTGGTTTTAACCTTAATAGTCCTTAACACTCCTATACCGAACTTACTGCTTTATGAGTTTCTCAACCTTAAATACTTATATGCTTAATAGTAACAATGTGATCTATCTTGCAGTGAAAGACACGGCTTTATTATAGAATTAGTAGAGTTTAACTCTTTAGGTATAGTAGTATATATATATATTTAAATATTAGAATAACCTTAATTTCTATTATATGAATGAGGATATAGATAACAGTATAGATAGCAGCCTCGATGTTGTAGAGATTGAAGCAGCAACCCTTAACTATAATAAGGATCATGAGATACTGGTTAATGCAATGCGTAAGGTTGAGGCTATGGTACATGTGTATGACTCATTTACTATAAGCGAGCCTGATCAGGTTATGGGTTGGTACTTCTTTACTCTATATGTTAACAAGGACTTACTAGTTAAATTGGTTAACCTACTCGGTAACGATTTCTTACGTATAAAAGGCAAGAGTCTAGAGCACAAGTTCATAAACTGGTTAACAGCTAGGCTCAAGCAGGTAGGTTGTGATATAAAGTTAACCTTGAAAGCGGATCTAATGTCATCCAAGTACGGCCTCTTCTAGTATGTAATAAGTATATAGAGAACAACCCTAGTAATACAATGTAGGTAGGAGTGTCTATATATGGGTAAGATATCACGTCTAGATATATATGTAAAGGGTAGCATAGTGGCACTTGTTATAGGAGTACCAGCAGTTATCTCTTTCCTAATAGCATGGATTGTAACAAACAATAACCTAATGATCTCCATAGTTGTAAGCATAGTTACCTACTTTGTATCGATGGGATTTGCGATCAAGGTTGCTAGGAGACTTGCCAAGGATAATAATAGCAAGGATATGGAATAAGATAGTTTGTGCAAAGATCATTCTAACTGTGATCCTCTCTACCCTCCCAGCGCTTGAATATAGTATGTTCTACACCGAGTTGATCAAGAACTTTACCTACTATATGATTAATAAGGTCGTCTATACCCCTTGGCCTATGATAGAACCCTGGCATCGCTGGTAATATAACAACATTAAGCCTAGCAAGCTTAAGCATATACTCTAGATGTATTGCTGTTAATGGGGTCTCTCTAGGCACTAGTATAAGCTTCCTACCCTCCTTCATAGTTACCAATGCTGCTCTAGATATCAAGGTATCATCCAAGCCTAGTGCTATACTTGCTAGGGTCTTCATACTACAAGGTATTATGCTCATGGCATCGAACTTGAATGACCCGCTAGATGGCTTTGCTGCTAGATCCTCATTGCTGTAAACACTGCTTGCTAATGAGTAAACATACTCTAAACCCTTATCCGTCTCAAGCTTTATGCACTCCTCAGCCCACTTGCTTACTATTAAATGCGTCTCAATCTTCTTCTCCTTCAATACCTCAAGCAACCTTATACCATATATTACTCCAGAGCTCCCACTGATTGCTACAACTACACGCATTACAATGCTATACATATCTGTAATATTAAATGATAGTGGTTAGTGCCAATGCTAACTTTGCTTCCATCTGGTAAGGCAAGAGCCCAATGCTACAAAGACTACTGTAAGTATGATAAGCATCAATGAGTTATAGAATACTATGCTAGGAGCATCTGCAACCATGCTTACCTTTAATGCCTGTATAAAGTATGTTAGAGGTAGGAACTTTGCTATACTCTGCATGTAATCTGGCATCATCTCCAATGGCCAGAATGCACCTGAGAGAAACATCATCGGGAATGCTAGTGCATTACTTGCACCAGATACTGCCTCTACGTCCTTTAATGCGCCTGCAATAAGCATACCCAATCCTGTAAAGCAGAATGCGCCTGCAATAAGTATAATTATACTTGCTACGCTTGGTATACTTGCATGGAATGCAAAGTATGCTACTATTATCATAACCATAGCAAGGATGACTGCAAGCATGGTCTGGGTAAGCATGTTAGATACTATCCATTCAAGCCTTGTTAATGGGGTACTCATGAACCTCTTAAGTAACCCCCTCCTCTTGAAGTCTGTTACTATAGAGCTTACACCAACCAGACCATTGACCATTACCCATGCAGCAAGCACAGATGCGAGATAGTAATCTGCTAAATTATAGCCTCTAGCATCCTTTACCTCTAGCGTAATTATATCTTGGATACCTAAAGCCTTCTGCTGGAAGTTGCTCATTACATTATATATTATGCCTTTGATCTGTTCATAATCTCTATCGCCCTTATCCAAGATTAGCAATATTCCCTTATCAATATCATTACTATTATTATCATTGTTAGACTCAAATATCTTCCTAAACTCCTCCTTGCCTCTCTCTATACCTTGCTTGGCATTATCTGGTATGTATGATCTATAATCATTGAGGAAGGTATCAAATGTAGATATCATCAGATTAATTCTTGTATAGAATATGCCTTCTCTTACATGCTCATCAAAGCCTCTTGGTATGATAAGTAGCCTTGCACTCTTACCCTCATCTGCTAACCTTAATGCATAGCCTAATGCATCTATACTAGGATCTATCTGCTTTATGTTAAATGCATTACTTGCCCTTAATGCATCTATGAATGCTGCTGAGAGTTGTGTAGGCTTGTAGTTACTGCTATCATCATAATATACATCTAGATTCTGTATGTAAAGATCTGATACCCTGTTTGTATTGAATACTGCACTCATTATACTCATCATCATTACAGGGAATAGTATGGTAAAGAATACGCCTGTCTTGCTCCTGAGCCAATCTAAGAGCAGTGCCCTAGATAGATTACTTTCATCTTTCAAAATAATATATATAACAAAAATTTTAATTTTATGGTTTCCTTAAGTATCTTATCATAGTAAAGAGTAAAGGTAATGTCAATACCTCAACAATGATAGAGAAGGTAACAAGACTTGCTACTGATATATCATAAAGCATACCCATAATAATGCTCCCTATAAACCATGATATACCATACATACTATTGAATATACCATACGCAGAACCTTTCTTATCTACTACTATCTCTGCTATTGATGCCCGCATTATAGTCTCTTGCATACCCATTACAGCACCCCATAAGATGATGCCTATTAATGCTAGATCATAATGCAGAGAGAAGACCAATGGTGCTATAGGTATGCTTAGGATAGGTATTATAGCAAGTGTAATAAAACCCGCCCTATCAAATAAGCGCCCAACCAGCAACGCTGCTAGAGCATCTATACCCATAGCAATAGCAAATGCTATGGGTATTTGAGTATCTTGCATGATAGATGCTGATTTAAGATGGTATGAGATGAGTTGGAAATGAGCATATCCTAACATGCTTAAAGATGCAAATGCTATGTAAATCCAGAATATGCGTGGAAGAGCACTCTTTCTTTTTATTATCAAATCATTACTATCTGAATCAAGTTTATGTATATCCCTGTATAGCATCCTTGCAGGGAGTAGCATGCTTAGTGCAATTAACGCTGGTACGAATAGAATACTGAATGCGTGTGTATATGATAGATTAATGTAAAGAATAGATGCTACTAGAAGGGGACCAGATACTGCGCCTATCTGATCCATAGCCTCGTGTATACCGAAGCCCCATCCTCTTCCTATACTTGATGTTGCGTATGCTAGTATGGTATCCCTTGCAGGAGTGCGTACTGCTTTACCGATCCTCTCTGCTATTATAAGCAATACTGCTATACTCCAAGTATTAGCAAATGCAAGCAGAGGTATTGCAAGTAGACTTGTGCAATAGCCTACTATGGTTATAGACCAATACTTCCGTGTAACATCAGATATATAGCCAGTAAATAGGCGCAAGCAGTAACCCAAGAGTTCGCTTAACCCTGCAACTATGCCTACTACAGTAGCTGTAGCCCCAAGGATAAGTAGATATGGTCCAGTTACGCTTCTTCCCCCTTCATATGTTACATCAGCAAAGAGGCTAACTATACCCATTATAAATATAAACCGTATGGTTTTATTCATACTATCCATACCTGATTGATTCTATTTAAGATTCGATTATTACCATTTCTTTACTGCAGACAACTTTATCTCACAATACAGTCTCCTTGGTTTACCAACCTCATATACCTAGTATAATCTAACAACCTTATAAGTTCCCTATATACAATGCCTTCCTGCTCTAATGGATGATGAGATTATACTAAGGCAGGTAATACAATACTGCACAATAATCATTGATAGTAGATAAATGATGCGTGAATAAAATAAAGATGCGTTAAATAATCTATTAAGATATGATCTGAGATTTGGTAATGGCAATAATGGGAAATTGTTTGTATCTGAAGAACAAGCCAAGTTCTATAGCAGATATATAATGCTAGTATTAGAAATATAAGGTTCATGGCACATCATCTTGTTTTATAGATCTATGAACCAAGAAACCTCGTCTTTCAAGGCTAGATGACTTACGTTAACGCATAGGAACATCTAAGTTTAAATGGTTAAATAATAATTAGAACCATTAAAGGTTAACCTTATTACCAAATTATATTAATATAATTAATATATCCCAGATGAAGACATTACATATAGCAACGTTTGGTATTGGTGAAGAAGGAACTATAATAGCAGGTATAAGGAACTTCCCTATGCATAGACTGATACTTGTCTGCTATGACTCATAAGCAGAGTACTGAAGTATTTGTAAGGAAGATCTCATCATTCTTAGGTGTACATGTTACTATAACCATTATTAAAAGAGAGAATGCTATAAGAGATATGATAGAAAGGATAGGAGAGATAGTAAGCAAGGAAGGTAAGGAATTTCAGCAGATACTCATGAATATAAGTTGTGGTGATAAGCTTATAGGCTGTGCTGCACTCTCTGCTGCATTTGTTAATGGTATCAAGGCTTTTACTATAGACGAGGCTGGTATGCCTATATTTCTACCAGTGCTTAAGCTCAGTTATAGTGAGATAGTATCTGAGAGTAAAATAAAGATACTGAGGGCCATAGATGAGTATGGTGGTTCCATAGAGAGCCTTGAGCAACTTGAACAGCTTACTGGATACGGAAAGTCCTTGCTTAGTTATCATATAATGGGATCAAAGGATTCTAAAGGATTAGTAGAACTTGGGTTATTGGATGTGGAGAAGGGTGATAGGAATAAGGTATCTGTTAAACTTACCACACTTGGTAAGTTGTTGATTATAAATACATAGCAATTCATCCTAGCCTTTAAAGGCTAGGATGAATTGCTATAATTATTCTCATGAATTTAAACTACAAGTATAGACTATATCCTAATAGCATATACATAAACAGATTAGATTCTAATTAGAAGCATGTAGATTTGTATACAACTACATTGATAATGTTACTCTAACGAATATGATATGAACAATGCCTTAACTGAATTGAAGGAATTGTATCCAGATATAAGACTTGTTCTATCAAATGGTTCATACTACTATAGGATAGTGGTGCGGTGGCCGGGATTTGAACCCGGGTTACCAGCGTGGCAGGCTGATGTCCTAGACCAAACTAGACGACCACCGCATGATTGAGTAATTAAAATTAATTCCTATATTAACATTAACCATTATGCTTGCTTATAAGATCATCTATTATATCCTCAAGGTAATCCTTAAACCTCTGCTCAGGAATGTAATCATCTGCAATTACCTTTAACCTAACTACTCGTTTGTTAAGTACTAACCTTCTTGTTATATCTGCTGGCGTACCAACTATAATATAATCACAGTCTATGGAGTTTAAAGTATCCTGTAGATCACTTAACTGTTCTCTAGAGTATCCAAGGGCTGGTATTATATCTTTAATCCATGGATACTTTTCATATGTATCCCTTATAGAACCTTTAGCATAGCTCTTACCATCAACTACTATGCAGTTAAGCATCTTAGCAACAAGCATGCCTAGGGAATGACTCATCTCCCCATGTGTTACTGTTGGCGCATCCTCAACCACTGCTACCCTCTTCCCTCTTATAGTATCAGTGTAATTATCATCAAGCGTAGTATGTAATGATACAAGGAATATCCTTGCTTTATTATTAACACTTTTGCATGTATTAATTACATTATCTAATACATCCTTACCTGCTAGATTAGCCTTGCTTATAACTATAGTATCTGCAGATCTTAGATTAGCCTCACCAGGATGATACCTTAACTCATGTCCTTGCCTTAATGCATCTGTAACAACTATAGTATGATCAGGTTTGAAGAATGGAAGGTCATTGTTCCCTCCATCCCATACTATTATATCTGCATTGCTCTCAACCTCTTTAAGTACCTGCATGTAATCTACACCTGCATATACACTATAACCATCTTCCAGATATGCTATATACTCTTCCTCCTCCTCAAGGGTTAACCCATTAAGATCCTCTATACTCTTTATATGCTGTACAGGTTTAAACTCCTGGTATGGCATGGGATGCCTAACTATACCTACCCTTAAACCCTTCCTTCTAGCAGTATCTGCTACAAGCCTTGCTATAGTGCTCTTCCCTGCACCTGTCCTAGTTGCTGTGACAGCAATAACAGGCTTGTTTGCTTCTAGTTGCGTATCGTTCATGCCTAGAAGTGTGAAAGATGCTCCACATGCAAGTACTCTAGATGCAATATGCATAACATGCTCATGTGATACATCACTGTATGAGAAGAATGCCTCATTAACATCATACTTGATTATCAACTCCTCAAGCATATGCTCTGGGTATATTGGTATACCATCATTGTATAGTTCTCCTGCAAGCTCCTTAGGGTAAACCCTATTCTCTATGTAAGGTATCTGGGCAGCAGTGAATGCTACAACCCTGTATCTAGGATTATCTCTAAAGAATACGTTAAAGTTATGGAAGTCTCTACCAGCAGCACCAATTATTATTGCATTACGCACTTTATCTTTCATAGTATTTATACAAGAATATTTATGCTGCCTGTTGCTTTGCTAGATTCTCAACGACTATCTTTGTCTTTATAGGCAATTTGCTTGATGCTACATGCAATGCCTCTTTGGCAGTATTAACATTCTGAGCATTTACATGTATCTCCATTATAACATCTCCATTATCTATCCTTGCTGCTAGGCCTATAGGTTTACCGAATGCTCTCCTCATACCCTCCTGCAATCTATCTGCACCAGCAGCTGCTATCATCTTATTCTCTCTAAGCACTACATGAGGGTATACCTTTAATATACTGAAGAATGAGCTCTCACCTACCCTCTGCATAACCTTGTTTGCTGCAACCCTTGCTGCCTCCAATGCATTATGCCTTACCTGTGCTCTTGTATCATCTGAGACAAGCATAACCTTGTATTCATAATTATTTGGTGTTCCTCCAGTAAACTTGGCTATCTTTGGTTGAGGTACACCTGCTATATACTCCTTTCTAGCATAAGGCATACCTACTGCAGCCCTATAATTCCTACCTTTCATAGAATACTTAAATTATCATTATAGGATTTAATCGTTATGGTTAAGAGAGGCAAGGGTATGGATGATAATAATGAAGGTAAGAGGGTTATGATAGAGGAGGATAGAGCAGAGAGGGATTATGAGTCAAGTAATGTATACTCTAAAGATGATGAGATAGTAAATCAGTCCATACAGGGAGAATTGTTAGATGATGGAAAGGTTATAGTAAGTAGTAAGGGTAGCATAGATGAACTAGCAAGAAGAGGTTATGGATATAAAGAAGAGGGTAAGGAAGGCTACTATCTGCAGATGTATGAGGCATTATACCTTCTCTATAACAACAAGATAAGTATTAAAGATAAGAATGGTAGGATATTAACATTTGATGGTCTTGTTGATGAGGCATTAAAGCATGATAACTCTTCATGGATAAAGTTTCTCATATATAAAGATCTAAGGAGTAGAGGATATGTTGTTAGAGAGGGTTTTGGGTTCACCAACGACTTTAGAGTATATGATAGGGGTGATTATAACAGTAAGGCAGCAAAGTATGTAGTGTTTGCTCTTAACGAAGGTAGGGAGGTTAAGATAGATACCTTAAGCAATATGGTTGAGCAGATAAGTAACATGGGTAAGGAACCTATAATGGCTGTCATAGAGAGGAGAGGAGAGGTTATCTACTATAAGGTTAGTAAGATGCACTTCATAGATAGGAAGGTTTAAATTATTATTATTAGATGATTAAATGAGCAGATATCTTCTATTAGTAATTAATAATGTTAAAGTAGAGATAATCAGGATTATTATAGGATATCCAAATTCTGGTATAGCATATGTCCCTATTATATCAATCTGTATACTGCTAGTTGATTGTTCAAGGGTAATCTCTAATACTCTAAAATTATCATCTACAGCTTCCTTGTACTCTATACTCGAGTCATCGGTCCTAATGATTAGGCTATCTGAAGAATCTATAATCTCTCTTGGGATAAATAGTAGTATATATGCATTATTATTGTTACTAGTATTTAACCTTAAACTTAGCATCTTCTCATCTGGATATAATGTAGCATCATCTATGCTTGTAGATAAGGTTCTAGCATATAATTCGCCTATACACTCACCATCATCTAGGCATATATCCTTCTTAAACTCCTTCAATACAAGTATCTGCATGCTACTGCTCTGATAAGTACATATGTCTCTATGCACATCCCTACATTGACTTATTACAGTTAGTGTATAGTAACCTGGTATCTCTGGTATAAATCTAAACCTAAATGAGCCATCACTACTACTTCTTACATACTCCCTTATCATACTATTATCTGGCGCCATTATATTCACCTCTACCAATACATCACCTGTAGGTTGATTATTGTATATAGTATAACACCATGGAGATCATACTCATTACCAGCTATATAGTAATCTAAACTCTCCAATACTGGTATAGATGTATGGGTTGCATATGCGTATGATATAGGCAATAATATTGTGCTGATAATAGTAATTATTAGTACGAACCTTAATTCTAGACCCATCATCTAAACCTCTGTATATAAGGAGGCTTATATTATATATAATTTTTACTTGATTATTATGGTTAAAAGTAAAAAATAGTATTGGATTTATCTACTATTGTACTTATCTTCTTCTTAACTTGTATGCTAATATAACTAATGAACTCCCTACTACTCCTACTGCACCTAATATATTCTCTGGTATAACTCCAAATGTAGACTCTAGGGTTAGTACTACAGAAGATGTATTACCATCACTTGTGGTAAAGTCTGATATTATCTGCCATGTTCCAGGCTCATTTACAGTTATTGGATTGCTTATCCAGAAGAAGGGATCGGGTATATTTCCAGGATACCAGTTCCAATCCTGTATAGGAACTGTATTATTACTTGGTGTTATAGCATAGACATGGAGATCGTTTATTGTTACTGGAGAACCTAAGCTAGCATATAGAACCAGTACTCGTATCTGCTCTCCAGGGTTCAATGGAGGATCATGTGGCATTATAATACCCAAGGCATATGCACTACCTATCTCTATCTTTAATGTTATTGTACCTTGAGCTGGTAGTTGAGATACATCTATACTATTAATTATAGTATTAACCTCACTATCACTTAACCCTGCATTAGATAATCCATTCCTTATTGAGTTAAGTAACTCACTACTACTATTAAATGAGTATGTAGAACCTACATAGAACTGTACCTCTATGCGTGTAACCTCACCATCTGCATTGTTGTATTTATTTATCAGGGTCCAAGTACCTTCCTTATCTATATCTATTGCAAATGGGAGATAGAATAATCTACTACTGCTATCTATAGACATGTTGCGTATACCTGTATGGAAACCATCACTATCTACATAGTAGACATCTCTTACCATGTCATCTGGGTCTACGAAGTATGCAGTTACACTATTCACTCCTATAGTTGAGTCTGAGCCATACTTCACTATAGCCATAGTAGAGCAGTATAGGGTATCTCCTACAAGTACTGGTGGGTCATGATAGTTCCTTGGATCATTTATACCCGTGGATCCTGGCTTGCCTATTGTGCAACCTGCATTGAATATAACATCGTTAACTATCACAAGATCACCTTTGAGGCTGCTAGCCCATGGTATATTCAGTCTTGCATCATTTGGTAACGTCCTTATATAGTTGAGTACATACTCCAATGCCTTAGCAGGTATCTCTAACGCTATTCTAGTAGCTACATACTCATCTACCCCTTGTTCAATCATCTTCGTATATGCTAACCTCCCTACTATCTCGAACATCTCTCTATGATTTGAGAATCTATACCACTGACTGGGCTCTAGAGGTTCTATCCTAGGTTCATCTACATCTCTAGGTATACTTTCATCCAATGTAAGTACTACTATCCTTCCATTGCTGCCATCTGCTACATACAATTTATTATCGTGTAATGCAATCTTTCTTGGGGTATTCAACTGTCTCTCCTCACTACCAGCAATACCAGAACCGTAGTAGAATACTGGTTCGTTTATACCATCACGTAGCTCAGAGAAGTTGAATGCTTGTAATCTATGGTTAAGGTTATCACTTACTATTAGAAGATCGTTATCCCTATCATATGCAACCCCTCTAGGTTCGTTGAAGTAGCCTAAGTCAGTACCATGACCTCCTATGTTAAGAACTTTACTTACTGTTCCTTCCATATAGTCCATGCCATATACCCCTATAACCCCATTCTTGTATGCTACCATGATGTACGTCTTGGTATTGTTATGATTAGTAAGCACCTTCACATCATGGATACTGCTGTTTAAAGCCTCACCTCCAACGTTACCTATCTGATTACCAGCTGCGTCATATACATACTGATTATCGAAGGAGAATTGGTGTATTATTCTATTATTTATTACCTCATATACCTGTACTCTTTTACTCTGATTATCCCCGATGAATATAAGGTTATGCTCCATAGTTACGGCTCCGTGCCTATGTCTAAGTTGGTAAGCAGCAAGTCCATGTGGAAACATGAATCTTACATTTCCATCCTCTACACTTTGTAATTCACTTATTATCTCTGCATTAATGAGTATTCCAGCATCATCATAAGTCAGTCTGTATATGTATATAGCACCTTCTGGGTGTACATGTGTCAATACTACTAGATTACCATAACCATTTATACCTAGATCTACAGCAGATCTTCTATCGATTGAGCCTAGTAGCCTCCACCCATCATCTATCTTCTTAAATATGTATATCTTCTGCGCTGCAGTATCACTTACTATAACTCTCCCTTCATTATCCACTACTATACCATAGGGGAATTGTAGATTTACTCCATCTGCACCGTATATAAACTCTATTGGTCTATAGTTTATTGCATATACATTATATCCTACTCCTACTGCTAATAACGAGAGTAGCAGTGTTATTGTAGCTATTGAGGTTATAGTCCTCGTACCTGCTTTCATATCCGCTCTGACCTCTATTATGGAGGAGTCTACAAATATTTTATGGTACACCAATAAAATCAGGAAATTTTATAATATTTTGCTATTATTTTATCAATGTACTAAAGGAAATATCCCTGTGGGGTGATCATTAATAATGGGTTAAGAAGATTTTATATTTTTAATATTCCTTGATACGTTTATAATAGCCATTAACTACAGACAAGAGTAATTAAATGATAAGTAAAATAAATAAAATAAATAAAATATTATATTAGTTTTATTAATTTACTCTCCTTAATTTATATGCTATTACAGCAAATGAACTCGCTAGTACACCTAATGTGCCTATTATACTCTCTGGTACAACATTGAATCCTGTCTCTAAGGTTATTATTATTTCATAGGATTGGTTCATGCCAATAGTCCTATAGCCATAGTCAAGCACCACGTGCCATATGCCAACCTCATCTATAGTTAATGGATTACTAACCCAGAAGAAGGGATCTGGCGCACTGAGATTCTCCGGATAACCTACCCATTCGTATCTTTGAATATGGTTATGTCCTCCACTTGGAGGTACTGCATATACATGTATATCGTTTATAGTTGGAGCGTCTTCATCACCTAATGTTGAGTAGAATATTACCGCTTGTATCTGATCTCCTATATTCAACGGGGGTTCATGTGGTAGTACTACACCTAAAGTATATAGGCTGCCATGGCGAATATTTAGTATTATTACTCCTGCTGATGGTAATCTATTCAATAAATCATCATCTACACTACTCATTATATTATTAATATCTTCATCACTTAATCCTGTATCGGATAATGCATTCCTAACTGCATCAAGTAATTCTTCTCTGTTATTGAAATGATACGTGCTTATCTGACCTATGCCATTACCATCATTACCAGAGCCATCAGCGTATACATTGTATCCTGCTGCTAATAGTAGCAGTATTACTGCAGCTGCTTTTGCCTTCATATCTCCTCTAATATCATTAGAGGAAGAGTCTACAAATATTTTATGGTACACTAATAAAATCAGAAAGATTCATATTAAGATAACGATATAAATATGAATTAGTATAATTAGTTAATTATTCTAATCATCTTAGAGTAACCCCTCTTGCATCACACTATCCAAGAATACACTAAGAGTAGCAAGTATAACCTTCTTACTCAACCTTAAGCCATCACTAAACTTTAGTAATATTAGTAAGGCAAGCATATCATAATCTGTATGCGCCCTTCTAACATAAGCATTAACTATACCAAACCTATCCTTATTACTCTCTATAAACTCCCTCCATCTCTTTACCCTTTCAATGGCATCACTCAAGTTAGATATTATCTCATCTATCATGTAATCTCCTTCATAACTTATGTTAAATCTTACCATCGGTATGTAAAGTAAACCAGAGTATACCAGATCATTATGCTTAATCATCTTCTCAATTATCTCATACTCCCTCTCCTTAGGTTCTATCTGTCCATACTCTGGCTGGAAGTATGCTATTATCCCTCCATTGTTATCATAGATCTTAAAGTAGTACTCCTCTTGCTCTATACGCATCCCATTATTATTTAATAAAATAATAATTAATTAATTATTTATTTGTTGGTTGAGATTACAAGGCTTTGAACTGCTCAGTCCATCGTATGTATGCTTTTATCATATCCGCACTAACACTTGGTTTTCTATTCTTAAGTATCTCCTTGAAGTCACTCATCACTATACTCCTTGTCTTAGCATTACCGTCGTAAGCCTTTCCACTCTCAAACAACTCATTAACTACTTTAAGCTGCACCCCTTGGCATATATCCCTGATATCACTTGCAGAGTATCCCTCTGTTATCTTTGCTAACTCTTCCAACTTCAAGGAAGGATCTATGCTAAGTTGTGTGGTATGATACTTGAAAAGTTGTAACCTTGCATTGTAGTCAGGTAAACCAACGTATATCCTCTTCTGGAACCTCCTTAGGAATGGCCAATCCAAGCTCCATGGCTTATTTGTTGCACCTATGACATAAAGAGGCATCTTCCCAGCCTTGTTAGTTATACCATCCATTTCTGTAAGAAACTGGTTCTTAACCCTAACCTCCCCTCCTATCTCATTACTTCTAGTTCCTAGCAATGAATCAACCTCATCTATGAATAGTATCACTGGCACATTCTCCTTACTTGCTATCCTTCTTGCCATTGAGAATAGCTTTGCAACATTCTTCTCAGCCTCTCCTAGCCATTTGCTCATCATGGATGCAGCATCAACATTTATAAAGTAACCCTCAATCTCACTTGCTGTTGCTGCTGCAAGCAATGTCTTACCATTACCAGGAGGGCCATAGAGTAGTATCCCTCTAGGCCAACCAAGAGGGAAGAGATCTGGTCTCTGAGTAGGATAGATTATACTCTCCCTTAATGCCTTCTTTGCATCCTCTAAGCCTATAACCTCATCCCACTTTACATTTGGTTTATCCTTCAAGACCAGATCCTCAAAATCTGCCTTTAATATCTCAACGCTACTAGCATTTCCATTGCTAGAATTAGAGTTATTTGCTTCATCCTTACTGCTTACCTTGCTCATCCCATTACCTTCATTACTGATTTTATCCAATTGGTTAGAGGATGGAGCATTATCAAGTCCTCTAGCCTCCTGTAATGCCTTTATCCTATTCTGATAAGCCTTTGCCCTCTCTATGTATATCTTGTTTAATTTGTAGTCTGGGTATAGGTTAACAAGTTTAAGGAGCGTATCTACTGCTCTTTGATAGTGCAGTATTGCATGCGGTTTTGCGCCTTGTGAGTCTAACCTTATAGCCTCTGCAGCATGCCTACTTGCAATATTCTCTAACTCTTGGGGTGCAAGTGTCAATTAGCTCTCACTCTGCATCATAAATAAGGACTTACCTATAGCATGATGTTAAATATTCTAATAAAGTAACTCAACTATTATTGACAATTATAACAAGGGAGTTCATATACAATGTTATAACCATCTATGTAAGGAAGTTCTATAATATGGGAGGGGGTAGAGTATTCTATATCTATATTTACACTTATGAACCCTAACCCTATACCATCAAGTATATCATTCATAGAATTACCAAGATGGTATACATCCCTCTTTATAGAAGTTAATATGTTTAATACCCTCTCAAGTAGTAAAAGCACCTCATGTAGATAGGTTAATGTCTCAATCCTTAATATTATATTGCTTAATGCTATTCTTATCATTTCTATTAACCTTAATACTTGCTCATCATTATCGTTGCAAGAGTCTGAAACATGAGTAAGGTGATTACAGGTTAATCCAAATCTATGCATAAAACTATCCTGTATCTTATTATGTATAGAGTTTATCCTTCTTAACTCAACCTCAAGTTCATATAATGCATCTACAATCCTTTTTCTCGGATCGTTCTTTAACATCTTATCACCTAAAAAATAATAGGTATGGTATTATTGCAAGTCTTCATATTCCTCAATGGGTTAATTGATACCATCGCTCTCCTTAACCTCATCTTTCATAATTGATCTACTAGCTGTTATGCATATGCATTAACCTATCAACCTTGTATATCCTCACTACTCATACTAGGCAAGTCTGGGAACTTCTCCTTCATCTTGCTCTCAACCACATTAGCTGCTTCTTCAAGTATCTTGCTTGCCTCCTCATTGGCATACTCAAAGTTTATATTGTAACCTCCTACCTGTCCAGCATCCATGAGTATTCCTCCTAATAACTCTGAGATCTCACTCATCTCATTATCTACCTCTGGCATCATACCTGCTAGACCAGACTTTACATTCTTCACTACAGCCATAGCTGGGCTTAATGTTACTACAACATCACCCAACTCCGTTACAGTGCTTAACCTTAACTGTATCTGCTCCAATGCAAGCTTTGCTTGAGTAACCATCCTATTCAGCTTCCTTATCTGTGCTAACTCATTTGAGAGCACTGCTGAGTATTGAGTATCATGTGTCTGTATAGCCTGAACTATTCTCTTGAATAGAGACTGATCCTTCTCCCTTAACTTCTGTGCTATTGTATCTAACTTCATTATCTGCATCTGCAGCTTCCTCTGTGCCTGCTCTATCCTAGGCTTTAATGGACCTGATGGCTTTACTACACCTTGTAGCTTCTCCCCCATACTAGGCTCATTGGATTTTGCCCACCTTGATGCAAATGACATAGCATCAATTCTAATCTAATAACTAATACTGTTATGTACCATCTATTTGAGCAATGCAGCAAATAATATTAACTTGTTTATGCTAGTAACATTAGGAGCAAGGAAGTTATTGCTTAGGATTAAGTCTATGAACTAGAAAGATAACGATGTTTGGCTCTACTAATCTGATATAACATAATAAAGCAAGTTCTCATTTCCTACTATTGAGCCATCTAATGTTAGTATAACTGCCTTTATAATATTATCAGAGAGCAATCTTCTAAATAAAGGCACTGCTCTTTTACTCCTATCCTTAGATGATGTCACATATCTATTTAGTGCAGGCATTATTATTATATCAATACTCTTATTGCTAGAGCCTACTCTAACTCTCATGATAACCCATACCCTCTCTCCATGAATTACACTATCTTCCTTCAATAGTACAGGATGTACATGACCCATAACTATACTCTTAAGCCTATCTAACCTTAACCTAGGTTGAGTATGTCCATGAAGTAAGAGGGCATCCTCAATGATAAGCATGCTCTTGCCGGAATATTTAATCTGCATAGGGAGTAATCTATCTATCTTTGAATCATGATTTCCCTTTATAACATGTATGTTATTAGCATTAATATGTTTAAGTAACTCATTGAAGAAGAGGGGGATGTCTAACCACTCACTCTTACTTAACCTATCTATACTATCTTTAACATCTCCAAGTAGTATTAGATCAGTGCATTCTTGCCTATGAAATACACTGATTATATCATTAGACATCTCTAGTATGTAAGAATTATCTAGTTTTACCCCTTTTGTATTAAATGATGACTCAAACCCTATATGCAGATCAGATACTACTAGATATCTCTTATTATTACTCTCAAGGATAAGCATAGGATAAGGGTATACTATCCTTATCTGCATAAATATAATTAGTAGAGGGGTAGTAAATTTATTTAGAGTATATTAGAGATAATAAATTTAATAAATATGGGGAAATAAAATTATTTTTGATAAATTTATTCCTTTCTATCTTATATTACATATTATTTTTACTATTATTTAATTTGACTTCCACTCGCCACCATCTATCCTGTAGAATATCTTTGCTACACCAGAACCATCATCAGTCGCAGTTATAGTTATTACATCATCATCTGTTATAATTGCCCCATCCTCTATGTTAATACTTGCAGTTGGTGGGGTATTATCCAATCTAACCTGTACACTCTTTATGCTACCAAATCTATTGCCAGAGAATGCTCTATAGTATATTGTGTATAAACCATCCTGTATAGTATTTGGTATTACGAATGTTATAGTATTCCCATTAGAGGATATCCAATTATTATCTGCTGGGCCATTATTACCTTCAACTATCTGATATTGCACTTTTAGAGACGTGTAAGGTGTACTTACTGTTACTTGTGTCTGAGATGATATAAAGGTTACACCATCACTAACAACTACAGGGTTACCAAACTCTATTGCAATCGAATCTAATGATATCTTTGCAAACCTTAGTAATCTAACTGTACCCCTGTTAGCTATATTATCTACAGCATAAAACTCAACTGTATGTTCTCCTGCTGCTAGGTTATCTGTAGGTATGTTAACTGACATACTAGTTGTTTATACTAGCAAGAAATAAAGTATTATTTTTTGATATAAGGTTAATGTAATTAATATAAATATAAGTGAGCTACCCCGCCTTGAAAGGTGAGGTTTTCTTACGATATATTTATAAATAGAAGGAATTAATATCGCTTAATTAATAAAATTTAATTATGAGATCAGCCTCTAGTTCCAAGTGTAACCCATGAAGATTGATAATACAAATGCCAAGAAACTTGTAATTGTATTACCTATGCTTGCAGTTGGTGCTATCTCACTGCTATTCTCATATATATATAGTTCAATGATACTAACCATCATTGGTTTAGGGCTTGTATTTTGGGGTGCTGTAATATATTATAGTGTATCATCATATCATATACCTAGAGAGTTTATAGATGCCTATGCTAAATCCTATGCAGAGACTATAAGGCATTTAAAGGATAGAGTAAGCAAAGGTAATAATAGGGCAATATTTTTCTATCCTAGGAGCCTTAAGGGTATAATGCAAGGGTATGTACTCTTTTACGATAATAGTAATAGCAATGAGGTAAGAAGTATATTAAGCCTCTACTCTAAGGATGTAGAGGATGGGGATGGTATGAATACTATGCTTGAGAAGGGAGGTGCAAAGTACATTGTATTCAAGGCTTATTCACAAGGCATCATAGATCTCATAGAGGAGAAGATAGATAGGAACCTTGCATTTGTAGATCTTGAGGAACTACAATATACACTCTCTAAGGTTATGGTTGAAGATCTTATGCTTGCAGATGATATAGTAATTGAATCTAATGATAACATGGTAAAGGTTAAGATAGTAGGTAAGGATAATGCAGCATTATGCTCTAGCATAGAGGATCAGTCCCTATGCCCATTATGCTCAAGTATAGCATTGGCAGTTAGCAAGAGCACAGGGAAGGCTGTTATTATAGAGGAGAGCATAATTAAGAGGAAGAGCGTTGAGAATACATTAAGGCTCTTAGATTTAGAGTAGGTGATTAAATGTACTCATTTGCTGTTAGCATATGGGATATAAGTCTATGGTTAGGAGTATCTGCTATAATACTGCTTATAACATCAGAGCTTCTAGCACCATACTATGGTAGGAGTAAGGTAGCTGTAGATGTTAAGAGGCTTAGGGTAATAGCAGTAGCATCTGGGATAATCTTCCTTGCATTAGCAGTTGTAAGGATATTAACCATTGTAGGATAATAATGGATGGGATGATGCTAATGGCAACTAAGAATATTATGGGTATAACACTGCTACTAGGGATCTTCTTGCTAGATACTCCTTATAGTTATGCAATGCTAGAGGATAAGATTCATGAAGCACTAGTTGCTATAAGGGATGCTGATGGTGTCAATGCAGATACATCGCAGTTAGTAGATAGGTTTAAGAGCATCTTAGATCTGATGAGGGAGGCAGAGAATGGTAACCTTAAGTCATGCTCAACAAAGGATGAATGTATATCTGAGGCTAGCAGTAGATTAGATAAGTTGATAACTGATGCAAAGGCTCTTAAGGAATCAACCATAAGCAGAAATATTAATACTCTTGCTATAAACATGCTAGTATATGCACCAATAGCAGGGTTCATAGCCTCATTTTTAACAACACTTCTTTACACAAACATAAAGTCTTATCTTAAGAAGAAGGTTATGGAGATGGAGGTGAAGAGAGTTGAGGAAGAGTAACAGCATCAGTAATAGCACTACAAATACACTAATAGTTAGTTTAAGCAATACATTAAGATCAAGGCTCTTTCTGCTCATACTTGCAGTGCTAGTAACAGTTAGTATGAGCATTGCTTATGTTGCATCTGTACCAAGAGAGCATGAAAGGTTCATGAGTCTTAGCACCCTAGGTAGCAATATGAAGGCTAGAGACTACTATCCAGATAATAGACCAGATATAGGGTTAGGTGATAATGTAAGATGGTACATACAAGTATACAATAACATGGGTAATACTGAGTATATAGCAGTAAGGGTTAAGATATTGAACTCTGAGCAAGAGGCTCCAGATGATAACATGCACACCCCAAGCAGTGTAAAGCATGTTTATGAGTTTAGGAATGTTATTGCCAAGGGCGAAACCCTAACAATACCATTTGAGTGGAGTATAGCCTCAATCCTTAACATAGGTAATGAGAAAGTTATAAAGGAGATGGTTATAAATGGTGATAAGGTTGAGGTTAACGCTAGCGCAGTTGAGGGCAAGAACTTTAGGATAGTGTTTGAGCTATGGCGCTACAATCCAGATAGTAGGGAGTTTGAGTTCTCTTGGTTAGATAGTTTAAACAATAAGAGGAGTGTGTGGAATCAGATATGGTTCAACGTAAAGTAGAGGTAAGTAAGAAGAGAGATGAGATAAAGGGATTGAGGCTAGATGATATACTCAAAGATGCTGCTAAGAAGGATAGGGATGAGCTCTTAGAGGATCTTGTTCTATACTCTTTAAATAATAATCCTAATAGCGTTAAGGATATAATCACTGCAGTAAAGACAAGTATAGATGGTAAGAGTGATTTAAGGATAGAGGATGATGATATAATATATGCAATCAAGAGGCTCGAGTATAAGCATATACTGCTATACAACGCTAAGGCAGACACATTAAGCAAGTTCATCAAGGACTTTTATCTTAGCATTACCCTATGGCTAGTTGTTATAGCAACAAGTGTAACCTTACTTGCAGTTTATGTTATACCAGATGTTATGCCATGGAGTATGGTTAGGATAATTGCTGGAGGAATCTTTGTATTATTCATACCAGGTTATGCTCTAGTACAACTACTCTTCCCAAAGAAGGAGATGGATATCGTTGAGAGGATAGCATTAAGCATAGGTCTAAGCCTTGCTGTGGTACCTTTGGTAGGGCTTCTGTTGAACTATAGCCCATGGGGTATAAGGCTGGATCCTATAGTAGCATCTATGAGTGCATTAAGCATAGTACTAGCATTAGCAAGTGTATATAGAAAGTATCTTATAAACAAGGATATAATTGAAGGTAATGAAATATAAATTTTTGAGTTAATGAATGAATTTATCTTACTTTTTAATAACTATAGGGTATTATCGTAGCATAGCTAAAACCATTAACGTATTAGCAAGATTTTCAAATTATATTGTAATATATTTTGATAATTTATTTTAATGATATTCTATTAAGAACTGTATTGAGATAATGTTTAAATAATATATGATAGAAATTATATGATGGTAGTAAATAATAATAACATGCTTGGTATAATAGTTGCTAGCATAGTAGGCGCTATAGGAGGTATAGATGCTTATGCAGCAGATGATATTACAATGACTGTAGGAGAGACAAAATGGGTTAAGTTGGAAAGAGGAGCATATAATATAAAATCAAGTGACCCAAATATAGTTTCAATAGAAGGTATAAGAACGCATGCAGGATTTACTGAGGTTAAGCTAAAATGCAATAATGCAGGTACAGCAACTATATCATATACAACACTTTTAGACCCCAACAAGAAACTTTCTATAACAGTTACATGCTCTTCTAATGCTATTCCAGAGACGCCAATAGGATTAATCTCATTGCTAGCAGGTTCATTTGCAGCACTTTACATATTCACTAGAATAAAAGGTATAGCTAGATAATAAAGCTAGATAATAAGTAATCATCATATATTTTATTTATTTATTTTGATTAATATATTATAATGTTATCTTTATGAGTTCCTATATTATTAAATCTTTAATATCATCCTCACTGAATATGCTATCATCACTCTCTAGAAACTCACAGCAGTACTCTTGCCTAAATAGTCTGCCCTTAATCCTCTTCTGCAGCTCGATATACCTCTCATCCAACAAGGTATTCAATGCCACTATGTAAGGTAATGTTAATGCATAGTAACCATTCTTCCCATCTAATGCCTCAGCGTATATCTCATAGAATGCTCCTACCCTTCCTCTAGGAGTAGATATCCATACTATGAATGGATAAGTCTTTGCTATATATCTCTCTATAGCCTCCCTAACCCTATCCTGCTCCTTTAATCTAAAGAAGGCTGCTTCATCTACAAATATAAAGCCTACATCATCTAACCCCCTTATCGAGTCTATATTTGCTGCGGGATATACCTTGAAGAAGCACCCATTGAATAACCTTATACTACTACAATCCTTGTCCTTTATAAGCCATCTCTGCCTTCTTATAATTATACCCTCAAGTCTATTAAGTAACTCCCTAGCATGCTCAAGTCTAGTACCACTCACTATGCATAATCTCTTATTGCTTAAGTTCCATGTTAGTGCAGCATGAAGCATGAGCCTTAAGGTTATCTCTGTCATACCTATACCTGTTGCTTTATTAACTATAACTAGCCTATGCTCCTTAACCTTCGTATAGTAATCAAGCTCATAAGGATATATACTATGTTCTTTACCATCCTTCATAGGAAGGCCTATCCATTTGTTAAATTCAAGAAAATCTAATGGTGTTACATTTTGAGAATAATTGTTCTCTTTACAATTAATATTATTATACTCCTTCTTTAAAGCCTCCAATCTATTAAGTAGAATCTTTAAGCTTGCTCTCATACTCATCTATCAACTCCTTAACTTTCATAGTAACTTGCCCTTCCCCAAGCATATCTAACCTTGCTTTGTATAGTTGTATTATCATCTTTAATGTCTTTAACCTTAGACCTTCATCATCGCTACTATGATATATTAGCCATGCTTCTCTTAGAACTTCATCCAACCCATCCATACATAACTTGTATTCCTTTAACAACTCCTCTACACCATTATTAGACTCTATATCTTTAGATATATCATTCAATATGCTCTCTATTATATTATATACTTGAGTATCTGATATGCCAAGTGCATCTGCTATCTCTTCTACAGTAAGGTTCTTCAATAGTAGAGTATAGACTCTCCGCTTTAATGAGTTTTTTCTAGCATATCTCATAATAATCTATAATAATATCTAATGAATAATTTATTATTCTAGAGTTTTATAATTTATAGTTATTGAGTAATTGACTTGAATTTTTGACATAAGATTATCAATGCTTCCCCTCTAGTACAATCATACTCATCTGCTATCGAGTCTAAAACTGTTATAACCTCTTCGTACTGTTCTTTACTTAATAATATGCTCAATGCCTTTAGATTACTCTTATTAGATGGTAATATACCTTTTACTTTCCTCTTGCAGCTTAGCCTATTCTTAATATTGGTTGTTATACTCTTATCCTCTAACATACTCTTGATCTCATCCTTTGTAATATAGAGATCTTTACATACTTCATCAATAGGAATACTCTTGCTCATATCAGTTATTAACTTGGCCAATTTTAGGGGCATAACTCTACCACGTATGTTATTAAGATTAATCATCAGCATCCTTGCTTGAGTATGATCTACATCTAGATTTATGCATGGAACCTCGTTCATATTTAACTGCTTTGCAGCCTTGAATCTATGCTCTCCCCCTATTATACATCTATGCTCTAATGGTATGGCATTGCAATTGCATCTTCTAGTTATTATAGGCTCTAAGATTCCATACTTGCTTATCTCTTGAATCAAAGCATTAAATATCTTCTCATTCATAGTGTTAGGATTACTTGCATCCTCATGCAATAGATCTATATTAATCCATTCAATATTATACTTCATAACAATAATTTATAGTATAATGATGGTTATTAGTAGTTATTAGAGTATGTGCATCCTGATTCACATTTCGTTTATTTTATGAATGGTTAGACCATATATAGTAGTATTTCTTCTCTGCAAATAACGCTATGTTTGAGATAGCCTTTGCAAGTATATATTTATCATAAAGCACATCTTTGGAGTACTCTCTGCTCCTACCTATAGCATTCTTTACAGCAAACCTTACCTTTGAGATAGTATTAACTATCTCTGTTAACGTATCATTATTATTAATATCTTGCAATAACTTGTAACAGTACTCTTTACTTGCAGCCAATACAGGATTGAAGCCATACCTCTCTAACTCTTTTAATGTAAAAACGTACTTCTTATCAGGTTCATATACTATCTCTCGCATTCCTGCCTTCACTAAGAATGGATTATACTTACCCATTACTGCTATACTTTCTACATACTTCTTACCTACTAATTGCATAGTACTCTTAACCAAGAGCGTTGCCAAGCCTATCCCTCTAAACTTTGGTAATACTACAACTCTACTTATTGTTATGAAATCTCTATTAATCTCATCAACATCAATAATCCTACCTAATGCAATATTCCTACCCTTACATGAGAGTGGAGGGATGCTGTATACTATAACACCAGCTATTGTATTATCTATAACAGCCTTGAATACATGTTTTACACCAAATGGCTTACCACTTCTATAATGAAACTCTTCTAATACTTGCCAATCCTTTATGCTACCCTTCTCTATCTTAACTCTATCAAGTAGTGAGCATCTAAAGTCATTACTATTATTATTATTAACATTATACTCTAGCAGGATATTTGAGCCATAGGATTTACGTATAATAACATTTGGTTTAAGGTCATGCTTCAAATCATCGTGTGCAGTTGCCAGTAATAAGGTATATTTGTTAATTCTAGCAACCTTTGCAAGTAAGTATGCTACAACCTTTGCTGTATCTCTATCAAGTAGTGAGCAGAATTCATCTAATGCCAATGTATATTTGCCATTGCTATTATTGTAGAGTAACTTTGCTATTCTATACCTATACTTCTGTCCATCACTTAACTCTCTATATCTTCTTAAGAATATATACGCATCGTTAAGTCCTACCATGCTTAATAATCTAATAGCATCTGCAGTATCTCTCCCTATGCTGTCTATAAGTAATTCATCATCATCTATCTTAATATCCTTCTCAACTATAACCTTACCAAATATATTCTCATACCTTGAGACATGCTTGATCAGTTCTTTTAGCAGTAATGATTTACCAGCGCCAGACTCTCCAGTTACATACACTATATCCCCAGGCTTTATATCTATCTCAAGATTATTTATTACACTGAATCTTTTATTTAATGGTATACCAAATGCTTCCACTGTAGCAAGAACCCTTTTACTACTAATTATATTAGTATGGTTTTGCTCAAAACTTATATCTATAGAGAATATCATAAATTATAAATAATCATATGTCTGATTAATTAATTTATATATTTTTATATTTTAGTTGTACTTAATTATATATTAATTAGATTCATCTACACTCTTCTTCTTGTATAATGCAATGGCATATGGGAGTATATCTATCTGCTCCCCTTTCTTAACATCTCTATCAAGTGTTATGTATACATGTGGTAGGTTCTCAATGCTCTTTTCTCTAACTATCTTACTTACCCATTTGGCACTTATCCCAAATATCTTTGCTATATGCCTATATGAGTGTGTTAAAGATAGCATATGTATACATGCTTCTTGTAACTCCCTTATATATGCCCTCATATCCTGATCCTTATTTGCTTTTATCTCATCTATTACTGTCCTGATCTTCTTACAATTATGCATTATTGTATCTAACTCTGCACTTATCCCTTCTTGCTCTTCAAGACTCTCTGCTAAAGATGGGTTATTCCTTAACTTAGTTACCAGATCCTTTACTAATGTTGTCAAGTCTTCACATGTAACCTGCATATCAGTTATAGTTAATAGAACCTTAGGATCCTCTATGCTCTTACTTAAATTGTCATTATGGTATGTTAGATCTTCATAATTACCATTGTTATTTGTATTGCCCTTAACCCTTACCATAAGGTACTTCTCTGGTAGTGCTTTAAGTATAACAGTCTTTGATATCTCATGAGATAGATCCCTTAATATCTTATCTGCTATCTTATCTACTGGATAACCCATCAACTCTAACTCTTCTGCTAACTCTGCTATATCCTTAGCATGTATCTTATTGAACCTTCTATACTCTTCTAGTAATCTTTCTTTCTTGTAGTTGTATGATGCTAGGGTCTCTAATGTCATATATAATCACTTATTTATTCTATATTAACGGAACTTTCTTTCTTTTTACTCCTCCACCATCTCATATAGAAGCGATAGTAACATTTTTTGCATAAATCTGCTGCATATATCTCTTTTATGTTACTACATGCTTTACATCTCCTGATATGGGGAACGTTAATACTTTTTACCATAGAATCACCATTAACAGTATTTCCACTTCTCTATCTTTTTAAGGGTATATACTATATCTGTAAGTGCTGCTGTTATATCTTTATCACTCATACTAGGCTCATTTAACCTTATCCATTCACCAACAACTGAGCATAAAGCCCTAGGGTCATCAAAGCCTTTCCCTACAAGCACGCCTAGTATATATGCTATCTGTATCCTTGTATCCTCTTTTGTCTTTCTGTTGTTAACCATGCAATGCTTCACCCCATACATGTATTATTGCATTAAGTAATTCTATAAACTCACTCTCTCTAATGCTACCTATCCATGAGGCTAATGCATAGGCATTACCATCTACAAGCAAGGCATAAGGGTTGTCATACATACTAGAGGCATGCTTAAGCATATGGCATATAGAGTTAAGATGTTCAATATACCTCTTGGTGAATACTATCCTATTATCATTAATACCAATTATCCCAAGGCTTATTAACCTGTTTATTGTATCAGTTAGGTTACTCATGATCTCTTTCATATCTATGTATACAGAGTCTATTAACATAATTTTTACTTCAATAATGATTGATTGCTCTTTGAGGACTAGAAAGTATCTAGTTAGCATTCTATGTAAATTAATTCTTATTTTTAACATATTAAGGCGGTTTATGAGATTTTGATTCTTATCTGTTCTAAAATTAATCATAATTTTCTCTACTGGGTCAAAATATTTAAACTTACAGATCATAATATTTATACTTTGACGTTAATATATATAAATTAAATAATATAAAATTTTTTACAAGATATTTAAAAATTTATCTTTAAGTTGCTTCTTGTATATTCACCAATCTGAATAGGTAATTCCTTTATGAGTTAACTAATTAGGGTGGTTTACGTTTACTTATGTTACATAAGAAAGTCACATTAAACTTAACAAGAAAGCCTAGAACTTTGGTTCTGGCATGATACTGTTAATAAATTTATGTAAAAGATAGGTTATGTTGGCTACCCCGCCATAAATGACAAGGTTTTTTGGTTCATAGACCTACCAAGGTCTCCCCAAGCGTAACTTCCTAGCCCCGAGGGTAGGTATGTTTCATACCATTGATGAATTAGACTCATCTTCATTAGTCCTTTCTTCAATATATTCAAAGAACTATTTCTATCTCTATCTATTACTAAACCATTTACTGCATTTATATATTCTATTATCTAAATCCATTTCTTGAATATTACTACATCTATAGCACTCTTTAGTAGTATTATTAGGGTTAGTCTTAATGATTTTAGTCTTGTATGATAATAATCGTATAAATTTGTTGAATGCATTATCGGCAATATTCCTATGTAATGTATTATTATCTCTTAGTAATGGCTTATCTTCTAGCATCTTCTTGACCTTTAAATCTTCTACTATTACTATATCATATCTGTTAGCATAGTATCTAGATAATTTATGTAATAGATCATTCCTTCTTCTCTATATTCTCTCATGTATTATCTGTAACCTATTTATACAAACTTTACAGTAAGATTTATACTTTTCTTTGTTTAATATGTATCATGCAATCTAATGAATTAAAGAAGAATATAATAAAACTACTAAAGGAGGATGAAGACTTTAGGTATACGGTAGCAGGCTTAATAGGCTATGATGCTATACTTAAGAGTTTGGATGAGCATACCAAAAGATTTGATGAGAATGATAAGAAGTTCAATGAGATACTTGCTGAGATTACAAGGCTAAGAGAGGAGCAGAATAAACTAAGAGAAGATATGAAGAATGAGTTTGCTAAGGTATGGGATGAGATAGCCAGGCTAAGAGAAGAACAAAACAAGTTAAGAGAAGATATGAAGAATGAGTTTGCTAAGGTATGGGATGAGATTACTAAGTTAAGGCAGGATATGAAGGATGAATTTGCTAAGGTATGGCAAGAGATAAAAGACATTAAGTTAAAGCTAGATGAGCATACCAAGGTATTACAGGAGTTAAAGGTAGGCTTTGGATCTATAGGTAGAAGGGTAGGTAAAGACTTGGGGTTAACAATACTTAACATATACAAGGATCAGTTAATGCAATTAGGCATAGATCCAGATAAGGCAAGAAGGTTTGAGTATATAGATTATGATGGTAAGTATGGATTAAAAGGTAAGAGATATGAGTTTGATATAGTTATAAGCAATACACATGCAGATATACTAGAGGTTAAGAGCCATGCAGAAGAAGAGGATATAGAATCATTCTATGAGAAGGTTAATGATATAAGAGAGTTGTTATTGAAAGAGTTTAATAACATAAATAGATTAATAATTGTAGCAGTAGATATAGATGAAGAAGCATTAGAGAAGGCTAACCAGAGAGGTATAAAGGCTATCTATGGATATGTTATACCTAGGATTTACTGACCTCCTCCCCGCCCTGAATGGCGAGGCTTGTAGTTCTAGTCATCATTACTGATTGATTCTCTTTACATCTTTCAATTACTTACCAGATTTTTGTATGATAACTAAGGAAGTTTGTATGATAACTAAGGAAGGTATCAAATTAAAAGGTTATTAGCCTTGTATTAATTATAATCCATAAGTAAATCAATGGCACATGCTCCTAGGAAGATATCATCAACAATTAACACTGCTACATACAAAGGTTAGATAGAAGATGCATTGCTTTAATCTTCAAGCATTAAAGATGTGTATAAACAAGCCTAAAGTACTAAAGATATAGATGGTATATATGGGTATTACAAAGGCTTGGATTAATTGGATTGAGCAAAGGTTTGGCATGAGGAATAAGAGAGGTTCTTCAGATACCTGAAGGAGAGAACAGGTGTATTCTATAACAAGTGTTAGAGATCATATATAAAAGTGATAAAGAACCTACTACTGCTAAGACTAATCATGTTATACTATCAATAAGAGAAGGAGGATGAATGAGTAATGCTTTATCTGTATAGTATAACATAATAAAAATATAGCAATCCTTATTAACTACCAATACATCTTAATCCTGTGGATAAGGTAGTTAAAGCATCATTACTATGTATACTACTAATACTATCTACCTTTGCTAGTATAGTTGATATTACTGGCAGTATTGCTTATGCTAGTAATGATAAATACAACTATGCACCATACTTCACTGCAACTGGTAGCAATCATGTAAGCATAAATGATAAACCAGAGTTAAGATTACAGCAATTCTCTATAGCAGCATGGTTTAGGACAACAATAAGTAATAATACACAAGCTGCAATTATAGTCAATAAAGGAGGATTTGGGGTAGATGGTTCTACTGTACCAGATATGAACTATGGTATATGGATAGGATGTAATGGTAATCAAGGCAAAGTCCAAGCAGGCTTTGAGGATGCTAATGGCAGAGATTACTTTGTTACCTCTAGCAATACCTATAATGATGGACAATGGCATTATGCAGTAGTAACATTCAATGGCAATACATTAACGCTATATGTAGATGGTATGCTAGTAGCATCTACAAATACTAATAATGCTATACCTGATTATAACTGGGATAAACCATTAGTAATAGGTAAGAACTCCTATGATAATAGTAGATACTTCATAGGAGATATAGATGAGGTTAGAGTATACAATAGAGCATTAACAGAGCAAGAGGTTATAAATGCATATAATAATGGTGTATTTGCTAGTGATGGATTGGTAGTATACTTCAATAGTATATATAATATTAATCCATTTAATATTGCAGCAGTTGGAGATTTCGGTTGTACATCAAATACAGATGAAGTCGTAAATGCTATAGCAAATGTTAATCCAGAAATAGTTTTAGGGTTAGGTGACTATTCTTATACAACATCTCCTTCATGTTGGTATACTAAGATAGCAAGTATAGAAAGTAAGATGCATAATCCTACTACTATAGCAATGGGTAATCATGAAACACCTAATAATACAAGCACCCATCTTACACAAGAAGGTAGAAGAGATCTTCTTAACAGGTTTAATATAACTAACACGTACTATTCGTTTGATTATGGTAATATACATTTTTTAGTATTAGATACTGAATCACCATTTGGAAAAGGTTCTGCTCAATACAATTTTGCTACTAGAGATCTCTATAATGCAAGTACTAATGCTATAATAGACTGGATAATAGTTTACTTTCATAAACCAATCTATACATCACCTACAACTCATTCTGCATTACAATCTTTTAGAGATTTGTATCAACCATTGTTTGATAGGTATAATGTAGATTTAGTATTGCAAGCTCATAATCATAATTATGAAAGATCAAAACCATTAAAATATAATAATACAATAACAGTAGATGATAGTACTAACAACTATGGGGATTATGAAGGGCAGATATATATAACAATAGGAACTGGAGGAAGATCATTATACACATTCAGTGGAAAAGAAAGTTATATTATAACACAATTAGTTCTTTATGGTTTCTTAAACATAGAAGTTAATAACAATGGTAGTACATTACATATTAGTTTTCATGATATAAATAACAATATCAAAGATTCTTTTGAAATAAACAAGAGTAGAAAGTTATCTTGATTTGACATATATTAGAATAGGCAAGAAGACGTTCATTCAACAACTGCAAGAATAGGATAAACCTGTTCAAGCTGAGGCTATAAAATTTATGAATATATAAGCAAACAAGTTTAATATTTAATTATATACGAAAACACTCCAGTTACTTTATATAAATAGACGTTTTGACATCTATAGCAGATTCATGAATACATTATCATCAATAATTTAAAAAGCTATGTATATTAACCTTTCCAATATACAGAGTTGGGTATAGATTCAAACAAGAAGATTTAAGTAAAGTATATGGATTATAAATATAATTTCCAATATTAATACAAAATATATATTATATATTTGTATTATAACATCGTGACAGCATAAAGCTTATTAACTAGACTTTTCAATTTAACATGTGAACGATGGTATAAACAAAGGATTTGTAGTATGGCTTACAGGATTATCTGGTTCAGGAAAGACAACTATAGGAAGAGTATTACAGCAATTACTAAGGGACAAGGGTTACAAGGTTGAATTGTTAGATGGCGATGAAGTTAGAAGAAATTTAAGTCCAGAATTAGGCTTCAGTAAGCAAGATAGGGAGATACATGCAAAGAGAGTTGTATATATAAGCAAGTTGCTAGCAAGGAATGGTGTAATAGTAATAGTATCACTAATCTCTCCGTATAGATCTTTTAGAGCATATGCAAGGGAAGAGTTGAAAGACTTTGTTGAGGTTTACGTTAAGTGCTCAATAGATACATGTATAAAAAGAGATCCAAAAGGTCTGTATAAGAAGGCTTTAAATGGAGAGATAGCAGATATGACTGGTATACAAGACCCTTACGAAGAGCCTTTGAACCCAGAGGTTATAGTAGATACGGATAGGCAGAGTATAGATGAGTGTGTTAATATAGTAATTAATACATTGCTTAGATTAGGCTATATAAGCGACGATGTTACTTTAATTAACGCATCGAGTAAGAATAATACTAAAGTATAGAATCAATAAGAATAGATGCATGCTATGGAACTAGATACAAGTTCATTCCTTACGCATAATGTAGAGCGTCTAATCAGGGATAACGTTAAAGATGCAGTAATATGGGATGAGAAGTCTTTAGTATTGAAGGGTAAATACTTCTATCTTAGCATTAGAAATGTACAGGTAGGTATATTCTTAGGCTTTACCATTAATGATAGAAGAGTTGATAGATGTATAGTATTCTGTTTCTCTGATCCAAAGGGTAGAGTGGATAAGAGGGTAGCAGAATTGCTAGAATATATATTTTCTAACTTGAGTAGTAGATTGAGTGATAAAGGATTCACTCTTATAAGGGATGATCTACCCGCTCTTGTAAGAAAGAGTGGTAGTATAGACAGTATGAATGAGAGTAGTATATTAGAGTTCTTTAAAGAGTCCTTATTTATGCTTTTAAATACACTTAATAATTTAAGAGGTTCTTGTTGATATAGGATAAATAAATTGATGAGGTAATTTAATCAAATTATTTACATACAGATAAACATCATATATATCCTAATCTCTTTAGCCTATCTTTCAACTCCTCATCTTCTTCTTTTATATCTTCATTAGTAATATCTGTAGTATTATAATTAATGGGTTTTAGGATATAATTCTTTAATGCATATCTGAGCATCTTATCTATACAATCTTCAACACTATCAAATTTATATATATTACTCTTAACTATTCGCAATATCTCCTCATACAACTCCTTAGATATGCTTACATCAATCCTTTCCATCGTTTAATTATAAAATAATCATGCTTATAAACAAATCGCTATCTCTAAATACATGTAGTAATGTACTCATTTCATGCTTAAATATACCGTAACCATAAGCACGATGGTAACCATGCTAGTAGCAAGTATGATAGAAGGTAATGCTTCAGCGATACCAGTATCCATAGATATAGTAATAGAGCCTGAAGTAGTACATACAGATAGTAGTGTAAGCATAACATGTTTCAATGAACCAGCACATCCATTAGGGGTTAATGGAATAATAGAGGTAACTACACCAGATGGAAGCATATTCAAGAAAGGAGCAACTTTTAGTGCTGGAGACTTCAATGGCAATGGTATACAGGATAACTATCTAACAGTAAGGTTCCCTGATGATTTCCCATCTGCTAGACTTAGCCATGGCGAATATATGGTCTTCTGCGATCTATGGAGTGGCGAGTGCGAGTGCGTTGAGCCTGGAGAGCTTGATAACCTTAATAAAGCATTCTGGTCATTCTTCTATGTTAACTTTAACGTATTACCAGAATCATCTATTGGTATAATTACTATTGGTATATCATCTATTAGTATGTTAGCAGTATACAAATATAGACAACATATTCTCTTAAAGAAGGCAAAATCATAGCAAGTTCCTTATTAACACTCTCATTTCTATTTTTATTATAATTGGTTAATTTCTTATATTATTATCAGATTAAGTCTATGAAATGTTATATAACATCTATGACATAATAAAAATATAGCAATCCTTATTAACTACCAATACATCTTAATCCTGTGGATAAGGTAGTTAAAGCATCATTACTATGTATACTACTAATACTATCTACCTTTGCTAGTATAGTTGATATTACTGGCAGTATTGCTTATGCTAGTAATGATAAATACAACTATGCACCATACTTCACTGCAACTGGT
>CAYYYF010000004.1:0-78678 GCA_964475945.1 uncultured Nitrosopumilales archaeon | reverse complement strand
TGCCTTCTATGCCACCTTGTTGCTGTATATTCTGCAATGATGCATAGAATGCCTTAGTTGCTTCAGGATTACTGCTAATAACGTTAATCCATTCCTTCAGTCTATGCCCAATCTCTTCCTTTTGTCTATCACTCAGTCTAACGTTCAAGTATTTATTCAAGGTATCTGCAACTTGAACATCATCCATACTTTTTATTGCGTTAACGAACTGCATTGCCTCATACTCATTAACCATAACAGGATCAGCATTTGCCATGTTGAATGATAAAATTCCTTCAACTGCAGATCCTTTATATGCAGAAACTAATCTGTTAGCATGTCTGGATGCTAAAGACGGAATCCTTGCATTAATTCTAGGTAAGACCTGATATACAGGTTCTGCCAACCTACCCATACCTACTGCTTTTGCAGCTTCTGCAGTCTGCGCTAATACTCCGCTTGTTAATCCAGCACATAATCCTTTAACTGCACCTGCACCTAGTGTTATTGCCTTCTTTGATAACGGTAATGAGTTAAAGACTCCTGCTTGCGATAACGTTGAGAATGTTGATGTTACGCCTCTTGCTAAACCTGTTATTGATTGGCTGCCCATATACAATGATGCAAGCATTGCACCAGTTCCTATAGTAGTTAATTGGTTAACCAGCGAACCTACTACTGGTGCAGTAATTGTAGGAATAAGAATAGCCAAGAATCCTACTGCTATAGCTGCCATCCACTGCTGTAATGGAGATAATGGTGTTGATTCTAGAAATGCAACTCCTGCAGTAATAACCAATGCCGATAGTATGGGCGCAAATGATAAGCCTATCAGGATATCCTTCAATCTACTAAATACTCGCTCAGCAAATGGAAATAACGAGAATGCAAGTATTAATGGTAATGCAATCGCCATTATTGCCGTTAATACTATCCTAACTGTACCTATTACGAACATTAAGAATACTGCCATGGCTGCTATAAATGCCTTGAATACTGCTAAAAACACATCCCTGAATATGGTTTGGGCTGCATCATTAGGATTTGTAAGGAATTGCAATACTGTATTCCAATCTACGTTAGGAGGAACTATTCCTCCTATATACTGGAAGATGTACTGTACTTTGTTGTTTATTGCCTGAGTATCATTAGGATTACTAGGATTTAAGATGTAATACGAGATTTGTTCTATACCATTAGCAAATAGATCCCATAATGTAGGGAATAATAACAGAAATATTAAGTACATTACACCATGTGTTACAATAGATATACCTTGTTCCTTCCTGAATATATAGAATTCCTCAAGAATTATTACTGCGCCTGCAAATGTCATTGCAATTGCAATTATAGGTACTGCTATACGCATTAAGTTCATATATGCATCATAATTCTCATTACCATTACCAGTATTAGGATTGTAATCAAATTTGGGCATTTTAATCATTGCATCTTTAAACCAGTCTTGAGTAGCTGGAATTAATACACCATTAACCACTGCTATGAATGCTATTGTAGCAATTATACCAACCATTAATAGGATACCAGCATCTAATCCTAAAGCCATCTCATAGAATAAATAAGAAATAAAAGAACAATAATCGTCTGTATCCGTAGATTGACCTTGCTAATTTACGGATAAATAAAAAATAAATGATTAGTTAAGGTAAGCTAAGTTTAGTTAAGGTAAATTACCACGTATATCTGTCCTCTTCATTATCTTCTGCAAATTCCTTTCTATCATCATCGTAGTACCTTGATGATCTTGAGATAGGACCAGACTCATACCTAGCACATATGTAGCATACTATGCTACCATCCCATCTTCTTACACTATCCTTATCTCCTATGAACCTACCACATTTAGAACAAGTATCATCGAACATCATTATATAAATAAGAAAGAAAGGTAAGTAGATTATAAATTATTATTCATTTACTGCTATTGTTGTTATCGTTTTTGGTTCTTGATAGAATAAGTTGTTTAAGGTATTCCTCTGCCTTAGCCTTTTTGTATGGATCTATTATTACCTTCTTCATCATAGAATAAAGAACTAAATAAATAAAGAAAGAAATAAAGGAAAGGAAATGAATGACCACAACTTACATCAACATACCTTACCATCTTTATGCACATACCAATACATCTGCTTCTTCATTGCAGTATGGACATCTTACCTTTGCTTTGAACCTTTGGTAACAGTAGTTAGTAGGTTCATCCTTTCTTATTAATTCCTTCAACTCCTTTATATTCATCATATTATAATATGATGAAGGTAATAATCAAGGATAAGGATGGTACAAAGGAATATAATGCTGTAACTTTTGCAATAGGTACAAAAAAGTCCTCGATAGTATTACCTAATAACATGGTATTGCTGGTTGATGTCCAGAATATTGATGAAGTCATAATAAAATTAAACTATAGTAGTAGCAGCAGTAATAACAGTAACAATAATAATAGCAGTAGTATTGATAACAATAATACTAATAATAGTAATATTGCCGATAGATGTCCTAACTGTAACAATAAACTGATAATGCAGGAAGGATGCCAAGTATGCATGAACTGTTTCAGTAAGGTAATTGTTGAATGATAGTTCCTCTTCCTTCCTTCTTAGATCCTTACTAACTTTACCTGTTATCCATGCAACCTGCATAGGATAATATTCATTGTTACCGTAAAGAACCTTGTAGAAGTACTTGATAACCTGTTTGTACTTCCTGATGGACGATGCTGAGTAATCATTACCTTCTACCCATGCAATAACCTTCTTAATATCATCCTTGGTTGCGTCTTTAAATGGTTTGCCTAACATCCTGCTAACATGCAGTAGAATTGTTATGGTTCTGGTCATCCACATTAAGGATAGGTTCTGTTCCTGCATGTATGTAATGAACCTGATAATCTCATTACCGTTAATCTTATCCTCAGCAGCCCTTGCCAGCCAGTATCTGAACCTCTCTTCACGATTGTAAATGTCTCTATCTCTGTAGTTGTTGTTAAGACCAAGGTCTTTATTCTCTTTATGGTTATCGTCTTTGTTACCTTTCTCTCTATTAATATTCATCATAGAATAATGGTTGGTCGGTTGAACTGAGGAAAAGATGGGCGGGAAGGGACTTGAACCCTTGACCTTGGCTGTGTGAGAGCCACGTCCTAACCAAGCTAGACCACCCGCCCAATCAAGATAGCAAGTAATAAGCAATAATAATATTATATTATTATTATTAATTAATATTACACAAAATTAACTAAAAGTATTATTTACTTCTTTGCTCCTAAGGTTCTATTCTTTAACCTCATCTTATCGCCCTTGCACTTCCTGCACCTAACAGCATCTATAGAATTCCTTGCTCCGCACTTGAAGCAGATCTTAAAGAATAACCTACGCCTCTGTGCAAGCTGCTTCTTTACTGTATCTGTTACAGGCATATATCCTTACTCTAACCTTAGGTATTTTTATCTTTCTCTCCTTTCCTTTACTCCTTACCTCTATTCATAACCTAAACCCATCTGTCCTGTAGTTACTGAAAGAGTAACTCCTACCTCTCCATACTACACCATGTTTACTCCTAAGCCCCCTTAGGAACCCATAGAATATGAGGAGTGAGGCTAAAGGTGCGCATAATCCATAGAGAGGATTAACCCTTATACCAACACCCTTTATACTATGTATTACTGATGTTGCTATTATAAGTAATGATGTTACTATGCTAGAATATAGTAGGTATGCATTTAACTGCAGTAGTGAGTATGGTATCAATATAAAAGGGTATAGGAAGAGGAAGAAGATAAGCACAACTATACCTATAGCCTTACCCTTGCTTACAGCATATATAGGAGCAATTAGCCTAGCAAGCCCATTGATTAGGGTATTAAGATCCCTAGACCATACAGCATAGAATAGATGATCAGCAAGGTACATCCTTATCCTGAACCCCTGCTTCTTTGCCCTTGAGCCTAATGCGCCATCCTCTATTATCTCATCCCTTACACTACTATGCGTGCCTATGGACTCGTATACACTCCTCTTTATTATATAGTAACTGCCGAAGAAGTAGCCTGTATCATGCTTACTGCTGTTAACCCTTAATGGTGAGTATCTTGAGTAGAGGAATGTTAGTAGCAATGGAACTGCTATCTTACTCCAAGTATCTATGCACTCTAGCCTAGGCACAAGTGTTAGAGCATCTAGATCATCCTTAAGCATCTCCCCTACAGCTAGGCTTAGTAACCTTGGATGATGCAGGGTATCAGCATCTGTAAAGAGCAGTAGTTCAGCATCTGAGTGTATGTATGCATTATAGCATGCCCAGTTCTTCCCTACCCATCCATCAGGCTTGTTATTTAAGGCTATTAAGGTTACCTTATCACTCCTAGCATACTCCTTCATTATCTTTAGCGTAGAGTCTGTAGAGGAGTCATCGACAGCTATTATTCTATAATTATGATAATCCTGCTTAAGCAATGAGTCTAAGCATCTTGCTATGAACCTCTCCTCATTCCTTGCTGGTAGTATTATATCTACCCTAGGTGCTATGCTTGTAGCATGAGTAAGCCTAGGTGCATGCCTGTAAGTCCTTAATGCATATACTAGCAGGTATACCCATGTACCAAGTAATGCAAGTATTATTGCTAACAGTATGCTATTGATTACAATCAGCATCACTCAAGATTAACATGGGATCAATTTATTATTTATTGAATTACTGCACTGCTTATCCTCTCAAGTGCATCCCTTGTACCCTCCTCTATATGCCCTTTAACCATCGATGAGAATAGTGAGAGCATCCCTTTAAGCCTTATATCCCATAGCACATTAACCTTGGTCTTACCATTCATATCCTCTAGCATGATTACTTTATGCCCCTGCATTGGGCCATCTGTTATATTAATATCTATCCTCTTAAGGGGTTCTATGCTCACAACCTCTCTGCATAATGAGTTCTTGAATGCTATTACAACCTCCCTTGTTATGGTATTACCATCCTTGCTTATATTCCTTACACTCTTTGTCCCATGCCAATACCTTGGCTCATTATCAAGATCGCTAACTATACCCCATACCTTATCCACTGGTGCATCTATAACCTTGCTTACCTCAAGCCTTATACTCATATCACCTATTATACAAGCAAGGAATTATTTAAATATAATAACCTAGATACTAAAAACTAATTATTAAGTTTTAAATATAACAATGTTATCCTATCCTTATATGCAAAAGAATATTCATGCCAATTATGAAGATGCTAGTATAGAGCAGTGGGGCTTACCTGAAGAGGTTAGGAGTGTTGAGGAGATGGTAAGGTTGTATAGAGAGGGTAAGATAAGTGAGGATGAGTTTAGGCGCTTCAGATTACAGCATGGCATGTATGGCTCAAGGCTTAACAAGGATTACACCATGGTTAGGATAAAGATCCCTGCTGGAATACTAACCCCTAGGCAACTTGTAAGGATAGCAAAGTTAAGTGATGACTTCTCCATAGGTAGTGCACATGTAACAACTAGGCAGAATATACAGTTGCACTGGGTACACCTTGATGATGCACCAGCAGTTGAGCAAGGGCTTGTTGAGGTTGGATTAACTACCAGAGAGGCTTGCGGTAACACTGTAAGGAATGTTACATGCTCACCATTCGCTGGTGTATGCATAAATGAGCCATTCGATGTAACACCCTATGCCAAGGCATTGGCAAGGTTCTTCCTAAGGAACCCTATATGCCAGAACCTACCAAGGAAGTTCAAGTTCAACTTCGCATGCTGTGATGATCATAGCTATGCTAGGATAGCCGATGTTGGTTTAGTTCCAGCAGTAAAGGATGATGGTAATGGTAATGTAGTAAGGGGGTTCAGGGTATATATAGGAGGAGGCTTAGGGCCAGCATCTTACCTAGCAGAGCAGTTGGAGGAGTTTACACCAGAGGATATGCTATTACCTACAGCAATGGCAGTTGTAAGGTTATTCGATAGGCTTGGTGATCGGGAGAAGATGCATAGGAATAGGATGCGCTACCTAGTGCATGATATGGGCTTTGAGAAGTTCAGGGAGCTTGTATTAAAGGAGAGGAGTATAGTGAATCTAACCAAATCAGTGTTAGTTAAGTTAGACTTAAGGAAGGAGGATAAGCCTGCTATGGAGCATGTTGAGTTCAAACCATTCAATACACCAGAGGGATTTGAGAGGTGGTATAAGACCAATGTTATCAAGCAGAAGCAGAAGGGTTATGCTACAGTGCTCATACCATTGCAGGCAGGGGATGTTACTGCTAGGCAGTTAAGGGCATTAGCAAATATATGCAGAGAATTCTCTCTAGAGAGGAAGGTTATTACAACACCATGGCAGGGCTTTGTGTTAAGGTTTGTCCAAGAGTATAGGCTTGCTGAGTTATACAGTGCATTAAAGGAGGTAGGCTTGGCAAACTATGGTGCACTAGGGATAACCTCAGTGATAGGATGCACAAGCACAACCTCATGTAATCTAGCAATAACCAATGCACATAGATTGGCAAAGGAGATAAGGAGTATGCTACTAGAGCAAGGGCTTGATATGGATGATGCATTTAAGGATACTACTATAAAGTTAAGCGGGTGCCCAAACTCATGTGGACAACATATGATAGGTACTATAGGGTTCTTTGGAGCTGCAATAAGGATAAACAATACACTCACTCCAGCATACAACATGCTCCTAGGTGGCAAGATAGGCAAGGATAATGCATTAGGCACTATAGTAGCAAGGGTCCCAGCAAAGAGGGTAATAGATGTTATACTCAAGTTGGTAGAGGTTTATAAGCAGGAGCATAGTGATGGTGAGAGCTTTGCTGCATGGATAGATAGAGTGCTAGATGGCAAAGGCAATGGCAAGGTTAAGGATGTGAATGCATTAAGGGCAGTGATAGATGAGGTTGCAAGGTTACCAGAGCCAGAGAAGGAGCCAGAGGCTTACATGGATTATGGTAGTGATAACAAGTTCGTAGTAAGGACTGCAAAGGGTGAGTGTGCTGCATGATGCTCGTAAGAAGGTATCCTATCCTTGTAGAGCCTGAGGAGTTATACAAGCGTATAAGGGATAAGGATCCTAGTATGATAATAGTGGATGTTAGAAGGGAGGAGGAGTATACAAAGGAGCATATACCAGGAGCAGTATCATTGCCTCTAGCAAGGGTTATAGAGAGCATGGATATATCAATACTAGCGAGGTTATTCTCTAGCATAGGATTAGATATCACAAATGATGAGAAGCATGTTATAGTATACGATGATACATTTGGTGCTTTAGCATCTAGGGTAGCATGGACGCTAGAGTATCTAGGGTATGAGAAGGTATCCCTACTATCAGTTACATACAGCATGTGGAAGGGTTTAGGCTTTGAGGTTGAAGATAAGGTTAGCAGCAGTATTAATAGCATTAGGAGTAGCAGTAATCCAAGTATAAATAGAAGCATACTAGCAGATTATGAGTATATAAAGGATGTAGTTGAAGGTAAGGTTACCAAGAGTAGGTTGCTGGATGTTAGGGAGAGACTGAACTACCTTGATCACCATATACCCAATGCTATAAACATACCATGGAAGGCATTCTCAGCAGAGGATAGGATACTTAAGAGTAAGGAGGAGATATCAAGGTTGTTGAGTAATCGCAAGGTTAGTATTAATGATGAGGTTATAGTATACTGTGGAAGCGTTGGTACACTCTCAGGTTTATCATACTATGCATTAAGGTTAGCAGGGTATAGCAATGTTAGGCTATATGCAAAGTCATTAAAGGAGTGGAGATCCTTAAACCTACCATTAGAGGGTTTCAAGAATGCACACTACTGGGACCTATCTGCAGAGTAGAGACTATTTATAATTATGGCTAGCATACCTCTTCTCTAGCATCTTTAACTCATCTAAACCAACAAGTTTATTGAACTCATTAAAGGTTAAGAGTCTATTCATTATACTCTTGGTATCCTTCCTAGCCTTGAGTAATGATAGTGCTTCCATTATTGCATATGCAGATGCAAATATGGCTGTTAATGGGAATAGTATGAACCTGTAACCTAGCTTCTCTAACTCATCTATGCTAAGCAGTGGTGTCTTACCCCCTTCTATCATGTTTGCTACCAGTGGTGCCTTAACCTCCCTGCATATCCTTTCCATCTCCTGTATGCTCCTAGGAGCCTCTATGAATACAAGATCTGCTCCAGCATTAGCATAAGCATTTGCCCTCTCTATAGCCTCATCTATGCCTAGAGGCTCAAGTGCATCTGTCCTAGCAACTACTATGAACTCTTTGCTACTCCTAGCATCCAATGCAGCAATCAACTTCTGCATATACTCATCTCTAGCAATAACCTGCTTGCCTTGCATATGACCACAGCGCTTAGGCCATACCTGATCCTCAAGGAATATGCCCTTTGCACCAGCATCCTCCAACTCCCTAACAACCCTCCTTACGGTTAATGCATTACCATACCCAGTATCTATATCCACTATTAGGGGTATCCTTACAGCCCTTGCTATACCCCTTGCCTGATCTATAACCTCCTTAGCAGTAAGCAGACCATAGTCTGGTAAGCCTAGCATGCTTGCAGATACACTATACCCTGATTGGAATACTGCCTCAAAGCCTAGATGCTCTGCTATCCTTGCGCTTAATGCATCATACACCCCTGGCACAACAACTGCCTTACCATCCCTTATCTTATCTATCAACGCCAACCCATCTATATTGAATAAATAACGTAATAAAACTTACCTTAGCCATGGATATGCTTATAAGGAATGCAAAGGTTGTTATCCCTGGCATAGGGATAGTAGAGAGGAGTATTGCTATAAAGGATGGTAAGATAACCTCTCTAACGGTTGATGAGCATCATGATGCAAGTATAAGGATAGATGCCTCTAACCTCTATGCAATACCTGGGCTTATAGATCCCCATGTGCACTATGGTGTATTCACTCCAATAGATCTTGCATCTGAGAGTGAGTCAAAGAGTGCTGCTGTTGGAGGAGTAACTACAATGATGAGGATGCTAAGGCTCTATGCTAGGTATACAGATAAACTTGCTATGCATATCAATACTAATAACCACTATGTGGATTATGCATACCATGCCTCTATACTCATGAAGGAGCATTTGGAGGATGAAGAACTGGAGTATTGCATAAAGCATGGGGTAACCTCCTTTAAGTTATACATGAACCTAAAGGGTGAGTTAGGAGGCATATACATGGATATGGATCCTTACTCCAGCATGTTAAAGTATGCCTATGTTAACACTATAGAGGAGATGGTAGAGAGTGCAATAAGCAAGGTATCAAGGCTAGGGTGCTTAACCCTTGTGCATGCAGAGGATCCAGATATATGCTATGCTAACATGAAGATGTGCAAGGAGCAAGGGCTTGAGGGGCTTGAGGCGTGGCATAAGGCAAGACCAAGCACTGCAGAGTACAAGGCTATAAAGTATGTTGCAGATCTAGCAAGCAGGTATGATGCTAAAGTATACATAGTGCATGTAGGCTCCTCTCTAGCATTAAATGCGATAAGGGATGCAAAGGCTAAAGGTGTAAAGATATATGCTGAGACATGCCCCCATTACCTTACACATACCTATGAATTCGATCTTAGAGGGAAGGTTGTGCCACCGTTAAGGAGTAAGGAGGATGCTGCTAGGGTATGGGGTGCATTATCCTCTGGGCTGATAGACTGCATAGGCACTGATCATGTAGCAAATAGGCTTGAGATGAAGGTTACGGGTAGTGTATGGAGTTCACTTGCAGGCTTCCCAGGGTTAGCAACTATGCTACCTGTGCTACTGAGCGAGGGGGTCAATAAAGGTAGGATAACATTAGAGCAGTTGGTAAGGTTAACAAGCTTTAATACCGCTAGTATATTCGGGTTGAGTAGCAAAGGGAGTATAGAGCAGGGTTATGATGCAGATATAGTGCTTATAGATGTAAAGAAGGAGCAGAGGGTTGAGCATGATAGGTTATGCTCATACTCAGACTACTCGATATACGATGGCATGCTACTGAAGGGATGGCCAGTATACACTATAGTTAGAGGGAGTATTATAATGCAGGATGGTGATGTTGTAGGTAAGAGGGGGTATGGGTGCTATATTGCAAGGCATGTAAGGTAAGTAAGTAATAAGTAGAGATCTGCTTTCTTATTATTATTATGGCTTTATAACCTCAATACCATCATCCTTTATCTTGTAATATACATCTGCATGCCTTGTAAACAGGCCTACCTCAATAACCCCTGCTATACACCTTATCTCATGCTCCAACTCGGCAAGCCCATCCTTACCATCATAATACCTGTTAGTATCTATCAGGGTATCAAGTATAATATTCCCATTCTCTGTCACAACAGGGTAGCCTCTCTCATTAACCCTTATCCTCGCCTCTGCATTAAACTCATCCTTGAGCACCTTAGCAACATATACCCTAGCATAGGGTAGAACCTCTATAGGTATTGGTAGGGTTAATCTATCAGCATACTTGCTCTTATCAGCGAATATTATAACCTTCTCTGCTGCATGTATAAGCACCTTCTCCCTTAGCAGTGCCCCTCCACCTCCTTTTATCATATTAAACCTACTATCTATCTGATCTGCACCATCCAATACAAGGTCCACGCATGGTATGAATGACTCATCTACAATATTAAGAGCAAGGGCCTCTGCCTTCAGCCTTATCTGGAGTGATGATGGTATAAACCTTAATGATCTAATGTTTACTCTACCATTACCTGCAAGGAGGTCTAGAACCATGCTTACTGTTCTACCTGAGCCTAAGCCTATAACCATCCCATCCTTAAGGTACTCTGCCAGAGTGTTTACTATATCTGCATATACGCTCATGCAAGGTGTATTGTGCGCTTGATTAATTACTCTTTCTCTAACCTTGATATCATCTCAGTTATCTGCTTCTTCAACTCCTCTATCTCACTAAACTCATTCAAGTAATCATCTTTACTGCTACTGCTACTGCTATTACCATCATTAACCTCTTTAGCATCAGTATTAAGAGTGTTAAACTCTATGCTATCCTTTATACTTGCTCTTCTCTCCTTGTATCTCCCTTTATTCTTATCCCTTGGGATAGTCTTATCCTTAGACTTATTATCCTCATCCTTATCCTTAGCCTTAACCATTACCCCTTTACTCTCAATCTTTGCGTGTATATCATCTAGCCTAGATAGTATCTTAACAAGAAGGGTATTAGTATCTGCTACCTCTGGTCTTCTTACTGTATCTAGACTACCATTGGTTAATAAAATATACTCCTGCTCATCTATCCTCCCTTGCTCCCTATACTCCCTTATCCTATCACCTACTCTACTCCTTATCCTCTCCTCTATACTCTCCTTCTTATCCTTTGCATCATGCATACGCATTGCAAATGCTGTTACTGCACCTGCTAACCCTGCTGCTACTATAGCCTCTATCATACTCCTTCTCTCTACCGCTACCTATTATCCTTTATCCTTCTTTCACTTTAACCTACTATCTGGGAATCCACAACTTGAGCATCTCTTCTTCCTTATATGGAAGGAGTTGCTTCCACACCTTCTGCACCTTATATGCACTCTGCCCTTGTTATGCTTCCCCATTGAGGGGGTTCCCTTCATAACTCATCACTTTGGTGATATCATCACCACATTATCTCCTCTAACCACTATTGTGCCTAACTCTGCTGTCTTGCCATCCTCAAGTATCTCCTCGGATTTAGATAGGAGCAGGTTCATGTGCTGATCATAGCCTAGTAGAGTTCCTCGCACTACCTTGCCACCCTTCATCTTTATAAGCACTACACCTCCAAGGCTCTCATCCAATACCTTGACTGCCATATCTACCGACATGTCTATCACATTACCTTCTACTCTTGCATATATCAAATTAACTCTTTTCATTTAAATACTGCTCATACATGCTCTCAAGTGCACTTATAGCCTCAACTATACCATCTATTATTATGTTAAGCATCTCTCTACCCTTATGCACATCTGCCTTGCTTGCATCCCCTACTATACCATTACCTGTTAACCTTACTATTGAGCCCTCTAATAGGGTAATATTCTCCAATGCTATACCCTTAGCAAGATCCTTGCCATTTCTTACCTTATCTACCCTTACAACCTTGGAGTCTATGGCAAGCATGAGCGAAGTCTCCTTAATCCCAGCATGATCACTCCCATCTATGAATATCCAATATGGTATACTTGCAAGCATAACCTTATACCTTGTGCTTATCTCCTTTATGCACGAGAGTATTGCATGTTCATTACCGTAGTGCCCGTTAAGTATGATTATCCTCTTTACACCATTGTATACAAGGGAGGAGCAGATATCCTCTATCATCCTTGCTAGAGTAATGCTGCCTATGCTTATGTTGAATAATGGCCTATGCTCATATGATATGCCATAGTTTACTGGAGGTAATACAAGCGCATTAAGCCTCTCCCCTACCTTTGATGCAATATACTCTGCTATCATGGTATCAGTTGATAATGGCAAGTGCATGCCATGCTGCTCAAGCGAGCCTATAGGGAGTATAGCCTTTGCTCTAGGGTTACTGCTTATTGCATACCTAACCTCATCATCGCTAGCATACCTTACATTCATAAATTACTACACCATCCTATTTAATATATAGGCTTACAAAGATTTTTAAGAGGCCCCAAAGATGGTATATAGGATGATCCCAAAGGGTGATAATGATGAGTAAGCCATACTATGTAAAGTTTGATGTACCAAAGGAGATGATAAAGTTGGTGTATGAGGCTGTAAGGAGTGCTAAGGATAGCGGGAAGGTTAAGAGAGGCACGAATGAGACTACAAAGGCTGTGGAGAGAGGTATAGCAAAACTGGTTATAATAGCGGAGGATGTTGAGCCCCCAGAGGTTGTTGCTCATCTACCAATCCTATGTGAGGAGCGTAATACCCCTTATGTATATGTGCCAAGTAAGAAGCAATTAGGAGAAGCAGTAGGTATAGATGTAGCAGTTGCTGCAGCATGCATAGTAGATGCTGGAGATGCTAAACAAGCAGTGGAGCAGATAGTAAATACAATAAGGAGTATGAAGAAGTAGGTAGAAGAGGTGATTGTAATGAGCAAGGAAGAGAAGCTAACCCCTGCTGAGGTTATACAGATAGTCGGGAGGACAGGTATTGCTGGAGAGATAACACAGGTAAGGGTTAGGATACTTGAGGGTAAGGATAGAGGTAGGATAATAGCAAGGAATGTTAAAGGTGCAGTAAGGTTAGGTGATGTACTGATGCTAAGGGAGACTGAGAGAGAAGCTAGGAAGATACAGTAGGTAAAGGGTGTCTGGTATGAGTGCTAGCAGTAAACCATGCTCATTCTGTGGCAATCAGATCAAACCTGGGCATGGTAGAGTATTTGTTAAGAACGATGGTTCAATGCTTTACCTATGCTCAAGCAAGTGCTGGAAGAATATGTTCGTTCTTAAGAGAGATCCAAGGAGGTTAAAGTGGACTAGGAGGTATGTTAAGGGTGGGATAAAGGTAAAGGCAAGGTAATCAATTATTTATATAGTAAGGAATTAATTGATGCTTATCATATCATGAGTGAATATGAGTATAAATAGAACCTTAATACTGATAAAGCCAGATGCGGTAAGGAAGAATGCTATAGGGTCTATACTTAAGATATTTGAGGATCAAGGCTTCAGTATAAGGATGCTTAAGATGCTTAGATTAAGTAAAGAGGAGGCTAGAGAATTTTACTCTATACATAGCAGCAAACCATTCTTCAATGAGTTGGTTGATTTCATAACCTCTGGTCCAATAGTAGCTGCTGTTATAGAGGGTAATGGTGATGATGTTATAGTAAGGGTTAGGAGTATAATAGGCGCAACAGACCCAAGGAAGGCGGAGAAGGATACTATAAGATACATGTATGGCTCTAATATAACAGAGAATGCAATACATGCAAGTGACTCATTAGAGAGCTTCCTAAGGGAGGTTAAGGTTATCTTCAAGGATTATGATGCAAATAACCTGTAACTGCAATAATTGCATGGTGTGTAAAGATGCCTATAAGACAGCCTGTTGTTGTAGTGCTAGGGCATGTTGATGCTGGTAAGACATCCCTACTTGATAGGATAAGGGGTAGTGCAGTGCAAGCAAGGGAGGCTGGGGGTATAACACAGCATATAGGTGCAAGCTTCTTCCCTATTGATACTATAAAGGAGATCTGTGGCCCTTTATTTGCTAAATTTGGTGCAGATGTTAAGGTCCCAGGCTTACTTGTTATAGATACACCTGGGCATGAAGCATTTGTTAACCTAAGGGTTAGGGGAGGATCTGCAGCAGATATTGCAATAGTAGTTGTTGATATAAACAGGGGCTTTGAGGCCCAGACCTATGAGAGCATAGATATACTGAAGAGGAGGAAGGTACCATTCCTTATAGCACTGAACAAGTTGGATACCCTACCTGGATGGAGGAGTAGCAATGATATGCTGCTGCTGAACTCTCTGAAGAATCAGGATAAGGCAGTTATCGATGAGTTGGATAACAGGATATACTCACTCCTAGGCTCACTCTCAAGGCTAGGATTAAGGGGAGAGGCATTCTATAGGGTTAAGGATTTTACTAGAGAGGTTGCTATAGTACCTGTAAGTGCAAGGACTGGGGAGGGTATACCTGAGCTACTTGCTGTGCTTGTAGGTCTAGTGCAGCAGTACATGCTTAAGAGGCTTGAGGTGAGTGATCAGGGCAAGGGTATAGTGCTTGAGGTGAAGGAGGAGCATGGGCTAGGTTTCACAGCAAACCTTATCCTTCTAGATGGTAGTCTAAGGGAAGGGGATGATATAATGCTGGTTAAGAGGGATGGTGTGGTAATAACAAAGGTTAAGGCTCTTCTACTCCCAAAGCCATTGGATGAGATGAGAGACCCTAGAGACAAGTTCATAAGGGTAAGTGAGGTACATGCTGCAGTAGGTGTAAAGGTAGCATCACACTCGCAAGATATAGAGGGAGTATTAGCAGGGAGCCAGTTCTATGTTATAAGGGATAGCAGTAGCATAGAGCAGTTAAAGGAGCAGTTACAGAGTGAGGTTAATGCTCTAGTTATAAGCACTGATAAGGTTGGTGTTGTATTAAAGTGTGATACCCTAGGCTCACTGGAGGCTATAGTTGATATGCTGAAGAAGGAAGGTATACCTATAAGGATAGCAGATATAGGGAGTGTTACAAAGAGGGATATTATAGAGGCTGCTACAGTGAAGGAGAGGGATAGGTATCTAGGTGTAGTATTAGCATTCAATACCAAGATTCTACAGGATGCTGAGCAAGAAGCAGAGGCTAAAGGCGTAAAGATATTCCATGATAAGGTAATCTATACCCTTGTAGAGTCTTACAGGCAATGGGTTAGTTATGAGAGGGAGAGGGAGGAGAGTAGTATATTTGCATCACTCGTGCAACCATGCAAGTTCAGTGTGATGAAGGGCTTTGTATTCAGGAGGAGCAATCCAGCAGTCTTTGGTGTTGAGGTTATTGAAGGCAGGTTAAGACAGAAGAGCCAAGTTATGAATGCTGAAGGTATGGATGTAGGGAGCATACATCAGATACAGGATAAGGGGAAGAGCATAGATGAGGCTAGGAAGGGTATGCAGGTAGCAGTCTCTATGAACGAGCCTACTATTGGGAGGCAGATAAAGGAAGGGGATATACTATACACACTACCTCCAGCACAGCACTACAAGATGCTAGTAGAGAGGTTCAAGCATAGGCTTAGCCAAGAGGAGTTGGCACTCTTGGATGAGATAGCAAAGATAAGGCGCAAGCTTGACCCATTGTATGGCTACCTCTAGTCTTTAAAGACTATACAAACAATCCTGTCAAGCACATTATCAACATGCTTGTAATGAATCCAGCCGCATTATGAGTAGATAGTATCTTTACATTCTTATCATCAATCTAACATATATGACTTGAAGCACAGCTCCTACTCCAATAGCAAGGAATATAGCTGATGCTATAGGTATATTTATGAGACTGCCTATCCATCCTCCAAATATAGTTGATGCACCAGCTATAATAGCTAGTATTATAAAATGCACCGCCTTTACTCTAATGTTGGCCAGTGGTGCTACTATAGCAATACCTTCTGTCACATTATGTATTGTAAATCATATAACTAAGAACTTTGATAATGCTACCTCTCCTATTGCCAATGCTGCGCCTATTGCTAATCCTTCAAGGTTATGTAAACCTATACCAATGGCTACTGTATACGCAATATATAAGGTAAGTAGTATAGGTATAATTGCTAGTATTACTCTTCTAGTATTCATATACCTTCACTAGTCAGTATGTTAATAATTATCATCATTAACATCGGCGCTATCATCTTTTTTATCATCAGGGTCTCCAGTTATATCATCGACAACAGTATTATCATCATCTTCTACTACCTTGAAGAAACCCATCCAGCCTTTATCAGAGAACTCTATCACATGTGCATGGAACATGTAAAGCCCTGGATAATAATACTTAAATTCAAGGATAGCCCTCTCTCCTTGACTCATAGTAACCATGGCTGTAATCTCATGAGGCATAAGACTAGTGCCAGTTCTATAAAGTTTAAATAGATCACCATGGAGGTGAAAATTATTTATAAGATCAAACTCAAGCATATTTACAAGATAAATCCTAACATGCTCGCCTTTATCTCTATTGGATTATGTATGTAATAGAATGGTATACCGTTTACAGTATAGAAGTTATTCTCTTTATCGAAATCTGTATCATAACCATTCAATACCATGACCATCTCCTTTGCTGGAGGTCTTGGTATCTTTGGGTCTATTATAAAGGCACCATATAACCCTCTATTTATATGCTCTGCTATGAGGAACATGGCAGTGATAAAGGTGTAATCCAAATCCAAATGGTTCTGCCGTAAACTCATATACAAATCTTCCACTGGGGGAACGAATATTAGAGAGCCATCCATCTCTGCTGGATGTTTACCATGGAAGTGTATTGTATGGGGATGTGATCCATTGTTAATGAATGTAACCCTAACTCTATCTCCTTCAGTGGCCCTTAATGTTGGACCTGGTATACTGCCATTATATATCCAAGCATCAAAGTATATATTAGGAGCGATCTCTAGTCTAACATCCTCTACAGTTATGGTAAACTCTTAAAATAGTCCCATCATCAAGTATAGAGACTTGCCCATACTCAAAGTTGGTAAGGAACTTAGCAGGATCTATCTCAGATCCTTTTATACTATCATGCATAGTTGAGATATATACGCCTTCTTTATTGCTATTGAAGTGATTACCTGTATATACTACTAGTATACTAGTTAGAGTTATAGCTGTTATAAGTGCAGTAACTAGTCTGATTGATTTAATAGTCAGAAAGACTATATATATCTTAACCATTTTTTTTGACATGTCTAAATAATGATATAGTGTAATCTGATACATAGATAACTAGATTATCTTAACATAAATGATAGTTAATTAATTATTGCCTATATTCTTCCTTATCAGCTTCTCAAGCCCTATCTCTCCAATAGCACCCACAGCCCTATCTATAGGTCTGCCATCCTTGAATACTATAAAGGTTGGTATAGCATATACATCATACCTTGCTGCCACTGCTTGGTTCTCATCGACATTAAGCCTAGCAAATACCATCCTATCACCATATACCCTTGCTAACCTATCGAATATAGGGAGCATGAACTGGCATGGGCCGCACCAGCTTGCCCAGAAGTCTACTATAACAGGTTTACTACTGTTTATAACATCGTCAAAATCCCTCTCACTCAACTCTATTATCCTTGCTCCTGTAGAGGCTCTACTATTCCCCTTTGCCTGCTCCATCATCTCCTTGAGCCTCTTCTCCATAATCCTCTCTAACTCTGGGTCCCTCTCCATAGTTAAGTATTCACAACACTCGCATATAATATTTTATTTATAGATCAAGGAGGAATGTTAATCTATACTTGCTATCATACCCTATACTCATCATATGATACGTTACACCTTTTATCTCAACCTTGTAGTTATGCTTCTCAAGATCCAATGGCTCCCCATATGCCTTAGCATGCAACCTATACCCTCTATCCTGTTCTATTCTAACCTTGAATCTACTCAATGCTATATGATCACTTACAAGTATTATCATAACATGCTCCAACCAGTTATATAGTAAGCTCTCAAAATCATGGCCATCAACATCTATATCCAACTCCTGCCTAGCATCAACCTTGCTAACATCTATCATAACATCTACAAGCGCCCTTGCTGCCAACTCAAATGCCTGCTCTAGCGTATCAGCCTCTACCTCTATAAGTGCATCTGTCATATGCTCAAGCATCCTATAACTCATGCTACTCTCTACTTGATTAAAGTTAATAAGTTTATCAATACATTAACGGGCCCGGTGGGCTTCGATCCCACGACCACCTGCTTAGAAGGCAGGCACTCTATCCATGCTGAGCTACGGGCCCTTTAATCTATAACAAGAGTTGCTTTTATTAATATTATCACAAGTGCCTTCTAGCATAGCAGTATAGATACTGCTGTGCATAACCTGCATAGATACCAAAGTATGCCCTCATGGCATCTGCTACATACATATACTTTCCTGCTGTTAACCTACCCTTTACAATATGATTATAGTATCTTGCTACTACTCTAGATATCCAAACATCTATAGGGAATGCTTCTACATGCTCCAATGCAAATAGCAGTATGCAATCTGCAACCTTGCTACCTATACCAGGTATGCTTAAGAGTATATCCCTTGCATCATTATAACTAGCCTTCTTTAGATACTCAACATCCATGCTAGGATACTCACTACTAGCATGCTTGATATACCTTGCCCTATAGCCTAGAGAGCATGAGCATAACTCATTGATACTTGCTGATGCTATTGCCTTTGCATCTGGGAATGTGTAAAATCTTAGTCCATCGAACTCTATGCATGCACCAAACCTTCTACATAGTTTACCAAGCATACTTGTAATATGCCTTATGCTGGTATTGGTTGCTGATATGAATGAGATCATGCACTGGAATGGCTCCTGCCTAAGCAACCTTAACCCATAGAACTCCTCTATTGCCTTCCTTATCAACTCATCCCTTGCTATACTATTATTTATCTTATGTATATCATCATCTAGCCTAAAGAACTCCTCCACGTTAACTTTACTTGGCATAGAGTCATATGTTAAATTATCATCATCTACCCTTACCTTTAATACATTGCTCCCATGTATTATGTAGTAGTTACCTTTAATCTCATACCATAGGAATACCTGCCCACTCTCAAGTGTTACTCTTAGATCAATAATGTTACGCATATTAATCCATGGCATGTAGTCTATTTAATTGCTCATCTTGTATAATTGCATATACATAAAGGTTTATCATCAATACTTGCTGCATAACAACATGCATAATGCAAAGGATATGATAGAAGCAATAAAGAGGAGGACTGAACTTTACTCATCACTCAATGCTATTATGGATAAGGATACAAAGTCTGCCTTTGATAACATAAAGAATGCTCCTAAGGTAAGCAAGACACTGAGCAGAGTAGGATGGATGCTATTCTGGATACCAGAGCCTACCATGGTATCAAACCTTATAGGCATACCCATGATACTTGCTGGAAAAGCGCTTAGCAGATACTACAACGATCTAACCATAAAGGATGTTGCTAATGAGACTGCTGATATGTTAAAAAGCATAGAAGGGTTTAGATACTCCCTAATGAATAGATAGAGTATGCCTAAGCAGTTATTCAGCAAGGATGAACTGCTAAGGCTAGCAAAGGGTGCTGAGCAGTGTAGAGTTGTAAGGAGAGGGGATAAGGTTAAGATAAAGATAAGGAGGAGCAGATACCTTTACACATACGTTACCAATGCTAGCGAGGCAGATACACTGCTAAGGCAGATAGATGTTGAGAAGGTAGAGTTATAGCGTCTTTATTCACATAATCATATAATTTTATTTTAGTATCATACCTGTATATGCTCCCCAGCAGATGGTGCATAGGCATATAAGCCTAATCTCTTGCTTATCTCCTCAGCGAACCTTGTGCATGCATCATTATCACCATGCACTGTAATAACCTTTGCACTGCTATTAAAGGAGCCTATCATATCGAATAACTCCTTCCTACCGCTATGCCCTGAGAAATCAAACCTCTTAACCTCAGCCTTAACACTCCTAGCCTCACCATCTATAAGTGCTATACCCTTCTCCAGCAGCAACCTCCCAGGTGTACCTTCTCCTTGGTATGAGACTATTGCTATACCATTCCTAGGATCATCTATTATCCTCTGCATGTAGAATAATGCATTACCTCCTACAAGCATACCTGCTGGGGATATTATTACACATGGCTCATCTACAAGCCTCTTCCTCTCACTCCACCCATTAATCCATTTAACCCATCTCATTACACTTGAGAAGAACTCTGGATCCCTTAGGAACTCTCTATGCTTGAGCATTATCTCATTTGCCTTCAACGCCATCCCATCTATAGCAACCTTATGCTTAAAGTTGTATGCCTTTAATACACATGCTATCTCCTGTGCCCTCTCAACAGAGAATGCTGGTATGAAGAGTATGCCATGCCTATCCATAACCTCGTTAGCAAACTCTACTAGCATATGCTCCGCCTCCTCCCTAGGCTGATGATCCTCTAATGCATAAGTGCTCTCTGTTATAACAAGGTCAACATCCTTAACTATCTCAGCACTATCAAGTAGCATGGAACCCCTTGCGTTTATATCACCTGTGTAGAATATCCTCCTACCATCATACTCAACAACTATACTTGCACTACCTATTATATGCCCAGCGTTATGGAGTGTAACCTTTGCACCATCTATCTCTACCTCCTCCCTATACCTTACCGCATTGCTAGCATTGATCATGGACATAACCTCTATGTACTCAAATGGTAAGTAGAAGCCTGAGACCTTTATCATATCAAGCAGGAGTATCTTGGATAACTCTATCGTAGGCTCTGTTGCATACACTGGTATGTTAGAGTGAAGGAATAGGTATGGTATGCATCCAGAGTGGTCTAGGTGTGCATGGGTAAGCACTACACCATCTACATCCTTTGGTTTAACATGCATAGGGAATAACGGTTCCTTCTTGAACATAACACCATAGTCTAGCAGTATCTTACTCTTACCAGTATCTACTAAGAATGCTGATCTACCAACCTCCCTTGCAGAGCCTAGCACTGTCACCCTCAAACTAAAAACTCTAGCATAGAGTTACTTTAATACCTTATCATGCTCTCATATCATCTATACTATAATAAGTATCAAAAATTTAATATACTCCATTGCTATACTGATTAGCAATGGCTAGGAAGTTCATGGATTGGTGGAATAGTATACCACAGGATATACGCAACAAGGCAAAGGGCAACGATGATTGGACAAAGTACAAGCCATTACTGAACCAAGTGAACTATGCAATGGTAGCACTACATCTACAGGGTAATCATAACGCAAAGCCTTCTGCTGAGGAACTCTTAAGTTGGATAAAGAACGGAGAGATAGATGTAGTTAGAGTTAGCAAGTAAGATCTAATTCTTGATTATTTTTTTAAATATTCATAAAACGGCGTTTTAAAACCGCAAAGAGTTTAAATATTTTAACGTTATACTTACCTTGAGCGGATATGCCAGTAGCAATACTACCAGATATAGATGAGCAGACATGCATAGGCTGTGCATTATGCGTAGAGATATGCACTGCACTAGGACCAGATGTGCTAAGGGTAAAGCCAGTAGAGGGCTGGAAGAGGGGCAAGGCATTCGTACACTACCCAGAGAGATGTATCTCTGATGGTGCATGCATTGCAGTATGCCCAACCACAGCAATATTCTGGATGAGACCATTGGAGTACACTCCAGGTCAGCCAGTACCATTACACAAGTTCGGTAGGTTCACAAAGGGCTGGGACGAGGGGTAAGCATTACAAGCAATACAAGCATTAATTAATCCTTTTTATTTCTTCTTTATTTATTACACGCAGTAATAATTTAGTCTGTATTTAATATGCCCTTTACATTCTCAGTGTATACCCTTACTATATCCTTAAGCCTAGCCTCATCACTAGCCTCTGCATATAAACGTATTATAGGCTCTGTGCCACTCTGCCTAACCATAACCCATGCCTCATCATCCACCCATACCTTAATACCATCTATACTCTCTACCCTTCTAGCATCCTTACTATCCCTTAACGCCTCTATAACCTTAAGTGCCTTAGCACCTGAGCATTGGAACTTTGTCTTATACTGGTAAAACCTCCTATACATCTTATTCAGATCAGATAACCTGTTGTTGCTTAATGCTAATGCCTCAAGCATGAGTGCTGTGCTCATGGCACCATCCCTTACTGCTATATGCCTTGCATACATGAACCCACCATTCTCCTCAAGCCCTAGCAGTGCACCTGATCTAAGCATCTCCCTTGATACCTCTACACTGCCTACCTTTATCCTTATCACCTGTGCACCATACCTCCTTGCTACGATATCTACAAGCATTGATGAGTTTACTGGTGTTACTATCTTTGCATTAACACTTCTACTATGCTTGAGTATATGATCTATGAGTATTGCACCACTCCTATCCCCAGTGTATACATTGCCATGCTCATCACAGAATATGCTTCTATCACCATCACCATCGTATGCTACCCCTAGATCAGCATTACTCTTAACAACCTTTGCTGCAAGTTCATGAAGGTTATCTACTGTAGGTTCTGAGCCTCTCCCAGGGAATGAACCATCTATCCTCTCATTTAAAGTAATAACCTTACAGCCTAGAGCATTTAGTAGCCTTGGGACAGCAACCGCTTGGGCGCCATTACCTAGATCAACAACAACCTTGAAGCCCTTGCTCTTTATAGCATCAACATCTACCAAGGATAGTATACCCTTTATGTATACATCAACAGCATCATCTAAAGCATGCTCATTACCTAACCTATCACTCAACCTGAATCTCTCAGCAAAGAATATCTCCTCAACCTTGCTTTCTTCTTCCCTTGCTATCTCAACCCCATCACTTGCCATAACCTTTATACCATTATACTCAGGTGGGTTATGTGATGCAGTTATCATAACCCCTCCATCGTATGCTAACCTCTTTATGCAGTACTGAAGGCATGGTGTAGGTATCAAGCCAGCATTGTATACATCTAGCCCCATTGCATTCAACCCTGCTGTTACAACATCTGCTAGTAATGGGCTTGAGTATCTACCATCATAGCCTAGGAGTATCTTACCTTCATTAAAGTATGCCCCTAATGCATATGATAGTTTTAATGCAAGATCTAGTGTTAGATCCTTGTTGAATACTCCTCTAACACCATTGGTACCAAATAACCTGCCCATAAGAATGGGTATTAATACAAGTATATAAATAATGATTACTGTATTGCCTACCAACGCCAACGAAACATTGCCCAGTATTAATACAAGTATATAAATAATGATTACCCTACCCTCCTAACTACAACTGCACTGCTCATATCAATGCTACTCCATACAACATCATAGCCTAGCAGGTTAAGAACCTCTACATAACACTCCTCTGGTATACCATACTCCTTTAGCAGTGAGCATATATCCAAGAACCTCTTGCTACCAACAGCTTGGAGAGAATCACTTATGCTATCCAGCAGCTTACTTGAGATAAGGTATCTACCAACCCTAGCATATCTATCTGCATAAGCATTAGCATTAAGCCTTGAGAGTAGTAGATCTGGCTTAAGATTGTACTTGGATGCTATAACACTAACATCTATTATAGGTAATGATAGTCTGATCATCTTAATAACCTCATCTATCGCATCATCACTTGCATGCATAAGCCTATCCTCTATACTCCTCAAGTAGTTAAGTATGGGTATTACAGGCACTCCCTGCTTACCATCATACAGTATAACATTCATTGATTGTAGGGTGCTATGCTTTGAGCACTCCAACTCTTTATCTACAGCAATTATTATATCTATATCACTCCTCTCAACCTTCAACTGCCTTATCTTCCATAGCTTCCTCTCAATATACTCCTTTGTCCAGAAGCCTACTATCTCAAGGTATACCCTTATATTACCCTTCTCAAACGCAAAGTCTGGTATGAATGCCTTATCACTAACCACTATAGGCTCTGGCTCCCTTACAAGCCTCCATCCTGTATTATGATTCATGAAGGTATTAGCAAACCTCTCCTCTATGCTACTATCATATAACTCATCCGCATAACCCTTATCAAGCATTATACCATCCTTACTTGATAGGTTAAACTCGTATGTCTTTGCCTTACTGCTACCAACTATCCATGCCTTTATATACCATTCCTGTGCACTAACTATCTTTGGTACAAGCCTTGCGATGGATGTGCCATACTTCTCTGTCATCTTAAATAGGCTCAGTGGACCATCTATTATACATCTTATCCCATCATTATACTCTAGAGTATATATTAGGCCTAGCCTCTTAACATCCCTTAGTATATGCTTCCACTCTGCACCAGTGGATACCTTGCACTCAAGGCTTATGCACCTGAATAGTAGACTCTGTAGAATAGATAGGTTGTATAATGCTATAAGTCTATCTATGCTTACAGGCTTTAACTCAACTATGATCATGTTATCATCTATATCGCTCATTAGCAGATCCTCTAGCATCTTAGGGTTTACCTTGAATGCCTCTGCTACATCACTTAATATCATGCTCCTCTCATACTCTGTTAAAGCAAAGCCCCTTCTGCTAGATTCCTCAAATACCTTCCTCCTTAGCAGTCTAGGATCTATGCAATACTCATCTGCCTTGCTCTTGAATATACTCAACCTCTCAAGTAATGTATATAATCCTCTTACAAGCCTGTAATCATAGTAGTACTCTAACTCCTTAACACTATCTGCAAGCAAGCCTCTTGTATGCCTATGCTCTACTGCATACTTGAACTTCTCTATAAGCAGTGAAGCAAGTTCAGCATCACTACTATCTGCAAAGATAGGATAGATCTTACCTTTCCTTACCCTAGCCCTTAAGAGTGATGATGGTAGCATAATATATCTATCTATCTATATCAACCAAAATTTTTATATTCATATAATGCCACTCTTCCTCTTCCTCTTCCTACTTGTATGCACCTCCACAGTATCCCTTGATACTATCTCTATAAGCAGTGCCTTCTTACCCTCCTTTGCCCTAAGCAGTCTACCTAGCCTCTGTATGAACTCCCTACTACTTCCTGTCCCACTCACTATAACCCCTATATCAGCATCTGGCACATCCACACCCTCATCAAGCACCTTTGATGTTACTATTGCCTTATACCTTCCTTCCTTAAAGCCTTGGAGTATATCCCTCCTCTCCTCCATGCTTGTCTTATGTGTTATTAATGGTATAAGGAACTCCTTTGCTATGGTATATACAAGGTTGTTGTGTTGAGTGAATATTATTATCTTGCCCTTATACTCCGCAAGTATCTCCCTTAACTCATCTAACTTTGCTCTGCTGTTGAATGCTATCTCTAATGCCCTATTCCTAGCAAGTAAGGCCTCTCTAGCAAGTTTATTCTTTGCTGAGAGCATTATCAGCTTCTTAAATCCATTTATACCGTATGCTAGCCCAAGCTCCCTTAACGCATTGATATATATTGAGTAATTCCTCTCATACTCTTCCTTCTCATCCCCATCAAGTTTAATATACCTCCTCTCTATCCTGTATGGTGCTAGATACTCCTGCTTAACCAACTCCTTAACCTCTGCCCTATAGACTACCCCTCCTATAAGCAATGGTAGATATGTATGCAGGTTATCTTCCCTCTCTATGGTTGCTGTTAACCCTAGCCTGTAAGGGGATGCAAACTGCTCTGCTATACTCCTATACCCTTCTGCCGGTAGATGGTGTACCTCATCAAATATTATTAAAGCAAACCTATTGCCTATAGTATTAGCCCTTAGATAGGCAGAGTCGTATGTTATTACTGTTAGTGCTTGAAGGTAATCGTACCCTCCGCCTATCCTGCCTATATCATCCTCTCTCAAGGAGAATGCATCTGCCAACGCCTTAACCCACTGATCAAGCAGTTCAAGTGTTGGAACAACTACAATAGATGCAAGGTTAATATGCTCTATAGCCTTTATACCTACCAGAGTCTTACCAGAGCCTGTAGGTAATACTATGCATCCCCTCATACCTGCTTCTATCCACTTACTCAATGCCTCCTGCTGGTAATCCCTGAGCACTATGCTACTCCTTAACCCCTTCATCAGGATCAGATCCAGTACATGGTCATCATAATCTACCCTGCTTGCCTTGAGATACTCAACTATGCTTGGATAATGCAATGCTAATGCCCTGAACCCATTTATCCTAGGATCATACCTTGCATATGGCATATGTGCAATACCCTTTATCACTATTGTACCATTATTATAATACAGTGATACTTTCATATCTTAACAATGATGTAACTATTATATCTCTTTTATATTTAATCTAAGATGCTATCAACCTAATACGATGGTAATAGGAATGTTGAAGATGTATGAAGATTAGGGTAAGGTGACTCATGGTTAATACAAAAGAAAAAATATTAATTATTTATATCCACCATTCCCTTACAACCTTCCCTGTAGCATCATATAACTTGTATAGAACCTTGCCTTCCTTCACCACTGCTATCTTTATTATATCACCAAAGGATTTGCTCTTGCCCTCTTTGATGTTAAGCTCTACCTCCTGCATGCTTATCCTCTTCTTATTAAAGTCCTTTGCACTAACTGCTATTATATTACCATCTTCAGCATGTAATGTTACCCTTGCTATATTAGAATCTGTCATATTCTCTAGTAGTAGCATAACACTACTTACCCTTCTTTACATTCTCATTAATTATGTCTGATAGATTACCATCCATGTTACCGAACTTTGCTATGAATGTATCACTAAATAACCATTATACATATCATCATATCCATTTACTATTGGGAAATCACTACCGCTAGTATTTTCCAGCTACAAACACCTTGCCATTGCTATCTACAGCTATTGCTCTTGCAGAATCCCAATCACTCCCTCCTAAATAAGTACTTGCTAGTAAATCCAGCAATGGATCTATAATTAACTCATATCTATCATCATAATAGCCTATATCAAATGTATATCTATTCTCTGCTAATATCCTATATGATATATCAACATTAACCTTATTACCATCTATAATTTGGTATGCTACTGGCTTTGTGAATACTATTTGCTGTTGTTATCATCATTACCTATTAGTAGTAAAGCAATTAATACTCTCATACTCCTCTACATAATATATAGAATGTTAGTACATAACAAGATTTTATTTATTAGATATGTAATGGTTCATCCTTCCTTCCCTTCCCTTATCATCCATGCCCTACAATTCCTTTACATTATATCATATAATAAGATGTGAGTTGACAGCATCTATTCTAGTTGTAGGTTAAAGTATATCCTTATAGCCTCACCAAATACATACAGTGCTAGGGTAGCACCAAATATTATTGCAGTAGTCTCACCCAACTCCCTGAAGAAGCTCCTGTTAAATAGCACATGGGAGTACAATGCAATATATGCAAGTATGGCTACTGAGATGATGAGTGATATTATCAATGCCTCAAGTACATCATGGACAAGGAAGTATGGTAGGGCAAGTAGCAATGCTGTTACAACATACGCTATACCAGTATAGGTTGCTGCAGAGGATGCCTTAACATCCTTACCCTGCTTTGCTTGGTTGTATGCTGCAGATGCCATTGCTATGCTTGCTGCTACCCCTGCTATTAATCCTGCTAACCCTGCCTTAAAGGTATCTGTGTATACACCTAGCGTGCCAGCATGTATGCCTGCTATCTCTATAAGCGCATCTGATAACCCAAGAACTGTGAAGCCAAGGTACCTTACCCTACCCTCATTTATATTCTCAAGCAAGGTATTCTCATGCTCCTCCTCATCCCTTATTATCTCCTCTAATATGCTCTTATCCTTCTCGTTAAGGTAAACTGCTGCACCCTTGTAATTATCTATAACCTTATCCTCATGCTTCTCAAGTAACTTTATAACAAATGTTATACCCATTATGAGTGCAAGGAGCTTGAGCATGATTATCTTTAGTGCTGGTCTCTTTGGCTTGAATCCATCAACAAACCTGCTCCAGAACTCATAGTGCTTATACTCCTGCTCTGCCATCTTAACCAACTTTGGTCTTAGATACTCTGGTGTTACCTTTGAACCTGCTAACTCTTTATATACATGATAATCGTTATGCTCATCTATATAAGCATTTAATGCAATACTCTTTAACCCATTCAATGATATATCAAGCCCTTAAGGTTTATTTATTTATTTATTAATTAATTAATTAATTGAATGATAACGAAGTAGCTATACAAAAATGTATAGCTGAGCTACCCAAATCTGTATAGCTTTATTTATATAACTATATAGATTTGTATAGCTTAGCTATACATTTTTGTATAGCTGTTAATAAACTTTATACATCAAAAAATTTTTGCTACGTATTAAGACTGCTCTTGTAAAGTAAGCTATTTTTACTACTTCCCTATAAAGTAAGCCGTGGTAGTAAGGATACTTGAGCCAGAGTTGTATGCGCAACTAAAGCAGGTAAGGGATAGAGCAGTCGGGGAGATAATGCAAGAGCCTCTTGTTATTGATTCCAATACTACAATCTCAAATATACTAGGAGTTATGGAGAAGTATGATGCATATACAGTATTCTTAACGTACAATGATAAGGTAGCAAGCATAAGCATGAGGGATATAATAGAGTATAGGGATATAGACCATGCGAAGCCTTCACTACTAGGCAAGGTAGTCCCTGCCCTTGCTAGGGATGATAGGATAGGTTATGCTGCTAGGATAATGAGTAGTTACAGATTAAGAGCACTACCTGTGGTTGAGGATGGTAAGGTTATAGGGCAGATAACAGCAGATGCCATAGTTAGATTGGTTAATGCATACAAGATAGATTACATAAGGGCAAGTGATATAATGACACCAAACCCTGTTATAGTTAATGCAAGCAGCAAAGCATCTACTGCTAGATCTTATATGATAAAGCATAAGATAGATCATCTACCTGTCTTAAGTGATGGTAAACCGTATGGTATAATAACATCAAAGCATATACTGCTTACACTAAAGCCACCAGAGAGTATAAAGGGTAGTGCTGATATAATGAAGAGGAGCTCTAGGCTACTTGATATACAGGTATCAGGGTTAGCAGATAAGAACATAGTGGAGGTAGAGCCTTACGATACCCTGCATAACATCTCTAGTAAGATGATAGATAACAAGGTTGCATATACACTAGTGGTTATGGGGGATGAGCTCCAAGGGATAATAACAAGCAGAGATATAGTTGGATTGCTACAGGAGATGGTTAAGGAGGAGATACCACTCTACATAGTAGGCCTACCAGATGACCCATTCGAGGCAGAGCTTGCAAAATCAAAGTTTGCAGCATTGGTTAAGTTGCTTAGAAGAAGCATACATGATCTTACAGAGGCTAAGTGCACAATAAAGGTGAAGGATAAGGGAGGTGAGAGGAGGAGGTATGAGGTTAGGGTTAATATAGTTATGCTTAATGGTGTAAAGAGTTACACAGCAGATGGCTGGGATCTAGCAATGATATTCGATCAGATAAGTGACTCATACAAGAAGTGGTTATCAAGCAAGCATGGAAAGAGGGAGAGGTCAGTCAGATACATGGTAGACTTTTACACTACTCCTTGATCATGCAACTATGAGCCTAACATGCTCCATACCTTCGCTCCTCTGAAACTCCTTAACCATACTCTTAACCTTCTCAGCATCCCCTTCTATAACAAAGAGCTCTAAACATTTATTGTTCTTTAACTTGCAGTGCATATGGGTCTTTATTATATCCTCATACCTTAACTTTATTCTGGTTGACTCCTCATCCTCCTCTGCATGTGTTACTATAAGCACAGATCCTATGCTCCCTACCAACTTCTCCTTCTCTATCATATCTGTCATGAGCATCCTTATTCCAGCCCTTATAACCTCAGATCTACCAGAGAACCCAAACTCCTGCTGTATCTTATCTATCTCATTTATCATGTTCTCATTCATGGATATGCTTACTATCTTCACACTCTTTTCCTTCTTAACCTCTTCCATGCTACTATTTGTTAATATACCTTTATAAGATTTTTCTATCAATGTTAATAACAAAATCCTTATATATTAATAATAATTATTATTGATAAGGATGGGGAATAGGAATAAGGCTATACTTATTGCAGCAGTTGCAACAGGTGCATTTATAGCAGCGTATAGCATTAATACAAGTGTTACCACAGGCCCGGCAGAACATACAGAATCTAAGTTAAGGATTGTAACAACATTCTATCCATTGTATGAGTTTACAAAGGCAGTTGTAGGTGATAGGGCTCATGTTGATCTATTCATACCAGGTGGTGTTGAGCCCCATGACTGGGAGCCTACACCAAGGGATATAGAGAGGTTAAGGGATTATGATCTACTAATATACCAGAGTTCTAACTTTGAGCCTTACATAAAGAGTGTAAAGAGTAACAGAGAGATAAGTGAAAGGCTTGTAATGCTAGAGTCTGCAGGTAACCTGATCAAGGGTAATGATCCCCATACATGGCTAGACCCATTGCTTGCTAAGAAACAGATTATCAATATAATGAATGTATTGATAAGTATTGATGGTAGCAATGAAGGGTATTATAGGAGCAATGCTGAGGCATACATGAAGAAGTTGGATGATCTGCATGCAAAGTTTGTAGAAGGGTTAAGTGACTGTCAAGTAAGGGAGTTCATAACACTCCATTCAGCATATACATATCTAGCAGAGAGATACAATCTAAAGATGATTGCTATAAGCGGTATAGAGCCTGAGCATGATGTTGCCCCAAGCAAGATAAAGGAGATTATAGATGCTGCTAGAATGCATGGCATAGATGTTGTATATACTGAAGAAGGTTATGATCCAAGATTGGTTAAGGATCTGGCAGACGAGATAGGGGCAAGAGTGTTAACATTAAGCCCAATAGAGGTAGTTGAGAATGGTTCATACATAGAGAAGATGGAGGAGAACCTTACAAGCCTAAGAGAGGGTTTAAGGTGCAGATGAGCATACTAGAGGTTAAGGATCTAACAGTTATACGCAATAACACAACCATACTTGATAGGATAAACCTAAAGATAGAGGAGGGTGAGTTACTTGGCATACTTGGGCCTAACGGTGCTGGCAAGACTACGCTATTCAGATCCATACTAGCATTAGAGAGTTATATAGGTTATGTGAGCATCCTTGGTTATAGTAATGAGGAGAGGATCAAAGTTCTACCATTCATAGGTTATCTTCCTCAGAGGTTCAGCGTAGATGCAAACTTCCCAATAACAGTAAAAGAGTTCGTTTACACAGCATTAACATCCTTAAAGTACATGCGTAAGAGGGTAGGTATGCTTAGAGCAAAGGGGTATGAGTGGAAGCATGAGTACGATGATGATATGGTTGATAAGGCTTTGGATACTGTAGGCTTGAAGGATGCTAAGGATAAAAGGTTAAGCCTATTATCTGGAGGAGAGTTGCAGAGGGCATTAATAGCAAGGATAATGGTGAGTAAACCACTAATTCTAATACTTGATGAGCCATTCACTGCCCTAGATGTAGATGCTCAAGCAAGGTTGTATGAACTCCTAAAGATGCTCAATGAGGATATACGTATAACTATGATAATAGCTGCCCATGATCTAATGCTACTTATGAAGTTATCAAAGAGCATAGCATGTATAAATAAGAGGTTATACTTTCATGGTAGCAAGGAGGAGTGCTTGAGTAGCGATCTACTTGTTAGGTTCTACAATGAGTCTGCTATGCATATGCACATGAATATGCATGGATGATTACTATGCTAGATATACTTGCATATGAGTTTATGCAGAGAGCAATTATAAGTGGTGTTGTTATAGCATTGGCATGCTCTACCTTGGGCTTATTCTTAATACTTAGAAGGTATGCACTCTTTGGTGATGCCCTTGCGCATGTAGGGTTATCTGGAATAGCAGTAGGTATATTCCTTAACATTAACCCAACAATTACAGCATATATAGCATCTATACTAGCATCAATAGGAATAACAAAGGTTAGGAGTGCAACTAGGTTACATGGTGATACAGTAATAGCAATGCTACTTGTGGGTAGCCTTGCTGTAGCTGTAACGCTTCTAAGCATATCAAATACTCTTAATACCAATCTACTATCATACCTATTCGGGAGCATACTGCTTATAGGGTATGAGGATATGCTAATTTCATTAACTGCTAGCATATTGGTTATAGCATATGTTATACTTAGCAAAGATAGACTGCTCTACATAACTATAGATGAGGAGCAGGCAAGGCTTAGTGGTTTAAATGTGCATTTTATTAACTACATATTCATTGCACTTGCAGGGGTTGTGGTTGTAACTGCAATAAGGCTTGTTGGCACACTACTTGTATCATCCTTGATAGTGCTTCCTAACATAACAGCTGTAATGCTTGGTAAGGGCTTTAGGCATACTCTCATAATCTCGCCATGCATAGCAGTAGGGGCAGTGTTGATTGGTATAGTATCATCATACTACCTTGATACTGCTGCATCTGGGATGATAGTTATAACCAACCTGATCATTACCTTATGTGTATTTGCTTACAAGAGTATCAAAGGGGAGAAGGTTAGCATTAAGCAGATCATTGGGTTGACTAAACATGGTTAAAGATTGATGCCGCCGGCGTGATTTGAACACGCGACACCTCGGTCTTCAGCCGAGTGCTCTCCCAGGCTGAGCTACGGCGGCATCTCCTTAACTCAATTCTTTCTCAATCCTATATTAGCTCTTCCATGCAACATCACTTAAGCCTTTCCTCTTATTCATCAACCTTGCAAGTACGAAGAGTAGTGATGATAACCTGTTCACATATGGTATGATATCCTTGTTTATCTGCTCATGCTCCGATAATGCAACTATACTCCTCTCAGCCCTCCTTGCTACGCTCCTTGCTAGATGTAGCAGAGCAGCCTCCTTGCTACCTCCAGGGAGTATGAAGTAGTTTATTGTGCCAACCTCCTCCTCATACATATCTATTATCTCCTCAAGCCTCTTGACCATACTCTGGTTAACTCTTGGTATGCTAGCACTGCTTAACTCTGGCTCTGCAAGATCTGAGCCTACTATGAATAGTTCATTCTGTATACTCCTTAGTGTATCTTTAACCTGCTCATCATCTATTGATGCTATGCATAATCCTAGTAATGAGTTCAACTCATCTACATCACCATATGCATTAACCCTTAGCGATGACTTTGATACTCTCTTCCCTCCTATGAGAGAGGTGTAACCTTTATCCCCTGCCTTTGTGTATATCCTTGCCATAGAGAAGGTATAACATAACAAGGTTTAAACGTAGCTCTCCTTAAACTCAAGCTATGGGTCATGCAAGGTATGTTCTAGCATTAACCATGATGAGCCTTGTAATGGCTATAGTATTAGCATTATCTGCAATTGCTATAGATTATTACATATTAAACCATAATAGCACTAAAGGTATTGATCTAAAGGGTGCTATGGATGATCTCTGGAATGGTAGGGTATTAAGTAGCATAGTAAATGAGATATCAAGGCTCTATGATGACCCGTTCAAGATAAGACGTTAATTTAATTTATATAATCCTTAACGTAATATACTGCATGGTAAACAAGAAGGATAAGAAAGAAGCAAATATAAGATGCCCTTACTGCGAGTCACTCTTTAGCACAAAGGAGGAGTTATCAAAGCATATAGATAAGATACATATAGGGCCAGGGGTGCTGGAAGGGGATACAAGGAAGCTCTGATATTTCTTAATTTAATTTAATTCATAAACCTTGATATATCAATATTACCTGCCTTCAATTCTTTGATAACATCCTTGGGCTTCTTACCATCTATGGTTACCCCAAGGCTTACACAACATCCTACAACCTCCCTTACAGCAGACTCTATGTTCCTAGCATAACTTGAGTTCATCTTTAGTCTTGCTATCTTAACTACCTTATCCATGCTTATATCGCCTACATACTCTATACCAGGCTTGCTTGATCCCTTGCTTATGTTAGCCTCCTTCATTACAAGCATTGCTGTAGGAGGTATGCCAACATCTATGCTGAACTGCTTGTTCTCAGTATCAACCTCAACCTTTACTGGGACCTTCATACCTTTATACTCCTTGGTCCTCTCATTTATTGCATTAACTACTGCTAACACATTAACGCCTAATGGTCCTAAGGATGGGCCCAATGGAGGACCTGCATTAGCCTCCCCGCCAGTAACTAACAAGGATATAACCTTCTTCTCTCCCATACTTGCTATACCCTGTAATATTATTTATATTCTTATTCTTAACCATCTGCTAAATGCTGCTAGAGTGCTTGCTATAGCAATAGTAAGTAGTGCATAGGGGAACTCTGGTACTACAGTTAACACAAATTCTATACTCTCATCCGTATTATTTATACCCTCTAACCTAACCATTACCTGACCCTTATGCTCTTCTCCAAACACAAATGTATGGATATAATCAGTACTCTCTGCATGCTCCCTAAGCAACTCCCTACCATCACTTGCTACTATTACTAATGTATGAGGTATATCATTCAACAACTTCCCTGTAGCGTTATCCATGAACCTTGTTGAGAATGTTATAAAACCTTACCTGGCTCTATAACCTCTGGTGCAATAAGCAGTTCTACATGCATATTCAACACGCTCTTGCCTCCATGTATCATGCTCGTATGCTCTTCTTCATCATGCTCTACTGCATATGAGTTATTACTTATGGTGCTTATTAATGCAAGCATAACTGCTACTATTAATATTAGCCTCATCATGCCTAGACTTAATAATACTAGTAAATATACTATACGGGTAAGCGTAACCTTCCTTCATATTTGCTTATACCATCCTTTACCATGCTATCAAGTATACGCTCAGCCTCATCCCTCCTGTACCATGATGATATAGCCTTTGCATTACCATCTGCATCGCATAAGCATACTATATAGCCATGCTCACCCTCTGTAATGCTTGCAAGGTTCTCTTCCCCAACAGGCTCCCATCCATGCCCTTTATTCTCTTTTAATGCTATTGCTGGTAATGCATTATTGTTGGTATACTTCTTGAGTAATGTTACTGCATCCTTGATCCTCTTCTGCCCTATCTGTAGTGCTTGGAAGTACTGCATAAATAATCTTTCCTCATTAATTATTTATTATTTAATTTTAGCCTCTCAAATAGATCCTTGATTATCTCATTGTTCATATATGGTTTAGCATAATCATAGAACTGCTTTAATAATACTGCATCATAACCTGCAAGCTCATATACTCTAGCCTGTAAAGCCATCTCAAACTTGTCTAATTCATGTACCAGCATAGCCTCCTTACTCTCTCCCTTCAGGTAATCTTCCCAGAGTAATGCATATTCTCTTGCAATATCCTCTGATAGCAGGGAGAAGAGTTCTCTCATGGCATCATCCTCAAGTCTAGTCTTCTCCTCCTTATCTATCTCCTCAGGCATGTAATCTCCTACTATAGACTCTGCTAGGTCATGGAGTAGCGCAATCTTAACTGCTCTACATGTATCCATACCCTTGATATCTGATATTATCAATGCAATAACTGCTAGCATGAATGAGTGATCTGCAACTGACTCTGCTACATTAGCATCTATACATGCTTTAGATACCCATCCCTTCCTCTTTATACTCTTTAACCTACCTACTATAAAGAGAAAATCCAGTATTCTACCTGTCTTATCCATCCTCTACTTCAAGAGTATACTCTGCTGCCTCTGAAGGAGAAGCTTTATATATGAACCCTTGTTATCAACATTGTATAGCTCAACGAATGTCTCTGTATTGAGTATGCCCTCTATCTTGCCTATCTTATTTATTACTACATCATGCAACTCCTCTAGGTTCTTAACGCCTATGCTAACGAGCATATCAAACCTACCAGATACCTCTGATATAGATATAACCTGTGGTATCTTCTTTATCTCTTCATACACTAGCTGCTTAGCCTTTGGATCCCTGTTTATACCTACTATGGCATTTATGTTTATACCTAGCTTGCTATCATCTATTACTATTGTATACTTCTTTATAACACCAAGCTTAACTAACCTCTTTATCCTACTATATATAACTGATGTGTTAGCCCCTATCTTTCTACTCATTGCTGGCACTGAGATTGCTGCATTATTTACCAGTTCATATAGTATCTTCAGATCAACCTCATCTAGCCTATTCAATCTATCATTACTCTATATACTACCCCTTAATAAATATAATTATTCTTGTAGAAGGTAGAATTTTTCTAGCTTGTTTATGATGATTAACAAGGGAAACTATTTTAATGGCATCCATATAAACTCTCTGCATTGAAGATAGATGCTAGTGTTATAAGAGAGGCTAGGGAGCATGCAGGTAAGAGGAACTTTAAGCAGAGTGTAGAGCTTATAATGGCACTCAAGGATATAGATGTTAAGAAAGGGTTATCACTTAATGAGGTTATAAACCTGCCTAATGGGCCTAATAAGAAGGCTAAGGTATGTGTTATTGCCTCAGGGGATCTAGCATTAAGGGCAAGGAGGGCTGGTGCAGATAAGGTTATAGAGCAAGATGAGTTGAATGCATTGGCAGCAAACAAGAGGGAGGCTAAGCGTCTATCTAAGGACTATGACTTCTTCCTTGCTGATACTCAACTGATGCCTATAGTAGGTAAGATACTTGGTGCTTTTCTAGGCCCTAAAGGTAAGATGGCTATGCCATTACCATTCAATGCACCTGTAGATTCTATCATCTCTAGGCTTAAATCATCTACAAGGGCTAGGACAAGGGGGCAGTTGATGATTGCATACAGGATAGGTGATGAGGATATGAACAATGAGCAGTTGGCAGAGAATGCAAATGCAGTAATTAATGCTATAGAGAAGAAGTTACCCAATGGAGAGGCAAATATAGCAAGGGTGTATGTAAAGTTTACAATGGGTAAACCTGTAAGATTACTGGTTAAGGTGGTTGAGTAATGATGCAGGAGGCAAGAGTATACCCAGAGAAGAAGAGGTTAATGTATGATACCTTAAAGAGGTTAGCAAAGGAATGCCAGGTTATAGTACTAGTGAAGATGACGGGTGTTAGATCAACGCAACTTATGCAGATAAGGAAGATACTTGCTGATGAGGCTAAGATAATCATGGTAAAGAATAAAGTTGCTGTAAAGGCATTAACAGAGACAGGTGTTAAGGGTATAGAGAAGTTATGTAAAGAACTTGAGGGTCAGAACCTGCTCATATTCACCAACATGAACCCATTTAGGTTGCAGATGCTGTTAGAGAAGAACAAGGTTTACCTGCCTGCTAAGGGTGGAGATGTTGCTAGCGAGGATATAGTAGTTCCAGCAGGTAACACAGGTCTTGCCCCAGGGCCTATACTATCTGAGTTCAGAGAGGCTAAGATACCAACAAAGATAGAGGAGGGTACTGTATGGATAGCAAAGGATACAGTAGTAGCAAAGGCTGGAGAGGTTATATCCATGAAGCTTGCATCTATACTAAGCAAGCTTGGTATAAAGCCTATAAAGGCTGGTATAAGCATATACCTTGCATTAGAGGATGGCTTACTCTATAGAGAGGATGATCTTAGACTTGATATAGATGAGTATAGGAAGAGTATAGAAGAGGCATATAGCAGTGCATTAGCATTAGCAGTTAATATAGCATATCCAAGCAAGGAGAGCATAGGAATTATACTTGCAAAGGCATACAACGATGCACGAGCATTAGCAATAAACTCAGCATACCCAGCCAGGGAGGTTATAAATGAACTGCTTATCCTTGCAAAGGCATATGCAGATATACTTGCTAAGAGGGTAAACTTTAATTAATTAATTTAGTTCATTAATAATATATATACCTGCTTATCCTACCTATCCATGTCAATTAAACACTGTGATGCAGTAATATGGGGAGATATAGCAATAATACTGTTAGAATCAACAAGTAGAAGGGTAAATGAGGAGGATTACAAGGATAAACCTGATAAGACAAAGGAGTGGTTGATAAGAAAATACCCTGATGTTACTAATAAGATGATAAAATATGCTATTCATAGCTCTAAAGGATTAGGTACTTTAATTGCTAAGAGCATACCAAAGGGTATATTTAGAATAGATTGTAGGGAAGAGAAGAAATTATGTGAGATATTATAAAATAATTTAATTAATCTTTATTACATACTAATACATACAAGGTAGCAGTAGTAGATAAACTCATGTGGAGGCTTAATGTAAGGAAGGAGTATCTTAATAATGTAATAAGCATAAGCAAGTTCTTCCTTAACAGGAGATTTGATTTTAAGCATGGAGATATACTGCTATTACTCCTTGCTAAGAAGGATGATCCTAAGCATCTAGGGAGGGTTAGGGGCTTCCTTGTGACTGATAAGATGGTTGAGGATGATGGCGAGTCTATGCTCATCTATGGGAGGGCATGGAGGTACAAGGTTATTGCTAGCAGGAGCATGATGCTTGCGCCAAGGGACTGGTTTGATCTTGAGGATGTTATTGGCATACATGCAAGGAGATACTACTGTCAAGTTGAGGCTATGAGGATAGATGATAATGATATCCAACCTATAATGGCAAGGTTATACAGATACATTAAATAAATTTATGAATGCTATATTTTACAATAAAAGCATATTATATATATTATTTATTTATTTGATTATTGTATTCTCTATTAACCAAAGAGTGCTGATAAACCTGCCAGTGCCTCTTCCTCTCCTTTCTTCTCCTCCTCTTTCTTCTTCTCCTCTTCCTTTGGCTTTGCCTCTGCTGGCTTTGCCTCTACAGGCTGAGTACCTGCTGCTACAATAGGTGTTGCCTTTAGAGCCTCATCTATGTTAACCTCTGCAAGTGCACTAACAAGAGCCTTTATCTTTACCTCATCTGGTTCTACCCCAGCTGCCTTTACAACATTCTTTATACTATCCTCATCTATCTTCTGCCCAACCTTGTGTAGTAGTAATGCTGCATACACATACTCCATTGCCATAGCAAAGTATGCTTACAATGGGTAATATATATAAAACTATTCTAGCCTAGAGTATGCCAAGTTGCCTTGCTACAGCAGATAGTGTCTGCTTAAAATCAGCATCGTATAATGAGTTATATTTGCTCATAAAAACCTCCCTAGCCTCATCCTTCCTAGGATCCATAGGAGAGAGTAGTATTGAGAAGAGCTCTGGGTATCCATCCCTAACCCAAGTCTCTATCTCTGCATACCTCTTTGCACTTATCTTAGTTATCCATGCCTTATTGCTTTGGATATAATCATTATATATACCATACTCAACCCTGTTTATAAGCACGTGTATAACATTATCAGGAGTAGGAGATCTTAGCACCTCCTGCTGTCTAGTAGTTATCCTCCCCTGCTCTAACCTCTCAAGCAGACCTATAGGCTTTATGTATATACCAGAGACCTTTAACTTGTCCATCTGAGCAAATGTAACATTACCTGTTATGATGGTGCTATACTTACCCTCGTTTACACTAGCAAATATATAATCCCCTTCTCTATACTGCCTTTTACCAAAACCAAACATAAGCTTATTTATACATGTAGATATTTAAACTTATTATTTATTATTGCTAATAACTACTGCTCCTTATCCTTACTACTCTTACCCTTCTTCTCCTTATCCTTCTCCTTCTCCTCTACATCCTCTATACCCTTCTCACTTAGCATGAACATAACCTCCCTCTCTGGATGATATGGACTATCTACCATCCTTGCTATCCTGTTCTTACCTGAGCGTCTTAGATAAACCCTGTAAGTACTTGTATGCGCAACAACATTCCCTCCAGCAGCCCTTAATGGGTCTCCAAAGAACGTATCTGGAATAGCCTGTATCTGGTTTGTAGCAACTACTGCAACATTGTATGTCTCTGCTATCCTTAATAGCATATGCATTATCTTGTTAAGTCTCTGTTGCCTATCAGCAAGTGCGCCTCTACCAAGGAACTCTGCTCTATAGTGGGCAACAGCAGAGTCCACAACTACAAGCCTTATACCATGCTTCTCTATCATCTTGCTGCATGCTTGAACTATCAATTCTTGATGTGCACTATTATATGCCTTTGCAACTATGATCCTCTCAAGTACATTTGTAGGATCTAGCCCTCTAGCCTCTGCTATCTTGTATATCCTTTCTGGTCTGAATGTATTCTCCGTATCTATATACAATGCAGATGCATCTAAACCACCCTTATCCTTTGGCATCTGTACCATAACACATAGAGTATTACATATCTGTGTCTTACCCGTGCCATACTCTCCATAGAACTCTGTTATTGCCTGTGTCTCTACACCTCCTCCTAGCAACTCATCCATAGCCTTGCAGCCTGTGGATATCCTATCTATATTCTGCCTCTTCTTGTATATCTCAGTTGCTGTTATGAAGTCCTTCTCTAATAACCCTAGCTCTACAAGCTTACTCCTAGCCTTATTGCATATCATCATAGCCTTATCAATGTCCAAGCCAGTAACCTCTGCTATAGCCATTGGTCCTCTCACCACTAGATCCATTATGTTATTCACTCCAGCATTAACCAACTTCTGCTTTGTTACAGGTCCTATCCCTTCTATATCCTCTAACTCTAACTCTTCTAGCACATTATTCATTATCATCTATCTTAATAATAAACCTTTATACCATTAATATACCATACTAATCCAGAAAGATTTATATTCCATGGTTTTCTTTACCATAATTAACCATGAGTACAGAGCATACATCAGAGAGAAGCATATTCGATATGTATAGGGAGATGGTGATGAATGTTATTAGCGAGATGGATAAGGCAAGGCCAGCATATGTGCAGTCAATAACAAATCTACAGCAGCAGGCTATGGATAGTATGAGGAGGTTCATTGAACTTACACTTAATGCACAAAAGGAGTTTATTGAACCTGTAAGACTGCCCTCCTTACCAGATGCATGGATAAGGGGTAGCGAGGAGTTCAACGATGCATTTGCAAAGACAGCATCAATAACAAACAAGGTAATAATCACTGGCATAGATACAGCAACTCAGAGTATAAAGTTAGCAACAGATGCATGTGAGACACTCACTAGAATAAATCAGAATATACTTAAGAGTATAAGGGGCTCTTTAGAGAAGAGTTAACAAACAGATAAACCTATTTATTTATTGCATTCTTTATATTATACTTGGTATCATATTAAACTATGTCTGTAAAAGAGGAGGGTAAGAGCAAGGGTAAGGATATTGGTAAGGATAAGGATAGTCTTGATAATACGCTAAGCCTATTCACAGATCCTAGTACCCAGATAGATGTTATGAAGCGTATGCTATCAATGCAGATAGATGCAATGCAGAACTTTGCAAACATGCTGCAACTATTAACAAGGTTCAATGCAGTATTTAAGGCAACTGTGCAGAGCAATGGTAGGATATCTATACCTGATGCTGAGCGTAAGGCATTGGGTATAGATGAGGGCGATCTTGTCCAGGTTATAATAATACCTTTAGAGAAGCGTAAGGATAATAGTAAGAAGTTATAGCAAGTCTTTTATATTATAAATGCTAGAGGTATGCTATGATAACAGCATATATATTAATAAATGCTAAGAGTGGCGCAGAGAGAACAATAGTTAATAGACTGAAGAGGATACCTCAGGTGAAGGAGAGTAGGGCTGTATTAGGCTCCTTTGATGTCTTTGCTAAGGTAGAGTGCTACGATATGCTTGAGTTCAATAGAATAATAAGTATAATAAGGGATATAGATGGTGTTGTATCAACAAGCACACTTACTGCATTCGAGCCTACAACACTCTTCAGGAAGGTTAATGCTGTAATACTTCTAGTCTCTAACATGGAGAGATCCAAGGAGTTCTATAGGGATATACTAGGATTGAAGGTTAGACATGAGTCACCTGAGTGGGTAGAGTTCTTGAAGGATGGCGCTGTGCTTGCAATACATAAGAGCAAGATCAAGGTTACAAATGAGCATGCAATGCTTAACTTTATAACAAGTGATATAGAGGATGTTAAGAGCATGCTTATAAGCAAAGGAGTTAAGCCTTACAGGGATATACAAGAGGATGCAAATGGTAAGTATATGATTATAGAGGATCCAGATGGCTATAAGATACTTGTAGCAGAGCCTAAGGTTAAGGAGGCTACGCAGGCAGCAGGTTACTATGGTTTTGCTCCAGTATGATTATAAATAAATAAATAACCTTCTTCCAGAAATATAGGAATATTAACAATTCTATGGCAATAGTAAATATATTTGTAGGAATACTTATATAGTTTCTTAACCTTATACATATGATGAGTAATGGTAGTGTAGATGTGATACTTGTTGGCGAGGAAGATGTTAAGATGCATCTAGATATGATTAAGAAGGAACTGCCCATGCTCTACGATCTCCTTGATGACGTCGAGAGTATAATTAAATTAGCATACAAGTTAATAACATTGATAGATGGTAAGATAAATGCTGTAGGAAGCAAGTATGATGATCAGCAGCTATGCTTAAGGCTAAGGTTGGCTAGATCACTTGCATGCAATACTGCAGTATCAACAGCTGCAATAGTATCTTTACTTGCAGAGTATGTGAAGGGTAAGACTTAATTAATTAATTAATTAAAATTATTTATTACTTGAAACTAACAAACCTTTACATTATATTAATAGTTGCTCTACATATGCTATGAGACAAGACTTCATACTTGTTAACGGTTATAGGATAAGGATACTAGAGGATGGTATAGGTAATGATAAGCATGTATTGCTCTTACATGGGATAGGGGCTGCTGCTGAGCGCTGGGCTAGGATTATGCCCCTCTTATCTTATAAGTATCATCTTGTAGCACCAGATATAATAGGCTTTGGTTACAGCGATAAACCTGTAATAAACTATACAATACCATTCTTCATAAACTTCTTAGATAGCCTTGCATCAGCACTAAACTTGAAGAGGTTCTCCTTAATAGGATCCTCATTTGGTGGTCAACTTGCAGCAGAGTTTGTTATAGCAAAGAAGGGTTACGTTGATGCCCTTGTACTTGTAACACCATCAGGGCTATCAAAGGAACCTACAGAGGCTTTCACACAGTACATAATGGCCTCACTATACCCTAGCATAGAGAGTGCTAGGAAGGCATTCTCCCTCATGTATTGTGGTAAGCAGGTTGATGATGTTTACACAAGAGATTTCGTTAATAGGATGCGCCTACCAAATGCAAAGTATGCTTTCATATCAACCCTGCTTAACCTCAGAGAGCATCCAGATCTTAGGGATAGGTTAAACATGATAGATGTCCCAACCCTAATAATATGGAGTGAGAAGGATCTGCTTATACCAGTTGAGCATGCCTATATACTACATCAAGGTATAAAGGGCTCAAGGCTTGTAATACTTAATGGATGTGGGCATACGCCATTCTATGAGCAGCCAGAGAGATTTGCTAGCATAGTTGATGAGTTCCTCTCCTCCATAAATAAATAATTTTAGTTAGATGATCTCTTGCCTAACCACTTGCCTAACTCTGGTAATATTATGCTCTGTGATAACTTGCTTGCTATAAGCCCTATATGCCCACATGTATATACCCTAAGGATCTTATCCTCGCTAGAGACATGCTGATTCAATGCTATACTGCACTGTGGTGCAACTAGGTGATCATCGCTAGCAACTATATTGAACAATGGTACTTCTATGCTACTTAGATCAAGCCTCTTGCCACATAGATAGAACTCTCCTTTTACTAGGGCATTCCTCTTATATATATCATTTATCCACTGCTTGAATAAGCCTCCTGCTATTGCTGGTGTATCATATAGCCACTTCTCAACCCTAAGGAAGTTTGATCTAAAGTATTCATCATCTATGTTGTTAATGAAGTTAATGTACTTGTATATTCCTTGAGAGAATGGTTTCAACATTGCATAGAATCTATGCAGGAACTCTGCAGGTAGATTACCATATGTATCGATTATCCTATCAGCATCTATACTCTTACATAATGCTGCTACTACACTGCTATCCTTGCTGGTATCTATAACAGGTGCTATAGTAAGAAGGTTTGCAACCTTCTCCTGCTTTAGTATTGTATACATTGTGCTCATGGTACCCCCTTGACAGTAGCCTATCAAGGTTACCTTATCACTATTGCTATTATCCCTAACCATATTAACTAGCCTATCAAGGTATCTGCCTATGTAATCATCGAATGTAAGGTGCTTATCTATAGGCTCTGGCGTACCCCAGTCAACCATGTAAACATCAAACCCTTGCTTAACAAGGCTTCCAACAAAACTTCTATCTGGCTGTAGATCAAGTATGTAATGCTTGTTTATAAGTGCATAAACAACTATTATTGGTATTCTATACCTTATACTCTCATTCTTGTAATGGAGCAACCTTACCTTCCTACCAACATATACAACATCTACTGGTGTAGTGCCTACATCTATATTATCCTTGCTTATAAGATCTTGGGCCTTAAACAGACCTTGAGTATACTTGAGCATGTTATCAGCAAGTGCCTGCGCAAGCATTAAGTATGAATTCATCCCATACTAAGAGATGGGAACAAGTAATTAAGCTTTATGGTGCATGATATGCAAAGAATAATATGTTAATCAAAATTAAGATAATAAAAGAAAAAGATAAAAAGAGAGAATATTATTTGTTATTTGTACTGTTTGTTACCTCAACCCTATCTCTATCCTTACCTTTTAGCATGTTTACCTCTTCGTTAAGCCTTGCTATATCCCTCTTCATCTTAACCATCTCCCTATATACACTATCCATCTCACTCCTAGTAGGCAAATTAAGCTCCTTAAGGTTAGCCTCAGCAAGATCCCTAATACTCTTAAGCATATCAGAATAAGCGCTAGTGATATTGCTTACAACCTTGGTAAACCTCTCACTACTGAGCAAGGTATTGAACTCCTTCTCAAATACATCTATCCATAACTTGATTACCTTATCCTTATCCTTCTCATCCATACCCTTCATCTGTTCCACTACCTTTCTGCTAGCCTCTATCCATGTTACACCAACAAGCAAATAATACTCTATTATGTTAATATTAAGGGTAGAGGATAACCTAAACCAGTTAAGCATTGCCTGCTCATATGACTCTAGGAGCCTCAAGGGTATGAATGCCTTGAGTTGCGGTATGCTACCCATTAGGTGAAACAACCTAATCGTATCATCAACCTCTCTCATGTATATTATTAGTTAAAGCAAGTTATTAAGTTTTATTTTTTACTTTATCATGTGTAATATGCATATTTTTGCTTATAGATTGTATATTAAATAGTTAGCCATTTACCCATAATAAAGATAAATATCTGCAACTACTAATCTGTAATATGAAGATAGTAACTGTAAACCCTGCTACTGAGGAGGTTATAGCAGAGCATGATGTGATGAGCAAAGAAGAGGTTGCTGCTAGGGTTAAGAGGGCAAAGGATGCATTTGATACATGGAGGTTAGATCCACATAGGAGGGCATCTATACTCTATGAGGTTGCAAGCATGCTAAGGAAGGAGAGGGATAGGTTGGCAAGGATTGCTGTGCAGGAGATGGGCAAGACGATAAAGGAGGCAAGGGCTGAGGTTGAGAAATGCGCATTAACACTAGAGTATTTTGCTGATAATGGGGAGCACTTTATAAGGGATGAGATAACTGCTACAGATGCAAGGAAGACATACATAGCATTTGAGCCTATAGGTGTTATAGGCAGCATAATGCCATGGAACTTCCCATACTGGCAAGGCATAAGGTTTGCTGCTCCAGCACTAATGGCTGGCAATACAATAGTTATGAAACCATCAAGCACTACACCTCAATGTGGGAAGGAATTGGAGAACATCTTCTCATCTATAGGTGATAGTATATTCCTAACAGTTATAGGCAGAGGTGCTGTTGGAGAGATGCTTATAGATTATGCGGATGCTGTAACATTCACAGGTAGTGTAGAGGTAGGGGCAAGGGTAGCATCCTTAGCAGGGGCAAAGGTTAAGAAATGCGTGCTAGAGTTAGGAGGTAGCGATCCTTTCATAGTGCTTGATGATGCAGATATAGATAAGGCAGCAAGTGCAGCAGTGAAGGGTAGGCTTATAAACAATGGTCAGAGTTGCATAGCAAGCAAGAGGTTCATAGTGGTTAAGAGCATAGCAAGTAAGTTCATAGAGCTCTTTGCTAGCAGGATTGAGAAGGTTAGAGTAGGGGATCCGATGCATGAGGATACAGATCTAGGCCCATTGGTAAATGAAGAGTCCTTGAGGAATGTAGAGGGTATAGTTAATGATGCATTAAGCAAGGGTGCTGAGTGTATAGTTGGGGGTAAGAGGATAGGTAGCAAGGGCTACTTCTACTCCCCAACCATACTTGTTAAGGTTAATAAGAGCATGAGGGTTGTTAGAGAAGAGGTATTTGCCCCAGTTGCGCCTATCATGGTGGCAGAGGATCAGAGGGATGCTGTAAGGTTAGCAAACGACTCAGAGTTTGGATTGGGTGCAAGTGTATGGACTACAGACCTTGATAGAGCTGAGAGTATTGCTAGAAAGATACAAGCGGGTCTGGTAACAATAAACAATGTTGTTGTATCTGACCCTAGGGTACCTTTTGGAGGCATAAAGAAGAGTGGCTTTGGTAGGGAGCTATCAAGGTATGGTATGCTAGAGTTCATGAACATAAAGACCGTTAGACTCTATGATCAGTTAATACACCATCACCATGTAGAATAACCAATAAATAATTAATAACATAATAATGCTAAGTTATGAGCATAAATACTGTAGTGGAAAAGGTTGTAAACTCATTGGACTATGCCAAGGTAAGCAGTAAGATAATAGATTTCTTAGCAAATTATCTTACAAGGTATAAGAAGAGATGCTACGTGCTTGGTTTAAGTGGAGGTTTGGATTCCTCTGTTACAGCAACTCTAGCAGCAAGGATGGCAGAGAGTAAGGGAGCAATGGTCAAGGCACTTATAATGCCCCATAGAGATGTAACACCTAGGCAAGATATACATGATGCACTAAAACTTGCAGAGAACCTTGGTATTGATTATGATGTTATAGATATAGCAGATATACACTCATCTATTCTAAGCAAGGTAGCAATGCTTATACCTAATGAGATGAGAGGATCCCATAGGATCAAGGTTGCAGATGGTAACCTATCAGCAAGGTTAAGGATGTGCCTACTCTACTACTATGCAAATGCAAACGATGCTCTAGTGCTAGGTACAAGTGATAGGAGTGAGATGCTAATAGGCTACTATACAAAGTATGGTGATGGTGCAGCAGATCTACTCCCTATAGCAATGCTATACAAGTCTCAGGTTAGAGCATTGGCAAGGTATCTTATGATTGATGAGGGTATAGTAAAGAAGAGGAGTGGTCCTATGCTATGGCAGGATAATTATGCAGAGCAGGAACTGGGTATGAGTTATGAGGAAATAGACTCTATACTATACTGTATGATAGATCTAAGGTTAGGTATCAATGATATAGTAGCAGTATGCAATATAGATAGAGAGAAGGTTATAAGGGTTAAAGGTATGGTAGAAGCAAGTAGGCATAAACGCTCACACCCAAAGGTATGTAGAATCAAGGAATAAAAGAAAATAAATATAAATATAAAGATTAGAAATATGGATTGGTTACTGTTTTGATTTACCTATCCTAAATAGTGTAGTGCCACATACAGGGCATGTGCCCTTTGTTGCTGGTCTACCATTCTTCATGGTAACCTGTGTTGGGTTCTTCATAGTTACCTTCTTCCTACACTTTACACAGTATGCCTCAACCATACCCTAGTATTAGATATACTTATTTATGAACTTTTTACTTTGGTGTAAGGTTGATCAATTACAATAATTAACCCCGACTTAGGTTAATGGTAGCTGTAATTTACAAATGAGATACTTGCTTATCCTAATATGATGCCAAAGAATTTAAGTAGGGTAAGGGCTCATTTATCATTGTATAAGACTATTAATAGCAGTGGTAATATCAGCATCTATAGTATTAGCATTAAGCACAAAGGTTAATGAGCCTACTTGTCTTCCTACATCATTGGATGCTGTTAAACCATACTTCCCAGTAAAGGAGCCAAGGTACTTGCCTGAGGGTTACAGGCTACAGGTTGTTGATCCAGATTCATATTCATATCCAGCAGGATCAGGTAATGCTATACTATTGAATTATGCAAAGCATCCAATGTGTATTGCAACAGGTATGGAGCCAAAAGGAGATGTGATAGTTATAATAGCATTTGATCGTAGCGATGAACCAATATCTGATCCATTAGCACATTATACTAAAGTGGCAGAATCTTATAATAGTGTTATACCTAATGCTGCAGAGCTGATAGATAAGCCAGAGAGTAGTATATCAGTAGTTAAGATAATAAATGTGAATGGTCATGTAGGTGTAGCAAGGGAGCCTAGTAAGGGTTATAGTGTATACATATTCCATAATGAAGATGGTAGTATTAAGGATAAGGTAGTTGAGGAGTTGGATGATGTAAATGCTTAGTTTGTAAATTTCTATCATGAGAAGGATAAAGTAGTATATAATATAGAGGCTAAGCTACCAGTTAAAGAGCTATTAAAGATAGCAGAGAGTATACCATGATAATAGTAGTAAATAAGAGAATGGTAGCCCCGGGCAGATTCGAACTGCCGTCACCAGGTAACCCTTGCCTTTATAGGATCCAGAGCCTGGCACTCAAGGGTTCTAGCCCTACTCCATTACACCTTCCTTGGCCGCTAGACGACGGGGCTACAGTATAACATATAACAGATCAAATATTTTATTTTATCCTTAGCCTATTTTGTACTTACCAGCCTTATAGCCTCACCATACTCAAGCCATAGCCTCTTACGCATGTAAGGGACTAGCTTCCAATGTATGCTATACACATCTCTATCCTTATCCTTCAATAGCAAACCCTTAACTATCAAGGATACAAAGCCTCCTGCTATCCTACTCCTTAACTCGTTATCATCTGATGCATATGAATCTCTCTTGGCATGGTACTCTTGTATCGTAAACCATGGCTTATTAAGTTCAAGTATAAGAGGCCATACTATGCTATTCCATACAAGCCTTCTATTCTCTGTGCTAGATGCATACTTGCCCTTCCTCCTTGCCTTAGTGACAACCTTGCTACTGCTATCATCTAAAGCATCTCTGCTGATCTCATCCTTCTCTCTACCCTCATCTTTGTAGTCTCTTAGCACATTATCCTTAATCTGATTATATTATATTAACCATTCTTAAATTAGCTCTAGCTAAATTACTGTTACTCTAGATAGACAGCAGGCTTGTGAGGTAATGCACCTTTCTTCTTTGAGTGCTCATCTTCCCTTACTACAACTACTGATGCCTGCAACTCCTGCTCAAGCAAGCCTTTAGCATCGTTAAGTATACTTACCTCATCTATAACCCCTATCCTTGCCTTCCTCTCCCTTGAGTCTGGGGTATCTGATAGTATGCTATCTATCATCTTCTTTACTATATTAGCATTGATACTGCTATACTTCATTATATTACGCATTATATCACTATACTTGGTTACCCCTCCATTTACATACTCAAGTATATTAATGTAAGCATCCCACTTCCAATCTTCTGCAGTATATATTATAACCCTCTTCGGCTTGATCTTTGTAACCTTTACTATATTCATTATATCATCTAGCGTATTCTTTATTAGCAACTCACCTTCATACGCAACAGCATCTATCATGCTTGCATCTGCCCTTGGCCACTCTGCAAGTGATACAAATCCATTACTATTGCCATGTATTATGCTCCACATCTCCTCGCTTATGAATGGCATGAATGGTGCAAGCATTCTTACCCTAGCATCAAGGAATATCTTTACAACATATGCTATATCCTCATCCCTCCTACCCTTACTCCTTGCCCTCTTCAGATACCACTGCATATCCTGCTCCATTATGTAGAGCACAATGTTTAATGCCTCCCTTACCCTTAGCCTATCCATAGCATCTGTTACATCCTTTATAACCTCATGCAACCTGCTCATAAGCCATACATCCTCCCTTTCCATCTTAGGGTTAGGATCTGCTCTTATGCTAGAGAATTGCATACATGTATTATAAAGCCTCTCGACCCTCTCCTTTATACTCTTTAGCATATCTAGGGTAAAGTCAGCATCTTGCAGCAACTCTGCAGATATAAGTAGTGATGCCCTTATAGCATCGCTACCATGCTCTGCTATAGCCTTACGTAATGGCACTATATTACCTAGTGATTTGCTCATCTTCTTACCTTCCATGAGCACACTACCATTAACCACTATCTGCCTAGGCCATAACTCCTCTGGGAAGAGTGCTACATGGTTGAAGATGAAGAATGTAAGATGGTTAGGTACAAGATCCCTACCAGAGTGCCTACTATCAACTGGGTAGTAGTAGAGGAACTCATGTCTCATACTCTCAAGCAGCCCCTTGCTTACATTGCATCTTCTTGCAATATCATCACTAGACCCTATACCTAAGAAGACATAATCAAAGAAATCATCATTAATATATGCATCATGTAATAGGTTAGAATACTTTGCTATTGTATAATAGGCCATGTATATCACAGAGTCTGATAGAGACTCTATTATCCAATCCTTATCCCATGGGAGGTTTGTACCTAGCCCAGATCGTCTTGCGCATGCCCTCTCCTTAAGCCAGGATACTACATATTTAAACTCACTCCTTATCTCCTCTGGCATTATACTCATCCTATCTAAGCATCTGTATGCTAGATCCTTCCACTCCTTATTTGAGTAGTCTATGAACCACTGATCCGTTAGTATCTTAACTACGCACTCTGCACCGCATCTACACCTTACCCTCTCCGCAAGTTCTATCATGGTATCTGCCATGCCATTACCTAGAAGATTCTGCTTAACCCTATCTCTAGCATCCCTAACACTTAGTCCAGGATAGTATGTATTATCAAGCATTATACCCTTGTAGAACTCATGCGAGTAAAGCTCCTCAGTAGCCTCATTTAACCTTGCATCATCCTGACTAGTTATATTATACTTCCTTATAACCTCATACGCAGGTATGCTCTTATCGCTATTATACTCGCTCTTTATTATAACTATTGGGCTTATACCTTCTATTATAGAATGGAGGTTATACTCATCTACAAGCCTCTGCATAACCCTCTTACCCTTAAGATCCTCTAATGCTTGGTAATCATATGGTGCATGTGCAGGCACAGACATCACTATGCCAGTTCCATTGTTAGGGTCAACGAAGCCTGCTGGTAGCAATGGTACATGCTTATCTATGATTGGTGCCTTTACATGCTTGCCTATAAGCTCTCTACCTTTAATATACTCCTTCACCTCAACCCTCTTATTAAGATGTACAAGCTTCTCAGCACATCTCTTGCTTACTATCCATTGCTCGCCATCAACATATGCTATAGTATAATCTGCATCTGGGTTTATCCATAGATTGGTTACCCCAAATATGGTCTCAGCCCTTAGAGTTGCTATAGGTAATACATAGCCATTGAGATCAAACTTTATAAGTAGATACTCTATGAACTCTGGCTCAACATCACCAAGGGTATCATGCTGGCTAACTGGACTCTGATCTCTTGGGCACCAGCCTACTGGATGGGAACCTTGCACTATCAGACCTTTAGCCCTTAACCTATTGAACTGCCATGTTATGAACCTCTTGTATAACTCATCTACGGTTGTAAACTCCCTCCTCCAGTCTATTGAGTAGCCCATCTCCCTCATACCCTGCTTTATCTCCCTATGGAAGTACCTTGCTATGTTTATGGGCTCCTTGAATGACTCTATATACTCTGGCATAACACCGTATATATTTATGAACGCTTCTAGCAAGTCTCTATCATTCTCAGCTATCCTCTTTGACATTGCAAGTATTGGTGTACCTGTGTAATGGAAGCCCATAGGGAATAGAACATTATAGCCTTTCATACGCATATATCTTGCATGTACGTCTGCTAGTGTATAGGTTCTACCATGCCCTATATGTTGTGGTGAGTTCGGGTAAGGGTATGCTACGGTTATAAAGTACTTTTGCCTACCATTAGGGTTACTCTCAAATATCCTTGCATCCTCCCATGCCCTTAACCACTTCTCCTGTATAGAGATCCAGTCTATTGGCATAATACCCTTAGATACACCAGTATTATTTATTATTAATTACTATGATGAGAGCACTATCTCCTCAATCCTATCTACTATACCCTTAAGCATGGTCTTTGAACCTCCTCCTTGAGCAAACCTCTCATTCCCACCAGCAGAGCCCCCAAGCATGCCTGCTATACTCTTTGCTATAGCATTGGCCTTGAACCTCTCCCTAGCCTTTTGACCAGAGAATACTATTACCCTAACATTACCTTCATACTTGCTTATTAATGCTATATATATTAGCATGGGATCATACTCTATAGCCCTCTCACCTACTGCTATATGATACTCCTCATCCAACTTATCCTCGTACTCTACATATAACCTTGCATTATCATGTAGAGGCTTTGCCTTAGCGCTTATACTCTTAGCAATATCATCAGCAACCCTCTTTATCAGCAACCTAAGCATCCTCTTTGCATCATCCCCCTCCTTAACCTTCTTAGCGAATGTCTCAAGCACCTTCTCCCTAGATGAGCCTAGTGTATCTGCTATGCTAAGCAGGTTACCCTCCTGCATCTGTGCATACCTTAATGCTGCCTTACCAGCAACATACTCTAACCTTACAACACCATCCTGAACCCTCTCCGTCCTTACTATCTTTATCATACCTATCTCACCCGTGCTCCTAGTATGTGTACCAGCACATGCCTCTATATCCCAATCCCTTACCTTAACTATCCTTATCTTGCTACTAGGCACATAGCCACCTTGGTATATCCTAAAGCCATAGAGCTGCTCAGCCTTACTCCTATCCATTATGCTAACCTCTACAGGTATATCCTTGAGTATAACCTCATTGGCGTACTCTTCTATCCTCTTAACCTCATCCCTACTCAATGGGGAGTGATGGGTTATATCTAGCCTAGCATAGTGCTCATCCTTGAATGCAGAGTGCTGCCATACCCAGTCTCCAAGCACCCTTCTACATGCTGCATTTACTATATGTGTTGCTGTATGATGCCTCATTATAAGCCCTCTCCTCTCAGCATCTACCATACACCTTACAGTATCCCCTTCCTTGAAGCCTATCTCAGCATCCTGCACCTTATGGAGTATAACATCGCCTTCCTTTATAACATCAATAACCCTAGCATCCTCTATATACCCATGGTCAGGCTCTTGCCCCCCAGATCTAGCATAGAATGCTGTCCTATCAAGTATTATGTAAGGCATCCTTATCCTTACAACCTTGGCAGTAAAGTCTAGCATATACTGATCTTCATAGAATAGCATATGGGTAGGCTCTAATCCAGTAAGATCCATTACTGGTTTAGGCTCCTCTATCAATGGCTTAGCATTATGCCTCTCAGCAAGCCTAGTATAGAAGTCCTTTGCATCAACCTCTATACCATGCTCCTTGAGGAGATCTGGTGTTATGCCATCTGACTCGTATAGCCTTACAAGGTCATCCTCTGTTAGCCTCTTGCCCTTGCTAATATCACTATTCAGCCTCTTAACTATACCCTTCATACGCTCTAAAGAGTCTGCATACCTCTTGCTCTCTATATTAAGTATGGTTCTGACACTCTCCCTCTGCTCCCTTAACTCTGGATACATCTCTTTAAGGTAGTCTATATGCATATCAGCAATATCCTCAAGCCTGATGCTCCACTGCATCCTATTAAGCATGGATAGTATCCTCCTTAGCACTACCCTGAGATTATAGCCTCCTCCAGTGTTGCTTGGCAATGCACCATCTGCTATAGCAAATGTTAACGTTCTAACATGGTCTGCTAATGTATATGCAACCTCTAATGGCATTATCTTAGCATAGTTGATCCCTAACCTCTCTGCTATTGAGTATCTATCATTATCATTATTATTGCTACTACTTATAAGTGTAAAGTACTCCTTCAATATGTTGCTATCATACTCAATACCAAACCTATCAACTATATTGGTTATAACAGGGCCAAACGTGCAATCATAGCTTGTCGGGGTACCCATGGTTATCCAGGAGAACCTCTCAAGTCCAGCACCCATATCAACAACCCTCTTATCCATAACCCTGTAATCATCTGGGCTACCCTCAAACTCTGTGAATACAGCATTACCTAACTCTAAACCTCTAACATAGTATTCAAGGGAGTAACCAAAGGCACCATAGCCTAGCCATACATCCTCAACAAATACTATCTCCTCCTTACTTATCCCTAGCACATCTGTTAGCATCATGTAATCCAACTCTATGCATCTATCCTTCCAGTAGCCTTGCTCATCTGCTATGCTATGCTGCCCTATCATGCAGAAGGATGTGTAATGCTTGCCTGTAATACCAACATTCTCTATATCATTAAACCTTAGGCATATCTGAGGCACTACCAAGGGGTTTGCTGGTAACTCAAAGACAACCTTCCCTCCTATTACCCTCTGGAAGTCAACTATGGATGCTACAGTAAAGAATAGATCCTCCCTCCATCTACATACTACTGGATACCTTCTTACAGAGGTATGTCCATTCCTTGTGAAGAACTCCTCTACAGCCCTCCATGTATTTATGTAGTCTAGCCTCTTGCTCGTAGGAGGGTTGCCTATGAAGCTGTAAGGCTCACAGTTTGGGCATCTATCTCTAGAGGTTATAGACCAGAAGTGTGAATTGCATACCTTGCATGCTTGCCTTATAAACCCAAGTCTATCGAATAGTAATACCCTATAGTATCTATCTGCATCGCTTGAGAACTTTGCTATTAGAGCATCCTTACTCAATGTATTAGCATGTTACTATTAAGCTATTAATCTTTTCTCTTATCTTATTTCTGCTTTATAAACTCCTCCTCGCTTATATCTGGCACTATATTATACTCCCCACCATAGTACTGTAGTATCTTTACACTCTTATTCAAACCTACAAGCTGACCTAGTTGAAATATCAGTGCTAAAGGACCAGAGAGTACTATCCATACCTCATCTCCATCTGAGCATGCATCATTTATCTTCTCATACGCCTCTTTCAGTATCTTCTTGAACTCGCTTACGTGCACTTCCCTAGGGTAACTTACAACTGCATATGGTTTGCCTAGATTCTTTATCACAGCACCAACTACAGATTTCCCTACCTCTATCACTACTATTTTACTTGGCATTTAATAACAATTGATTGGATGCTATAATTATTCTTTCCTTTTAATATAACATGGTAGCAAGCTCATTCATCCTCTTCCTTAATGTTACCATACTTATACCAACGAGGGATGCAATGCTCCTTACATATCTGCAAGCATTAGTGTATCTACTAACTGCAAGGCACACAACTGCAGCTGCCATACCAGCAGGATTCTTACCATTTACAAGATTCCTTGTCTTTAAGGACTCTGCTATGTGTAATGCATCATACCTTACCCTCTCATTAAGATCTAAAGACTCAAGTATGTAAGCAACATACCTCTCAATCTCTATACTTGGCAGTATTATTCCTAGCTCTCTTATCATACTCCTATAGCATGAGCTTAATGATCTTACACTTATCTCTAACACCCTTGAGAACCTGTTAATGGTTATTGGTATACCCTCTATCCTTAACGACAGGTATAGTGCAGTATATGCAAGTAACCTCCTAGACCTCTTCCCTACACTCTTTACAGTTATATACCTGTTGTATATCTGTAGTGCTCTATCTATATTAATATCAACACCAAGCATCCTTGCTGCATCAAGCATCATACTCTCAATACCATATATGCTAGTACTCATATTAGTCTCACCTAATTAGGATAAACTAATTAAGATATTTAAATGATTTGTAGGTTATACTGTTATAGTCTCTATCTGCGCACTTATGTTGCTACCAAAGTAGTAAAAGTTTGAGGATCTAGCCTTGATTATCCTAAGGAACTCATTAGCATCAATATCCTTTATCGGAGGCATTATCCTTGGTTGGGTTAACTCATCAACGCTCTTTATTGCCTTAGCATGTTTAAGTTCATTTGTTATATGCCTCTTTATTATGCTTGTGCATAACTTGCTGAAGTAGATGCTTGCTAGTGATTCCTTAAGCATCTCCTTTAGATGCGTAGAACCCTTATCTTCATGTATGTGAGGATTCCTAGTCTCTACTTGAAGTACGTTAACACCCTCATACATAACCTCCTCATATCTGCTCTCAAATACTCCACCAAACTCCTCCATAAGGTATACAAGTTCATAAGGCTCTATAGCAAAGCTTGAAGAATAAGCCATAACCTCAGCAAGTCTAATGCTCATTGCATGCTCCCCAGCGTTACCTGTCTTAACTATATCTGTCTCAAAACCAGTGCAACTTGAGATGAGCATGTTAAGGTACTTATTTGTATGCTCAGATACTCTACCCCACTTTGCAAAGTATAGCCCTTCTTGTGATATCTTTGGCTTATACCTCCATGCTATCCTAACCATTGTATATGGGGATTCTGAGATTATCATTGCTGAAGCATATATCTTAACATACTCATTTACAGCCCCTGGCATGTAGTTATCTGAGTCTATAAAGCCTACATACTCCTTGCCTAATGCCTTTGCTAGCAACAAGCCTATAAGCATACCTTCCCCCTTCCCATCCCTAACCTTATTACCATCAAGTATGTATGGATACTTTAAGACCTCGAATGCATCTGCAACTACCTCATCCTTCTGATGGATCATAACTATATCTCTATCCGTTAGAAGCACATGATGCTTTAAGGTATCCTTCTCAAGCCTATACCTATCTACTGGACTCCTACTGCTATTTGATACTACTATAACCAAGCAGTCATGTGGTATACCACTTATAACACCCTCAAGCAACTTAAGCCTTTCAGACTTTATAGGTACAACTACTGCTAACCTATTGTATAGATCGTATAACTCTTTATCTGATACCTGAGCAACTGTCCTTGCCCTATGATACTCGGCGCTACCAGAGTCTAGTTCATGCACATGCTGTACAGCATTTATAGTTAGTGCACCAAACCTCTCACTGTATCTAGGATAATCAAGCTTCATGTAATAAGATATATGTTATGGCATATAAAGTTTTAAGACTCTATCTCTTACCTACTCTATAATTATGCTTAAGAAGAGGATAATAATAAAGAGGAGGGTTATTGATAGCATAGTATCTTACTGTAAGATGAGGCATCCAAACGAGGCTATGCTCATACTAAGAGGTAGAGTTAGCAAGGATACTTTACTTGTTGAGGATCTTCTAATACCACCTCTATCATATCATGGTCCATACTATGTTGGCTTCCCCATACATATGCTACCATTTGATAGATCTATAGTAGGAAGTGCACATTCACACCCAAGTGGTATAGCTGAGCCTTCTATAGAGGATATGAGTAACTTCCTAGGTTTCATAAGCATAATAGTTGGTTACCCATATGAGGATGAGGATATAAAGGTATTTGACTCAGATGGCAATAATGTAAGGTTTGAGATAAGTGATTGAATAAGCATATAAGATAATTAGGCTTACACTATGTAGTGAATGTAGAGAGGTTTACATACGATATAGACCAGATAGTATCAAAGGTAACTATTAATGAGGATGAGAGTATAGTAAGAAGGGTAAACTACGTTAGGAATAGGCTTATAGAGTTGTACAAACGTAACATAGTTAAGATAAACCATTCTGTGCTTGAGGTTATATGTGCAAAGCACCTAATAAGGTATGGATATGATGTTGATGTTGAAAGGCAGTTGAACGATATACTTGTATGTGACTTGTATGCTACCAAGGGTGATAACATACTTATAGTAGAGATAGAGACTGGGTTTGTGCCCCCAGAACATGCATTGGATCCATTAACATACACATCTGCTAGGATAGCAAGTAAGATAGCAAGATACAGTGCATTTGCCGACAAGTTTGCACTAGCTACACCAGTGCTAAGCATACTACCCATACAAAGGATATTCCTAAAGCCTCCAAGGTATAGAGGTAACGAGGAGGTAGCAAGAGTTAAGGCTTTATGCGATAGATACTACTCAAACCCTCCTATAAGGTTTGAGGAGATAAAGAATGCTAGGTTACACTCTATACTTGTTATAGATACTGATGATACTACAGTTAATGAGATGGACCCAGAGGCTTACATAGAGTTGGTTAAGGATATAGAGGCTCTAGGCTATAGTTATTAGGCTATAGTTATAGTATGAGATATTACTTAGAAAGATTTAAATTGAACATCCTTGTATATTATTATAAGGCTATCCATCGGGATAGGGAGTGATCTGGTGAGTAGTGCTAGTATCAGAGGAAGCTCTGATACCCACGTGGCTCATCAGTCGCCTTTATCCTGTAAGAGGGATGGGGAGACCCAGAGGCTTAGCAGGATAAAGGGGAGGGCCAACTATATCCATACGCAAGCCGAAACCCAAAGCAGTATGGATATAGAAAGCCACATGCTCCCGAGTATGGATAGCCTCATTCTTAATTAATTAATTATATTAATTATATTAAAATTAAAAGTTGAGGATATCATCACGTTTATTATATACAAGCCTACCAATAACGAACCCAAATACGAACCCCCCTATATGTGCAAAGTATGCTATGGATGATAACCCTGTTACTATGAATATGAACTGCACCCCTAGCCATACATATGCAAACCTATCTCCTAGTGCTGCTGCCAACCCTATTATCCCCGATACTGCTCCAGATGCTCCTACAAGCGGTGTATTAGCCCCAATACCTGTTACAAGTGCATATATAGTATGCATAAATGCCCCGCTAAGTCCTGAGAGTATGTATATTATGGCATACCTTGATGATCCTACAAGCCCTTCTATAACTCTACCAAGCGCAACTAGTGCAAGCATATTAAATGCTATATGCACAACATTCGCATGTATGAATATTGAGGTTAGGGATGTTACAATGAAGATTATACCATCATCAAGTAGATAGGATGGGACTAGACCAAATCTATACCACTCGTTGTATATGGTATGCGTTATTATATATATAAGTATATTTAATGCAAGCAAGAGCATAGTTACTAATAGTAGCAATACAACTGCATTGTATAAACAGGTATTTAATCCTAATCAGAGGAAATTATCGAGTCTATTCACCTTCCCATCCCCTTTACTCTCCATATACCTGTTCTTGGCAAGCATGCTATTTACTATATTCACCATACTATTCACCTCCTTAACCTTCCTCCTGCTTATCCAGTAGTAAGCCTCATCTATTGTATCCTTTGTTACCAAGACTATAACCCTGCCACTTATCCTCCTACCAGTCCTACCCTTCCTCTGTATGAACCTTATCGCACTAGGCACGTTATCATAGAATACTACAAGATTGCACTCTGCTATATCCAAGCCCTCCTCACCTACACTTGTTGCAACAAGTATATTGTATTCTCCATACTTGAACTTCTCCACCATGCTCAACTGCTCATCCCTATTCAAGCCAGAGCCTGACTTGCCTATGAGATACCCTACCTTAAACCCTTGCTCCTTTAACCTATTATATATTGTGTATACAGAGTCCCTGTAACTTGTGAATACCAATGCCCTACCATTGTTACTATTAACATCTTTAAGGACCTCTACCAACTTGCTTAACTTTGGGTGCTCTATACCAGATATCTCTGCACCCCTAGCAAGCTCATATGCATACTTTAGATCCTTGTTTACAAGTGCCTTAACACCAATACCCTTTCTCTCTGCCAGCCTCTCATAGAACATCCTGAATGCTACCAAGCCTTGTGTATCAAGCACCTTCAATGCATGGTTAAGCCTTATAGCACTGTATACCGCCTCTGCTATATCCCTGCTAGCCTTAGCATCGTATCCTTGCAGTATAATATTCAATTCCTCGCTTACCTTTAATAGATCCCTTGCACTTACCTTTAGGTTATTTATTATATTGTATGATCTTAGTAACTCTAGCCTACTCTCTAAAGCATTAACCACATTCTCCCTTATCTCCTTAAGTATGGGTGTAAGCTCTACATTGATGAATTCTATCTTTGTATCCTTGATATACTCTCTAACATCCAGACTAAATTCACTCCTAGCCTCTATCCTCTCTATCTTAAGGTTACCTGCTATCTCCATAACCTTCCCCTTATCATCTGGTAGTGTTGCTGTAAAACCGACTATCCTTGCTCTAGTGCTTAACCTTGCTAGCATGGTATATGCATAATCACCAACTGCCCTATGAGCTTCATCAAATAAGAGCAGTGAGAATTCATCCATGCTTAATATCCCTCTATTTGCATCGTTCAATGCTACCTGAGGGGTAGAGCATACTATGCCTGCATTGGACCATGCATGCTCTCTATCATGTATATAACTTGCACCTGTTACTACTACTACATCATCCTCCCTCTCCTTTACTATATGCCCCCTGAAGAAGTTGTAGTGCTGGTTAACCAATACCCTTGTAGGGGCAAATAGTATACTCCTCTTACCCTTATCAAGCATCTCCACTGCTAAGAGTAGTGCTATAGATGTCTTCCCAAGCCCTGTAGGTAAGACTACCAAGGTATTCCTCTCCAATGCTACCCTTGCTATATTAACCTGATACTCCCTCTTCTCAAGGCTCTTGCTCTTTATGAGCCTATGCTCTACCCACTCCATTATCAAAGCATTTACATCATGTAAATAAAAAATGTTAGCATCATATTTATTTAGCAAGAGTTTAAGTTACTGTATATGGTAAGTAGCATTAACAGCAGTAGCAGTAGTAGCATGTATACCCTTGCAGACTATAGGGTGAAGGGTATAAACCTTGAAGAGAAGATAAATGCGTTATGCAGAGATACTTATAACCTTGAACCCTCGCTACTAGTCTCTGCTACCTATGATGGCGATAAGAGGCTTGCCATACTCAAGTTCTACAATGCAAGGGATAGTAGGATATACCTCTGGTATGATAAGACCGAGCATAAACCTTACTGCTTCGCATTAGAGGGTGAAGGGTTAGAGCAGTTGAAAGGTAGGAGTGATATAGTTAGGATAGAGCATGTTAAGAAGATGGATATACTCAATGATAGAGAGGTAACATTGGTTAAGATAGTTACTACAGATCCTCTTGCTATAGGAGGCACAGCAAATGAGAAGAGTATAAGGAATCTACTTAAGACATGGGAGTCAGATATAAAGTACTATGAGAACTACCTATACGATAACCAGCTTATAGTTGGGTTATACTACTCAATAGAGAATGGTGCAATAAAGAAGCATGAGTATAAGGTAGATGAGAATGTTGAGTTAGCACTAAAGAAGTTGATATTTGATAGCATAATGCATGATAAGGGTAGCAGTGAGGAGTTAAGGATTTACCTGCAAGAATGGGCTAAACTGTTAAACCAGCCTATACCCCCAATAAAGAGGCTAGCATTGGATATCGAGGTTGTATCAGAGGATGATAGGATACCTGACCCACAGAAGGCAAGGAATGAGGTTATAGCAGTAGCATTGGTTAGCGATAATATGAGTGAAGTGCTATTACTTAACCGCAAGGGTGTAAGCAATGGTAGCATGGATAAGATGCTTAAGGATAATAGTGTAGATATCCTACTCTTTGATGATGAAAGGGAGATGATAAGGTATGTATTCAATAGAATCCTTGATTACCCATTCTTAATAACATTCAATGGAGATGACTTTGATCTGCCATATCTCTACAATAGAGCGCTTAACCTAGGCATAAAGAAGAGTGAGATACCTATAGTAATGCTTAGAGATGCAGCAAGTATAAAGCATGGTGTGCATATAGACCTGTATAGGACATTCAGTAACAGATCCATACAGATATACGCGTTCAGCCACAAGTACTCAGAGTATACGCTTAATGGTGTAAGCGAAGCTCTCCTTAATGAGTCTAAGATAAAGTTTGAGGGTAGTATAGGGGATCTACCATTGTACGAGTTAGCAAACTACTGCTATAACGATGCTAGGATAACTTATAGGTTAACTACCTTCAGCAATGATCTGCTCATAAAGTTACTTATAGCAGTTGCAAGGATAGCAAAGATGCCTATGGAGGATCTCTCAAGACTTGGGGTATCGCAATGGATAAGAAGTATGATCTACTTTGAGCATAGGAGGAGGAATATACTTATACCAAGGAAGGAGGAGCTTGAGCAGAAGGGTGTTGCATCAACCACTGCTGTTATAAAGGATAAGAAGTATAGAGGGGGTTTTGTTGTAGAGCCTATACCTGGAGTACACTTTAATGTTATTGTATTAGACTTTGCAAGCCTATACCCTAGTATAATAAAGGTGTATAACCTATCCTATGAGACGGTTAGATGTGTGCATGAGGAGTGCAAGGTAAATAGAATACCAGAGACTGAGCATTGGGTATGCATGAAGAGGAGAGGGGTAACATCGCTTCTTATAGGCTCTCTAAGGGATCTAAGGGTTAACTACTACAAGCAGCTATCGAAGGATAAGACACTAAAGCCTGAGGATAAGGAACTTTACAGTGTTATAAGCCAAGCACTAAAGGTTATACTTAATGCAAGCTATGGTGTTATGGGTGCTGAGATATTCCCGCTATACTTCTTACCTGCTGCAGAGGCTACAGCTGCCATAGGTAGATACATAATTACAAATACTATAAGCAAGTGCAAGGAACTTGGTATACAAGTTATATATGGTGATACAGACTCCTTATTCCTCAAGGGTGCTAGCAAGGAGCAGATAGAGAGTGTAGCAGCATGGGCAAGGAAGGAGCTTGGTGTAGATCTAGACCTTGATAAGCAGTATAGATATATTGCATTAAGTGAGAGGAAGAAGAACTACCTAGGTGTATTGATAGATGGTAGTGTAGATGTTAAGGGTTTAACAGGGAAGAAGAGTCATACGCCCAAGTTCATAAGGGATGCGTTCTACTCTGTAATAGATATACTGAGCAAGGTTAATACCCAAGAGGACTTTGAGGTAGCAAGGGAAGAGATTAGGAGGATAATTAAGGATTATGCTAACAGACTTAAGGCAAGGAAGATACCTTTAGAGGATCTAGCATTCAATGTCATGGTAGGTAAAGCACCAAGTGATTACAAGAAGAGCGTACCACAACATATAAGGGCAGCGATGCTCCTTGAGGAGCATGGTAAGAGGGAGGTTAAGGCTGGTGATATAATCTCATTTATAAAGACAGCTACACAACCTGGGGTAAAGCCTGTAGAGCTTGCAAGGGTTGATGAGATAGACGTGGAGAAGTATTTAGAGTATATGAGGAGTACATTCGATCAGATACTTGGGGCATTAGGTTATGAGTTTGATGTTATACTTGGGGCATCAAAGCTAGAGGACTTCTTCTTCTGAGTATTATAATGCTAGATATCTGAGCATACTATCCTTGCACCACAGTTAGGGCAGATGAGTAGGCATCCTCCACCCTTTAGCCTAATCATGCTTACATTACAGATAGGGCAGATTGTATCCTCTTTACCTTCCATCCTTTATTAGTTACTCATTACTATTTATTTACTTACTGTTGGTTATATCCTTAGCATGTATGTTATTATAATGAATGCTACAAGTATACACTCTACCATTATGAACCTCTTCCAGAACCTTCTTCTCTCCTCCCTAATTACTATATACTCACATCTATGGGCCCTTACCATCCATGGCTTATCTAATACTACTCCACACTTACACCTCATACCTAACAGATTCAAGAGAGATAAAAAAGAATTATTAAGTAACAAGATAGAATGAATAGGTTATTTATTATACTATTAATAGTAAAGTATCAAACGTTTAATCTATACTCTGAAGGGTGATTATTTTTAGTATAGTTTAGATACTCAAAATGGTAAACAATTTTATTTATCCATCTTACATCCATTGATATAATTTCATGAATACCTTTAAGAACATAGATGATACAGCATAAATATAAAGGGATAAATAGCCTATCATCATCAGACTCTAATCATGAATAGGATAAGAAGGATCGCTATGCAGTTAATAGAGAGGTATGATGGTATGTTTACCACTGACTTTGAGAGTAACAAGCAGTTACTTAACAAGGTAGCAATATTCAGATCAAAGGAGCTTAGGAATGAGGTTGCAGGATACATAACTAGGTATATGATGAGTAAGGGAGTAGAGAAGGAAGACTCAAGTATGCAGGAGCAAGGTCAAGAGCAGGAGGATATAAAAGAGCAAGTGCAAGAATGATAAGGGTTAGGCTTCTTGGTGGAGCAAAGAGGAGCATTGGTAGAGAGCATGTAGATATTAATGCTGATAGGTTAGCAGTAAGGGAGTTACTATCATTCCTAGCAAGTATGGGTAATGATCCTAATGTATTTACATATAATAATATAATAGTTGTGATAAATGGTGTAGAGGCTTCTCTACTTGGTGGTTTAGATGCAGTAGTAAATAGTGGTGATCAGGTTAGCATACTTACAGTTGTGCATGGTGGAAGTAATGAGGTATGAGATAGTAAGGCTAGGAGAGGGAGGTGACCTTTATGTAATGCTCTTTAACTTCACTGTATTCATAGATAACCCTGCAAGGTTCTTGATGGATATTAAGGGTATGGATGATACTCTGCATATACAAGTGGTTAATACAGATAACATACTAGGCAGAGAGCATGTAGTAGAGGTTGTTAAGCAAAGCATAGAAGCTGAGAAGAGGAAAATCTTGCTTGCAGAGAGGGTTGAGATGGATATGCTACTAAGGTTAGCATGCACAGACCAGATAGCAAGGGCTATAGAGGTTGTGGGTCTAAGGCATGGGATTAACGATGCTATGGTTATAGCATGGCATAGGTATGATGCTCTTGTAAGGTTAGGGGATAGGCTAAGCATAATCTTTACTGAAGATAGAAGTAAAGATTCTAAAGAATATGAGCATATAATAGCACTACATAATATAGAGGAGTTATGCTCAACCATAGCTGATGATAGCTATAAGGCTATAGTAGGTATACTTGCTGAGAGGGCAAACCTACTCTACAGATAACGCTTAACCTTAACACTACTGAATACATCTTTTGCTTTAAGCACAGATATACCGCTCTTGCTACCTACAACCTCTACCAGTATATTCCAGTCATAGTTCCTAAGATCAACCCTTCTGTCTATACGCTCTGCTATAGCCTTTATTATATCCATGATATGGATAGATGAGTGCCTCTTCTCAACTGTTATCCTAAAACTCTCATGCATGCTAATCTTTGCATCTACAAGCCTTATACATGCTTCGCTTATCTCCTCTATGTATGTATCTACAACCTCCTCTACAGGTATACATCTTAATATATATCTTATCCTCCATGGCTCCTCCTTTACTATAGCATAGAGAGCATTAATCACATCGAAAGGATTTAGATTGGTATAGCATAAGAGTAAGCCAGATATGCTGGTATAAGATATCTTTGCATTATCATCTCCAATGCCACCAAGCAATTCAAGCAACTCATTGTATGCATCACGCTCTGCGTATCTGAATGTTGTAACTATAAGATTGAACTCCTTGTCTTGCTTTTGCATACACGCATTATTATCTAGATTTAATTTATACTATGCTAGGGATAGCACACACAAGTAGGGCAAATATTTATTAATAGTTCAACTGCTTGATAAGAATCCATGGTAAGAGAGGAAGAAGAGGAGTTTGAGGAGGAGGAGTTTGAGGAGGATATAGAGGAAGACTTTGAGGAGGATATAGAAGAGGATATAGAAGAGGAGTTTGAGGAATACTGATCCTATAAACCATTTTAATTTTAATTTGTTATTGGTTACTACCACTGCTAAGCCTTTTAAGTGATAATATACGCATCGTTACATATATCAATGCAAGACCGCTCACTTTTATTGTAACAGATACATAAGAGTAAATTATAACATCAACGAATATAAGGGCATACCATGATACAAACTCTCCTAACGCTAGTAATGATAAGCCTATCGATACAAGCAATGGGAATGGATTCATCCTTACCTTTGGTAATGCTGTAACCATGCTCTGCGTGCTACCATAAACTACGAGTATGAATGCTACTGCCCTACTAACATACTCTACAGCGTTACCAGATATGTTAAAGAATGGAGATATTGCGAATGTTATCAATGCAAACAAGGGTATCATATGCTTAAAACCACTCTGTATATTGTATGCATAGGCTAGGAAGAAGTATGCTACTGCAGTAGATATGAATGTTATTGAGTGCAGATTAATAGCATTGAGTAGAAATGTTAGGGAGAGTGATAGGAATGCTATGCATAGTCTTAGCATTGTAGGGCTAAGGGTTACCCTATACCCCTTGTATGAGTTAAATCCTATAAGGAGGCTTGCTATAAACCCCGCTAGGTTCAGCATTAATAGGTATATCATTATATCTCTATCTAAGGTTATGGGTTATAATCATTCAGTATATCCCTATACCTAGGATCTGTATAAGCAAGTATCTGAACATACTCTCCATATGTAACATCTAGCATACACTTACTACACCTAACCCTAGAGAAGTTGTTCTCTAAGACTGCTATAGATCCACACCTTGGGCATTTGACCTTCATGTTATCTTTTAACCTTGGCTTCCTAATAAATTATGTAGGTATGCTACTGCTATTGCTACTATTACTGCTATTCTTCTTCCTATAATACTCATATACAAGAGTTGCTGCTATGAGCGTAACAGCAAGACCAAGTAGCAGTGATGATACAAGTGTAAATGGGTTAACCTCGCCCTTTACCATCTCAACCATTTGCTGTGCAGGTATGTAGAATAAGCCTAAGACTACAAGTCTTAGAGAATCGCTTAAGAGTCTAGCATTGCTCTTGAATACATCGCTTAGCAGATGACCACCAAATATAACCCCTAGCCCTATCCATAGTAATGGTAGCATGTTTGATATAAACGATGCAATTATACCTCTGTTAAGGAGTATTGTTAATGGATCGCTAGTATTAACTAATGATGTAGCATTAACATAACCTGAGTTTATCCCTGTCAGTATTATCATAACCCCTGCAAGTAGAGAGAATATCCTTATGAAGCTCGATGGAGTGCTACTCTTTGTAAAGCTTATTAAAGCCCTGTCTATATCAAATGCCCTCACCATAAATATTGAGCCTAGTATTATGAAGAGTATAGGCATAAGATACTCAGCAAAGTTAAGTACGATAGATAAGCCAGAGGCTAGAAGCAGTGCCCCAGGTATTCCCAAGAAGAACTTTGAGTATCTAGGATCATATATTAAAGATTTTATATAACGCCCTAGCAAGGCATATGAGTACTCTACACTCTTACTATGCTTTATTATTATCCTCTGCACAGATATAATTGGTACTATACCTTGTATGATAGGTAACACTGCCTCATCATCCATACCATCCGATACCATTATTGCAGCATCTGCACTAAACTTTGCTAATACATCATGCAACTGGTACACTATCCTCTCATCTGCCTCAACCCCCCTATTATATGAGCCTGCAAGCAAGGCAACCTCTGTCTTGTAGCCCTTGCTTAAGAGCTCCTCATACAGTTTTACAGCAGCAAATATAGCATTTGCATCAGCATCCTCTGGATCCTCTATAGCAAGCCTTATCCCAGCATGTATACAGTTATCCCTACCTATTATAGGAGCTGTGATGTTAGCCTTGGTGCCTATATCATCATCTCTATCTATGCAGAGTACTAGTATGCTCTTGTCTTTGCTACCTTGCATCATAGTAATTAGGAAGGGATAAAATATAACTATATTGATTTATCTAATGTGAACAGCAGTAATGTTGCAGGTAACATAATACAGATACTTGCTGGCATACCAGAGTTCCTAAGGAAGCCTATGATGAGAAATAGGATCAACGACTTCTTTACATTAGAGTATAGCGATAGGGTAGAGATGATAAAGAACGTTATAGAAGCACTCCCAAGTATGGATATGGGTATAGTTGCAAGGTTATTCAAGACATGGATAGAACTGCTCTACGAGTTTGAGCGTGAGAAGAGAGTATCATTATTCAAGATATATGCCATGCTACTTGCTGATAATCCTAGCGTATTAACCAAGATAGACCTTAAACCATTGGTAGATACATTTAGATCATTACAGCAGGAGATTGCTACATCAATTGCAAAGGATATAAGGCAAGTGATAGATGAGATAGATGCAGATAAAAGGATGCAGATAATAAGGATTCTACCAGAGTATGCATTAGATACAATAGGCTATAAGCATTGATTACAACTGCAGATTAATTAATAATTTATTTATTGCTGTTTATCGTTTATCTGGTACCCTCTCATCCTCCTTGCTTACATCCCTCAAGCCCTCATCTAGCCTCTCAACACCAAAGAATATCCTTTCATACTTCTTAAGCAGTTGCCTATGCTCTGCTATAGACATATCAAGTCTAAGATCATTTATTACCATTATGCTATACCTTACCCACTCATTCCAGCAGTTGTGGCATGCATTGTAGCTCTTTGCCCTATTATCCAACTCTATACGTGCATCTATCTCATTCCCACACTTTGAACACTTTACCATGATATGCATTTAAAACCATCTCTATTATATCTTGCTTCTTACTCCAAAATAAATTTATGAAGGTAAATACAATAATCTACTAATGCAAGAGGAACGTTCTGCTGGTGCAGTCTTATTTAATATAAAGGATAAAGAGCCCATATATCTTGTACTGCACTACACTGCTGGACACTGGGACTTCCCGAAGGGGAATATAGAGGATGGTGAGGATGAGTTAACAACAGTTAGGAGGGAGGTTAAGGAGGAGACTAGTATATATAATATTGAGTTTATTGACGGGTTTAAGAGTGTAGTTGAGTACATGTATAGACGTGCTGGTAGGCTTGTGCATAAGGCAGTGATCTATTACCTAGCATATACAGATATTCTAGAGGTAAGGCTATCTTATGAGCATAACGATTACAGATGGGGTGTCTATGATGAGATAATGGATATACTAACCTACAAGAACTCAAAGAATGTGCTAAGGGAGGCTGCAAGGTTCTTAAAGACTAGGTATAATTACATGATGAGCAATGAAATGTAATAATCTTAATCATGTTCTATATAACCCCTTCAGTCTTAATACTTTATTAACTGGGTTATCCGAATCTATTACACTACGTCCTACTATAATATACTCACTACCACTCTCTATAGCAAGTCTTGCATCCCCTCCCTGAGCATCTACCCCTGGGGAGAAGATTGCAGTATTAGCCCCTCTACTTGCAATATAGTTATTACACTCCTTTACTATATTCGGTCTAGTTGCACCAACTACGACACCATCTGCATTACATTCAACTGCCCATGCTAAGAATAGCATGTATAGCCTATCTATTGTATAACCCTTATGCTCATACCTTATGCTCATGCCATATGTATCCTGTGCACTAACATGACTCATATATACCAATGCTATTGCACCCATACCTCTTGTATGAATGTTGCTTATTGCATTATTTAAAGCACTATACCCTATTATAGGGTTTAGTGTTAGTGCATCAAACCCTGCTCTATAAAGGTGCTCTATCGCATAGGTATTGGTATTAGGTATATCGTTAAGTTTTATATCTGCTATACTCTGCAACCCCTTTGAGTGTGCATACTCATTTATACCCTTTAACCCATCTATATCCAATTGTAATATAAGGTGCATGTTAAGTTTTATTGAACATACATGCTCAGCAAGTATATCTATCATCTTGTATACCTTGCTTACATCTGTAGTATCCAATGCAAGAACTACCCTGCTTTTATTCCTCTCTGCAGATTCTCTTATCCTTTCAAAGAAGCTCATATCTTCAGTGAATCCTTTAACCGTACAATCTTCATATATATATACCCATGCTCATCTATACTGTTTGTAAATACTGGTGCTTCATCACTCTGACTCGAGTATCTTATAAAGTTCTCCTTTGGTATACCTTGCAGTATTGTATAGCAGAAGTATGGGTAATCATCATTGCTGCTAAGGAAGGTGCCTATTATGCTACCGCCATCAGTAGCAGATAGAAAGAATGGTATTAGAACCTCATCCCTCATATACTTGTATAAGCCTATCTTTACTAGACTTGTAATATCATCTAGCATTATAGCATCATACTCTACCGACTTGAACTTAAGGAGCCTCTTAGGCATGCTCCTAACCTTTATGACTGGGGCATAGGAGTATGCTGGGTTCTTTGCAACATTAACCATGTTAACCTCCTCACTCCCCATGTATGCCCTATATGCTATAAACTCACTACTGCATATAGTATTAACATAGCAGAATGCTGGTCTATCTATGTTAAGGTTAAGACCTACAGCCAATATGCTACTCTCCTGCTCCTTAACCCTTACCTTGAATGAGTATATGGGTAATGGAACAACCTCTAATGCTGCTGCTAGCCTTGCAAGATCGTTTATACTCTCCAACTGCATATAGTAGGGTATTCTAACCAACTTGCTAGAATAACCTTAAGTGGTTATCTACTTTTCTACTTTGCTGATCTACTAACTTCTTCCCTCAGATCTATCATATCGTAGACATCCTCCCCCGTGCCTATAAGTGTAACCCTAACCTTAAGCCTCTCTTCTATACCCTTAATGAACTCCTTAGCATCATTACTTAACTCACTATACTCCCTAGCATGCTTGCACTCTGGGAATAGCGCATCTACCTTCGTTAATGCTATCTGTGTAGCAGTGTTAAGCATAACTGCCCTAGCAGCAAGGTTATAGTTGAATGGTGCAGCCCTCCTCTCCCTCCCTGTTACTGTAGCAACCTCAAGCCATCCCCTCCTTACTGCCTCTTCCCTACTTAACTCTCCTTCAAGGTAACCAGAGCCTACCCTGGTAACGTAAGACTTGAATACAAGGATTATATCATCAACCCTCTTTGGTCCAAGTCCTACATCTGCACATATAGAGGATGCTGTCACATCCTTTGATGTAACGTAAGGGTATGTGCCATGGTATAAGGAGAGGAATGTTCCTTGAGTACCTTCTACTAGCACATGCTTGCCTTCATCCAAGGCCTTGTTGATAAGGTAACTAACATCATCCAAGTAGTTCTTTAGCATATCGATATCCCTTGCTAGTCTAAGCATCCTTGATACCCTTTCAGCATTTGCTGGTCCACTACCAGAACCTGTAGTGCCTATCATGCTAGCATGCTTACTCCTATCTTCCTGCTTATGCCTCTCCTCTATTATACCTGCATTATAATCTATCTTGACCCTAGACTCTGCATTGAACTCCTTAACCTCCTTAAGGAGTACCTGAGGATCTACAAGCACACCAGCACCAATCATAAGCATGCACTTATCATATGCTACAGCACTTGGTAGCATCCTTACCTTATACTCCTTACCATCTATTGTGAATGTATGCCCAGCATTAGGACCTACACCTCCTCTAACTGCTATGCTAGGTTTATCCTTCAGTGCAAGGTATGCTATTACCTTACCCTTACCCTCATCACCAAAGAACCCTCCTACAACAATGCTTGCTGGCATAGTGCATGTAGTATAATAGTAAATTAAATATTAATCAATTGCCTCCAAGGTAGCGTAAGGAGTTCTTTAGGAGTATATCTTCAGCATCAGAATAGTGCATATTAAGGGTAGTAGAGAATGCATATGCTACACTAACAAGGAATGATGGTAGTGCGATTGCATTATTAAAGCATGAGCCATACCTAACTGGACCATCTGTCTCTATAAGCACTAGATCTAAACTGCTATTTCTTAATAGTACTCTCTTCTCCTCAGAGTATACAAGCACTGGGCCATAGGATACATAGTAACCCATACTGTTAGCCCTTGCCAACTGCCTCTTGCTACCAGAGAACCAGTGTAGTAGTACACCGTTAAGCCTGTATGAACTTAGCGTATCAAGAACATCATCAACTGCCTTGCGTGAGTGTATTGATACTGGCTTGCTATACTTCTCTGCTATGTTTAGCATAGTCTCAAATACATGTCTCTGCTTCTTGTAATTGTTGCTATATGAGCCATCAAGCCCTATCTCGCCTATACCCTTTACCCTATGTATATTTGAGAGGAGAAATGAGGTAAATCTATCAAGATCATCGCTATCTACACACCATGGATGCAATCCTACAAATGGTATTATAACGTCATACCTCTCTGCAAGGCTAAGGTTCCTTGCTGCTGTTCTAGCATCCATTGATACAGATACTGCTTTTATATTCAATACCCTAAGCATATCAACAACCTCATTCTCTATACTTGCATACTCATCATCACTAAGGTGTATATGCGAGTCTACAAGCATGATAGATTAATTTATATGCATTTATTTATTCTTAGCAGATTATGGAGGAGAATGAACTTAGCCTAGCACCGATGTATAGGATAATAAAGAAGGCCGGTGCAGAGAGGGTTAGTGATGATGCTGCAGATGAGTTAAGGAGGGTGCTAGAGGAGATGGGTTTAGAGTTGGCAAGGCATGCGGTAGAGCTAGCATTACATGCAGGTAGGAAGACAGTTAAGGCAGAGGATATAAGGTTAGCATCAAAGAGTATACTCAAGGCATGATTCTTTAGATGGTGGGGTGGCAGAGCGGTTATGCGCCCGCCTGCAGAGCGGGTATACAGGGGTTCGAATCCCCTCCCCACCTTTCTAACCTGGTAATCTAATCTCTGAATTGAATGCTCTGCTAAGCATAACCATCTCCGGTCCTGTTGTAGATGAGCCTACAACTATAGCCTTTGTATTTGCTACCATACCAGAGGATACGAATGGTACTCCTCCATTAACAGTTGCAGGTTCAACATCAACCTTTAATGCATCACTAATCTTCCTTATATCATCATCGCTTGCATTTGGGTGTATAACTGCACCATTGTTGGTACATGCTACAAGTGCACCAACTTGGTTATATGATGCTATGTTAGTTACTAAGACATCAACATCCAATGCACCCCTTATATCCTCTACATGATCTTTAAGTAATGGTGATACTATTGCACTCCTATCATTAACTGCTACAAGGTTACCTACTGCTGTGAACCTTGAGTTAAGCCTAGATACCTTAAGCCCTGTAGCCTCCCTTAGGCTCTCAACCTCATGCTCTTCTGCTATCCTAGCAAGCAGTATCCCTTTGTTATTAACTACCATAAGAGGGCCTAGAAGCCTTGTATATGCTATTGATACCCTTACACTCTTTACCCCTAGGAACTCTTCAAGCCTTTGAGCCTTGCTCTGAGCAAAACCCTTGGGTATGAATAGATAATTATCATTTGCCTTTATGAATATGCCTATGTTAGGGCTCCTATACACTCTATACTTGTATATATTCATTTATTACTTGAATACTCTAGATTGTAATATGAACCTTTTCAAGAGATATCGTTTATATAACATCATAGGATAAGAGTAGTGAGGTAAGGAGAGATGCCTATAGACCCAGACTTTCCAAAGGGGCTGCAAGTGATAGGTAAGCACATGAACAAGGATGGGGAGCACTTCCACTTCGTATGGGGACCTGGGAGACTGAAGGACTGTGCTGAGAATGAAGAGGCAAAGCATGATTTTGCTGCTAGAGGGGAGGAGATAGTACCTGTAGGAGTTCATGGCACAATGGTAGCAGTAGACTGGGATGCATGCTATGCAGATGGTGCTTGCATAGAGGCATGCCCAGTGCAGGTATATGAGTGGTATAGAACTGCTAATGATGTGCCAGCAACTGAGGCATGGAAGTATCCTGGAGGCAATGGCGAGACTACAAAGGACCATAGGAAGGATCATACAGATAAGGCAGATCCGATAAGGGAGCATGACTGTATATGGTGCATGGCCTGTGTATCAGTCTGCCCTCCACAGGCGATAAAGGTTGACCAGTCTAACCTTGAGTACCATGAGAAGGCAGCAGGCACCTATAATCCGGAGCTAGCAAAGAGTGCACAGCCCCCACCACATGGACATCATTAGTTAAATCTTTTAATTCTTTATTTTTATATTTTTATATTTTTATTTATTTAGTAATCATTCTCATGAGAGCCTATTACCCTTAGCATCCTCTTTACATCCAACACTACAACTTCCTTTGGTAGGTTAATATTAAGCATCCTCTCATCAGGCTGGTTAAAGGTAAGCATATGGATAAGCACTTCTAAATGCTTGTCATCTTTACCCTTACCCTTACCATTAGGTATCCTCCTCTTACCTATCCTTATGCTAGGCTCAAATAGCACATCAAAGATGTATATATATGAGTTACCCCATAGGGAGAATGAGTACTCAACCCTATAGTATGGTATAGATACCCTTGGCATCCTAAGGTTACTTGCTGAATGTAGAACTTCATTAGCATCATGTAACCTGTTATGGAACTCATCTATGAATGGTACCTTTGCATATACACTCTTCTTTATACCCTTTCTCTCACATATGCTTGAGTACTTTGCAAACTCTTGCTCAGGGAGTATAGCCAAGCCATACCTATGATCATCGTGTAACTCGATTCTTCTATTAACAACTATCCTCCTGCTTAAATCTGCTGCCAGTAACCTTGCTATATTCTCTATGAACTGCTGCTCATTACACTCATAAACTACCATATATCATCTTAACACCTCGCTTATCTTGCTTATCGTATCCTCGCTTGCATAGATGCTTATCACTGGGTCCTTGGGATAAGCATCCCCAATCTCCTCAGATACACTCACCTGCTCATAACTCCTAGTGTAAAGCATCCTCCTCCAGAACTTGCCATCGCTTACCACAGTAGCCTCAGCCTCAAGCATGAATCCTAGGCTTTCAAGCCGCTCCTGAACCCTCTCTACTGGTATCAACGATGTTATTGACTTGCTCTTTAGGCTCATACCATATATTAATATTTAAAGTAAATATAAATCTGACCTTAACTATAGTAAAACTTATTATCTTGTAAAGTATAAGTAAGGCTATGGAAAAGAGTATACAGAGGTTGATAACTCTAACCCCAAAGGCAGCAGAGAAGGTTAAGGAGTTCATGAAGCAGGAAGGTAGAGATGATCTATACCTAAGGGTATACGTTGCTGGTGGAGGCTGTGCAGGGTTATCCTATGGTATGGGATTTGAGGAGAAGGTCTCTGAGGACGATATAGTTATAGAGGAGCATGGAGTAAAGATGCTTATAGACTCTTACAGCTCAAACTACCTAAAGGGTAGTGAGATAGATTATGTAGAGAGCCTCATGGGTGCAGGTTTTAAGATAAATAACCCAAATGTAGTAAGGACATGTTCATGTGGCCACTCATTCAGTACAGAGTATTAACAAGTAAATAATAAAATAAATAAAGTTCTATTCTTATTCTTTTTATTTATTCTTAATTAAATTAATTGCTATTGTTCTTCATCATTATTGTATCATTCTTGTAATGCACCACACTGATAACAGTATTTAGCACTCTTTGGTATCTGGACACCACACTTTACACAGTACTTAACATCTATTATAACACTAGCATGCTCTACACTCCTTAAAGCCTTATCCTCGCTCACCAACTCATTTATCCCTGCAAGCACGCCAGATATTATATCATCATTTATATTGAATACTGGCTTTATACTCTTCCCATCATGCTTAACCAACAACTGTATCATAAGATCATGTTCATGCAAGCCCTTCCTTCTAGCAATTATCTGTGCCTGCTCTATATCACTTGCATTTATTATTATCTCACCTTTACTTGATGTGAATACTACCCTGTTACTACCATCCCTACTCCTCTCAAGTATCAACTTGCCCCCAAGTATCTGCTCATTAAATCCAGGATAGCCTTCTACATAGTCACAGTCATATACTCTGCTATCAGAATTTGCTTTGCTCTCTCTGCTAACAACACTATTGCTTAAGAACCTTATCTGATCCTTTATGTACTTCCATAGGTTTGATTCAAAGCTCTTCCCTGTGTATAACTTTACTACTGTAGCAGTTATACCTACTATAGGTACTATGAAGAGTGGTGCAGATGTAAGTATATTCTTACCCCATTCCCCAGTACCTATGGTAACCTCAAAGTCATCTGGTCTACCCTTTATAGTTATATCGGTGCTCCTCCTTGCACCTGCTACTGTCCTTAGTGCACCAACCTTTCTAGCCTGTATGAAGAACCATGATGCAGGCTCTGTAGGATCCTTTGAGTAAGCAACCTCAAAGCCATTATCCTGTAAGTAAAGCTGCACCCTAGTTGCTAGCCTCTCAAGGTCAACATTTAAACCAGTGAACCTCTCCGTCTTTGCCATATGCTTAGTTATGGGAAGATATTTATATTATTTACTGTTATGGGTAAAAAATAAGAGCTCTGATAAGAAGCAGAGTGTGAATAGTGCAAAAAGAGTTTTATATTATTATGCATACATCTGGTTAGATGAGCGGGAAGAGAATAGTGTTAACAGCAGATAGGAGCCTAACTACCAACTACCGGGGTAACTTCCTATACGGCTTCATAGCATGCGGTCCTTATGAACTAGTGCCAGAGTGGGTATTCGATAAGGTCTTCTGCCCAAGTGTTGAGACCGATCCTATAACAGGGGAGGCTAAGGTTGCCCAATGCGGGCTTAGAAGGATAGAGAGTGCACTGCTTAGAGAGTATAAGAGGGAGGAGGTGTTTATAGCACACCCAGATATGCTTGAGAAGGCTATAGGGGAGGATACCAAGGTTGTAGGGATAAATGTTATGGACCCATTAGGCATGGCCCCAGTTACAACAACCATGAGCCCAGAGAAGCTCTCATATATAGCAATGAAGTTCAAGAGGATGTGTGCCAAGATAATACAGTTAAAGAAGAGGTACAACTTCAAGGTCCTTGTTGGTGGTAATGGTTCATGGGAGTTGGCTAGACCAGATAGGATGATGATACATGGAATAGACTGTGTAGTGATAGGGGAGGCAGATGAGATAGCAGTTGATCTGTTCAAGGATGCTGAAGAAGGTAACCTTAAACCCTTGGTTCATGCATTTGTAAGAAGTATAGATAACATACCAGAGATACAAGGACCAACTGTAAACTCCTTGATAGAGGCTATGAGAGGTTGCGGGAGGGGTTGTGACTTCTGCGATGTAAACAAGAGATCAAAGAAGGACTTCCCATTGGATAGGCTTCAGAGAGAGGCAAGGATAAACCTTGATTACGGCTTTGATAGCATATGGCTACAATCTGATGAGATACTTCTTTATGGCTGTGATAACAAGGATTTTGTACCAAACAAGGATGCAATAACCTATCTCTGGAGAGGGTTAAAGTCCTTGGGTGCAAGGTTCGTAGGCACTACACATATGACACTATCTGGTGTAGTAGCAAAGCCAGACCTTATAGAGGAGCTGAGTATGATAAATGAGATGAGTGGGAATAGGTGGCTTGCTACCAACCTAGGCTTAGAGACAGGCTCTGTTAGGCTTGCAAGGAGGCATCTGGGCATGAAGACTAAACCATTCAGCCCTGAGGAGTGGCCATGGGTTGTTAAGGAAGGATGTAGGATACTTAATGAGAACTACTGGTTCCCTGCCTTAACCCTTATAATAGGTTGGCCTGATGAGACACCAGATGATACTAAGGATACGCTTGAGTTGATAGAGAGTCTAAGAGCAATGAACATGCGAGGGCTTATAGCACCATTGCTATACCAAGACTTTAACGAGAAGAACTCTATGCATTTTAGAAACCTTAGTGAGATGCAATTCACTGTATTCTGGGAGTGCTGGGAGCATAACCTAAAGGTTATAAATGATATAATACCCATCATAGTAAGGAATAAAACCTATGGTCCAGTTATGAAGGTATTCATGACTATGCTTATAAAGGCTGGTACATGGGCTATAATGAGGTACCTTAGGGGATTATGCAAGGAACTCTTTGGTAGAACACCAGATGATATAGTTGAGAGGTATGCTAAACCAATAGCAGTAAGTAGATAACAGAGAATCCATCCATTTATATTAATTATATTATATTATTAAAAATTAAAATTAAATAAAAATAGATGAATGTTATTTTATTTATGTACTTTATTTACATACCCATTCCCTGCATACCGTGCATGCCTTCAGATTTCTTCTCCTTCTCTTCCTTTGGTTTGCTTGCTGCTATTATATCATCTATCCTTAATATCATGCTTGCTGCCTCAGTTGCTGATGTAAATATCTGCTGCTTAACAACCAGTGGTTCACAGATATTACTCTTGCTAAGGTCATCAACCTTACCCTTGTGAACATTAACACCATACGTTGGCTTACTTGACTTCTCCTGCATTGACCTTAACTGCACTTGCGTATCTATTGGATCCATACCTGCATTCTCTGCTAGTGTTAATGGTATGGTCTCTA
>CAYYYF010000003.1:0-95824 GCA_964475945.1 uncultured Nitrosopumilales archaeon | reverse complement strand
ATTATACTTGATGCAGATATGCTTGCACCATCGACTGTAAATACTATTGAATCTAACTCTACTGGAGATGCCTCCCATTTTATATTATTACCTACCTTAAGAATAAACCTTCCATCCTTAACATGCAGATATGCCCCATACTTATCAACCAATGCGATCTTGCTCAACATTACACACCTCCAAGTATGGGCAGTGTATACTGCATTTATCTGGGAGACCAGGATCGTATGACTCATCTATTATCTTAAATGCTATATCCCTCTTCTCTATAACCTCGCTCCTAAGTTGATCTGATATACTTACTACCTTCTCAGATCTTCTAATACTCCCTCTCCTATCATCTATATCCACATAAACTATTATCGAGTGGTTTACTGGTATCCTATATACGGACTCGAATGCTAAGGCATATGATGCTAATTGCAGATCGTGCTGATGATTAGGCTTCCTGGTCTTTATCTCTACTAGAATATTTGGTGGTAGTAGAGCATCAGCCCTTATACCTCTAGAGAATCCTATCAATGAGCCATCTATGGGAAACTCACTTATTATAGGCACTACTAGACTTAATAGACCATCTGGGGATAGGTTGTATATGCTATTTGCGGATTTAGTGTATGCTGCAGCGTATACATTTGCTGCCTCCTCGAATAATTCATTGAGTATAATATTATACCTCTCCCTTTCATCGCTTAATAACTTAAGACCATCTATTATATGCTCCCTTGTAACCTTCCCTATAAATCTGGATCTGAACTCTCTATAACCATTAGCACCAAGTTCAAGTATCAATGACTTTACCGTTGATATAGCAATACCGAATGCCTTATGTACAAGTATGCCTTCCTCAAGCTTCTTAACCTCCCTCTGTTGCTCCTTCAAGACCCTCTTAACGTAAACGAATCTTAAGGAATCACAGAATCCATTGAATATCTCGCTTACTGCTACCAGAGTCCTTGATGGAGGGATTAGAGGATACCTATTCCAGTTCCAACCCCCTTAACTCCTCACTAACCTCTACCGGGATATTAGCAAGTATGCCATTTATCCTAATCATATCATCGTATGAGTAGAACAACCCTTAGTAATTAAATCGATTTAAATATATAAATATTGGTTAATATGAGTGAGTTATGCCTAAGAAGATATTTAGTTTAACTATAACATTCAAAGCGCTAAATGATACTGTCATCCCTCCATTCTCTGCAAAGGTTAGCAAGCTTATAATGCATAGGATCTCCTCCTTGTATAAAGTTATTATGGAATATAAGAATCCATTCAAACCAGTCTCTATAACCCCTTTGATACATAATGGACGGGCATTGATTAAGGTAAATGAGTACAAGTATCCTCTTACCCTAAGACAGGGCGAGCTCTATACTTTTAGGACAACCATGATAAGTGATGATAATGTTAGAATGGATTCGCTTTTAAGCCTTGAGGAGCAGAGGATAGATGATGTATTTAAAGCATCCATACTCCTTGACTCAGTATTGGTTGAGGTTAAGGACTTCTGTAATCTATCATTGGGTAAACCTAAACTATTAAGGATAGGTATTATAAGCCCTCTACTGCTCCAACTGCCTACTTATAACAGGTTCATGAATGGAAGGTATCTCCTCTTCCCTCTACCATCTATTATGATAAGATCACTAATAGATCACTGGAATAGCAACTGTGACCCAGTTGATACTATAAGGAGAAGTATCTACCTATCTATCTACTCAAACTATTCATTGGTAGAGGCAGACTTAGGCAGACTTCGATATCAGACCTGTTACTGTATATTATGATAATACTAGGAAGCCTAGAGGCTTTATTGGTTGGATAGTATATGAGGTTAGAGCAAGGAGAAGGGGTAGAGCATATAAAGATCTTATGAAGTTATTAGATTATGCTAGGTATGTAGGTATAGGTAAATCAAGGGCAACAGGATTTGGGCAGATAGAGTTAACAATTTTGTAAATACTTGTAAAAATCTTATAGATTAATAACTATATGTAGCAGATAACCTTATACCTAACTCCTTAGCCTTAACCTCAGCATCTGGTCTTATTGTATGACCAAATATGAACTTATAAGCATCATATTTCTTGAATTTATTATAGAATCTATTAACATCATTCTTATCTATCCTACCTTTCACTCCACCTATAATTTTAACAATTCTACCATCTACTTTACCTTCAACGTATATATCCACTTCTACCTTCTTACCATTCAACGTTATAGGATACCTAGCCTTTATATCCTCTCTATTTATTGTTATACCTTCCTTTTGGAGTAACAATGGTAGTTTAGTTACTGCTATATCCTCTAGCGTAACAAACTTATCTGATAGTATACCTACCTCTCTCCTTAACTCACTGAATCCTTTGTTCATATCCTGCCTTAACTTGTTTTGGTCTTCTCTTAGTCTAGTTATCTCATCCCATACCTTGCTAAATTCTTCTTTTGTATCCTGCCTTAATTTGGCTATCTCAGCAAGTATCTCATTGAACTTCCTATCATGCTCCTCTAACCTCTCCTCAATCTTAGTTAGCTTTGCTTCACTCTTTGCCTGTATATCTGTAAGCTTTGATATTGCCTCCTCAATCTTATCTAACCTGTTTATGCCAAGCCTGCTACTGTATACCTGAAATCCTCATCCTCTAACAATTTGATGATACTCTTCTTTAACTCATTAGATTGCATAAGGTATATTAAATAAAGAAAAGTATAAATCATATTATTTATCAACATCTCTACTACCCATAATTCTTTACCATCAAAGCAGAGAACCCTTACCTACCATTACATCCCTTGGTTCAGACTAGATCTTTGGATGTAGAGCATGAAGATTTGGTTCATGATCTTTATCACTGTATAATAATGGGCCGGGAGAGATTTGAACTCTCGACCTCCGCCGTGTCAGAGCGGCATCCTAACCAGCTAGACGACCGGCCCGTTTTTATCTTAGGTTTGTGAATATTAATATATTTACATACATACTCATTCTACTATGAATGAGTTCTCGGAGGAGGAGAAGCATGGTGTATATAAAGCAATATACACTAGGAGGGATGTTAGATCACACTTCATAAACAAGGAGATACCTGAGGATGTGCTCTTAAGGATACTAGATGCAGCGCATCATGCACCATCCGTAGGCTTCTCCCAACCATGGAACTTTATAATAGTTAGGGATAGAGATACAAGGCTTAAGGTTAAGGGATTATTTGAGCATGAGTTAAAGCGCTCAGCAGAGATGCTTGAGGAACCTAAGAGGAGCAAGTATCTATCACTCAAGTTGGAGGGTATAATGGAGTCAGATGTTAATATATGCATAACATACGACCACTCAAGGTTTGGTCCATTCGTTATAGGCAGGAGTAGTATACCAGAGACTGGTATATACAGTGTATGCTGTGCAATACAGAACCTCTGGTTAGCAGCAAGGGCAGAGGGTATAGGAGTTGGATGGGTGAGCATACTAGACAATGGTGGGTTAAGGAAGATACTAGGTATACCAGATGAGATAATACCTATAGCATACCTCTGCCTTGGCTATGTTACACACTTTGAGAGCAAGCCAGATCTAGAGAGGGCAGGATGGCTACCAAGGATACCATTAAGCAGTGTAATATATTATGAGAGGTGGGGTAATAGTAAGCACTAGTGATCCTAAAACTAAAATTATAATACTTACAAGCTATCATGTAGTATATAATGGGCTCGTGGCGCAGCATGGATAGCGCGGCAGCCTCCTAAGCTGTAGGTCGTGGGATCGAAGCCCACCGAGCCCGCTATTCCTACTTTAATCTACTTACATCCAACTCTGATATTACCTGCTTATTGCCATCTATGCTATCTATAAGCATCTCAGCAAGTGCTGGTGCCCTTGCAAGCCCATAGCCCCTTAACCCATCCAATATGTATACATTCTTATAGCCTGGTAATGCACCTACTATTGGCTTATTATCACTTGTTATATTTATTGGACCGTAATGCATCTTTACATACTCTAACCTCCCTCTAACCCTCCTCCTTAATGCATCCATAATCTGCCTAGCATATTCTCTATCCTCCTCATATTTATAGTAGAGGTTTATATCATCTATCCTTGCAGCTGAATAATCCGCACCAACAAGCATGCTACCCCTTGTTATCCAATATGTACCTGTTATCTCATCATCGAAGGGTATTATTGTATCATCAACTCGATCATACCTTACAAAGAGTAGAGGCACAATATATGTATGGAGATTCCTCCTTATGGTATCGATGCTCCTATCATTAAGTATATCCCTACTCAACCATGCACCACTTGCCAACACTATGGCATTACTCCTTACATCGATGGTATTGCCATTGGAGTTGACCTTAACATGTACATCATTACCATCATCTACCTTGACCTTGCCATACCCACTCAATACCTTAACCCCCCTCTCCATGAGCCCTCTTGCTAGTGAGGAGAAGAACCCTACAGGCTCCAATGTTATATCATCGTATGTATGCAGGTATGCCTCCTCACCCTCTATCTCTGTATTCATCCAACCCCAATCCTTAACATCATCGCTTGCATGTATCCTATTCCTTACACCATACGCATCAAGTATGTTGGCATAAGCCTCCAACTCCTCCACCCTATCTATGGTAAGCAACCCCCTCTTCTCTATTCTTAAATCATACCTCTCGATCCATTTCTCTAATACCTCTATACCCCTCTTTGCAAGCATTATATCCAAACCATCCTCCATCTGTACAGTTGCTATACCCGCACATCTGCTTGTTGCACTATATGATCGATCTACTTCTACTACGCATACATTCATCCCTCTATCTACTGCAGATGCTGCTACAGATAACCCTGAGACACCAGAGCCTATAATCACTATATCTGCATTCATAAACCGATATTACCACCCTATTACCCTTTTTATCTATCTTCTCTTTATCTTCCTCTCAACCATTCTAGCCTCTAGTATATCAACCATTTCCATAATTTTATTAAGTATCCTCTCCTCTCTGATCCTATCAAACTCCTCCTTAACCTTACTCTGCTCATCCTCATTTACTTTAGCATCATAGGCATCAAAGAACCTCTCCTCCCTCTCCATATGCACTGTAAGGTAATCTGCATATGCCTTCAACATCCTTGCTATAGGCTCAGTATTACCCTTGCTACTTAGCCATCTCTCAAGGTTGGAGTTGAGCATAACTGCTATCCTCCTCCCAAGTTCATGTTCTATCTTAAGAGCATTAGCCTCTTGCTCAAGCTCTGTAGCATATACTCTAGGGAAGTACGAGCACTCCTCCTTGTAATGATGGTACATGCTTATAAAACCTTCAATAACTGCAAGTATTCCTTTAATATCATCCACAGGGGGCTCATTACCCTCATATATATACTCAGCATAACCATATGCTATCTTGCGTAGCCTATCAACTACATGGATATGATCACTCTTGAGATCCTTGGTAGCACTCATGAGTAAGATTAGTACTTTAATTAATTAACCCTTACTGCTACCCTTCCTATAGGCCCTTAAGAAGAATACACCTAACACTATATTTATTATGGCAAGGTAGAGTATGAAAGGGGTATTTGTAGAGGCACCTATCGCTATACCCCATGAACCAGCAGCAAACAAGATTATAGCAATACGTAAGGCTCTTTTCCTTATCATAGACTTGTATGGATAAAGTAGTATAAAAATAATTAAAAGGAGTTAGGCAAATATATTTATTTGCATCATCATAATATAGTATAATGTTAGGGGAGAGTACCTTAAAGGATAGTGTAGCAAAGGCAGTTGATATGTCTATTAACATTAGCAAGGATGATAATATTATACATGTTGACGAGGCTGTAGATTGCTTAAGGCGCTCTTACTACAATAGAAGGGAAGCAAGGATACCACAGAAGGAGATGTTTAGGATCATGAGTAAGGGTATTACGCATAATACAAATGCAGGAGAGAAGGAGTATAAGGATGAGGCCATGAACTTTAAGATGATAGCAAGGGCTGATATGATTGTTGATGATGCAATAATACACTTTAGGATGGTTGATAGACTACCTGATACTCCACGCCCTAGGGATCTCATGCTCTTGAATACAAGTCTATGGGTATTTGATAAGGAAGAGGGTGCACTTGTATACATAGCAGGGGATGGTAGCAATATACAATTCTCACTAAGAAGGGATAAGAGGTTATTCGATGAGGTTAAGAGGAGGGCTACTGTATTGCATACATTACTCAAGGAGGGTAGAGTACCTATACTTGAGCCATCTGATGAGTGCATCTCATGCTCATACTATGAGAAGTGCTATGTACAGCATAAGAGGTATGATAACCCAACGCTAGAGAGGATCTTTGGGTTTAAGAGAGATTAATACGAGAGAATATTAATTAATAAAAAATTATTATTCAAGTTAGACTCTTCTCTACCTCACCCTCTCTATACTCCTCCATCATCCTTGACTTTGATACTCTATACCCTCTTATAGAGAACCATATGGCAACAGATGCTGCAAACACTGCAGCCATAGCATACATAGTACCTATGAATGGCTCAGCCATAGTTATTATTACCATCATTGATTAATAAAGTATATTGTTATTACTGATATTTTGCTATCAAATTTACCATTAAACTGCAGTAATAAAAATATTTGAAGAAGGTTAATTAATTAATTAATGCACTACACTCTCTATCATCCACTCCATGTAGCTCTTGCTTACACTACCCATCTCTATGGTAACTATCTCTGGCACTGTATACTTGTGGGTCTTTGCTATATACTCCTTAAGCCTATCTACTGCATCCTCTGTAGTCTTAAATAATGCCAAATACTCATGCGTATCCTCAACCTTGCCCTGCCATCTATACAATGATCTTACCTTTGCTATGTTTACACATGCAGCAAGCATGCTATCAATAGCACCTCTTGCAGCAGCAAGAGCACTCTCCTCATCTGGGTAAGTAGATATAAGTATTACACCTTTCATAGCAACCATTAAATCATACGTATTAAAAATTATTATGGTAATGGTATTAGGTGATAATGCAAGTATAGTAGCACTCTTGGTAGCGTGGGTAGCAATAATAGGTACAGCAAAGGCATTAAGGTTGGAGAAGAGGGGCTTTGAGATAAAACCATTCATGCTTACATACAAGAACCATAGTGTATCCTCTACTTTAGATAAGATAGTATCTATTAATAGGGGTGCAGTAAGCGTATTCTCAAATGTAAGCATAGTAGCAGGGGCTGTGATGATGGCACTTGCTATATGGTTCTTGTTGAATAACCTGATCAACTACTTCCATGCAACTGAGCAGTTCTCAGAGGTTACCTTGCTTATACCAGGTGTTACCATAAGGAGTGTGCCTAACCTAGTATACTTTCTACTTGCAGCACCCATAGTGCTTGTTATACATGAGGTTGCCCATGGTATAGTTGCTAGACTTGAGAGGATAAAGGTAAAGTCAGGGGGCTTTGCTATAATAATTGCACTTATAGCAGGGTTCGTTGAGCCTGATGAGGAAGAGTTCAATAGGGCAAGGAGGATATCCAAGGTTAGGGTTATAGCAGCAGGGTCTACCTCAAATATACTCTTCTCATTCATAATAGTAGCCTTGCTGCTCTTTAATCCATCCTTTGGTAACATATTAGAGACATTGTCACCTACGCTAAGGAGCATATTCTACAATGACCCTATAGGTGTGCCTGTTGTTAGTGTAATAGAAGGAAGTGGTGCAGAGAGGGCAGGTATAAAGGCAGGGGATATAATAGTTGGTATAAATGATACTCAGATAAGAAATCCTCATGATCTTGCAAGGGTTAAACTGACTCCAGGGGAACAGGTTAATGTTAAGATACTAAGGGATGGGGAGGTTAAGGATATGCAGGTTGTTATAGGTAGGGCAGAGGATGATCCTAATAGAGGGCTTATAGGTATAATCAGGGATATGTTCCCATACATGCCTCCCAAGGTACCATTCTGGATACCATGGCCTCAGGAGGTTTACATGTTCCTACTCTGGCTATGGATGCTCTCATTCTTCATAGGCATATTTAACATGCTACCTATGCTACCATTGGATGGGGAGAAGTACATAACCTCATTGGTTGAGAAGAGGGTATCTGATGCTAAATTCAAGGCTATAAGGATAGGTATAAATGCATTAGGCTTCTCTCTGCTTATAGCAAATATAGTTGCAACTATACTAAGATCAGGCTTTATAACTATATAGTAGAGTAGGTAAGAGGTTTACATTCTCAACTACATGATCAGCACCCCTTGCTATGAATGCCTCCCTCTGCTTCTTACCATCTATGCTTGTTCCATATACCCCTATGAATCTAGCCCTATACCCATCATGCCCATCTATGCTCTTAGCCATTATAAGATCCTCAATAGAATCACCAACCATTATAGCATTACTTACACCTAGCATCTTTAAGGATTTTAGTAGGGCATATGGGCTAGGCTTCTTAACCATAATATCCATATTATTCCTCTTAGCATCCTTATCCTCATCCTCTATGAATACAGATGCCTCTAGGTTAAAGTATCTGAGCAGATCCTTAAGGGTATACTCTGTAGCCAACCTGCTCCTACCAGATACTATTGCTATATTGCTACCAAAGATACCATTCAACTCCTTAAGAACCCCTTCCTTTATAATAACCTCATCGTAGTTTATGAACCCTTCATGCTCTACAAACCTAGGCTTCATACCATGCATCCTCTCAAATAACCTACCATAGAAGAGCTCATCAAACAAGGTTGCTAGCATGCTAGATCCCACAAGTCCAGGGTACCCTGTATGCTCCCTAACCATCCTTACTATATTATCAAGGCCCTTACCCTTAAGGTACTCCTCTACAGACTCTACACCCCTAGCATCTGCACTCCTTGCAAGTTCATATGCAATATCCCTTACATTATTAATATTATTTGTGTATACTGCCACTGCACCAGCAAGTATTAGGGCATAGCATGTATCAACATCGTTATTAAAACCTCCACTCATCCTGAATGCTAGTATAAGATCCTCATCAACATAACCTTCCCATGAGTAAGAGTTAAAGATGTAACCTAGCATCCTATGAACACTCTCTATTATACATGCATTGTAGGATCTGTTTATCCTTACAAGGGTGCCATCACAATCCATTATTAATGCAGTATCTATCATGCCTATGCTTGATTAGCGTTTATTATATCCTTTACTGCATCTATGAACATGTTATTCACCTCATGTGTATTTATGCTAACCCTTAAACACGCTCTATAAGATGCTACATCCCCTACATACCTTACATTTATACCCTTAGCCCTTAACTCCTCATATATATTATAGGGGGGTATGAATAGTAGAAAGTTAGCATCAGACTTGAATACTTTTACACCTAAAGATCTTAATGCATCATACACCCTCTCCCTCTCCTTTTTTATGTACTCTATACTTCTTTTAACATACTCTATACTCTTAAGCATAAGTAAAGCACTAACCAGTGATACGCTACTTACAGCATAAGGATACTGTATTACCCTGTTAAAGACATCTGCTATATCCTTGCATGCTACAGCATAACCTATTCTAGCACCTGCAAGTGCAAATGCCTTTGAGAATGTTCTAAATACTATAACATTATCCCTCTTCACCGCCTCATGGTATAATGAGTAGTCGGCAAACTCAACATAAGCCTCATCTATCATTATTAGACCATCAAACCTATCCATGAGATCAAGAATTGTATGCATATCAAACTGGTTCCCTGTAGGGTTGTTAGGTGAGCATATATAGCATATATCTGCATTGCACCTTATTAGATCATCTACGTTAAAGAGCATATTATCATCAAGCATAACCTCCTCTACCCTTATACCATGCACCTTGCACCTATCCTTATAGAATGAGAATGTTGGCTTTATGGTTACACTACTCTTGTATCCAAATGCCATCAATGCTAAATCTATCAACTGATCTGAGCCATTACCAAGTGTTATGTTATCCTTGCTTATGTTAAGGTACCTTGCTATCCCTTCCCTAACCTCCTCATACTGCTCTGGATACAACCTAGGATCTATGCTATCTACTGCATTATGCATTACATCCTTAACAAAACCTTCATCCATTACAAGATTCTCATTCGTATCCATCCTTGCTGTAACCTTGGGCCTATCAGGTTTAATATAACCCTCAATACTCCTTAACTCCTCTATCCTCTTACTCAACCATGAGCCTCTAGCCACTACCATCTATATAGCAAGGTATAATTTAATTATAATTTAATCATTGGGTATCTCTGCAAGCCCTTTGCATGCAAGGTAGCAGAATGCATAGAGTGGTATCCTTGCATACTCTTGCGCGAATGGACCAAAGGTATTACCTTTTAGCATGAACCTTGGTGCCTTTACTATATAAGCATAAACCTCCCTATCACTTATGAAGCATGCATTATTAAATGGGTTGAATGAATCAAGATCTGTGCATTTAACCTTTGCTAGGCTACTCTTGCTGTTAAGTGTTCCAGCGAGTCTGAATATCCTATGCATATCTATGGTAACATTTGGGTCTATCCTTACACCAAGTTCACTTAACGCCTTACTTATAGCATTGCTATCTGCATAGTTATCATTTCGCAAACTCCTTTCCTTGATAACTTGTCTTGATATCCTACCAACCCATCCATACCCATCTGGGTTTAGTCTGAAGAGGTTGCTATCCTTGCTACCCTTACCCTTCCCTCTCCTTTTCTTTACGCTATTAGCCTTGAAGAGTATGCTGTACTCTAACCCTTTAGCAGAGATATAGTTCACTATCTCTGCTCTAGCATTGGCATCAAGTTCCTTATACCTATCTTTAACATGTATATGGAATCCATTATTGCCAGAGAAGTATATACCAATATTACCCTCATCTATACCAAAATCATCCTCAAGTATGGCAAGAAGTTTACTAACCTCCCTCTTCCCTATACTTATGCACTCATCACATGGGAATGGTATATGCTTTATGCTTTGGTTACTACACTCGCATAGATCAAGCATGTTGTTGCATGATGAACATATGTATACATCATGCCTTGCTGAGCATAGCGTATTCAACTCCTTTATATCTATATCAAATATAAGATCTGCTGCCTTCAACCCCTTCTCCTGCATAGCCTTACTTGGGTTGCTATAATATGCAGAGGAGCAGTATACATCCGCTGGAACCTCCCTTACAAGTAATGCTATTAACTCCTTTACATTCTTTATGCCAATATGCCTAACCATTGTGCCATCAAACTTGGAATAACCGAACTCCCTCTCCTCTATAGCCTCTGGTACCTCTAACAGGTTATTGTTATTGTAGTAGAACTCCTTGAATGCCTGTCTTATAACATTTATTGTATTATCGCTTACCTTCATGCCTAAATGTAAACTGGACAGGGTTAGTTATACCCTTGCACTCCTCACTTTTATAACATAGCCCTTGGAGCATAACCTTCTCACATGATGGGCATGAGTACTTTACCCTATTGCCCCTTAACCCTGCTAGATGCTCAACCTGATACCTTGTTATCCTAGCGTTGTAATCTGGGGCATTCTTGAATAGATCACATACCTCATCTATGCTCTTCCCTATTGCAAGCATGTAGGTTGCCAATAATACCCTTGCAGTATGCGATGGATTGCTACCCTGTTCAAGCATCTTCAGTATGTTAACTATGCATGGTGGATACCTGCCCTCAACCCTTTTTATAATGATATTATCTTTACTATCACTACTATGGAGCATTGCTCTTAATGCTTCTACCCTCTTTGCTATGGGCTCAGGTAACCTCTCTACATGCATCCTCTCTATCCTCTCCTCCACTATAAGCATTATCTCATCCCTTATAAGCCTGATAACATCCTTAAGGCTAAGGTATACATACCCCTTATGCAATACTCTACTACTCAACCTCCAGTAACTATCATGGAAGTTAACTGAGTACTTGAGGTAATCCTCCACCCTTATCTTGAATAACCCTTCATCATTATCATAAGCAACATCAACATCAAATATATCCTTGAATAGTAACTTCAGTATGCTATCCCTCTCATCCTTGCTAAGATCCTCCATAAGAAAGGTCTCTACCCTCCTCGCCTCTACTAGAGCAAACCTCCTGTAGAGGCCCTTAACCCCTATAGTCCTAACCATTATACATGCAAGTAGGAAGGATATGAGTTCAAGATCAGCGTCATCAACCTCCTCATATGCAACACCATTCATGGCAGCAAGTATCCTCTTACTTGCCTTATCTATTACATTAGAGAATGATGGATCATTAAACTCATCTAATGAGTAGTCTAATACTCTTAGGTAATCTGCTGCATTACTTAAGAAAGGATACCTTGCTATCAACTCATCAATATGCATAATATTATTTAATAGCACCTAAATAAAAGATAATAGAATGGATATACGTGTAGGTTTGCATGTATCCATCTCTGGAGGTGTAGACAAGGCTGTAGATAATGCATTAATGCTCGAATGCAATGCATTCCAGATATTTACAAGGAACCCAAGGGGTTGGAGTGCAAAGCCTTTAAGTGAGGAAGAAGCAAAGAGGTTCAAGGATAAGTTAAGTGCAAGTAGGATAGATGCTGATGTAGTATATGCCCATATGCCATACCTACCAAACCTTGCATCACCAAAGCAGGATATATACAGCAAGTCATTATCCGTTCTTATAGATGAGGTTAAGCGTTGCTCCATGCTAGGCATTAGGATGCTTGTTATACACCTAGGAAGTCATATGAATACAAGTGCAAGGGAGGGTATGAGGAATATAGTTAATGCATGTAACACTGCATTGGAGCATGCTAAGGATGTTACCATACTGCTAGAGAACATGGCTGGGCAGAAGAATAGCATAGGCTCAAGCATAGAAGAGTTGACAGAGTTGTATAATATGCTTGATGGTAAGAGGGTTGGTATATGCATAGATACATGCCATCTATTTGCTTATGGTTATGATGTAAGGAGCAGGGATAGGCTGGAGGATCTTATAGCATTGATAGAGAAGCATATAGGGGTTAAGAGCATAAAGCTGCTCCATATAAATGACTCAAAGTATGGATTAGCATCACATGCAGATAGGCATGAGCATATAGGCTTGGGGCATATAGGCGAGGAAGGGTTCAAGAACATATTCAGCATAAAGGAGTTCAGATCTATACCATGGATACTAGAGACACCTGTAGACTCTAGGAGGGATGATATAGGGAATATAAGGAAGGTTAGAGAGTTAGCATATGCTTATATTAGCAAGTGATTGTATTAGAGTAGATGAACTACGATGAGGTAACCAAACTAGCATTAAGCAAGGGTTTCTACTTCCCTAGCTGTGAGATATATGCAGATGCGCAAGCAGGGTTCTGGGATTATGGTCCATTGGGTGTTGCATTAAAGAATAGGTATATAGAACTATGGAGGAGGGAGCTGGTTAGGAGGGATGGTATGCTTGAGATAGATGGTGCTCAGATAATGAGCAGCAGCGTATTCATAGCCTCTGGGCACCTTGAGAGCTTCAATGATCCTATAGTGAAGTGCTTAAAGTGCTCATCTGTGCATAGAGCAGATAGGCTTGTAAGTGAGCGCATAAATGCTAGTGTGCCTGAGCGCATAAGCAATGAGGAGTTGAATGCATTAATAATAAAGAATAATATAAGATGCCCAAACTGCAATGGCGAGTTAGGGAAGGTAAGCAGGTTCAATATGATGTTCAAGGTTGGTATAGGTGCAGATAATGTTGAGGCATACCTAAGACCAGAGACATGTCAGAGTATATTTGTAGATTTTGCTAGGTTATTCAAGATAATGCGCTGCAAGTTGCCTATAGCAATAGCGCAGGTAGGTAAGAGCTTTAGGAACGAGATTGCTCCTAGGCAGAGTATAATAAGGCTCAGAGAGTTCTATCAGGCAGAGATAGAGGTATTCTGTAACCCAAAGAGACTTGATGAGATAGATGAGAGGAGGTTCAATGGCGTAAGGGGTGTTATGTTAAGGATACAGGATAGCAATGGCTTGCATGAGGTTACTGTAGATGAGGCTTTAAGTAAGGGTATACTGCCTAACAGGTTAGTAGCATACTACCTTGCATTGCTCAATGAGTTCTACAGCAAGACAGGGATAGATATGAGTAAGAGCAGATTTAGAAGGCTTGCAGATGATGAGAAGGCATTCTATGCAAGTGTAGCATTCGACTTTGAGGTTAATACAAGTCTAGGATGGTTGGAGTTGGTGGCATGCAATTATAGATCTGAGCATGACCTTAAGGGGCATATGCAGGTAAGCAAGGAGAACCTTGAGGTTATGGATGGTGATGAGAGGGTATTGGCACATGTATTCGAACTATCCATGGGTATTGAGAGGAGCCTATACTGTATACTGGAGCATTCACTACAAGATGAAGATAGAAGAGTGTTAAGGTTAAAGCCGTACCTTGCCCCTGTGCAGGTAGGAGTGCTACCTTTGGTTAACAAGGATGGTCTTGATGAGAAGGCATATGAGATATATGAGATGCTTAAGAAGGATTTTGATACAGTATACGATAACTCTGGCACCATAGGTAGGAGGTATAGGAGGCTTGATGAGATAGGCACGCCATATGCAATAGCAGTTGATAGGCAGACTATGCAGGATAATACAGTAACTATAAGGGATAGGGATACCATGAAGCAGGTAAGGGTAAGGATAGAGGATCTTAAGGCTGAGCTAGCAAATAGACTTAAGATTAGTTGATTAGTAAATTATTTCAAAAAATAATGACTAACTATGGTATTACTGATGCCTCACTTACGCCTATAAAGTAATACACATCCTTATACTTTATAACTACACTACTGCTATCTATCACACCATCTGCTAGTGTGTTAGTTGCAGTCATATAGGATTTTACATTCTCTGACCTCTCCTCTGTAGACTTGTTACGCTGCAATGCTAACTCTCTAAGTATATTCTTTATAGAAGCAGTATCAAACTTGCTTACATCAAAATGGCGACTGCCATGGCAATCTTGTAAAGACCATATAAACCTCCACCAATATCAGTGTTGCATGTACGTTTAAAATCTCCCAATTCTTCTAGTGCCTTCTTGAACTCATCTGACCTTGGGAACCTTGCAAGTATGCTATCATCTATAGGCATGGCTACATCATCGTATGTAGGGGATATCCCCTTTGCCTTAGCCTCCTCTGTATCCTCTACTGTTACACTTGCCTTATAGAATACTGGGGAAGAGCCCATTATACCCGTAACAAGCATGAATGCTATACCTGCTACTGTTACTGCTCCAGCATACATTAATATACTCCTCTTACTTATACCAGCTAGTTTGCTCATACCTAAAGGTGTATTCATAGATATAAATCTAAACTTTTTATTACTTTATCATATACTCCAAGAAGAGTTATTCAAATAGATTCTAGTATACATGTATATCATATTTATATCTCTTAATCCTAATGTATCTTGAGTAAGATGGTAGAGAGTAGGGAGAGAGAACCAAATGTAACAACAAGGCTTCTAGTCAAGGATATCATGAATAGCCCAGTTATTGCATTACCGTCTGATGCAACAGTGAATGAGATAGCAAGGGTAATGAGTGAGATGAGGATAGGAAGCATAATAATAACTGATAATGGTAAGCCAGATGGTAAGCCATTAGGTGTGGTAACAGATTGGGATATAGTAAGCAAGGCAGCAGTAAGGGATGAGAAGCCAAGCAGGATAAGGGCTAGTGATATAATGCAGGATCTGATAACCATAGATAGCGAGGCTAGCATAACGGATGCTGCAAGGCTGCTAAGGAAGCATAATGTTAAGAGACTTGGGGTAACATACAAGGATAAGGTTGTTGGTGTAGTATCATCATCAGATGTTATAGCAGTCATGCCAGAGCTTATAGATGTTGTATCCGAGAAGGCTGCTATGCTTAAGGGCGAGCTTGGTAGAAGCACTACACTCATCTCAGGGTATTGCGATGAGTGCGAGGAGTGGTCAGACTACTTGGCATATGTCGATGGTAAATTCCTCTGTGATGAATGTAGAACAGCACAGTAAGAGTAGCAAGGATGCGAGGCTTGTAGTGGATGCTATGCTTGGTAGCATGGCAAGGAAGTTAAGGTTCTTTGGCTTTGATACCCTCTACTACAATAGCATAGATGACTCATTCTTAATTGATTTATGCTTAAGAGAGGGCAGAGTACTTGTAACAAGGGATGAGGAATTGCATAGGAGGGCAGAGAGGCTAGGCATAAAGAGCATACTTGTTAACAACAGTTATAAAGGAAGGGTGGATCTAAGCATAAGCACAATGGAGGCTATTCTAAGGGCATTGGGAGTATCTTGTATAGTGTTCAATGCAGAGCACTCACGCTGCTCACTCTGCAACTCTAAACTCGAGTATAAGGATAAGCATATACTTAAGGGATTGGTGCATGATAATATACTTGCTTTGTATGAGAGATTTTATATATGCAAAGGATGTAATAAGGTATACTGGGAAGGTAGCCATGTTAAGAGGTTAAGGGAGTTTGCCAAGGAGGTGAATACTAGGCTTGCTTGCATTTGATGATAACGATGGATACGCATTGGTTAAACTTGCTAGAAGCGCTGTTGAGCATTACCTTAAGTCTAGAAGGATGATTGAGGTCGATGATTCCATAAAGTCAAAGTACTCTATGCGATATGGTGTATTTGTAACAATAAACGAGTATAATAAAGGTAGGGAGGATCTACGTGGATGCATAGGCTTCCCAATGCCTACAAAGGAGTTATATTCTGCCTTGATAGATGCTAGCATTGCTGCTGCTATTAGCGATCCAAGGTTCAAGCCTGTAAGCATGGAAGAGTATCCTAGTCTTACATTTGAGGTAAGCATACTATCAGAGCCTATACTAATAAAGGTTGATGATCCTAGAGAATATAAGAATGCTATAAAGGTTGGAAGGGATGGATTGATAATAGTATGGCGCTACGGCTCAGGTCTACTCCTGCCACAGGTAGCGGTAGAGTATGGATGGGATGCAGAGAGGTTTCTTTGCGAGACATGTATGAAGGCTAACGCATTACCTGACTGCTGGTTATATGAGGATACCAAGGTGTATAGGTTTAGTGCAGTTGTATTCAAGGAGGTTGAGCCTAATGGCAGAGTTGTTAGGGTAAGGTTAGAGTGATTAATTAGAGATACATTAATTATGAATTATGAGAGTATATATAGGGGTATATGGTGTTGGATTAGGGCATGCAAGTAGGATGCTTCTACTTGCTGATAGGTTAAAGGATGAGTGCACGATAGAGTTCTCATCATTTGGTGATGCAGTAGCATACATAAGCAAGGTTGGATTCAAGTGCAATGTAGTGCCTGAGGTGGAGTTTGGCTGGGATCCTAATATAGGGTTTAATGTTAAGAGGAGCATAATGAACATCCCCATCAATGCATTCAACTTCTCTAGGCAAGTAATGCTTGAGTTGGGTAATATGAAGGTCTTCAAGCCAGATGTTGTTGTTAGTGATACTAGACTATCTACATTACTTGCCGCAAGTATTCTGGGGGTAAGGTGCATAGTTATACTTAACCAACTTAAACTACTCTTATCACCAAGGTTAAGAGATTTTGCTGTAGTTAGGGCATTTGAGGATATGCTTGCTGAGTTATTAGCAGTTTTATGGAGTATAGGTGATGGTATCATTGCTCCAGATCTACCTCCACCATATACAATCTCAGAGCAGAACCTATGGGGTATAAAGTATGGGGATGGTATGCTTGAGTACTCTGGATTCATGATACCTAGGCAAGAGGTAAGTGAGCAGAGTATGGAGAAGGTACGTAGAGTGCTTGAGTTAAGCAATAATGCAAAGATAGTATTCATACATATAAGTGGACCAAAAGAGACTAAATTGCATATAGTAAAGAGGTTGGTAGAGGGTATAAAGGATAATGATGATATAAGCATAATAGTATCTGAGGGTAATCCCAATGGTAGCATCATACCTAGGAGGATAAGGAATGGCTGGTACTTTGAGTGGTGCCCATTCAAGGATGAGGTATTTACTATAAGCAATGCTATAGTTATGCGTGGAGGGCATTCTACGATAGCACAGGCTATAAAGCAGGGTAAACCTATGCTTTGTATACCTATAGAGAATCATAGCGAGCAGTTAGGTAATGCGATGAAGGTTGCTAGACTTGAGATAGGTATAATGCTTAGAGAGAAGGGTTTAGATACGCATAAGGTCAACGATGCCATAGAGAAGGTATTGAATGATGGGAAGTATAAGAGGAATGTTAAGATGTTGAAGAGTATAGCAGATAGTAGGGATGGGATAGAGTATATTGCAAAGTTAATATTAAACTGATCTACTTTGTAGTAAGCACCTTCTCTAACTTCCTTATCTGCTCTATAGGGGTTATCAATGCCCTACCAACTACACCCTCATTAACACCTATTCCAGCATTCTTTGTTATTATATCCAATATATCCTCAACATCCCTATCTGCAACAACAACCTCTATCTTTGATGCACTTACCAACTCTGGCTTGTATGCCTCAGTACCCCTTGCCCCTGTAAGGGTTACATTCTGGAATAGACCCTTACCATATCCATTTACTATGAATACATTATCTACCCCATACCTCTTTAATGCTCTATATACTATATCTACCCTCTCAGTAGCAACAATCGCCTCTATCTTCTTCATACTATGATATAACATGCTAGAGTATAAAAACTCTTGTTTTTATGATAATTAGATGCTTATTATACTATTGCAGTAATATATAATTAAATTAAATTAAGATTAAGATTAAATTCTAAGCAGTTTACTCCTTCCTTCTATACTCTGCTGCTTCAACTCTAACTCTATTATGGGTAAATAGCCTAATATGCAGAAGTTAACAAAATCGCTGAAGGACTTTATTCTATACTCGGACTTTAATGTATCCTTGTTTGCATTGTAGAACTTTAAGACCCTCATCAGTGTATACTTCTGTAATGGTACTAGCCTACTCCTCTTACCCTGCTCCTCATTGCTATACTCAGTATCCACTATAGGACTTAACTCCTCTCTTCTATCAAAATAATCATTGCTATCCTCTTCCTCCTTTGTGCTCTCCAGATCCTTTATAGCCTGCATATGTGATACATCTACTATCTCCTCTAACGAGGAGATGAATATCTTTGCGTGATCCTTACCCTTCTCCTTTGCTATACTGCTTATAGTCTCTATAACTCTCTTTGCATCCCTATCACTTACTATGAGTTCTATTTTGGTTAGGAACTCTCCTACTCCCCCACCCCTTCCAACAGCACCATTCCTACTGCTTATGCTCATGCTAGATATGTTATGGGTACTTATACCATATATCTCAAACCTCTCCAGCTGAAGCTTAAGATCAGGTATAACCTCTGTCTTAACTATAGCCTCAATCCTCTTCATGCTATTGATTTATGATAAGATAATTATAAATGTTATCTCAAATGATTATCATATGATAATAAAAATTGGTTAGGGAGTTAGTCTATGTTTGGTATAGAAGCTTCTTCTTATCAAGTGCTGCACGAACATGTAAAATATCACTGCTAGGAGCATAGTTATGTAAGTTATTATAAATGTTGGAGGTTTTGATATAGGTTGTGGGGCTCCTAAAGCATATGCATCATAAGATAGCATGGCAGAGAGTAGAAGCACTACTGCTGCAAATGCGTACTTGATCATATATCTATATAGGAGGCAGTTATATAAAAAGATATTCAATTGATTATCAATATATTAATTATACAAGTATAATTAGTAATACTGATATACAACAACTTATCATTTTATTATCTTTTTTAAAAAGCTTTAAAAATGCTTCATACCCTCATCTGCTTATGGCTATAGATACTGGAGATACATCATGGATGATAGTGTCAACTGCAATGGTCTTCCTTATGATAGGAGGAGTAGGCTTCCTAGAGGCTGGCTTGATAAGGGCAAAGAATGCACTAGGTATACTCATGAAGGTGTATCAGACTGCCTTGATAGGGCTAATAGCATGGTTCATAGTAGGCTTTAGTTTAGCATTTGCACCATCAGAGCATGGCTTGGTAGGGCCATTCGATTGGGCTTTCTTAAGAGGAGTAGGTCTAGAGCCATTACCTTATGCACCAACCATACCAGGCTATCTGTTCTTCCTATTCCAAGGCATGTTCGCAGCAATTACAGTAGCACTTATAAGTGGAGGTATAGCAGAGAGAATGCGCTTTGGTCCATGGCTGATATTCATCTTCATATGGATGATATTCGTGTATGGACCAGTTGCTCACTGGATATGGGGAGGAGGATGGCTTGCAAAGATGGGTGCTAGGGACTGGGCTGGGGGTATAGTTATACATGTTGCTGCAGGGTTCTCATCATTGGCAGGGGCCTTGGTATTGGGCAGAAGGCTAGGGTTTGGTAAAGCAGAGACCATGATACAGCATAACGTTCCATACCAGTTCTTGGCAGCATTCCTGCTATGGTTTGGTTGGAATGGGTTCAATGGTGGTAGTGCATTGGCATCCAATGAGGCAGCAGTAGCAGCAATAGTCTCAACCAACCTTGCAGCTGCAGCAGGAGGTATAACAACATTCCTTGCTGGATGGGCTAGAAGCAAGAAGCCAAGCACAAGTCTTGCAGCTAATGGATGTATAGCAGGGTTAGCAGCAGTTACACCAGCAGCAGGATTCATAGAGGCATGGGCAGGTGTTGTTATAGGTGCTGTAGCAGGTGTAGTATTCTATGGGTTCGTGCTATTATTCAAGGAGCACTGGAGGGTTGATGATGCATGCGATGTAATAGCAATACATGGTATGACAGGTGTATGGGGTAGCATATGCGTAGCACTATTCGCTTCTCCATATGTAACAGGAGGTGCATTAACAGGTGTAGTGTATGGTTCAGCAGAGTTGCTAGGAGTTCAAGCCTTGGCAATAGTTGTAACTGCAGCATATGCATTCACTTTAACATATGTAATAATGCAGATAATGAACAAGGTATCACCAATAAGGCTAAATCCAGATGAGGAGGAGAAGGGAGAAGATATAGTGCTGCATGGAGAGCAGGCGTATATAACTGTGTGAGTATATAACTGCGTATAATCCTAAAATTTTATTATAATTTATTATAATATTATTTGCTTTGTATTAATTGAAGATATTAATGCTTATCTATCTAACCCTTTCTCCACTTACTATGTATCTCACCAACTCACTTATATAAACAGTATGATCAGCGATCCTCTCAAGGTACCTTATAACCAATAGATTTGCTAGTATACATCTAATCTCCACATCCTTGCTGCTCTTAATCATCATGTTTAGACTATCCTTATAAAGCGAATCAACCTCATCATCCATCTCTACAAGCATCTTTGCAAGGCTGATATCCTTGTTATTGAATGCATTTATACTATTTGCAAGCATATCACTAACTATCTTAGCCATCCTTGCTATACTACTCTTATCGCATACATCAAGGCTACCAAACTGTACCCTTACCTGTGCTATATCATAAGCATATCTAGCAAATCTAACAAAGTCATATGCTACCTCTATACAAGAGCTTATATATCTAAGATCGCTTGCCAAGGGTTGATACCTGATCATTAACTCTATGGCAAGATCATTAACCTCATCCTTTAGCATAGTTAACTCCTGAGCCTTAGTATATACATAATTTACAACATCCTTATCCTCAAGGTAAGAGTCTATTGCTACCTTTACGCACTCTTGTGCTATCTTTGACATATCATGCATTAGGTTTGCAAGGTTGCTTATACCAACATCAAGTAATCTCCTTAGAACCATACCACTCTATAATTAATATTAATAAAGAGAAATAAACTTAACCAAACCTCCCGCTTATATAATCCTCTGTAACCTTGCTCTTGGGATTCTCAAATACATCCCTAGTAGGTCCAAACTCTATTAACCTACCAGTCAGATCATCATCTACCATCATAACACCAACGTAATCTGAGATCCTTGCTGCCTGCTGTATGTTATGTGTTATTATTACTATGGTTAACTTATCCTTCAGGCGTGTTATCAACTGCTCTATCCTTGCTGATACTATAGGGTCTAGAGATGCAGTAGGCTCATCCATCAATAGCACCTCTGGTCTTACTGCCAATGCTCTAGCAATACATAACCTCTGCTGTTGCCCTCCTGATAGGCTATAGGCATTCTCATGGAGCCTATTCTTAACCTCATCCCATAACGCTGCCTCCTTTAATGCTGCCTCTACCTGCTCATTGATATTACCCTTAAAGCCATTTATCTTAAGACCAAAGGCAACATTCTCATATATGCTCATAGGGAATGGGTTAGGCTTCTGGAATACCATCCCTACCCTCCTCCTTATCTCTACCACGTTATCTGTAGAGTATATATCTATACCATTAAGGAGTATCTGCCCTTCAACCTTCGCATTCAATAGGTCGTTCATTCTATTAAAGCATCTTATAAGGGTACTCTTTCCACAACCTGATGGTCCTATTATTGCAGTAACAGAGTTTCTAGGTATCTTTATATTAATATCTTTTATAGCATACTTGCTTCCATAGGAGACGCTTAAATCTATACTCTCAAGTATAACTTTATCCATATTAATACCATTGTTATCCTCATTACTATAAGAGTCTTTAAGAGTGATGCCATGCTCTATCTCTTTAGAGCCCCAAAGTTTAAGCCTTACCATATGCTTATTCAAGTCCTTTATTTAAAATAGTTTTCCTATATTGATTATATAGATCTATTTACCTTTTATATTCTAATTCTAATTATGTATTTTATGTGAGATCATTTTATATTGATATTGTAATAAGTATGATTATGAAACGAGTAGCAGTTATAGGAATAATAACAGCCGTTGTAATAGGAGCGGTTATAGGGGTTATAGGCACACAAGGCTTGATACAAAGTATACCAAGCTCAAGCAGCACACCGCAAGCAAATACACCACAGGTAAATACACCACAGGTAAGTAGCCTCAGAGGAACAGTGGTTATAGATGGATCTAGCACAGTATACCTAATAACTGAGGCTATAGCAGAGGAGTTCAGCAAAGTATACAAGGATGTTAATGTTACAGTAGCAATATCTGGAACAGGAGGAGGATTTAAGAGGTTCGTTGTTAATGAGATTGATATTAATGATGCATCTAGACCAATAACAGATAAAGAGAAGGAGATAGCAAGAGCAAATAACGTAAGATGGCTTGGCATCCCTGTGGCACTAGAGGGCTTAACTATAGTAGTTAACAAGAGTAATAACCTCTTAGATTGCATAAGCATAGAGGAGTTGAGGGAGATATGGAAGCCTGATAGTAGCATACACTACTGGAGTGATATAAACCCTTCATTTCCAAGGCAGAGGATAACACTGTATGGTGCTGGTCCCGATTCTGGAACCTTTGATTACTTCACTGAGCATGTTGTAGGTAAGGCTAGGGCATCAAGGACAGACTATATACCAAGCGAAGATGATAATGTGCTAGTGCAAGGTGTAGGTAATGATAGATATGCTCTAGGTTATATACCACTAGCATATGCAGAGCATGCATTGGATAAGTTAAAGATACTAAAGGTATCTACTAGCAAGGGAGGAGAGTGCATCTATCCAGATAACGATACTGTAACACAAGGCAAGTATCCACTATCAAGACCACTCTTCATATACGTTAACTATGATAGGTTACAAAGCAAGCCTGAGCTTAAGAGGTTTGTGGAATTCTATCTAGAGTATGCAAGGGATGCTGTTGTAAAAGTAAAGTATGTTCCATTGCAAGATAGGTATTATGAGGAGGTACTCAAGATAATAAAGGAAGGTAGATACAATACAGATGATGATACCACGCTAACCAACCTGTATAAGAATATAAGATAAGTTAGCAGAGGTATGTGTATGAATGATGGTAAACCAAATCATTTCTTTGAGAAGGGTAAGATCATTGATAACATTATAAGGTTTGCGCTCTTGGGTGCAGCTGTAATTACCATTATTGTAATAATAATCATTGTATACTCTTTAGCATCAGAGTCAGTACACTTCTTCATGCAAGTATCTCCCTTAGAGTTCCTCTTTGGTAGCAGATGGGCAGCATTCTTTGATGATAAATCATTTGGTATACTGCCATTACTTGCTGGCACAATGCTTACTACCATTATAGCATTAGGCTTTGCTATACCTATAGGGATAGGAGCAGCAGTATTCTTGAGTGAGTATGCATCCCCAGTACTAAGGAGGATAGTTAAGCCAGTGCTAGAGATACTTGCTGGCATACCTACTGTAGTATATGGTTACTTTGCACTCTACTTCATAACACCCAATCTACAAGGGTTTATAACAGATCTCTCTACATACAATGCACTTGCTGCTGGTTTAGCGATGGGCGTTATGATAACACCTACAATAGCATCTCTTGCAGAGGATGCATTCTACTCAGTGCCTCAATACCTAAAGGCTGCAGGCTATGCTCTAGGAGCAAGGAAGAGCCAGGTTATACTAAGGATAGTCATACCATACACATTATCTGCACTCCTTGCTATAATAATACTTGCCATGGGTAGGGCTATAGGGGAGACTATGATAGTAACCATAGCAGCAGGTATGAGGCCTACGCTAACACTCAACCCATTCGAGAGTGTTATGACCATGACAGCAGCAATAGCGCAAGCAGCAACAGGGGATGCGCCTAGAGGAACCATAGAGTATACATCACTATTTGCTGTTGCCATATACCTATTTGCTATAGTTGCTATACTCAATACAATCTCAGGGTATATAAAGAGGAGGTGGGAGATAAGGTATGAGTAGTGCTAGGTTAGAGGCTAGTAGTGAGAGCAAGGGTAAAGGCAAGTATAGGTTGTTAGTAAATCTGAAGGAGGCAGGGTTTCAGGCATATGTGCTTGTTGCTGTATGCATAAGTATAATGATATTAACCATGCTACTGGTTAATGTTACATTGAATGGTATAGCAAGGTTAACCCCTACACTGCTCACAAACTACCCATCTAGCAATGTTGATGAGGCTGGTATGAGGCCTGCTATCCTAGGCTCTCTATATACAGTAGGCCTTGCTATAGCATTAGCATTACCACTGGGCATAGCAACAGGGTTGTACCTTAATGAGTATGGTGCAAATAGTATGTTAAGCAGGATAGTGAATATAACTCTAATAAACCTTGCAGGGGTGCCATCAGTTATATTCGGGCTAGTTGCATTAAGCTTCCTATCATACACCCTTGCATTTGGTAGATCTATTATGGTAGGTTCTATAGCATTGGCATTCCTTGTCCTTCCATTAATAGTAGTTACAACTGTAGAGAGTGCTAGGCTTGTGCCAACTACACATAGGTTAGCAGCATATGCTCTAGGTGCTAGGAAGTATCAGGTTGTGCTGAGGGTCGTTCTGCCTAGTATACTACCTACTGCATTAACAAGTTCTATACTAGCAGTATCTAGGGCCATAGGCGAGGCTGCACCTATACTGGTAATAAGTGGGTTGATATTCATAAGTAGGGATCCTGTATCGCTCTTAGATGAGTTTACCGTTATGCCACTACAGATATATAATTGGGTATCTAGGCCACAGCAAGAGTTCATACAGCTCTCAGCCTCTGGCATAATTGTGCTATTGGCTATACTCTTTGCATTGAATATTACAGCAGTATACCTAAGGAATAGGTTACAGCGTAGATCTTTAGAGTGATGAAGATAAACGTAAATACCCTTTTCTATTATAATAATAGTGCGGTAGTAGGGAGGGTTGGGGTGCTAGCCGTGCCCTGTACCTGAAACCGGCTACATGCAGGGACCAGTAACCGTTGGGTAAATCCATGGTGCACCGATACCTACTTACCATGCTGGTATGAACCTACGCCACCATGGGTGGTTACAGGTGGGCTCCCTATCTGAAGGGATAGGGGCACCATCGTACCGCTGAACCGGGTGAGGTCCGGGAGGGAGCAACCCTAAGGCGGGGTAACCACGCTGTGGTGCCTACGTAGGGGATCTGGCATGGTTTGAGATGGGGTCGATGCATCATGGTGGAACCAACGGGGCTACTACCGCACTTGCTAAGATATTTATATAAATAAAAGATTTATAAATTATTATGGTAAGTGAGGAGAGTAAAGGGTTAAGCATAAGCCACCATATAATAAGGCTATCAGAAGAAGCAAGAAACATGTTACTTGATATAAGGGATTTTGTACTCTCATTACCTAATGTAATAGAAGATATAAGGCCCCATAGGCTTGTATACTCAAAGGGGTTCAATACAAGGGTATTCATGGACATAGAACCTGTAAGCAATGCACTGGCACTTAACATTAGAACTGGGGCTAGGGTACCTCCAACTAGGGTGCTCTTAAGATCTAGGAACCAACTTCAAGATATATACAGCATGGTTAAGCATGCATATGAGAACATATAATTTTATTTATTTATTTATTTATATTTTATATTCAGTATATTATATCAAATGAGTTGAACTCTCCCTTATACTCTTCATATATAACATTTACATCATCTACTCTAGCACCAGTAGGTCCTATATGGCACCATTCTATAACCTGATGCACAGCATCTTCATCACCCTCTAGTAAGGCCTCTACCCTACCATCCTTGAGGTTCTTAACCCATCCATTTACACTATGCTTCCTTGCTATATTACGCATATTTTGCCTAAAGTATACTCCTTGCACCTTGCCTTTTATATATACATGTGCTCTTATCTTAACCAATTCACCCTATAATATTAATAAAATTATATATAAATTACTGCGTGTTATCCCAAGTAGATTAAGTAATAGACTAAAGTTAAAAGATGACTCTCACAAAAAATAAAAATAGATGAGTATTAATTTATTGGTAGTTTATTATATCTCTAGATCCCCGCCCTCTTCTACGAACAACTGCTCTATAGTAGTTGCTCTTCTTACAACTGCTATGCTACCATCTGACTTCTTCATAAGTATTGTAGGTTTGGTCTGGCAATGGAAGGGCATGTTAAATACTATAGAATAGGCACCAACATTGTAGAAGATAATATACTTGCTCTCCTTTGCATCATCTAGCCTTGATGCCTTGGATAATGGGAATATATCGTATGTATCACATAACCTACCTGCTAGATGTATCCTAGCATTGCTGCTCCCATTACCATTGCTATCACGTGGAAATACCTCTTGGGGATACTCCTGCTTGAGCAATGCAGCATCAAGCAGTATATGGTAGCCAGCATCTGCTATTATGAATCTATCATTTGTATACTCCTTTATGTTAACTATCCTACTTACAAGTATGGTAGACTCTGCTGTTAGATACCTCCCGCTCTCTACTATAAGCATGAAATAGTTATGGTTATCTGCTATCCTATTCAGTCTATCAACTATGGATGCTGCTATATCTGCTGGCGTTGGAACATAATCACCATAGGATACAGGCGTGCCTCCGCCTATATCTATTGTGTTGAATGAGAACCTTGGGTATAACTTCTTCATACTTGCTATGAATGCATCAAGCTTCTCTAGTGCGTGTGCAAAGCATGAGTAGTCTGTTATCTGAGAGCCTAGATGGAAGTGAAAGCCCTCAAACTCTATGCTATTACATGCATTCTTCATTATATATTTGATCATGTTAGTTGCACTATCCCTTGCATTTGTATTGAATGGTACACCAAACTTGCCATGCCTGTATGATGCCTTAACCTCTGCCTTTACTCCTACCTCTGGATTTACCCTTATCATAACCCTTGGCTTCACATTAAGCCTCTCTGCTGCACTTATGATGTTCATAAGCCCGTTGTATGAACTTACAACTACTCTACCTACACCAGCCTTTAGAACCTGTATGTACTCATCCTCCTCCTCTGTAACACTTGTATACACTACATCCTCAGCCTTACCATTGCATCTAGTATAGAAGTAGAGCTCGCCTAGGGATGTTAGATCAAACATTATCCCATCCTTTATAAAGGCCTTTATCACAGCAGGGTTAAAGTTAGCCTTTATAGAATATGCTACCTGCCTCTTACCCTTGAATCCCTTATAAGCATCTAGAAGTTCTTTAACCTTGGTATGCAGAGTATTCTCATCTATTATGTATAATGGTGTGCCAAACCTGCTTATAACCTCATTTAATTCATCATCTTTCATGAACCTGTTTAGGTGTATGCTATGCATCAACTGCAAGCCCTTTGTATGCTCACCCAATTCTTTGCTATTACTCTGTACAGACCTTTATTTAAAAATATTTCCTAACATAAATCTCATAGCTAAACTTTAATATCTTCCATGTGATATCTTGTATGAGGCTATATGTATTAATAATAACATTATATCTATGCATGCCATACCTAGATCAAGTCCTCTTGATCCTTGCCCTCCCGGTCTTCCTTGGGGCAATATTGCCTACCTTCCTACCTGGAGGTGCTAACCTGCTAACAGATGTCTGCTTACCTGGGTGCTGATGTCTACCTCCACCATGTGGATGGAATGGTGCTGCCATTGCTACACCCCTAACTATAGGCCACTTCATACCCCTAGCCCTCATAGCATACCACTTAGCCCCTGCCTTTAGGAATGGCTTCTCTATCCTTCCACCACCTGCTATGCTTCCTACCATTGCCCTACACTTCCCATCAAGTGTTATGAACTTACCAGAGGGCATCCTTAATGTTACACTATCCCCTGAGTGAGAGAATACTATCGCTGAAGAACCAGCTGTTCTTACAAGTTTGCCTCCATCACCCATATTCCTCTCTACTAAACATACATTTGTGCCATCTGGTATATCTGCTAGCCTTAATACACTCATAGGCTTAACCTCTTTTGAATTGAATCTTACTATAGCGTTAACATACATACCTTGTAATGCGGGAATATAGCAGTGCCTACCATCATCAAGCCTTATTCTTGCCAATGGGGCATACCTCCCTGTCTCATGCACTATATCCTCTACTATGCCAGTATGCTCCTCATCTATCCTGTAGAATGGATAGCCTACTGGGGCTATCTTATCTATAGCATTTGCTCTAAACTGCTTTCCTGCTTTACCTCTCCTCTGAACCAGTATCCTCTTACCCATCCTCTTGCTTTTATACTATAGTAATATTAATATATTATGTTCGTTTCTCTCCTACCACAAAGTATAAAGATATAAGGGAATAATAATATGTAGTATAGTATGAGTCAGAAGGTATTCACTCTCAAGGTATTGGAGGCTTATACTAGGGATGTAGGGAGGGGTGTTGCAAGGATAGATTATGAATCAATGGATAATCTTGGAGCATCAACAGGTGATGTTGTTGAGATAAAAGGTAAGAGGAGAACAGTAGCAAAGTGCTTACCACTATACCCATCTGATGAGGGCAAGGGTATAATAAGGATAGATGGGTTGGTTAGGAACAATGCAGGGGTTGCTATAGGCGATACGGTTATTGTTAAGAAGATCAAGGCTGTAACAGCAGAGAAGGTTATAGTTGCTCCTTTAGAGGCTATACCACCAATAGATGAGCGTTACCTTGCGGATGCTCTAGAGAGTATGCCTCTAGTCAAAGGGGATAATGTTATGGTACCATACTTTGGAGGTAGATTAACATTCCAGGTTGTTGCTGTCCAACCGGCAAATGCAGAGGCTGTTATAGTTACACAGAAGACCATATTCCATATAGCAGAGAAGGGTGAGACCATAAGAGGGGTTCCAAAGGTTACCTATGAGGATATAGGAGGGCTTAAAGAGGAGATACAGAAGGTTAGGGAGATGATTGAGCTCCCTCTAAGACATCCAGAGATATTCGAGAAGTTGGGTATAGAGGCACCTAAAGGTGTACTGCTCTATGGTCCACCTGGTACAGGTAAGACACTGCTAGCAAAGGCAGTAGCAAATGAGAGCAATGCACACTTTATAAGCATCTCTGGTCCTGAGATAATGAGCAAGTTCTACGGTGAGAGTGAGGCAAGGTTAAGGGAGATATTCAAGGAGGCTAGGGAGAAGGCACCAAGCATAATATTCATAGATGAGATAGACTCCATAGCACCAAAGAGGGAAGAGGTTACAGGTGAGGTGGAGAGGAGGGTAGTAAGCCAGTTACTCTCACTCATGGATGGTCTAGAGTCTAGAGGCAAGGTTATAGTCATAGCAGCAACCAATAGACCCAATGCTATAGACCCAGCATTAAGGAGGCCAGGTAGGTTTGATAGGGAGATTGAGATAAGGGTTCCTGATAAGAAGGCAAGGTTAGAGATACTACAGATACATACAAGGAATATGCCACTTGCAACAGATGTGAATCTAGAGAAGATAGCAAATATGACCCATGGGTTCGTTGGTGCTGATCTTGAGTATCTATGCAAAGAAGCAGCAATGAAGTGTTTAAGGAGGGTATTACCTGAGCTTAACTTAGAGGAGGAGAAGATACCACCAGAGGTGCTCAACAAACTTATAGTAACGATGGATGACTTCATGGAGGCACTCAAGGAGGTTACACCCTCTGCAATGAGAGAAGTTTACATAGAGAGTCCAGATGTTAAGTGGAGTGATATAGGTGGGCTTGAGGATGTTAAGAGGCAACTCCAAGAAGCAGTAGAATGGCCATTAAGGTACCCAGATCTATACAAGAAGTTAGGGCATACTATGCCTAAAGGTATACTACTCCATGGGCCATCAGGTACAGGTAAGACCATGCTTGCAAAGGCAGTAGCAACAGAGAGCGAGGCTAATTTCATAAGTGTAAGAGGTCCAGAGCTACTGAGCAAGTGGGTTGGGGAGAGTGAGAGAGGCGTAAGGGAGGTCTTTAGGAGGGCAAGACAGGCAGCACCTTGTGTAATATTCTTTGATGAGATAGATTCCATAGCCCCAATAAGGGGTATGGGAGGGGATAGCATGGTAACTGAGAGGGTAGTAAGCCAGTTGCTCACTGAGATGGATGGTATACAATCACTGCAGGGAGTGGTTGTGCTAGCAGCAACCAACAGGATAGATATGGTGGATCCAGCACTCTTAAGGCCAGGGAGGTTTGATAAGTTGATATACGTAGGGATGCCTGATAAATATGCAAGACAGAAGATACTTGAGATACATACAAAAAACAAGCCTCTAGCAGAGGATGTTAGGCTTGATAAGATAGCAGAGCTATGCGAGGACTTTAGTGGTGCGGATGTTGCAGCAGTAGCAAATACAGCAGTATCTTTGGTGCTACATGAATACCTATCAAAGTATCCAACCCCTGAGGAGGCTGCCAAGCATGTTGAGGAGGCAAAGATATACCAGAGGCACTTTGAGGAGGCTGTAAAGAAGGTAAGGCAGCAGAAGGAAGGCAAGCCTGGCGAGAAGGTTACAGTACCATACTACAGATAGATAGCAGCAGAGTAATTTAATTAAATTTAATTGAGGATAGGCAAGAGTTATAGAAGAAATGCTAAGAACAGAAGGATTGAAGAATAGAAATAGAAGAAAACTTTACTTTATCTTTTATAGAATACTGTTACAGGGCATCCAGGGCATCTGCCACCATTATCTACATAGTATTTGCACTCATTACATTTATCCTCACAGGGGGTAGTATTAAGCACTCTACCATAATCATATACCCTAGTATTATTTATTGGGCTCAAGGTACTCTTTATCATCCTAGGGATAGTATTTATTACATTATCATCCCTATTGATATGCCTTGATATACAAGATTCTAGCAATTCTTTATCATTACTTGCCATAAGCAGGAATATCCTATTACCATTGGAGAAGATATTTATCATGCATGGGCAGTGCATGAACTTACTTACCATCTTAGATGCATCCTTTACATGCACATCCACACCTGTAACCTCCAACCCTATATTAAAGGGGTCTATGGCATACCTTAACTCCCTTATGATACCTAACCTCTTCAGCTTCTTTAACCTTAATGATACTGCGGCCTGTGTTAGACCTAGCATCTTGGCCAACTCAACCTGGGTTAGTGTAGGATTACTGTATAGAAGCCTAAGCAACTCCATATCCCTCTCATCAATCTCTCTACTCCTTCCCATAATCTGGTAATCCATTAAATAATATATAAGTTTATAAATCATAACTTATATTTTATAAAAATAAAGTTTTATTACCTGCTGCATGATAGCAGTCTATGAGTATTGCGTATAAGGGCAAGGCATACTCACTGCTCAAGGATAAGGGTATAAGCGTAGGCTCAAGTGTAGTAATTAAGACTATGGAGAGGGAGTATAGAGGTATAATCATGCCTAGGTATGAGCTTGCTGATGATGCTCATGTAGTAATAAAGTTAGATAATGGCTACAACATAGGCATAGATGTAGATAGGATAGTAGATATTGTAAAGGCAGAGGAGGTAGAGGATGTAAAAGGTAAGGGTAAGGAGAGGAAGGAGCCTATAGCAGTAGCAAGGAATGCTGATGCAAGGGTAGCACTGATAAGCACAGGGGGCACTATAGCAAGCAAGATAGACTATAGGACAGGAGGGGTTAAAGCAGCACTTACATCACTTGACCTTTACCTAATGGTGCCTGAGTTGAATGAGATAGCATCAATAGACCCTTACATTCTAATGCAAGAGTATAGCGAGAATATAACATGCAAACACTGGAGTATGATAGCAGAGAGTGTTAAAGATATAATAGCAAGGGGCTATGATGGTATAGTAATAGCACATGGCACAGATACGATGCATTACACATCTGCAGCACTAAGCTTTGCTCTACAAAGCCTACCAGTGCCTGTAGTGCTAGTAGGCTCTCAGAGATCATCAGATAGGCCATCCTCAGATGCAGCATATAACCTTATAGGGGCTACACTATTTGCATCCCAAGCAGATACAGCAGGGGTATTTGTTGCAATGCACTCTTCCAGCAGTGATGATAAGATTGCTATACATAGGGGCACTAGGGTAAGGAAGAACCATACAAGCAGTAGGGATGCATTCAAGTCAATAGATACAGATCCTGTTGCAATGGTAGATGTTAACTCTAGAAGGATAGAGATGGGTAGCAATAGCATAAAGAGGGATAAGAGTAGGGTGCCTAATGTTAAGAGCAGATTCGATGAGAGGGTAGCATTAATAAAGTTCTACCCTAACTTTGATCCTAGCATAATAGATTATTTAGTATCAAAGGGTTATAGAGGCTTGATATTAGAGGGCACAGGGCTAGGGCATGTAGGCAAGTATACCTTCAATTCCTTAAGGGATGCTATAGAGCATAACATGCTTGTATACATGACCTCACAGTGTATATGGGGTAGGCTAAGGATGACTGTATATGAGACAGGGAGGGATTTATTAAGGATTGGTGTAATGCCTTTAAATATGCTATCTGAGGTAGCATATGCAAAGCTATCATGGGCTCTAGCAAACTTTAGCCTAGATGAGGCTAGAGAGGTTATGCTTAAGGATATTGCCAATGAGTTCAAGTAAAGGTAGATTAAGCATGGATGCATATACATAAGCATGAGCATAAGTCTTGATCCTCATAAGATAAACCTTAAGGTTGGGTTTGAGATACACCAGCAACTTGCTAGTAAGAGCAAGTTATTCTGCAGATGCCCTAACATAGGTAATGCAAGCAGTGATAGTTACGATTACGAGTTCATAAGGAGGTTAAGGCCTACCCTAAGCGAGTTAGGTGAGTATGATAAGGCAGCACTATTTGAGTTCTCAAAGGGTAAGGTGATAAGGTATCTTGCAAGTAAGAGCACGTCATGCCTAGTTGAGATGGACGAGGAGCCTCCAGGAGATGTTAATAGAGAGGCTTTGGAGACTGCACTTATAATAGCACTTGCATTGAATGCTAAGGTAGTGGATGAGATACATGTTATGCGCAAGATAGTCATAGATGGCTCAAATACAACAGGCTTCCAGAGGACTATGCTTATTGCTACAGATGGTATGCTAAAGGTTAAGGGTAGGGAGGTTAGGGTTCAGAGCATATGCCTAGAAGAGGATGCTGCTAGGCTTGTTAAGGATGAGGGCAATGTTAGAACATATGCATTGGATAGGTTAGGTATACCTTTGATAGAGATAGCGTTGGAGCCTGTAACAGCAGGTATAGATGAGTTGGTAGATGTAGCATTATCCCTAGGTAGATTGCTTAGGGCAAGTAGGAGGGTTGCTAGAGGCTTAGGTACTATAAGGCAGGATGTTAACATATCAATACTCAACAGCAGGAGTGTTGTGGAGGTTAAAGGGGTTCAGAGGCTTGATCAGTTAAAGAAGGTTATAGAGTATGAGATGCATAGGCAGTATGCATTACATATAATAGCAGAGATGCTAAAAGAGAAGGGCTTGAGTTTCAATACCTCAGTACATGATGTTACCGATATACTAAGGGATACTAGGGCAAGGGTTATAAGAAATGCATTGGAGAGGCAAGGTGTTGTTAAGGCTATAGTAGTTAAGGGCTTTGCTGGTATGCTTGCATATGAGCCCTACAAGGATATAAGGCTTGGGAAGGAGTTGGGAGAGATGGTTAGGTTCTATGGGCTAGGAGGGATATTCCACTCAGATGAACTGCCAGCATACGGGATAACTGATAAGGAGTTAGAGTCTATAAGGAGCTATTTAGGGCTTGATAGTAGAGATGCATTCATACTCCTTGCTGGTGCAGATGAGCAGGTTAGGAATGCTATAGATGCTGTTATCGAGAGGCTAAGGTATGCATTCATTGGAGTGCCAGCAGAGACCAGAGCGGCTACAGATGATGGTAGAACAGTGTACAGTAGACCTAGACCAGGGGCAGCAAGGATGTACCCTGAGACCGATGTACCTCCTATAGTAGTAAGCAAGGATATGCTCGATAGCCTTATGAAGAGTGTACCAAAGCCATGGGCTGAATATATAGAGGAGTTGAGCAGGAGGTATAATATTAATAGGGTATTGGCAGAGAAGGTCTTTGACTCCGAGTACTTTGAGTTATTCGAGGAGCTAGCCTCTACTTATAGCATACAGGCATCGTTCATAGCCTCAGTGCTCACAGAGGGTATTGTAAGCCTTGAGAGGCAGGGCTTGGATACAAGCAGGTTAAAGGTTGAGCATATCAGGGATGCATTCAACATGCTTGCTAAAGGGTATATAGCAAAGGAGTCCATACCTAACATATTCAGCACTATAATGGAGGGTAATGCAGATAACGTTGCTCAAGCAGTAAGCATCTTAGGGCTCAAGGCTGTAAGTGATGAGGATCTTATCAAGATAATAGATGGTATAATAAATGAGAACAGCAATCTAATAAAGGCAAAGGGTATGAATGCTTTGGGTGCACTTATGGGTATAGCTATGAGCAGGTTAAGGGGTAAGGTAGATGGTAGCAAGGTTAACAGAGTGCTTAAGGAGAGGCTAGAATCTCTCTGCAATGGCTAGAGTCATATATCTACCCTTGCTTGTATCATCTAATACATACTAAATCCTTTTTAGTTTCACCAAGTAATGGGATTTATGGGCAGAAATCTCTTTCTTGACGGTAGGAATGGGGTAGAGAGAGGAGCATGTGGAGATATGCTATGGTCAGCATTAAATAATGCACTATCACCCTTGGGTGAGAGTAGCAAGAGGGCTATACTATCATACCTTAATAGGCGAGGTATAAACTCTAATACCATAGATAAGGATTGCTTGCTAAATGCACTTAATACATTGCTTGGTAATGCCTCAGCACCAATACTCCTTGAGCTTGATAAGAAGATAACAGATAGATGATTCAAAGCAGAGAAGGTAGAGTTATACCATGAATATGCTAACAAGATTAATATTACATTAGAATAATAAAAGAGGGAGCAAAAAGAGTTTTATAATACTTGAGCGTGAAGATTACGTGTCATCAAGCATAAAGATAAGGGTTAAGGTTGGGATAGGAGAGGTAGAGATAGAATCACCAGCAGATTCATTGGAGAAGGTTATAGATAGTATCCCACTGCTTCTACATAGGGTATCATGTGTAATAGCATCAATTCCTAATATAGGAGTTGTAGGCATGAACATGCAGGATAATTCACCCTTGGTTGGTGAGAGTAATGAGATACCAGAGGTAAGGATAGAGAAGGGAGACTCGCTTAGTGATATAATAATTAAGATATTCAAGACACCATGGGGTAGGAGTGCAAGGAGGCTTGGTGATGTTAAGAAGGTGCTTGAGCACTATGGTTTGGCATACCCAAAGCAGTCTGTAGCAGTAACATTGCTAAGGCTAGCACAGCATAACAAGCTTAGAAGGTTCAAGGGGCAGGATAATGAGTTTGTTTATACAGCATCTACAGAGTTGCTTACAGAGGCAAGCAATGATAAAAGTAATAATGAGGCTATAGATGCATTGTAATGGATGTAGTAGATATGGATGCAGATACAATGCCAGAGGTAACAGCAACTATAAGGGTAAACGATATCAGTGTAGAGTTTAAGGGATCCGCAGAGGCTGTGCTCGATTCTATCCATAGATTCCTACTTAACATAGTACCTAACTTGGATATAGCAAGCAGGATAACATTGAATTACTCATTACCCCAGCTTATGAGCATATTTGCAGAGTACATAAGGTTAACACCTGAGGGTCCTAGGGTAATAAACGAGAGTGGTAAGAGGTTGAGTGATAAGGAGATAATAGCATTGCAACTAGTAGCATACAGGATTATGTTAGAGCTTAGGAAGGCAGATACAGCAAGCGCATCTGCGCAGGAGATACAGATAGCAACTGGCTTGAAGCCAAAGTCTGTAAGCTCTAGGTTGAGTGAACTGGTTAAGGCAGGGTATGTTGAGAAGGATAGCACTGAGCAGGGTGCAAGGTATAGGATAACTACACAAGGCATACACTGGTTAAGCAATTCCCTTGCAGATAAGAGATAGCATTACCAGCAATATACTAATATGAGAGAAGAGTATAATATAGTATGCTAGTTATAGGAAAGGATGCTATACTATACAAGAAGGAGGGTTCTAGGGTAAAGTGTACAGCATGTGCAAGGTACTGCTCAATACCAGAGGGTAAGATTGGGTTATGTGGTATAAGGGGTAATGTAAATGGCAAGTTATACCTATTTGTATATGGCAAGGTTATAGCAGGGCAGATAGATCCAATAGAGAAGAAGCCTGTAATCCATTACAATCCAGGTAGTAGGATATACTCGATAGCAACAACAGGCTGCAACTGGCTCTGCCAATACTGCCAGAACTATGATATAAGCCAGAGGAGAAAGATAGAAGGGGTTGATATGAGCCCTGAGCAGGTTGTTGAGCAGGCAGAGTATTATGGGTGTGAAGGGATTGCTTATACGTACAATGAGCCTACAATATTCATAGAGTTTGCTAGAGATTGTGGTGTAATAGCAAGTAGGAAGGGCATATTCAATATATTTGTATCAAATGGTTATGCAACACCAGAGGCAGTTAGTATGATGAAGGAGTTCCTTGATTGCATAACCGTAGACTTTAAGGGTAGTGGGGAGAGGAACTTTGTTAGAAGGTATATAGGCATACCAGATCCTCAGCCAGTATTTGATACCTTGATAGAGATAAGGGATAAGACAAGTATACATGTTGAGGTTACTGATCTTGTAGTTCCAGAGATAGGGGATGACCTTGAGTCTGCTAGAAGGCTTGCTAGATTCATATACGATGAGCTTGGTCCAGACGTGCCATTACACTTCCTAAGATTCCATCCAGATTACAAGATGATGCATCTACCATCTACACCAGTTGAGACCCTTGAGAGGCATTATGCTATTGCTAAAGAGGTTGGGCTTAGGTATGTATACATAGGCAATGTACCTGGGCATAGGTATGAGAATACTTACTGCCCAGAGTGTAAGAGCATAGTTGTAGGTAGGTTTGGTTACAACATAACTGCATGGAATCTAGATGAGTATAACAGGTGCAGGTTCTGCTCCTACCCTATACCTATAATAGGCAGGTTAAGGAAGAGGAGCAAGAGGTTTGAGTTCATATCATAGCATTGCCAATGCTCTAACAGGGGATCCACTTGCACCCTTTAACCTTAACGGTAGGGTTATGAATGTAAACTCTTTAGCATCTATGCTATCAAGGTTGCATAGGTTCTCCACTATTGTAACATTCTCTGATAGCAATACCTTATGCACAGTAAAACCCTTATCATCTGGATGATCTATATTTGCTGTATCTATACCTACCTGTATTATACCCTTCTTAAGCAGATACTCAGCTGCATCCTTGCTTAATCCAGGGTTACTATCAAGGTAGTATGCATCATTACCATACTCATGCTCCCAACCACTAGATATTACAATGCTCTTACCTCTTACATCCATACCCTCAATCCATTTAAGATCATCTCTTGTAATGTACTCCCTTGCCCCTCTCTTAACCTTTACAAGGATGGCATCACTTACAAGTTTACTCAAGGGTACTTCATCTATGCTATACCCTTCAGGGGTGAAGTGCTTAGGCGCATCCATATGTGTGCCAGTATGAGTGCTCATAAATACAAGCTCTAGATCGTATCCATGCATATCCAGCCTAGCCCATGGTATTGTTAGAGGTTTTACTCTTCTCTCAAATACTGGCATCTCAGTGGTTATAATCCTAGTAAGGTCTATAATACTATATCTGCTCTTATCCATCCTTTGGTATTTACCTCCTAAAGTTTATCCTAAACTCACGCTTGCTACTCTGTATCTGTAGAAGTATCTGCTTAAGCTCCTCATCCGTTAATGCCTTATTAAGCCTACCCTGCGAGCCCATAGCAATTATGTAATCCTCTACACTGCTTGCTAACTCAGGCCTAACCATCTTAAGGTTGTTCAACCTCTGCCTAGCCTCTGGGGTCAGCAGTATCCTAAGAACCCTCTCACGTGCAAGCCTCATCTCCTCTTCCCTTGCCCTATCCTCATTGTTATAGTACTGAGCCATAGAGTATACATCACCACTTTATATTTAAACCTAAGTCATCAAGCATACTTGCTTAACTCAGGCATACTTGCTATTAACTCATCGAATACCTCTTTAGCATATCTATCAACAAGTATCATACCCTTGCTCGTTAATACCCTACCCTTACCATCTATCTTTGCTACATAACCAGCACTCTCAAGTTGGTGCAGTGCATTCCTTATTATTGCTCCGCCAGCATCCCTATGGTGGCATGGTCTAGAGCCTCTCCTCTGCCTTCCTCCATACTCAGACTCTAACTCAGATAGCCCAATGGGGCCATGCATGTATATCTTCCTTAGCAGGGATGCACATCTAACATACCACCAATCTTTATCTTGAGGCAATCTCATTGCATGGGGACCTGTCTTAACATACTTTGCCCATGAAGGAGGCTCTACTATCCTCTCTTGCTTAAGGTGTTTTGCTAATCTACTTATCAGCATATCTGCTGGCACATCGTAAGCCTTTACCATGCATCTGAGTATCTTTAACCATTATTTATAGCATTCAGATCTTAACAGAGCTATACAAAAATGTATAGCTGAGCTACCCAAATTTGTATAGCTTTATTTATATAGCTGTATAGATTTGTATAGCTGAGCTATACATATTTGTATATCTATTTATAAACTTTATGCGCAAATTTTTTCCTCCTATCCTTAACATTAAGTAATAAGATATAAATAACATACCTCAGTACTCTACCTGAGGTTATATGCTTAGGGAACTGCTAAGCCCAAAGCGTGAGAGTAAGGAGAGGATACTAAGCGAGCATCATGATAAACCGGCTAACTTTAATGTCTTTGTAGGAAAGCTATCTGAGATACTTGTTAGGGCAGTGGATAAGCCCTTAGGCTACGCTATAAACTGGGGCAGGTTATGGTCCTTATGGCCAGTGCATCTAGAGACTGCCTGCTGTAGCCTAGAGTTTGGTGCAGCATCTGGCCCAAGGTATGATGTTGAGCGCTTTGGTATAATAGAGGCGTTTGGTTCATTAAGGCAGTGTGATCTAATGGTTATACAAGGCACAGTAACAAGGAAGATGGCACCGAGGGTAAGGATGATCTATGATCAGATGCCTGAGCCAAAGTATGTCATCGCAATGGGTGCATGTGCAATAACTGGAGGATTATACTTTGATTCTTACAATGTGCTCCCAGGTATAGATGGTGTAATACCAGTAGATGTATATGTGCCTGGTTGCCCACCAAGGCCAGAGACTCTTATACAGGGCTGCTTCCTACTGCAAGAGAAGATAAAGAGGATGAGGTTCAGATAGTTGTAGAGTAGGGTAGCAATGAGCAGTAACCTTGCTGTAGAGTTAAAGGTTGAGAAGGATCTAGCAGATAAGGTTACGGCAAGGTTTGGGGATAAGGTAAGACTAGCGTATATAAAGCCCAATAGGGTAAGGTTCGATCTTAGCAAGGATGTAGTAGTAGACTTTGCAAGGTTCGTAAGGGATGAGCTTGGGTTCGATCATCCTATCTCTGTAGCAGGGGTGGATTATCCAAAGAGGAATACCATAGAGGTTGTATACCATATAGGCTCATGTAGTAGAGATGAGTATAGAGCAATGGTATTTGCATTTGCTGTTCATCTTCCAAGGGATGATCCTATAATGCCTACTCTAACACCTATATATAGAGGGGTTGAGTATCATGAAAGGGAGACATTTGAGATGCTTGGTGTTGTATTCGAGGGGCATCCAAGGCTTGAGAGGCTACTTCTACCAGAGGATTGGGCTGATATCCCACCATTGCTTAAAGACTTCCATGTGAAAGGGAGGGAGGAGTAGTTGGAGTTAGATACAAGTAAGAAGGATCTAAAAGGTATACCGGGGTTACAGATGGAGAGTGAGGATAGAGGCATACTTACCCTTAGCGTAGGACCCCAGCACCCAGGTTCTGGTCACTTTAGGCTGATAGTAAAGGTTGATGGTGATATAATAGTTGAGGCATTACCAGACCCTGGGTATGTGCATAGGGGAGAGGAGAAGATGTGTGAGTATAGAAACTACATACAGAATATACCTCATCTAGAGAGGCCTATGATAGCAGACTCATGCAATATACTCTACCCGTATGTGCTTGCTGTAGAAGAGTTGCTTAATATAGAGGTGCCAGAGAGGGCAAAGTACATAAGGGTTATAATGGCAGAGATAAACAGATGCATATTTGAGTTATACTGGCTTGCAATATATGGCATATTCCTTGGACACTCTACCATATTCATGTGGCCCATGGCAGATAGAGAGTTGCTCATAGACCTTGCTGAAATGGCATCAGGTGCAAGGGTTACCCATGCATACTTTGTGCCAGGAGGGGTTAGGAATGATCTACCAGATAGCTTCCCTGAGAAGGCAGTAAAGCACCTTAAGTACTTTAGGAGCAGGCTTAAGGAGTACAAGGATATCTTCTATGATAACCCATTATTCCAAGCAAGGACCGTTAATGTAGGTGTATTGCGTAGAGAGGATGCAATAAACCTTGGTGCCACTGGACCAGTGCTAAGGGCATCTGGTGTAGAGCATGATATAAGGAAGGTTGAGCCTTACGATGTTTATGATGAGCTGGAGTTTAAGGTTATAACCATGAAGGAGGGTGATAGCTATGCTAGAGTCTATGTGCCTTGGCTAGAGATGTTTGAGAGTGTTGAGATAATACTACAAGCATTGGAGAAGATGCCTAATGGTCCAGTAAGGGTAAAGCTTGGGCCTAACCCTAAGGGTGGAGTAGCAGAATCATTCAAGCGTGTAGAGGCAGCAAGAGGAGAGTTAGCATACTACATAGTTAGTGATGGTAACCCAAGGCCATATAGGGTAAAGTTAAGTGTACCTTCATTCAGAGAATTACCTGTGATGGCATACCTACTCAAGGGGGCTAAACTTGCTGATATGCCAAGCATATACTGGAGTATGAACTACTGGCCTGTAGAGGCTGATAGGTAGGCAAGAGGTAGATACACTATGTTTGATATAGTTTATATGTTAATTTAAGGGTGATAGTATAGGGATGGCAACTGTCAGCGAGTTCAGGTTCTCAGAGTTCTTTAAGAGTCTGCTATGGCTAATCTTCTGGATAATCCTTATATTCTCGTTAATAATCCTTCCTATAATATTCATAGTATTATTCTATGTACCAGAGCCTGTTATAAATGGTGTAAGGATAAACCCATACCTACTACTTACAATGCTTATAAACCCTGAGATAGGCGCACCATTGCTAAAGGCTACAGTAGATAGTATATTCTTCAAGATAGCAGTATTCCCAGGGTTTACCTTTGCTGCACTCTTTGCTACAGTGCTTATATATGCAGAGAGGAAGGTATTGGCAAAGATGCAGTTAAGGGTAGGTCCATTCTATGCTGGTAGGGAGGCGTTCTGGTGGGCAAACTCTCTAGGAGGATTCCTACAGTTGATAGCAGATCTATTGAAGTTGCTAGGCAAGGAGATAATAGTTCCAGCAGGTGCAGATAAGCCAATATTCTGGGCAGCACCAGTAGTTCTAATAATAGCAGCTGCAGGGCTTATAGCATTGATACCTGCAGCACCAAACTGGGTTATAGCAGATATAGACGTTGGCTTGCTTGCAGTATTTGCACTCCTCGGCTTCTTCCCATTAACTGCATTACTTGCATCATATGCTAGCAATAGCAAGTATCCATTCATAGGAGGACTTAGAGCACTCTACCAGTTGATATCCTATGAGATACCCTTAATACTCTCTGTTCTAGGAGTTGTTATACTTGCTGCTACATTGAACCTTACTGGCATAGTTAATGCACAGAACCCATATTGGTTCATAATACTACTACCTATAGGGGCAGTGATATTCTTCATAACAGCACTTGCAGAGTTGGAGAGGATACCCTTCGATCTACCAGAGGCTGAGAGTGAGATAGTTGCTGGTTGGTTAACAGAGTACTCTGGTATGGCATATGGGCTTATCCAGTTAGCAAACTATATCAAGATGTATGCACTATCTGCGCTCTTTGTAACTCTATTCCTAGGTGGTTGGATGGGTCCTCAGATAGCATCTAGCCTAGAGTTCTTTAATGTAACCATACTAACAGCAGAGGAGGCAAATGGGATAACATGGTTTGCTATAAAGACATTTGGTGTAGCATTACTTATGATTATTATAAGAGGTATAAACCCAAGGATAAAGATAGATGTATTGCTTAGAACAGCATGGAGCAAGTTAATAGCAATAGCATTCATCAATGTATTTATAGCAGTAGCACTACTCTACCTTGGTGTAGTACCTGTAGGAGGTGTATAATGATGGGCTCAGTATCTGGCATGTTAAAGGCTCTTGCATCTGGTAGCAAGCATATTGCTATAAGAAGGTTTACCCTACGCTACCCAGAGCAGAAGCTCAAGTTTGTAGGCGATGGTTACCAGTTCGATCCTAAGGAGGGTGTAGGTATACCTGGGTATAGGGGTAGGCATATACTATATCAGGATAAGTGCACAGGCTGCCAGTTATGCTCTATAGCATGTGAGGGTATAGCAGAGGCTATAGCAATGGTTAAGGTAGATAAGCAGTACAAGCAGAACAAGAAGGGTATAATGCCCCAGATAGATTATGGCAAGTGCGTATTCTGCGGCCTATGCGTTGATGCCTGTCCATTCTATGCACTCTTCATGACAGATGACTATGAGTTGGCAGCATACACAAAAGAACATCTTATATATACACCTGACCAGCTAGCAGTAAAGCCAAGCTATAAAGGCATGTATGAGTTAAAGATAGATGAGTTGGGTGCATACCACGATGAGTGATCCATACTTTATAACCGTCTCTGCTATAACAGTTGCAGCAGCAATAATAGCATTAGAGTTTAAGGAGTTGATATACGGTGCAATAGCATTGGCTGTTATGCTATTAGGTGTAGCAATGCTCTTTGTGCTGCTAGAGGCTACATTTATAGCAATGTTCCAGATAACTGTGTATGTTGGTGCTGTTGTCGTGCTCATCATATTTACCATAATGCTTGTAAGGAGAGAGGCATGGCTAAGGTTGGATGAAGGAGGTAAGAGGAGGGTTATGGGTGCTGCTATAGCACTAGCAATGATAGCATTACTAACAGCAATGGTAACATCCTCCAGCATCTCAAGGTTGCAAGGAGGCGCATCTGCATTAAGCATGGTAGAGTTAAGTGGACAACTGCTAACATACTACTCCCCAGTCCTTATAGTGCTTGCATTGACCTTGGCATCATCTGTTATAGGTGCTCTAGTATTGGCAAAGGTTGAAAGAGGGAAGAGGGAGCAGGATGCAGGAGTAGGGGAAGAAGGTGAAGGAGTAGAGTATGTAAAAGGTGAGTTAAGTGATATATCAAGGAGCAGCAATAACGAGCCTAACACTAATATTGGTACCAATACTGGTAGTGATGCATTAGGAGGAAAGAAAGGAGATGGTAGCATTAATTGATTACCTTATAGTATCTATAATACTACTTGCTATAGGTGTATACGGATTAACCGTAAAGAGGAACTTTATAAGGATGCTCTTTGCTATAGAGATAATAATAAATGCAGCAAACATAAACCTTGTAGCATTCTCTACATTATCGCCTATACAGAATGCTACTGGGCAGTCATTTGCGCTATTCTCAATAGCAATAGCAGCAGCAGAGGTTGCTGTTGGATTGGCACTTATAATAGTAGTATATAGAATATATAGGGATATAGATGTTAAGGGTCTGAAGAGGCTGAGTGGATAGATGTATTATCTACTACAGGCTGTATTCATTCCCCTTCTATTATCTCCTTTAGCATACTATATCTCTAGGAGGGTTGGGGTAAATGCAGCAACATGGTTTACCTTTGGTGTTATGCTCTACTCTACCATAATGCTCTTACTAGCATCCATGCAGGGTAGGTATGAGGAGCACTACCCATGGAGTCAATTAGGCGAGTTTGGATTACTACTAGATGGCTTGAGCATACCATTTGCATTGATAATATACATACTATCCACAGTTCTTGTATTATACTCAAAGCCTTACATGATACATAAGATAGAGGAGCAGTATGAGCAAGAGATGAGTGCTAGCAGCAGTGGTGAAGGCGGTGCATCACAGGTATTGGAGGTTAAGCAGGATGTTATAAATACTAACATGGGCATATACTATGCATTATACCTTACATTTGCCATGGGTATGCTTGGGACTGTGCTAGCAACAAACCTAGTACAGTTCTATGTATTCTTCGAGGTTATGCTTGTGCCATCATTCTTCCTAGTAGCATTCTATGGTTATGGTGCTAGGAGGCGTATAGCACTCATGTACCTATTCTGGACTCATGTTGGTGCTGTAGTATTACTTGTAGGTTTGATAGCACTGGGGCTTTATACAGGTAGTTTTAACATGAGTGATATAAGAGAATCTGTTATACCAAAGGATATACTCCCTGTAATAGCAGCTGCCATAGTTATAGGCTTGGTAGTGAAGTTGGCAGTATTCCCTGTTCATATATGGCTGCCTTATGCCCATGCTGAGGCACCAACACCAATAAGCGCACTCTTAAGCCCAGCAATGATAGGGATAGGGGGCTATGCACTTGCTAGGCTTGTTATGCAACTACTACCAAACACATATGCAGATATCTCACTCTGGCTTAACCTTGGTGGGCTTGTAACCATGATATACGGTGGTGCCATGGCACTTATGCAGGATGATGTTAAGAGGATCCTAGCATACTCAAGTATAAGCCAGATGGGCTACCTCCTCTTTGGTCTATCATCACTTAGCGTTATAGGTTCAACAGGCTCCATACTGCTATATGTAAGCCATGGTACAGGGAAGGCACTGCTATTCATGATGGCTGGTATGCTTATAATGCAGGCGCATACTAGGAGTTTAGCAAGGTTAGGTGGCTTGGCAGGGAAGATGCCTATAACTGCTGTAACAGCTATGATAGGAGCATTAGCAATAATGGGTATACCCCCTACAAATGGGTTCATGGCAGAGTGGATGCTCTTCCTAGGTGTGCTAGAGGGCGCATTGAGCCCAGAGTATGGCTTAATAGTAAGGGTTGTAGCCTTTGCACTTGCAATGGGCGCTACTGTATTAACAGCAGCATACATACTATGGATGTACAAGCGTATATTCTATGGTCATAGGGAGGAGTTGGAGCATGTTAAGGAGGGCTCTATGTACATGCTTGCACCCATGATGTTCCTAGCAGTATTAACCATACTCATAGGCATATATCCAGAGATGCTAACATCAATAATAGTACCATATATGAGATCAGTGCTAGGGTGATGCCATGCAGGATCTTGTAGGCTTACTTATGCTAGTAATACTTGCTGTTGAGGGTGCTGAGAAGTTAATCCATAACCCAGAGTTTGACTCACTTGCACTGAATGTATGGCTCGTATGGATAATACCTATGATAGGTGCAATGCTAAGCCCATTGTTCGGTAAGGCAGGTAGCAGGGTTAGGGATACAGCACCAGTAGCATTCGCATTTGCAAGTGCTATACTAGCATCTACACTCATCCCAGTTGCACTTGCTCATGATGAGGTGCATAGCCAATATACATGGATACCTGAGATAGGGATAAGGGCAGGTGTTATAGCAGATACCCTAAGCATAATAATGAGCAACCTTGTTGCATGGATCTCCTTCCTTATAATGGTATACAGCATAGGGTATATGAAGGGAGACCCTAACCTTGTAAGGTACTGGTTCTTCATGAACTTCTTCATAGGTAGCATGCAACTCATCGTGCTCTCAGATAACCTCCTGATGCTATTCTTTGGTTGGGAGGGTGTAGGTTTAGCCTCATATGCATTGATAGGCTTCTGGTACAGGGATAGGCTAAAGGATTACGTAGGTAGGGTTGGGCATTATGCATTTGGTATACCACAGTTCACCGCACCATCACATGCTGGTATGAAGGCATTCCTTATGACAAGGGCTGGTGATGCTGCCATGCTTGCTGGCATGTTCTTAATATTCATACATGCAGGTACATTTGAGTATAAACTATTGCTAGAGGATACTGCATGGGCTGAGGTTATGAAGGGCAATGGACTGCTTGTTCCAGCAGCAGTGCTTATATTCGTAGGGGCAATAGGTAAGTCTGCCCAGTTCCCATTACATGAATGGTTGCTTGAGGCTATGACGGGTCCAACATCCGTATCAGCTCTTATACATGCTGCAACCATGGTCAAGGCCGGGGTATTCCTTGTAGCAAGGTTAGGACCATTGTTCTTTGCTGTTGCTGGATCTGATGCTAGCATATTCTTTGAGGTAGTAGCATGGGTTGGTATAATAACCGCATTCATGCTTGCAAGTCAAGCAATAGTAAACAAGGAGATAAAGAAGGTTCTAGCATACTCAACAGGCTCACAGATAGGCTACATGATGCTTGCACTAGGTATAGCAGGGTTATCTGCTGAGTTCGTTAATGGTTATACAGCAGGGTTATTCCATCTAGCAAGCCATGCAATGTTCAAGGCCTCGCTCTTCATGGCAGCAGGAGGTATACTGCATATAGCAGAGAGTAGGTTCATGGATGATATGGGAGGGTTAAGGAAGCATGCAAGAAGAACCTATATAGCCATGCTTGCTGGCTCACTATCCCTTGCTGGTGCACCTATAATAACCTCAGGCTTCTGGAGCAAGGATGCTATATTTGCTGCACTACTTGAGAGCAACTACGTATTTGCTCCATTATTCTTCTGGCTAGCATTCTTCACAGCAATAATGACAGCATTCTATACCATTAGGATGGTAGGCATGGTCATGTTCGGTAACAAGAGCAAGCATCTCATAGAACTTGAGAGCCATGGGCATAAACTGCATGATGTAGGTTATGTTATGTTCATACCATTTGCTATACTTGCTGGTGCAACTATTGCAATAGGAGTAATAGGACCATTCTTTGAGGAGTATCTGCATGAATTATTTGCTTTATTCCTACTCAACTCCTATGGGTTAGAGAGCCATGCAAAGGCTGAGATAAACTTGGAGGCAGTAGCATACTCTGTAACCGCATTTGGTATAGGCTCTGGTTTAGGCTACATCTTCTATATAAGGAGGGCATTGAGCCCAGAGGCTATAGAGAGGAGCAGCGTAGCATATGCAGTATACAGGTTCCTAGAGAATAGATGGTATGTTAATGCAATGTATTACTGGGCATTTGTAATAGTACCATTGTTCATATCAAGGATGACATGGAGGTACTTTGAGAGCATAGTGATAGATGGTATAAATCCAGCATTCCAGTATACAATGGCATGGTTCTCAAGGGTTGTAAGGTATATGCAGACAGGAGTAACACAAACATACATATATGCATTTGCTGTAGGCATAATCTTTGTTATACTACTTATCCTTGCTAGGTGAGCATTATGCTAGATAATATCTACTCAACACCAGTTCTATTAACGGTAATACTAGGAGTTATAGGCTTAGTTATCCCTCTTATAGATGCATTTGCAAGGAGAGAGTTGAGCCATAAGGTACATGGTAGTATAGCAACAGGTGCTCTTATACTAGCAATTGGTATAATACTTGCAAGGATATTTAGTGGTGAGATACCACTTGGGGTAAGCCTTACAAGCGATGTTTTAGCAGAGGATATGTTCGGCTCATTCTTCAGCATTGCAATGCTTGTAGTTGCTGTAAGTGTAAGTATCTCATCCATAGATTATATGCGTAGAGTACCTAACCCAGGTCCATACTACTCATTGATAATACTATCTGCTATAGGCATGGTGCTACTATCATATGCTACAGATATACTCATGCTTATAGTTGCATGGGAGTTGATGAGCATACCAACCTATGTGCTAGCAGCATTCAGGAAGAGGGATCCTATGGCAAGCGAGGCTGCAGTGAAGTACTTCATATTTGGTGCACTTGCATCTGGCATGCTTATATACGGTGCATCACTGCTCTATGGTATAAGTGGTTCTACAAACATAGTAGCTGTTATACAGGCATTAACAGGTATGGATGAAGGGCTTAGGTATATTGCATTCATAGCAATCGCATTACTTGTAGCAGGCTTCGGGTTTAAGATGGCTTTGGTGCCATTCCATATGTGGATACCAGATACATATGAGGGTGCACCAACTACCATAAGTGCACTGTTATCAGCAGCAACAAAGAAGGCTGGGTTTGCTGCAGCATTCAAGGTTATAATATTTGGTATGCTTATATTCAATCTAGACTGGAGCCTTATGCTTGCTGTTATAGCAGTGCTAACAATGACTGTAGGTAACCTTGCTGCATTAACGCAGAAGAGTATAAATAGGATCCTAGCATACTCTAGTATATCGCAAGCAGGTTACATGCTTATAGGTCTAAGCCTAGCACCATTCTCAGATCTTGCGATGCAAGGCACTATGCTACATGTTATGAACCATGCTGTCATGAAGTCATCTGCATTCATAGCAGCAGCTGGGATAGCCTCTATGCTTGCTACACAGAATATAGACAGTTACAAAGGTATAGGCAAGAGGATGCCCATAACCTCTATAGTTATGGTTATAGCATTATTAGCATTGGCAGGCGTGCCACCACTGAATGGCTTCTGGAGTAAGTTCATACTCTTCGCATCTGCTATAGATGCTGGCAAAGAGGTTGCGTGGGCCCCATACCTTGCTATAGCAGGTATATTAAACAGTGCACTATCCCTTGGTTACTATGCATGGGTTATTAGGCGTATGTACTTTGATGAGTCTACAGGCCCAAGGGTAAGGGAGCCTAAACTGATACTTGCAGTGCTGATATTTGCTATGGTATTCATGGTAGGATTTGGTGTATATCCTACACCATTGCTGACATTCTCAAGGGATGCGGTACCATCTAGCGGTATATTCTTTGCCTTACCGACAGATCTTCAAGATGATGCAAGAGGATTAAGCCATATTAATGATGGCAAGGGGTAGGAAGAATTTATAAAGAAGTTACTATAAGCTCTTCAGCGTAACCTCTATACTATTCTTAATATTTGCTTCATCTATACTTGTAAGATCATACCTATAGTAATCATATCTATCAGGGTTATACTTACATACTATCTCTATAGGCTCCCCTCTAGCAATCCTCTCCTCTATAATAGATCTATGTGCATACGCAGTAAGATATCTATATCCTCTCCTCTTTGCCTCAAGTATGAATGAGTAGCGTAAAAGATGACCACCATTAACACCCCAGTATGGGTAATCTATGCTTATGGGCTCTAGGTATATAGTATTCCTCTTACCCTTATTCTCATCATATGTGCCTCTCCTTAACCTGTAGTGCTCTAATGCTCCCCCTCTACAGTAGCCTACTATCTCATTCAAACTACCAGCCCTTAATGTTAGTAGCAGTGTATTGTTATACTTTAGTTTGCCTATGAACTCATCATCCTTCATACGTAATGGTAATGGTAGTAATCCATGAAGCCTTAGTAGAGAGTTGATGCAGTTAGCATACTCATGCTCCACATTAACACTTAACTTTATTACACCTTCCCTTATCATCTCCTTAACCTCTAACTCCTTGCTGTATGCATACTTAAAGTACTCAACATTCCTTAAGAACCTCTCTCTATACTCACTATCTATAGCAGATAATATAAGATCAAGCATATCCTTCTCATTCTCAAAGATCGAGTTAAAGTACTTTATAGACTCCCTATTAACTATAGCAGGATGCCAACCTAATGCATGTGCATTCTTCATTGCAAGTTCCATAACACCACTCTCATCCCTTAATGCATACCCTGCTATCCTCTCTGCTAGGGATACAAGCCATCCTAGCATGAGGTAATGCTCCCTCTCATAACTGCTTAATCTAGATGCAGAGAATAGTTCATCTATCCTCTTCATGGCATCATCTGCTATCTTACCTACGAATGGATATGCTGTTCTATATATCATAGCAATAACTATGTTTATATCCAAGCCTACATAATCTATGAAGCGCTTCACACTCTTACTGCTCCTAATGAAGTACTCAACAGCACTCTCATTAGGTCTATCAAAGTCCTTCAAGGGATCAAAGTCATGGAATAGAGATGCCAAGAAGAGGTAGTAGATATCCTTGGTGGTTAACTTACTGCTTAAGCCCTTTGCTATCAGGAGGGTAAAGTATGTAGCCTCTAACTCATGATCTATGTTATGGTAACCATAGTAATCTATGCCTAAACCCTTCTTTGAGAACTCGGTTATAGCAAAGTTTACTACATTGCGAACCCATACATCCTGTAAACCTAGATCGAATGCTAGCTCAACTATCTTATCCTGGAGCCTTGCCTGTTTGCTTATACCAAGTTTATATGTTATCCACCATGGCACAAGCTTTATCCTCTCATATATCTCGTACCACCATGGATATGGGAGTGTTAATGGATTACTCTCCACATCTTTACTTTCATATACTAATTATATATAGTTTAATTTTTTATAACTATTTCAGTGCTAAATTATATTAAATGATAGTAATAAAGATAAAATAATTCTATAATATATTGTATCTATTTTAATATGAAAAGAATTTTTAAAGAGAATTATAGTGCTCCGGGCGGGACTCTCACGCTATGATTTGAACCCGCGATCTGCGGCTCGAAAGGCCGCCATGCTTGACCGGGCTACACCACCGGAGCACAGATGCTACTTAACCCTATTAAAATAAAATCCTTGCTGTAGAGCAAAGATTTTTTATGGGTATGGTTAATGCTACTGTATGATAGTTGAGAGGATAGATAAAGAGATTGAGGCAAGGAGTGTCTTAAAGCACCCATTCTACCAAGCATGGTCCAATGGTCAGTTGAGTCTAGATGCACTTAGAGGTTATGCAAAGGAGTACTACTACTTGGTAAAGCATATCCCAGCGATTGTTGAGAGTATAGCAAGTAGTAACAGCAGCAAGGATATCCAAACGAACCTCAAGGAGGAGAAGGAGCATGTAGCACTATGGGTAAGGTTCGCTAACTCCCTAGATATAAGCAAGGATGAGTTGGAGGCATATGAGCCGAGCAGTAAGGTTAAGGACGCTGTTGATATGCTCTTAAAGTTAGCAGGTGGTTATATGCAAGGTGTTGCTGCTATGTATGCATATGAGGCAGAGTTGCCTAAGATAAGCAGTACAAAGTTAGAAGGTCTTATCAAGTACTATAACCTTAGTAGTGAGGATGCTACTGAGTACCATAAGGTGCATAGCATAGTTGATGTAAGACATGCTGCTGTATGGAGAAGTATATTAAGAGAGGCTAGAGAGGATGAGGCTGAGAGCATTTATAATGCCGCTGTATCCTCACTGATAGCACAGAACCTACTGCTTGATGGAGTATATGAGAGGTATATGAAGTGTAACTAAGCATAACAGATGAATATAATATTTATATTGGAAGCAGAGGATGAATATGAATGGGTCGGTTGCCAGGTGGGCCCGTAACCACTTGTGTGGCGGGAGGCTTAGCCTGGAAGAGCGACCGGCTCATAAACTAGATGGTTGGGAGACCGGTAGGTCAAGGGATCGAAGCCCTTCGGGCCCACTAATACACTATTAGCGAGGCTATTCATTCATTCATAATCAGCATCAAGAATATACTCTAAGACTACCTTCTTATTTGGCAGAGTTGCTTTATACAAAGCCATGTTGCGTTATAAGCTCAGCCTCATCTGCATTAACCACTACCTGCTTCAGTTGTTGCCCTTGCTAGTATATGCCAGCAAGTTTAGCAACTCCTCCTTGCTCATACCTGCTATTCTATTGATTAATTCACTCCTAATGTTATTCTCCTCATCCCTGCTACTAACCTCTACATCTAGATATTTCTATGCTCTAGCATATGCATCTCTTAACTCCTTAACAAGCCTCTCAGATAGGTTATATTTAGCATATGTATAATGCATCTCTATGTCATATATACGACCCATGAGTGCTTCCCTTATGGTATGGCTTATCTTCCCATTTACTACTGCTAACTCTAATTGGGTAGCGAACCAATGCATTAGGTCATAAGGTCTTATACCATAGTCTTTAACTATTGCTCTAACCAGCTTTGCTATGCTTCTAGAGTTTATGAATGTAAAACCTTTACATATGTAATCGTATCTATGCTCCTTTGCTATAAAAGAGTTAGAATCGGACTAAGGTAGGATTGAAAGTATTTAAATTTAGGTTTAGCTTGGTTTAACTAACTAAGTTAGAATCGGACTAAGGTAGGATTGAAAGGGTGTATAGTATACAGAAGAATAGGTTAAGGCAATTCTATAATAGTTAATACAATATGAGCATTGTATCAGTACAGAAGTTCACGAAATCATTCATGCTATTATATAACTTTATGAGGTGGTTATATTTACAGCATCTGAATATTTCGAAATATTCATAAATAAAATAAAAGAGTTATTATTAAAAATAAAAATTCTTTAATTTACCTCAAAAGTTCTGCACCTATTGCAACCCTTCGGGATATTCTTTATTAATTAATTTTTAGTATTTTTATAGATAATTACTAATGTTACTAAATAATATCTATACTTCTCTACTATAATCTCCAAATTCAAGCCTTGCAAGTATATCCTCTAACTCCTGCTCCTCTTTAACCTCTTCAACCAATATATCTTGGAGTATATCATATGTAGCATAATCAATATCCTTTACCTTCTTTATACTCTCATTATAATGCTCAATAGCCTTACCCTCTATCTCTAAAGCTTTCTTGAGAGAACTCTCTAGAGTAAGATATCCACTTGGATCTACATCTATCATGCCAACCTTACTCCATTCCTGTGGCTTGCTAGGAGCATTTGCACCAAGTTGGTTGAGCCTATCAGCAAGAATACCTGCATGTTTCAACTCTTCCATAGCAGACTCTTTGAATTTACTTGCTATGGTTAGAGTACCTATACCTTGCATATAAAGTGCTGTATACCAATAGTAATGGAACGCTACCATCTCATTACAATATGCTATCTTAAGGATATTAACGACATCGTTCAGCACAGAACCTAGTATCTCTTTACCCTTCTTACCCATTACTTATTATAGTACTCTCATATTCTTAAAGTTTGTGTATGAAAGGGTTTATGTTTACATAGATGGTGCAAGTAAGGGAAATCCTGGTAATGCTGCAATAGGTATCGTTATAAAGAACTGCTATGGTTTTACTATAAAGAGATACAATGCTAGAATAGGCGAAACAACTAATAACATTGCCGAGTATACTGCTCTAAGGGAGGCTTTAAGACTTGCATCATTGTATAGCAAAAATATTATAGTGGTATCTGATAGCAAGTTACTGGTTAATCAGATGCAGAGATTATACAAGGTAAAGAGTGATAGTATCAAGAGGTTGATGGGAGAGGTAAACAGTATAATAAAGGATAAAGGGTTGGTTGTAGAGTATAGGTTAGTAAGGAGAGAGGATAATAAGGAGGCTGATGCTCTAGCAAACGAAGCCTTGGATGAATAATGCATTGACTATGCATACTTTTGGTATTAATATAAATATAATGCATAAGATATTGTTATACTCTATACTAGCATTGCTTGTAGTATACTTCATAGGTTTACTGGAGTTGATGCCAGAAACTTATGGTTTAAACAAACCTTTACTTGATATCCCTATCTGGCTTGAGGTTTACTGGGATTATATACCATTGGCTATACTTATTCTATCAGTTCTAGATATAACATTTAAATATAAGCAGTTAAAGAGTTTTAAGCTACTGTTAAAGAATCATTTCCTAGATATACTTATGGTAACACTCTTACCATTCCTACTAATATTTAAGATAGCAAAGTTATCTTACAAACTTTACAAGTTAATGAAGGTAACCAAATCGTGGACAAAGCTTGCTCATCTTATCAAGAAGATTAAAGCATATAAAAATAATTATAAAAATACTCAAAATTGATAATACATCATTATTACTAAAGGTTTTATGCATTAATATTTCTAAATCAACATTTATGCAATCTATTCTAGTATAAGGTAAGGTTTACTAATAGGTAACAACAAATTACCCCTGTTGCAGAGACAGAATATCAACAGGGCTATTAAGGATATAATTATAATAGTTGTAGGCGTAGTTGTAGTATGGTTTGGGTTAAGGCTTGCATTTGCTACAGATAATCCATTCTACGTAGTATCAAGTGAGAGCATGGTTCCAACACTTAATGTTTATGATGTTATAGTTGTTAGAGATGGTTCTACATTCGATGAGCTTAAGGTAGGGGATATAATAGTATTCCATAGCCCATCAGAGTACGATAGGGTTATAGTGCACAGGATAGTTAAGATACAAGGTAGTAGTGAGAAGATAATAACTACTAAAGGGGATAATAATCCATCATCAATACCAGGGATAGATTATCCTATAACTAAGAAGGAGTATATAGGCAAGGTTATATTCGTTATACCAAAGTTAGGAGTAGTAAGCAAGGCACTTACACCACCTATAAACTACGTGATAATCGGAGTTATACTTGCTATAATATTCTTAAGCAAACTCAATGATAAGGGCAAGGGTAAAGATAAAGAGAGTATACAGAGCAAGGTAGATGTTAGGAGTGATGATACTGCTAGCAAGGATATTAACAGCAATAAGAAGATAGACTCTCAAGGAGATGATAAGACTGGAATGGATGATAAGGGTAAAAGGGATAAGGATGGAGAGGATAAAGATCTTATATAAAGTTCGGCAAAAAGCCCAGTAGTTTAGTTCAGTTCTGGGATGAATCGCTAATATATTTATATACAAAACAAGTTTTGTATAATATGGTGGAAAGAACTAACACATTCATAGTTGAGGATAACCCAATACTTCAGATGCTAGCAGATAACTCTGCTAAGTTATGGAATGAACTTAACTATGAGCGTAGGCAAGCATATATCAACTACAAGAAGTTTGAGTGGTATCCTAAGCATATCTACGAGAAGTATGCATAATTGATAGGCTCTGCTACTGCTCAGCAGATAATAAAGAATAATAATGAGGCTTGGAAGAGCTTTCTTAGGCTAAAAGAATTGGAAAAGAAAGGTAATCTTCCTGTATCACAAGGGCATCAATGCTAATATACTGGAAGAAAATTAAAAAGAAGAGAGGAGTAATTATTAGGAACAATTGCTACAGATTTGATGATGGATACCTAACCTTTCTGACAAATTAAAGTTAAAATGGAAAGGTAAACTGAAGTGGAAGGGTAAGCAAGGAAGGCTTGAGATAATTTACGATGATGTAGATGAAGTATAGAAGGGCTTTATGAGTATTGAAGTTAATGTTGAAGCCTTCAATTAGTGAATGAGAAATACTGAAGCGGCATGGCGATCAATACTTGAAAATGTTGAAGCCTTCAATTAGTGAATGCAACAAGCCCCTCTACATGGATCTAGGCGTAATAAACCTCGCTACAGTATGGTATGAAGATATTAAGCAACCAGTAGCATACTCTGGTAAAGACCTTTTAGCAGACTGGTAGTATTTAACAAAGAGGATAGCTAAAGAGCAGATTATCTAAAGTTAATAATACTAACATCTAGAAGGCCTAAGGGATTATACAGGATTAGGCAGAGACGCTTCAAACATGCAGTAGATGCAATGGTAAAGTCTATAGTTGAAGACGCATATATGCATAGCATATCAAGGATAGTGGTTGGAGATATTAAAGGAGAGATATTAAAGGAATGGTAAGAATGGTAATAAAAACAATAAAGATAAACTTAATGATAAACAACTTCTGGAGCTTCAACTACCTAGTCCAAAGGATAAAGCTAATGAACATGGAGTAGAAGTTACTGAAGTCAGCTAATATAATACATTAAGCAGACGCATAAGATGCCATTCCACAAAAGCAGTAAAGAGAGGAAGTTCTTCAAGTGTTTAAACTGCAAGTTAGAAGCAAACAGGGATGCGGTTGGTGTATTAAATATAGCCCACCTTCATGAAGGTAGGATTAACAGGATGGTGGCGCATCCTTTGCTTCTAGTATTGAGGGATGAGGTGGGAGCCTAGAAGGGCTATGAGCATAAGATTAAGAGCTATGAGCATAAGATTAAGAGCTATGAAATACCTAAAGCAAGAATCTCCCGACTTTAGTCTAGTCGTGGAGAGTGTCAACTCTTAATTGTATTATTAGCATACTCTTTAACTATCAGATTATAAACAATCTCAAAGTACATTCTAGTTGAGTAAGGCATATCCTTCATCGATTCATCTATAACGCTTAATAGCGTTGGTACAGCACGCTTTGATACATTTAGCTTAAACTTCATTGGTAGGTATTTATCCTGCTCAACTCTTATCTTATCCTTTAGCTCCATTGGCAGTAAAGCCTTGGTTCTACTCACTATTATAGAGTACCAGTATGCCAGCACATCTGGCATAAGACCTTCTTGAGCATCCTTAACCATCTTACTCAGTATCAACTCTATGCTCATAGCCTAATGCCATAACTTACTATAAAATTATTAAATATGTTAATCAAATAGCTTGAATAGCATAGTTAATAATATTGGATAAAGAGTAAGGTAACTAATTTGGAGTTACCTTCACCAAATGACTATCTGTCCTTAATGCTACCTTCTCATCCTCTCCTCTCTTTACCCAGTAACTTGGTACATCAACTATTCTATCCCCTACTACTATATGTCTATGAACTATCATCTGCCTTGCTTGTAGTGGAGTCTTAGCTAAACCCTTCCTATATACAATGGTCTGTAACCTACGCTCAAGTATATCCTCTACCTTTAGGTTAAGTACATCATCCAATGTAGCATTCTCTCCAACCAATGCTAGTCTATTCAAGGATGCAAGAAGCTCACTCTCCCTAGCACTTCTAACCTCTATAGGTAGTGCAAGTAATGCTCTTGCCCTCTTCCTTATTCTAGAGAGTTCTGATTGTGCCTTCCATAGTTCACGCTTGTTCCTTAGACCATACTTGCCAAGTATATCTAATTCCTGCATCAGTAATGCTAGATCCCAGTGTCTCTTTGGTTTACTATACTTCTTCTTTGGAATCTTTATATCACCCATTCAATACCACCTCGCATATAGATAATTACTGTTATTTATTTGGTTGCTGCTGTTGCTGAGCAACCTTTCCTCCCTTCCTTACTCCTACAGTACCTCCCTTCCTACCAGTGGTCCTTGTCCTCTGCCCTCTAACCTTCAATCCATACATATGTCTATATCCTCTCCAGCTCATAAGGCTCTTCTCCCTCTCTATATCATTCTTTATTGCAAACTCTAGATCTGATGCAAGTAGATGTATATCCTTCCCACTCTCTATATCATTCCTTCTATTCAGGTACCATGCTGGAAAGCCTATACTTAAAGGATCCTTTAGTGCATTCTCTATTGCTGTTATAGCATCCTCTGGTAGATAACCTATTCTTGTATTATGATCTATGCCTAGAGTATTAAGTAATGCATACGCAAAGTTGTATCCTACTCCATTTAACTCTGCCAATGCTACAGTAACATTCTTCCTACCATCTACATCCTTCCCAACTACCCTTACTATATGCCTAAACTCTTGCATTGACATATATCAACTCAACTGGAGGGAAATAAAAACCATCCCATTACAAGAACCTTTAAATTTAGTCCTTACCCTCTTATAATTGCATGTATGATAGTCTTACTAAGATAAGAGAATTGGTTTATAGTGCTTACAATTCAGCACCACGCTATAAGGAGATAGTAGCAGGTTTACCTGAGGATTACAAGAGTATCAATACCCTAGGTCAGTTGTTAGAGATAAACTACAAGTATGTAAGTGTTGATGATCAGTTAAGGAGGAATCTTATACAGAAGAGGATAGAGGGTAAGAACCCTTACCCAGGGATAATAGGTTATGATGATGTTATAGCAGCAACTGATAGAGCTATACTTGCTGGACATGATATACTGTATATAGGGAAGATAGGGCAGGCAAAGACAAAGTTAGCAGAGACCATAGCAAGGAGCTTGCTATCACCTATCCCTGCGATAAAAGGCTGCATAATACATGATATACCGTTACTACTACCTGAAGATGAGCTTGTAAACCTGCTCGCAGGTAATGATCCAAGGCATACATCGTTAGAGTTTCATATATGCAATGACTGTGAATACAAGATAAGGGATCATAGGCTAGATACTGAGATAGAGTGGGTTAATGGTATGGCTAGGTATAGGTATGTGCTAGCAACACCAGATATATCAATAAAGGACTTAGTTGGACAGATAGATGCTATTAAGATAGCAAAGGGTGCATCATTATACAGTATAGAATCCTACTCCCCTGGGCAGCTACTACAAGCAAGGCATGGCCTAGTATGCATAGATGAGTTACCTGTACTTGATCCTAGGAAGCAGGTTGTGCTCTTAAGTGTGCTCCAAGAGGGTAGGTTTACCACAGGCTCTTATCCAGTTATATTCAAGCCTTATGTGCGTGTTATAGCAACGGCAAACCCTATAGATTATACACATGCAAGTAAGATAATAGAGCCCTTACTTGATAGGTTTGAGAGTCATATAATAACCCATTATCCCTATACACTAAGGGATGAGATGGCAGTAATGGTGCAGGAGGCTAGGATCATAGATGATAGGGTATTCCTACCAGTATTCATACTTAAACTACTTGCTAGGATAACACATCTTGCAAGGGAGCATCCAGATGTTAACAAGGATAAAGGTGTTAGTGTTAGGATGAGCATACATACCCTAGAGTTGATTGTTAGCGAGGCTATAAGGGTAAGAGTATTACATAACAATAATACTGTAGTAGTGCCAAGAATATCTGATATCCATGCAATATACCCAGCAGCAAAGTTTGAACTCTCAGAGATAGAGGATAGCAGTGAGAATAGAAGGAGGGTGTTGGAGCATATAATAGATGAGGCATTAAGGCAGACAGCACTAGAGTATGTATCTGATCTAACGTTAGAGCAGATAACCAAGGTTAAGGATGAGTTCAAGGGCAACAAGTTCATAGTATCGCAGAGTAGCCTATGGAGTGATGGCAAGGATAGTTACTCTGCCCAGTTATCAAGGTTCACGGCATTAAAGGAGATACTTGATAATGCACTAAGCAAGGTTACTAAAGAGCAGGAAGAGATATTGTTATACATTAAGGGATATGGCATAGATACAAAAGCTCTAGTATTTGATGGTGAAGATGATAGCATGTATGATGAGTTAAACGCATCCTTACTTGAGTTAGTGCTAGAGGGTTTAAGATCACTCAAGCCTCCCATACTTGATAGAAAGGAGAACCTTTATGTCCCATCCTGATGTAAGATCATACACATACTACAGTAGTGAGGGTAGAGAGGATAATGGCTATGGTGCAGAGATGCCAAGGGAGCTTCTGAATAATGCATTACTAGCAATAGGGGAGGAGATGCTTAAGAGTAATAGGGGAGGTATGAGTAGGGAGGAGTTGGAGCATATACTTGAGAATGTAATGGTAAAGGAGCTCATGAAGGCAAGTGAGAGTAAGAGCATAGAGGATAAAGGTAAGGATACAATAAGCAATGCAGTAAGATCTCTTATAGCATACTTAGAGGAGCAGGGTTATATAAAGAAGGGTAAGAAGATGCTAACTAGCAAGAGCTTCATGAGCATAGGTATACTAATGCTCAAGGATATACTAAAGGCATTAAAGAGTAACCAGTTTGGGATGCATGAGACAAGCAAGACAGGTTATGGTACAACAACCTTGGAGAGTAGTAAGAGGTATGAGTATGGTGATGATCTTAGGGAGTTGAATGCTGTAAAGACTATACTTAATGCAGTTGAGAGGATAATGCATAAGAGAGGCAAGGTAGATATCCCTATAGGGTTAAGTATAGAGGATTTTGAGCAGTATGAGGTTGTTAATGAGGTAAGCATGGCAGTAGTATACTGCATAGATCTAAGCTCTACTATGCGTTACTGTGCAATGAATGAGGGTATATCTAGGATAGAGGCTGCAAAGAAGGCTCTATGGAGTCTTTACATACTTAATACAAAGTTATTCCCATCTGATACAATACACATACTAGGCTTTGGTGCACTTGCAACAAAGATAGATGCTAGGGATATACCATACCTGAAGACCTTTGAGCCAGGTAATGACTTTCTGCATTATACGAACTATCAAGCAGCATTCAGACTTGCAGTTAAGTTACTTAAGAATAGCAGTGCAGCAAAGAAGAGGATCGTTATGATAACAGATGGTCAGCCAAGTGCATGCTTTGTAGACTCTGATGCAGAGAAGGAGAGGATCCTTGCAGCAAGACCATACTCACACTTCTACAAACCTGATAGGCTTACAATCCAGAACCTAAAGTATGAGAATGGATTAAAGATAGATACAAGTAGTGGGTCATTGGTGTATCTATGCTATAGGTATAGGCAGGTTGATCCTTACATAGCAGCAAAGACCGTACTTGAGGCTAAGAAGTGTAAGAGGATGGGTATAGATATAGATACACTGATGATTAGTGAGGAGGATATACTCTTAAAGTTTGTTAATGATATGGAGAAGCACGTTAAAGGCGTATCATATTACATAAATCCAAGTAATCTAGGCAAGGTACTCATAACAGATTATATAATGAATAAGAAGAGGAGGATAGGTAAGGGTTAATCAATCATAATCATATTATTATTATTAATACACTGTAATATTAGGATACAGCTTCTTAACCTTCTCCCAGTCATCGAGGAAGGTGCTCAAGCCCTTATCTGTTAATGGATGCTTGATCATCTTCTCAAGCACATCTGGTGGCATGGTTACTATATCAGCACCTATCTTTGCTGCCTCTACAACATGCAATGGATGTCTAACACTTGCAACCAGAACCTTTGTGTTGAAGCTGTAGTTCTTGAATATCTGAACTATATCCCTGATCACTTGCATGCCTTCATGCCCAGCATCATCAAGTCTGCCTATGAATGGGCTTACATATGTTGCTCCTGCCTTTGCTGCTAGTATAGCCTGGTTGGCAGAGAATACAAGGGTGCAGTTAGTCTTTATACCATCCCTGTTTAGTGCTTTTATAGCCTTTAGACCATCTGCTGTCATAGGTATCTTTACCACAACGTTAGGCCCAAATCTAGCAAGCTTATAGGCTTCATCCATCATACCTTTAGCATCGGTGCTTACAACCTCAAGGCTCACATCCCCATTCACTATCCTTACTATCTCTCGCATTATCTCTATAGGGTCGCCCTTCTCCTTTGATAAAAGGGTAGGGTTTGTAGTTACACCGTCTAATATGCCCATCTCGTTGTACTTCTTTATAGCCTCTATGTTAGCAGTATCTAGAAATATCTTCACCATGCTAACCCTATCTGCTATCTTATATTTATTAATTATTCACTTTAGGTATATAAGCAAAGCTTCGTAATATCATATAAATTTGGTAAGCTAATATACTTTATAATATTATTCTTATTTTAAGAGATCATTTACAGCACGAACTATATTCTCCGCAGTAAGCCCATACTTTACAAGCAGCTCCCTATCCTCCCCAGATTCGCCAAATGTATCCATAACCCCTACCCTCTTCATCTTGCAAGGATAGTTCTCTACTATAACCTCAGCTACTGCAGAGCCTAAACCTCCTAGTATGTTGTGCTCCTCAACAGTCACTATAGCACCTGTATCCCTTGCTGCCTTTACTATAGCATCTGCATCTATTGGTTTTACTGAGTACATATCTATAACCCTGCACTTTATACCCTCAGCAGCAAGGATACTCGCAGCATTCAATGCCTCAGGTACCATTATACCACATGCTATTATACAGGCATCATTACCATCCATTAATATACTGCTTGAACCTATCTTTATATCTGGGTTATCATATACTATTGGGGATTTTGGTCTTGCTAGGCGCATGTAGAATGGTCCATCATGCTCCGCGATGAGATACACAAGTCTTCTAGTAGAGACTTCATCAGCAGGTACAACTACATGCATGTTTGGTATAGCACGCATTATAGCAATATCCTCTACCTGCTGATGGGATGCCCCATCTGGTCCAACACTTATCCCAGCATGGGATGCTACTATCTTAACGCTAAGGTTAGGATATGCTATGGCATTCCTTATCTGGTCTACACACTTGCCTGGTATGAATGCAGCATATGTGCTTACAAATGCTATCTTGCCTGCAAGTGCTAGCCCAGCTGCTATAGATACAGCATTCGATTCTGCTATACCTACATTAAAGAACCTCTCAGGGAATCTATTACCAAATAAGGATGTCTTTAAGGATTGTGTAGTATCTGCACCCACTACAACTACACTCTTATTTATACTACCCAACTCTGCTAAAGCCTCACCATAAGCAGTGCGCATATCACCCATTACCCTTGCATTAACACTACTCATGCTAAAACACCCTTGATAGCATTCTCTCTAAGCACTTTTATAGCATATGCAATATTATCATTGCTGTATATTCCATTACCGGCAACTATTATCCTTGCCCCTGTCCTCACAACATCATATACATTACTCTTATCTATACCACCATCGGCCTCTATGAGTGTATGTAATCCATCACTCTTTATTATATTATATATTCTATTCATCTTTGGTAGTATGCTTGGCATGAACCTCTGTCCAGAGAAACCTGGGTATACAGACATCACATTTATGACATCTATCTCATCATTCTTTATATGCTCTAATAACCATGATGGTATATCTGTATCTGGATTCAATGCTACTCCAACCTTAACCCTTCCCTTTAATATACCTGCTATCTCCTTGAATGTGGTAGCATTACATACCTCAACATGCACAGTTATTATATTGCACCCAGCATTTATGAACCTCTCAATGTATCTTAAAGGCTTTGAGATCATAAGGTGTGCATCAAACTCAAGCGATGTACACTTCCTTAATGCCTTTATTGTATCTGCCCCAAAAGTAATATTTGGTGCAAAGTGTCCATCTATAACATCAAGATGTATCATATCTGCACCTGACTCCTCTGCCCTCTTAACCTCATAGCATAGGTTGGATAGATCTGCAGCAAGTATGGATGGTGCTATTATAACCTTATCACTTGTATTAATACTTATCATAAATCCAACTCCTCTAGTATCTTCTTAGCCAACTCCTTCTTTGGTGCCTGTCCATGCCATTGAGGTGCCCACTCCATTATAGGCACCCCTTTGCCCTTGGTTGTATGTGCTATTATAACTGTAGGCTTGTTAATTGTATTCTCAGCCTTGTTGTATGCATCTATTATCTGCTCAAAGTCATAGCCATCTATCTGTATAACATTCCAGTTGAATGCTTGCCACTTTGCTGCTATAGATTCCAAAGGCATTATACTCTCAGTCAAGCCATCCTGCTGTATACCATTCCTATCAACTATAGCAGTTAGATTATCAAGTCTATACTTAACTGCGCTCATTGCAGCTTCCCATACCTGCCCTTCCTGTAACTCACCATCGCCTAGTAATACGTAAACCCTGCACCCTTTCTTATCCAACTTTGCTGCCAATGCCATACCTACTCCTACAGATAGCCCGATGCCTTCAGAGCCACCACAGTAATCAACGCCTGGGGTTCTAAGATCTGGATGCCCTTGTAACATGCTTCCTAACTTCCTTAACCTCTTAAGCTCATCTATGGCAAAGTAACCTGCTTGCGCAAGGACTGAGTAGAGTAGTGGTGCTGCATGACCCTTTGAGAGTATGAACCTATCCCTATCCTCCCACCTAGGGTTCTTTGGGTTATGCCTCATCTTATAGAAGTAAAGTGCAACGACTATCTCAACAGCAGATAGTGAACCCCCTGGGTGCCCAGATCCAGCCTCTGTGACAGACTCTATTATAAGCCTCCTGGTCCTCTTTGCTATCTCCTTAAGCCTTGATATATCTTGAGGATTCAAGATTTGCATATCATTAACCATTCTATAAACACCTTTATTTATTTATACAATGGTATCTGTGATATACTCTCTGCTATATCCTTGCTATGTAATGCACGCTCTATATCCTTAATGGTTATAACCAGAGTCTCTGGCTTGATAGTCTCTGTTGCTACAAGGTTGCTAAGAATCGATGCCTCTACTATATCTGCACCAGCAGCAAATGCCAGTGCAAAGAGTGCAAGTTGTGCATCCCTTATGCCTATTGCACTCATATACTCTTTTGGTGCAAAGAATGGTATGTTTATCATATTGTTATCCTTGAGTATCGTTAATCCCTTACTTCTACTCAATAAGAGTGCCTTGCACCTTAGCCTTGAGAGTAGATGCACACCTAGGTTATGCAGGCTAGACTCATTCATTATCCTTATACCAGTTGCCATTGTAGCCTCTGTTAGGGTAGACTTGATATAATCAAGATCTATAAAATCAAGGTAGTGTCTTATCCTTGGCTGTCCTACAACTATTAAACCTCTATCCCTTGCAAGTGAGGCTATGCTCTTCAAGAGTAGAGGTGTTATAGAGCCTTTATCATAATCTGATACACATATACAATCTATAACATTAGCATTCAATACATCCTCCACCATGGATACAAGTCTAGAGGTTACCTCCTTACCTAGATCATCTGTAACCTCTCTATCTACTCTAAAGTATAGCATGCTTGCTGTATGATATCTACTCTTAAGTGGTGTTGGTCTATCTACTGTAACTAGGTTAAGGTCTATACCCTTGCTGCTTAGTATACTCCTTAGGGTATGACCCTCATTATCATTACCTATAACCCCTACAACATGGACTTTACCCTGTAGAGATACTACATTAACAGCAAGGTTTGCTGCTCCACCAGCAGAGTATCGTTCATCAATAACCTTATGCACAGGTATAAGGTGCTCCCTGGAGAGCCTCTTAACCCTAGTCTCTATATAATGGTCTAGCATGAGATCCCCTATAACAAGGATCCTCTTACCCTTTATCCTATCAAGTATATCCTTTAACCTATCTCTTGATACTGTAGACATCAGACCTAACTCGATTTTAACAGAGAAATAGGGAGATAAAAAGGTATTGTTGTGTATGTTAGAACAGCATTTATATTACTGATCAGCACTCATGCAATCCTCTTTATCTCTAACGTACCGCTTATCTGATCTGGATGTTCTTGGCTCCTATACTTGAATACACCATAATCATTATGAATAATCTTCATTGACTTGGTCTCTCCAGGGGCTATAGGGCCAGTTGATGCACCAATTTGATCAACCACTATTGTATGGGTATTCTGACCCTTGTTGGTTATCACAACCTCAAGCGTACATGCAAGGCAGTTAAAGAGATCAGGGTTTGGCCTTGTATTTGCTATATCGCCAACATTGTATAGCCTATCAACACCGTCAATATTCCTAATCTCTAACTTGATTGTTGATGTTGCAGGGGTCTGCTTATCTGGTCTTACATCAGAGAAGAGTTTACCTCCTGTGGAACTAAATACTCCAAGTATAGCTGCTATACCTACTGCTAGGGGTATGGCTGTTACTGCTATACCTAATGCCAGCTTATTTACCATATCCTTAATAACATCTACAGCTATATATTTATTTTATCATTATATGGGTAATAGTGTATTATTCCTTCATTAATATCTCTATTATAAATTATAAATTGACAAAGATTTGATTAGTTTAAAAGATTCTATTTTAGTAACTAGGTATCTAATTTATAATAAAGGTGCCGGCACTACCGCTTCGCGAGGGCTTGCGCACCTCACTAGCACGGTAGCGCAACAGGTTTGACTTCTGGGTTCGGAATGGGACCAGGTCTTACCCTGTTGCTATGACCGGCTACTAAGAGTATAGCAGAGGGAATTAAAAATCTTTTCCTTATATCTGGAACCAATTTGGTATCGGAGCAGATAACACTGCCAATATCATAACTATTACAAAGATTACCTTCCTACCCTTTGATAAAGGTGATACATCATCTAGTGGTCTAACATCTTGTGTTCTAGTGCTCATAAGCATTATGAATAATGCCATGAATATGTAGCCTAGAGCAGCAAGTATAACTATGCTTACTAGGGTTAGCCTCTTCTGCCATTTATACCCTAGAGTTGCCCTTGCTATATGTCCACCATCCAACTGCCATGCTGGCAATAGGTTAAGGAATGTTATAAGGAACCCTATCCAGGCAGCATATGCAACGGGTGAGAGTATAGGCATAGTGCCTGGAACAGCCTTACCTGCAGCCTCGAATGTTAGCATCATGAGTGCGCTAGGCTGTAATGGTATAAGGCGTGCGTTACGTAGCAATGTATTAGCCTGCATCTCATCCATCAATGGGCTTAGCAAGGCACCATAGTACGATACTACAATTGTTACAACCAAACCTGCTATAGGACCTGCTACACCTACATCAAAGAGTATATCCCTATTTATCATTGGTGCCCTTGAGAATATAACTGCACCAAATGTAGGGACAAAGAATCCTGGGATGCCTGGTATGAAGAATGGCCATGTAGCCTTTATCATATGTATCTTAGATGCTACCATATGTCCAAGCTCGTGTATCCCAAGTATGCCCAGTAGTGAGAGTGTATATAGTATAGCCATCTCCCAAGGATCATACATGCTACCTATTATCCCATTACTTGATCTTAGGAGACCATCGTACAATACAACTCCCACTGTTGCAGCAAATAATGCTATAGGTATCCATGGCTTGAACCTTCTAGTCTGCTGTGTTTTTGGGAGTATAAGTAGGAGCAGTGAACCATTCTGCTCATCCCTGCTTAGCATTGCATGATAGCCATTCCTATCGGCCTCCCTTGCTAATGAGAGGAAATTACTCTTAATATCTTTGCTATCCTCTATGTAGAACTCGTAGGTATTGTTCTCGCTTATATAGTAGTTTCTAATAGCAAATTTAGACATTACCATCTCATACACCCTATCATTCATAGGCTTATCACCATTTATAGACTCCACTTTATTATTTAGTATGTCATTACCTATATTATTTACTATAAGGTTAAATATCCTTACGACATATATATTATGATAGGGCATGCAAGTAGTGCTTAGACATATAGGAGATTATATAATAAGGAGATGTGAGTATAAGGATCTTATCCATGTTATGGAGATAAATATGGTTAGCCTATCGGAGCATTACTCTGAATACTTCTTTGAAGAGCTCCTCAATGGATTCCCAGAGGCATTCCTTGTAGCTGAGTTAAATAATAAGATAGTAGGTTACATAATGTGCAAGTTTGAGTATGGCTTCTCAAACTTTAGAAAGCTAGGGTTTGTTAAGAAGGGGCATGTAGTCTCTATAGCCGTATTGAAGGAGCATAGGAGTAAAGGCTTAGGGACTACACTTATGCAAGAGGCTATAAATGCAATGGTAGCCAAAGGTTGTGATGAGGTTTATTTGGAGGTTAGGGTAAGTAATGAACAGGCTATAAGGGTTTATGAGAAGTTAGGATTAGAGGTAAGGTCTAGACTAAGGGGATACTATAGGGATGGTGAGGATGCCTACCTAATGGCAAGAGAACTTTCTCATGAGTGATGATCCCTTAACCTTCTCCTACTTTGCTGGATTATGCGAGAATCTAAAGGGTACAAGTAGCAAGAATGAGAAGATAAGGATACTTGGAGATTACCTCTTACTGCTAGATGATGATTCATTGCGTATAGCATGTACTTTCCTATCTGGTAGATCACTTAACCCAAATACAGGATTAGAGCTTAATGTAGGCTATTCATTGTTATTGGATCTATTAGAGAGTATAAGCAAGGTAACAAGGAATGACCTTGTGCATACATACTTGAGGTATGGTGATATAGGAGTAGTTGCAGAGCATGCAATAAGAAACATTAATGCAAAGCCATTGGTAGGTGTAAGATTAACATTAAAGTACGTATATGCGCAGTTTATATGTATAGCAGAGCAAGAGGGTAAGCACTCATTGAGCAGGAAAAGAAGTATACTTGCAGGTTTATTCTTGAATGTATCACCACAAGAGGCCAAGTATTTAGCAAAGATAATAGCAGGTGAGTTAAGGATAGGAGTAGTTGATGGCATACTTGAGCATGTAATAGCATACGCATTCAAAAAGGATAATGGTATAGTTGAGGATGCATATATAGCATGTAACAACCTAGCTGAGGTTGCTGTGCATGCAAAGCATGATACGTTAGATGCTATACAGGTAAGACCATCTAAACCTATAGCATTCATGCTTGCTGATACAGATAGTAAGTATCATCCAAAGCTATTCATAATAGAGTATAAGTATGATGGTATAAGGGCTCAGGTTCATAAATGTGGTGATGAAGTAAGGGTATTCTCTAGGGGGATAGAGGATGTAACCAGTAAATTCCCAGAGATAGTAGAAGGAATAAGCAATATACCTAATGATCTGATACTTGATGGCGAGATAGTTGCATTTAAGGATGGTAGGATACTACCATTTAATATACTACAGAGTAGGTTGCTGAAGAAGGGTAATGTAAGTAATAAGGATGATATTAATGCAAGGTACTTTGTATTTGATATACTCTACTACAATGGTAGTTTAATTAAGAGGAGCCTTATGGAGAGAAAGAGCATATTATCTAGCATGTGTATCAGTACCAAGGGTATAGAGGTTGCATGGTATACCATTGCAAGTGATGAGTCTATTATACCTAACATACTCAAGGTGAGTATAGAGAAGGGTTATGAAGGGCTAATGATAAAGGATGCCTTATCATACTATAAACCAGGTAGAAGTAAGCATTGGATAAAGGTTAAGGGTATAAAGGATACCATAGATGTAGTTATAGTAGCTGCAGAGTATGGACATGGTAAGAGGGCAGGGTTGCTATCTGATTACACATTTGCTGTAAGGGATTTTGATTCCCTTAAGATTATAGGCAAGGCATACACAGGGTTGAGTGATGATGAGATAAAGGAGCTTACGTTAAGGCTTAAGGCTATAGCATTAAAGGATGAGGGTTTTAGGGTTATAGTCAAGCCTAGCATAGTTGTAGAAGTTGAGTATGATAGTATAGTTAGGAGCAGTAGATACGATAGTGGGTATGCATTAAGGTTTCCAAGGATCAAGGCTATAAGGTATGATAAGGGTATAGAGGATATAGACACGCTTGAGAAGGTTAAGAGTCTAGCTAAATAAATATGGGATCTAAATCCTTAGAACCAATGTATAGTAGAAGGCTAATGGGCTTGCTTGTATTAATAGCAAGTATAGTATTCTTAATAGTATATTCATGGTTACTGTTAGCAAGTGATTACAGCATAATAATAGTAAAGTATACAATACTTGCATTTGTTGCAGGATTGGTAGCACTCTTAGCATGGTTGGGCTTAACCCTTGCTACTACTAACTACTAACTAAAGGGATAACATATTATTTACGTATTAACTGCTATATCAGCAACCATCTGATATGTCCTTGGACTAACCTCTCTAATAACCCTAGTGGATGTTACCCTGTAATCTAACTTGTAATCCTTTAGCACCTCGTCTATATCTACAATGCATTTCTCATGCACATCCTTCTTATTCCCAGTAAGATGTGTAAAGTAATGGATATAACACTCCTTGCCATACTTTAATGCAATAATAGCATGATGTAGATATTCCTTAGCCTTCTCTGGTAATGGCATAAGCACCCTATCTGCAGAATGTGCAAGTTTATCTTGTATAACATCTTTAGCATCCCCAAGTATGGGTATTACACTCTCTTCAATATGATTGATCCTAGCATTCTCCTTGCATAGTTCATATGCATAAGGATTTAGATCTATGCTGTAAACCTTGCACCTCTTCCTCTTTGCTATTAGTATAGAGAATGTGCATACACCAGCAAACATGTTTACTATAACCTCCCCATCATTGACAAGTGATGCTATCCTTGCCCTCTCGGTTGACAACCTTGGCGAGAAGTATACCTTTGCAACATCAATCTTGAATATGCACCCATGCTCCTTGTATAATGTTAATGTTCTATCCTCCCCTGCTATATGCTCAAGTTCTCTAACCCTGTAATCTCCTTGCACTGCACTCTTCTGCATGAATACACATCTTACAGACTTTATCTTACTTAATATTGCATTGCCTATAACATGTCTCTTCTCATAGAGCATATCTGGTATCTTTATTACTGCTATATCCCCTATAACATCAAATGAGGAGTAGAGATGCTTCATCTCTTGCTCATCAAGGATATCCTTTAATGCTTGTTTAAGCATCCTCATGATACAAACCTATTTAACGAAGCAAATATAATTTAACTGGTTGATAGCAAATGATGATTCCTCTACAAACTATGAATTGCAGACTCTATTCCCCACTTTATGCAAGAATACTACTACCATTATAAAGCATTTAAACGAATTCTACTTCCATGCAAGTAATAATTCTAAAAGATATCTGCTTAGCAAGAACCTTATCTATCGCATAGGTAAGGGTAAGTATAGGTATACTCCTAAATGCATCATGCTAATGGTTTTAGCACTTGGATTTAAGGATAATAGGGTAATAATGAATATGATAAGGGATGATGCATATAAAGGTAATAGATTAGCATTAGCATTAGCTGTAATAGGCTTAGTTGATGGTAGAGATTCAAGCATTTATAATACAATAAGAGAATATGCAAAGAACCATGCAGTAGAGCATCTTGATGATACAACTATAGGAGATTCATTACTAGAGTTCTTAAGTAAGAGGTTAGAGCATGAGAGCAAGAGTCTGCAGGAATATATAAATGTATTAAGGGACTTTACTCCAAATACTCTAGACTCTGTCTTAAGGGTTATCATAGCATCCATAAAGCCTAACGTTAGTGAGTATAATGCCTTCATACAGATCATGCATGAGGTTGTAAAGTTCTACTATGATCCAATAAGGATAGCATATATGCATATAATAGAGGATAGAGATGAGTTTAGTGAAAGGTTAGAAGAGTACAAGAAGAAGAATGATGTAACAAAGATTACTGATGGTAAGATTGAAATATCTATTAAAGTAGATGCAGAACATTATAGGTTCTCAATGCCATACTATATGCAGATAATGTTATTCAAGTTAATGCTTGAACCAAAGGAGTTCATGTTAAAGGAGCTTGAGAAGTATATATGGGATGATTAGTATTATTAGGCATTCTATTATATACACCAAATAAAAATTAGGCAATACTTAAATAGTTGTATCTTATAACTATATAATGGCTTCGGGAAGAGCAATAGCCCAGGAGTTAGCATCAGCACCATTTGACGAGATGATAAAGAACTTACTCTTAGCAATGGTTGCTGCACAGAATGAAGCAAATACGTCATTCATTGAGGGTATAAAAGAACTTGCTGATACCCAAGTTGAGGTAAGGTATAAGAAGAAGACTGATTCTGGAGAAGAAGAGAAGAGCATAACTGGAAATGCTCTAGCCTTTGGTATACTTCCAACCATGTTGCAGATACAGCAAGGTGTGATAGAGGTTAAGATGGCAATAACAATGGAGAGAAGAACAGATTTCCAGTTAGGAGTTAAGGCTAAAGCCAGTTTCTGGTTTGCTAGTGTATCTGTAGATGCAAAGTATTCTAATACATACTCATACAAGGCTGAGGCATCTAGTTACATAAGGATTCAGGTTGCCCCAGCACCTCCACCACAACCATTGATGAAGGCGATAGAGAAGATAGCACAGGATAATCCTCCACAGATCCCAGCATAAATGGTGTGATGCGTATGATAGTAACATCAACAACCCTCAATAATTTTTTGAATATCCTAATAGAGAGCATAAACCATGCTATACTTGAGGCTAAGAATGAGTCTATTGATGCTAATAGCAGTGTTATATTCGTAGCAGATAGTATAGATGTAAACCTTAAATGCTCCATCTCCTATGATAAGGATAATAGTATAATGATTACTCCATCAAATGCATTTGTATCAAACTACTATGATAAGGGTAAAGACTCTCTAATAAGAGTAAGACTTGATCCTATAATTGTGAGTAGTCATGGCAAGGCATAGTAATAATGATGAGTTAGCAAGGTTAAAGGAGGAGAACCTCATGCTTAGAAGGAAGATGGAAGAGTTAAGTAAGGAGAATGAGATTTTAAGGGCAGATCTTGCTAATATTAAGAGAGAGTATGAGATATTGAAGGATAGACTTACAGAGATAGATAAAGGTTTAGGAGTAAAGGTTGAACCTGTTGAGTTTATAAGATCTTTGCAGAGAGATCTTATAGATGCTCATCTCCATGCTATAAAGCAAGAGGTAGATACAACATATGTTATATCTGATCTTAATATACAACTTAAGGCACTTGTTACACAAAAAGATAATAGGATAGTATTAACCCTACCAGCAAGTAGAGAGGATCTAAAGGATCAAGCAGTTGCTATGAGTACTATCAGCATAGATATGAAGCCTATACCACTCTCAACTCAACCTAAACCAAAGGCATCTCTACCAGTTGAGAGTATAGAGGGTATAGGAGGAGAGATCGGTAAGATTTTGAGGGCTAGGAATATAAATACTGTAAGGGATCTTGCATTTGCTAATATTAATGATGTAGCAAGCGCAAATATAAGCGAGAAGAGGGCTAGAGAGTTCATAGGTATGGCAAGGTTAATGCTTGAGAGTGAGTTTGTAGGCATAGAGGGTATAGATGAGCAGGGAGCAGAGTTGCTTGTTAAGTTATGCAAGGTAGACTCAAGGGAGATGCTTGCAAAGAGTGATGCTCAAGAACTCTTTAGTATAATAAGTAAGGGTATAAAGGAAGGGTTAGTGAAGGTACCTAAGGATTATACCCTAACATTAGAGGATGTAAAGAGATGGATAGAATCTGCTAAACGAATGGTTTATTATTAGTAAGAAAATGCCTTTGAGCTCACAAATAGTATATATCCTTCTCTTTCTGCTCCCTGTCAAGCCTACTCTCCAACTTGTTTATCCTAGCCCTATTGCTCTCCTCATCACGCCTAAATGTTACTGCCATATCCTTCAAGAATAGGTTCATACCCTCATGCTTCCTTAATACACCACTTGCATAACCCTCCCTGCTAGGCATGCCCTTGAATACTATTATGCTATCAGATATCATATCTATTAGATGTATATCATGATCTATAACTATAGCAGATTTACCTTGACCTTTGACGAACCTCTGTATGAACCTTGCAACGGCTATCCTATCCTCAACATCAAGGAATGCTGAAGGTTCATCCAATGCATATATCTCAGCATCTTTTAACAAGCATGATGCTATAGCAACCCTTTGTAACTCTCCCCCACTTAAACTCTTAACCAACTTATCATACATCTTCTTTAACCTTAATGGTTCAACTATTATGCTTTCCATGCTAGAGCCTTCTATGCCCTTACCATATGACTCTGATAGCAATGATCTAACATCATACTCATACTCTTGTATCAACTCTAGATACTGTGGCTTGTATGAGATCTTTGCATGCAATGCTATATAGCCCTGATCAGGCTTCTCAATACCAGTAAGCATCTTCATAAGGGTAGTCTTGCCTAGAGCATTTGCTCCAAGCATACATACAACCTCCCCTTTCCTTATCCTTGCACCTTCACATACTAGTGTGAACGAGCTATATGACTTCCTAATACTGCTATACTCTGCAACAACCTCCTCTAGTATGAGATCCTCACTGCTAGAGGCTGTATCAAATCTGAATGCCTTGCTCCTAAACCTAACATTTATACTGCTCAAGTAGCCCTCAAGGAACTCATTAACCCCTGTCTTTGTACTCATGATATCAGAGACTATACCATATGCCCCAGGCTCACCATAGAGTATGTGCATGTAATCGCTTAGGTAATCAAGCATGGTAAGATCATGCTCAACTATCATAACACTCTTGCCTTGCTTTGCGATGCTATTGATTACCCTTGCAACGTTAAGCCTCTGATATATATCGTTATAGGATGATGGTTCATCAAAGAAGTAGAACTCAGCATCCTTGCTTGATGCTACAGCAATAGCCAACCTTTGTAGCTCACCTCCACTCAACTCATCAACATGCTTCTCTAAAGAATCCCTTAGGTTAAGCATATCTGCATACCTTGATGCATAACCATTCTCATCATACCTTGCAAGGAGATCCTTAGCAGTGCCCTTGTAAACCTTTGCTATTAGGTATACCTGCTGTGGCTTTATAGACACCCTTATCTGCTTGTTTACCAGTGCATTAAAGTAATCCTTAAGCATAGTTCCCTTGAAGTAATCTATTATCTCATCCCATGATGGCTCTGAGTGGTATCTACCTAGGTTTGGTTTAAGTAATCCAGCAAGTATGTTTATTACCGTACTCTTACCTATCCCATTCCTACCAAGTAGACCTACTACAGCATCCTTCCTTGGTATAGGTAGATTGTATAACCTGAAGGAGTTCTGCCCATATTGGTGTATCTTATGCTCCTCCAACTCCTCTGCTAGTTTAACTATTGTTATTGCCTCGAATGGGCACTTCTTAACACATATGCTGCATCCATTACATATACTTTCATCTATAACCGCTATAGCCTTGCTCCTATCCTCATTGCTTAGGGTTATGCACTTGCCCCCATCCCTATTCAGTGGGCAGAATGCTATACACTCTAGGCTACAGTTCTTAGGCTTGCATAAGTCTCTATCTACTACAGCAACTCTAGCCATACCTTATCTCCGATGGTTGGATAATTAAACCTACCCTATAATATTTATCATCATATTTTATTAATGCAATTATTGTATAGGGTGTATCAAACTCTGCTAATCTCTTCAACTCCTCTTGCTTATATTGCGTCTTATATGCATTGTATATTAAATCTCTTATTGCATTATACTCATCCTTTGTCAACGTTACTGAACCAGGTCTGCCTAGAGGTTCATGATGTACTCAATATTCCTTTACTTTCAGATGATGCATAAATATAGCAACCAGTGCTCTCGTCTTTAGATATCTTAATATCATAATTTATATACTCTTTATTATCAGCAATATGCTCAAACCACTTATCTAAATCGTCTATTAGTTGCTTTAGCCTTGGTACCTTTTTTAGATCATCTTGTGTTAATGTAACAAAGCCTAGTTTCTTTTCTTCTTCACTGCTTAATGGGCAGTTTATCATAAAGTATTTTAGAGCATTTTTATTTATACTCAAGTCCTCATTTAAGCCATAGTAGTCAGAATGGTTAACATCATATCTACTTACATATAATTCAGCACTCTGAAGCATTGGGCTTGCTATAGCTGTAAATAGCAATAGAGATGCTATACCTGCTACTGTTAATGCTCCAGCATACATTAATATACTCCTTTTATTTATACCATTTAGCCTGCTCATACCTACATAATGTATATTCATAGATATAAATCTAAACTTTTTGTCATTTTTGACAAATAATCTTATCAAATATGACCTAATCTGCTACAATTAATGAGGAATAATGCTGGTATATTAGCAATAATAACTGTAATAACAGCAGGTATATTAACATCTACCATATTTACAACAAATATATATGCAGTGAATGTAACATGAGATTACTATAATGATGTAAAAGTAATGCCAATGAAGATAAACAACAGGCAGAGTCATATAATGGTTAGTGCTAGTAACAACAATTACTTAGTTACAGCATTGATGGATAATACTGAACTAGTGATTATGAGTGTGGAGCATACAACACTGCTGGTAATACATGGGCAGATAAAGGGTTCTTGTCATTACCATCAGGTACCAATACTAGCAATGATTCAGTTGTTGCTAGCACTACAGATGGTAAGTCCTTTATAGCATGCTTTGCTAGAGACTCAACAGACGGAAAGCCTTCATACATACTGTATTGGGTATCAACAGATAATGGTAATTCATGGTCTTCTCTTAATATAGTAAAGAAGACTACTGATGGTACTGAAACTGATAAACCATGGATAGTAGTAGATGTTAATGATCCTAATAGTAGTTATAGGAACAATGTATATGCTCGTTGGACAGACAAAATTGCAGTGGGTTGATACATACAGTTACAAAATACAGTTTAGGAAGATATGGTCATCCCTAGGTAGAGGCAACTATTGCTCAACCAACACCATCATCATCAAAAACGGCATAATATACATAACATGGATGGAATGTGATGGTAATAATTGTAGTGCAAAGATGAAGAGATCATTTGATGGAGGATCAACATGGGATAAGGAGAGAATCATTGCAACGTTTAATAAGGTAGAAAGAATATATAGATATGCTAACCTGTATGTTATAATTAGCAACTCTCCACATATAGCAGTAGATAAGAACTGGAACCTTCATCTAGTATATGTTACAAAGACATCTAGAGGAGATACAGAGATAATGTAGAGAAAGATAACCAACTGCATTACCCAAGGTACAAGTTGCACATTATCATCTGTAGTTAATCTATCTAAAATAGCAAGGATCAATGGGAACCTGCTATTACAGTATCAAGGTCTAATATAGTGCATGTAACAGTATTGGATAAAAGAGATTCATATGATAATAAGTGGTGAAGGCTATACCATTACCATTGCCATCTAAGCAGTAGTTCATGCACTAGTAGTGCAGACTGGTACTATACCAAGGTTACAAATGAAGGGACTTACGTATGTATATCATAGTAATGTGGGCAATGATTATGAGAGTCTTATAGGCCATTACCATGGCATAGCAACTAGTAAAGTACAAACGCAAGGGAGGCATATACTACATGGACAGATTCAAGGTTGTATAATAATTACGAGAGCCAAGACTATAATATATTCTATGATGACAGATTATCATCTAACAACTGAAATTAAATTATTTATTTATTCTCTAAATTTATTTGATTAGTGATATCAATCATGCAAGCATCAGATACAACCATAACCTTCTGCTTACTTCTCTTGAGTATATACTGTAATGCATCGTTAACCCTTCTAAACCATAAAAGACCAAGCCTCCTAAGGTATGACTCTGGTAGCATAGTTACCAAGCACACCTCATACATACTCATAGCAGATTTAAGTATATGTATATACTCCAAGCCATCAAGGTATCTACTTGGATTATTATAATCAAGTCTACCATCTATGAGTATCTCAAATGCTTCACCTAACCCATCTATGCACTCAGCAAGTAGCACTACTATACCATGATCCTTAACTACTCCCATCACATTCCATAGTGCAATTAATGCATCGCTTAGATTATGTACTAACCCTGGGCTTACTATGCATGCTCTACAATACTCTAAAGTCTGCTTGCTCAATAGACCAGATGCTGCATCATATGAACCTTTAATATCACTAACCTTTAATGCAGTTATACCATCTGCATTGTATGCTACCTCTATGCTCTTCCCATTTATATTTAAATTATAGTAATCAAGGGGATTTAGGGTATGTGTATAATGGTTATCCTTACTATTCTGCTTGATATACTCATGGAATACCTTAAGCATCAACCCTTTATCATGTCTTATCAGCCTCGTTAATGTGCATGAGTACTTGAATATTGGGTCTAGCATTGCTCTTGATACGAATATATACTCTTTATCATTATCATTGGTTATATCATCTAGACTTAACCCTTTTAACCCCTTATACTTGAGCCCTTTTATTGTATAGATATTGCCTATGCTTACTTGATTCCTTAAGGCATCAACTATCCTAAATGTTGTATCCGAGGCATCAAGCATAACAACATCATAATTGCCATGTATAGAGTCAAGCTCTTTGGTTATAGAATCCTTCTCTTTATCCTCTAACTTAACATGCCTTAATAGATACTCGCTCTTTATATCAAGCACTAGATCAGTAGTACCATACCTTAGCCATAGTTCTGGCATAGTAAGAGTATTATAATAGGGAAGGATAATAAATCTATGCTGGAAGGGCTAGCGGAGTTCTTGGTCAAATCAGATTCAATAAGGTTTGGCTTATTCAAACTTGCAAGTGGTAAGGAGAGCACATACTACATTGACCTTAGAACATTGCCTAGCTTCCCAGCATACTTTAAGATGGCTATAGATGCATTGAAGGATAAGATTAAGCATCTATCCCCTATAGATTACATATGTAGTATACCTACTGCTGGCTTGGCATACGCATCTGTATTAGCATACTCCCTAGGAAAGGGTATGGTATATGTTAGGATGGAGCCCAAGAACCATGGTACAGCAAAGCTACTTGAGGGTTACCTTAGCCCTGGCTCCAATGTACTCTTGCTAGATGATGTTGTAACTACTGGTAAATCCTTACTCCATGCTGCAGAGGTAGTTAGGAGTAATGGTGGTATTGTAAACTATGCATTGGTGCTTATAGACAGGTGCGAAGGTGCAAGTAGATTACTTGCAGATAATGGTATAAGCCTTGTTAGCGTAACAAGTATAAAGGAGATAGCAGAGTTCCTATACAACTCTAATATACTGGATGAGGATATGCTAAGGGCTATAAAAGTACAGATAAAAGAGTAGTACATAAAAATTGATTATTATAGAATTACTATTTGTATATCATCAGATTCTTTTCTTCAAGTTGAACATGCAAGTTATGTACTGCCCTGTATACATCCTCTTCCTTCTTTGCACCAGTGCATACTAACTTACCAGATGCAAAGAGCAGTATTACAGTCTTTGGATCTATCATCCTATGTATCAATCCTGGGAACTGCTCTGGCTCATACATACTTCTAGGCAATGTTCTTGCTGCCTGCTCTAGATGTATCTTGCCTCCTAGGCTAGCAGATGCTACTATATTCTGTATCTCTATTATAGGCTCATTCTCTATAGGTACACCTGCCTTCTTAAGCTTGCTTACAACAGTCTTTACTGCCTTGATAGCCTGTTCCTCAGACTTTGATCCAGTGCATACCATCTTACCTGAGCTGAATATAAGTGTAGCTGTCTTTGGTGACTTTAATCTAAATACTAATCCTGGGAACTGATCTGGATGATACTCAACATCTGGGAATAGGTTGGTTATCTGATTTAGATTTATTGTTTGGTTAACTGATGCAGATGCTACCACATTCTCTATACTTACTATTGGTTTTGTCTGTGGCATACTCATATACCTTATAAGTATTGGGTATATAAACCCTATATATACTAAACAATGTTAATTGCTATTTACGCTTCTCAACAGTAGACTCGTACTCCCTCTCTATAGCATTGAGTATATCCATATTGCTTATATCACGTATCTTTGCTACTGCTGCTATGCATGCACCACCTGCACCGACACCCTCCTTAACAAAGCCATTAGCGTAAGCCCTTAACCCATGCTTACTTGACCTTGCAAGGAGTGGATCATAGTATAGAATGCAGATGTTATCATCTATGGATGCTATCAATCCTCTCATATCAGCAGATTCATCATTTATAACATAAGATGTTGTAGCAATAGCTATGCTATTCACATTCAGTATATCTGGTTCTATAGACTTTATTAATCCAAGTATAGCAGCCATTTGCGTACCACCAGCAAGAATAACCTTTGAATTAGCATGCTTTACGGCACCTATACTCAAGCCTACTACACAGGGCATCATAGGATCCCCAAGCATGGCTACTGCATCCAATGGTCTCTCTGCTAGAGACCCTATCTCTATCCCAGCACTTCTAAGCCCTTGATATGCTACATTAAGTTTAAGGTTATGAGGGTTATCTGGCATACTACTGCTTACCTTGTATCTAGCATCTATACCTAAGGCTAGCATAACTGCTAATGCTGTAGTTGTCCCTGCAGGTACACTCTCCCCTATAACCAAGCACTCTGCACTCTTGCCAAGTATATGCCCTAACTCTATGCTAGAATAGAAAGCATCCTCAACATCCTCCTTGCTCAATGCATTCCCATATGCTATATTCTTACCATGCTTAACAGATAGTGTGTAATGCGATACCATAGGCTTAATCTTACTCCCAGCATCTATGATGTATGGTTTTATCCCTGCTAACCTTAGTGCTGCCCTAGTTATCAGTGCTGGTGTAGGCTTACCATCTGGTGTTGCTGGTATTGTATCTATGCACTTGCATCTGCCAGAGTAAAGGAATTCTGCATCTGCTGGTGGAGTATACTTGATCATATCCTTATCTGCACCTGCAACAGTTATCCCATCTATCTCTGCAGTCGCTGTATAGGCTATAGATAGTACGAACCTAAATCCTCTACCTTGTATGCTCTCAATGAACTTCTTGCCTTTATCCTCATTAAGTGCTATCTTTATACCATCCATAATTACTCGCCCATGAATCTGATGAACTCCTCCTTGCTCATTGGCCTTAGAACAGGGTTACTTACCTTCTCTTTGCCTATAGTTGAGTACTCATCACCATAGTCATGTCCAGGGTATATAGTTATGTTATCATCAAGCATAGATATCCTCCTTAGGCTATCATACATCTCTGCTGCGCTACCTCCCTCCAGATCTACCCTACCACAAGTGCCTACAAATAACGTATCCCCTGTAAACAGTATATTTTCAGCAAGTAAACATATACTATCCTTTGAGTGTCCAGGGGTATGAAGCACCTTTATCTTCACATCCCCTAACTCTATTATGCTAGAGTCATCAACCTCAATATCCCTGCTTATAGTAGCATTCTTATGCATTACTATCCTTGCAGTAGGGAAGATAGCCTTGAGTTGCTCATTCCCTAATATATGATCAAAGTGCGTATGTGTATTTATTATATATTCTAGCGTAAGGGAATTGCTCTTTATAAACTCTATAACCCTCTCAAGATCCCATGAAGGATCTATAACTGCTGCCTTTCTTGTATCCTCATCCCATACTATGTATGTAAAGTTAGCCATATGCCCAACCTTGATCTGCTTAACCTTCATGGCATGCCTTACCCTTAATTATTAAATAAATCTTTTACCTTTCAGCATCTAAGGGTATGCCTATATTCCATACTATTACCCTACCAGTATTCTTGCCACTATCTACCAATCCTTTCTTTAATCTATGGAATGTTACTGTGATGTCTGCTCTTACACACTTGCCATATATATACCCAGTATCAGGATCTAGACCAGAGGGTATATCAACTGCTACCTTGTAAGCATCTGATGCATTTATAACATCGATAGCAGTAGAATATGGTTCTTTTATCTCTCCTTTTATACCAGTACCAAATATACCATCTATTATTATATCAGCACTACTTATTATACTCTTTATATTATCATCTATACTCTCTGCCTCTATTACCTTTATACTCCTCATCCTTGCAAGGATGTTATAGTTGGTTTTAGCCTCATGTGTCTTTATGCCCTTGCTACTACCAAGTAGTATTACTGTTATATTAGAGCCATAGTATGCAAGGTGCCTTGCAGATACCATGGCATCACCACCATTATTCCCTAAACCACATATAACAACTACCTTGCAATACTTGATATCCTTCTTATCATACATCCTTACTATGTTATACGCAACTCCAGCACCAGCATTCTCCATCATGAGTAATCTTGAGATACCCATATTATCTGCCTTCTCCTCTATCTCCATCATCTCTTTGCTCGTTATAGCACTGTTAAGATCCATGATAGTAGGCATCTCTCAATCTATTTATTTATATCTTAAGTAACTATAATGGATGGGCATTGAGATAAGGGATTCTTTAGATAAAGCATTAGAGTATCTTAAGGGTATAGAGGATAGGAGGGAGAGGCTTATAAAAGGTAGTAGGGATGCATTAATGCTGTGCAGTAGATCCATAGTAAGTATACATACTGGTAGAATAAATAATGCAATTGAATATATAAGCAAGGCAGAGAATATGGTAAGAGAACTTAAAGTACTTGCTGTTGATGATCTTAAGGCATATGTAATACCAGTGGAGGCTGAGTTGGTAGAGGCTAAAGCATTATTTAGTATAGTAATCAATAATAGAATACCCTTGCTGGATGAATTGGGTGCAGATGCAAGATCATATGTATTAGGCTTACTTGATTGTATAGGAGAGTTAAAGAGACAGATATATGATAGGGTTAGGGAGGGTAAGGGTAACGATGCATGCAGGCTATTTGGGGTTATGGAGTATCTATACTCATCACTACTCCAATTTGCTATTTATGATAACATACTAAATGGTGTAAGGAAGAAGATAGATACTGCTAGGATACTCCTTGAGGATGTTAGAGCAATGCTTACTGAAGAAGTAAGGAGGCAGGCTATGATGGATAGCCTAAACAGGATAATTAAGAGAGATGAAGGGCGAACTGCTTAAGAGGGTAAGGGATTACCAGATTAGGATGGCATCTAAGGTAATCAAGGATGATATATTAAATGATAGTAATAAAAGGTATGTATGTGGGGTTGATGTAGCATATAGAGCAGATAAGGCATATGCATCTTCTGTAATTGTAGATCTTAGCAAGGAAGAGGTATGCATCTCTAACTCTATATGTAGAGTGTATATTCCTTATATAAGCACATACCTATTCTTAAGGGAAGGTGCTCCGATGATTAATGCATTAAATGGATTGCATGCTAGATATGATGTAATAATGGTAGATGGTAATGGTATGCTACATCCTAGACTCTTTGGCTTAGCATGCTACATAGGCTTGATTATGGATAAGCCTACAATAGGAGTAAGCAAGAGTCTACTACATGGATGCGTAGTTGATGATGATAATAATGTTATGCTTAATGGTATGGTTGTAGGTAAGGCATTAAGGTTAAAGAATAAGAATGTATACGTAAGTATAGGGAACAAGGTAAGCCTTGATACTGCTGTAGATATAGTTAAGACATCATGCTATCCATCTGTGCAAGAGGCACTATACCCTTTACCTTTGCTGCTTGCCGATAGATATGCTAATGCACTGCGTATATCTCAGGCCTAACCTTGAACCTCTCGAATGCATCATTAAGTATATGCATAAGCCTGTTATGCCATTCATTGAACCTCTCAGGGTTTGAAGGATAGTTCCTGTAATGCTCAACCAACTCCTTATTCTTCTCTGCAGTATACCTTAAGCCCTCAGCCGTCTTTCTATGTAGCATACCCCTTATGAATATACTTACCTTGTCTACATAGCCGAAGTCTGGATGCTCTCCTTGTGTTATTCTCTCTATATCTAACTTTGATAGGAAGTGCTTCATACCATAGTTTATCTGCTCATTCGATAATGTCTGTAGGAATCTTCTGAATACCTCAAGCCCTGCTGTCTTGTATCCATACTCATTCACATAATCTATGTTATATTGCCATAGTGCATCCATGCTGTAATCTGATGCCTCTACTGCATTAACAGCATCCTTACCAGCAATTACACCTGCTATAATAGCAGGCCCTATACCTCCAGCATCAAGTGGCTTTGGCATCCATGCAGAGTCTCCACATAGCATATAACCATTCGCTACCAAGCAGTCATTCTGCCTTCTAACAGATACCTGCCATGTACCCCATGCATTACCATTATCCTCTACGCCATCAGCAAGCCGAGCATTACTTATAGCTGGGTTACTTGCCACATATGCATCTATAAGGGATTTGAGGGTATCACTTCTCTTAAGCATAGTATTCCTTAACTCCAGACTCTTATGCTGCACGCCTAAGCCTATGTTAACCTTATCATCTCCCTTAGGGAATACCCATGCATAACCCCCCGGTGCTATCATCTGATCTAGATGTATTATAGCATAATCTGGATCAAAGTATATTCTATCATCATTTGCTCTATCAAACTTGAGTATATATCTGCCAGTAGCCTCAAGGTCATCCTTATCTATACTCCTCTGTATGTAACTCTTTATAGGCAGGGTTGATCTTAGCATTGACGCTATACCGGTACAGTCTATAACAACCTTAGCAGTAGCCTTGAATGGTTCATTGCTCTTAAGATCAATTCCTTGTACACCTTTAACATAACCATCCTCAGCTATTACCTGCCTTAATGCTACACTCCATCTAAACTCTATCCCTAGCTTTGATGCGTGGTTAAGATACTTCAAGGGTAATAACCTTCTATTTAGTATGTAACCCTCCCCATCAAAGTATATTGCTGTCTCATGGTCTGGTGAGTATGCTACAACACCCTTAACCTCCCTCTCTATCTCAGGCCTGTCTAGAGTTAAGCCTATATACTTGCTCATGTAATCTACATTCTTCTTGCCTACAGCATCACCACATACCCAGCCATTTATGCACTTCTTCCCAGCCTCATGCTCATCATTCCTATCTATCACGAGTATCCTTAGGTTACCCTTGCTATGCTTTGCTGCACTACATGCTGCCACCATACCTGCTATACCAGCACCTGCAACAATTATATCGTAATCATACTTCATATGCTAACCCATGATGTATTGCCTTAAAACCCTTTCTATTCTATGTATTTATGTATGGGTCGGATTGTCGCGAGCTCTTCATTGCATCATGCTCAGCCTGGAGCGGCTCTTACCTCATCCCCATCTATATTCTTGTATGCTATTATTAAGAGTTGCTTCTTAAGGGATCTTAATGTACCAGAGGTTAGGTATGTCTTTACACCAATAGAGCGCAGGATCTCCATAACCTGTTTATAACTCTTGAGGTTACACCTTATAACTATGAATCTATCCTTTATATCTTGATTTACACCCCTTAGGTTTATAAGTAGTATATTTGCATTAGCAAGTGCATCCTTACCGTATAACTTCTCATACTCATCCTTTATGATATTTATCTCTGCTACTGCATTATCTATCTTATCTGCTAGTATATACCTTCTCTTAACCCTCATCCCTAATGCACTTTAGATACTCAAGTAATGAGTTATGCATCTTCTTTACAAACTTGAATCTTATCCTTATGGGATCCTTCTGTGAGAGTCTTAACCTACCATTGATCATATCTTGCTTGCTTAACCTTATGTATAGAGTATCCTTATCCATGTATAGGTTAATGTTGTTGTATAGATGTTTAAGATCCTCATTGCTTAATGATGAGAATACCCTGTATGCCAATATGCTAGCATTGTAAGCATCAAATATGCACCTTAATAAGATTATCTCATTACCAAAGTAGCCAGTGAGTCTGGTAGTGGTAAACCCATCAATATTAATCAAGTTTTTATTTATAGCATCAAGTACCTTCTCCATACTCTCAGTTGCATGAAGTATAAACTCAATATCAGCCGATGCACATATATGCACAAATATACTTTAATTATTCAATATTTACAGTTATCTCTAGTTACATCCAATTATATGATTCTTTATGGTGTGTATACTAAGGATACACCGATGGTATAGTACCTATCCCCATATCTAACTAATATATTGCTTCCCTCAGTCATTATATCAGTAACCCCTGTTACTCTCCCACCCTCATCTACAGTATAAGATTTATCGGTATTGCTTGTTACATTTATATCCTTCCCATGCCTCTGCTTATATAATTCATTCATCATATCTTTTAATGTATTAGCCTCTTACATGCTTAAGTTGATCCCACATATGCCCTGTTTAGCAGTGTAAAGAGCGTCTAAACCCCCAGCACCATCAGTCTCAAAATGAAGCAGGGGATCCTGATTCCTTATCTCATTGATCTTTGCGAGCCATTCTGGGAAGTCCTCGCCTGGGTCGCTATTAAGGTATATATCCATAATGGTAAAGCACCTCTTGAATGTATCTGACTTTGGAAACTTTGCTATTATACTATCATCTATTACTATAACTTTCTGCTCCCATTCTTTAACAACATCGGGATACATACTATCAACTGTACCATATGAGACTACAACAGCTCCTCCCTGTGCAAATTTTACATTAGAGCCTATTGCACCTGTAATTAACATAACTGCTATACCTAATACTACGAATGCTCCAGCATAGGCACCATATGTTAATACATACCTCCTACTCATCATACCCCTCTTATTATTTTGTTATCCTAAAATATAAATCTAAACTTTTTTATCAATTTTTTTACAAATAACTTTATTAAATCTTACTGGATTTTAGTAAACTAATGCGTAAGAAGGTATTATTAACAGCATTTATAACATCATTGCTATTAATAGCAACAATAAGCAGTGTAATGATGATTGCCTCTGCTGGTACTATATCATGGGAGCTCTACAATGATGTGTTAGTAAGCAATGCGGATCTTGGTTATAGAAAGGATGAAGCCCATGTAATGAGGCATCCTAGTAATAACAATATACTAGTAGCAGCATTCATAGATTACGCTGCTGGCCAAGGCGTAACAGGAAAGTGTAGAATAGCAACAAGCTCAGATGGAGGAGGTAGTTGGACAGATAGGGGATACCTACCTTTACCAACCAGTACCTATATATCAGCGGATCCTGTCCTTGCTGTTAGTGGTTCAACCTGGTATGTAGCATGTCATGCGATGACAGATGAGTTATAGTTTAGGGGATGTATCAAAGATATTCTACTCAACATCTACTCATAATGGTGCTACTTGGAGTGCTCCTACAGTTGTAGCAGAGGCTACGTGCACAAATAATGATATAAATACAGATAACGACTGTCCTATCGTAGACAAGCCATGGATAGCTGTTAGAGGTAGCAATGTATACCTATGTTGGGTTAGGCTAGACGATATGATAAGGGTGTTTAATAGCAAACCTAACTACTTATCTTCAACCATGCATCTATTCTTCAAGAGGGTAGATGGTAGTACAGTAGAACTTGATTCAGGCACTACTACACTAGTAAATAATGGGATAAGTGATAGATCTGTACAAGGATGTAACATAGCTGTTAACAATAGTAATGGTATAATTTATGTTGCATGGACTAAACTGGTTAGTGATACAAGTGCTACATAAAGTTGAAGAGATCATTCTATAATGGGAATACATTTGATAGCACACAGATAATTGCAGCCCCTACTAGAATACCTACTACAGCTGGGTATCAAGATGCTGATCCTCCTAACGTAGGATGTAAGAGATCATTTGGTTGTGTTATAGGGGATACTAATAGTAATAATCAACAGAGTGGAATCCTAGCACCTAACTTCCCATATCTAGCTATAGATAGTGCAAATAATTTACATGTTACATGGACAGGTTACTCTTCAACATCTTTAACTAATATAATGTAAGAAGATAACTAACTGCACTACACAGGGCAGTACATGTAATATAAGTAGCGCTGTTAATGTATTAAATGATAATGGAGTTGCTAAGGATCAGTTCTTACCATCCATAGCATTCTCTGGTAAGACTAATACGATACATATAACTGCATTGGATAGAAGAGAGAGCCTTTATAATACATTATGGAGGCCAATGCATTATCATTGCCATCTAGATGTTAACACCTGCACGTCATCAAGTCACTGGAGCACTAGTAGCATAGGACCACAATCAGCAAATACTGATATAATTAATAATAGGGTATACACACGCAATTACATAGGATCTTATTATGGTCTTACATCTAATAGTGCTAGAGAGGCATACTATGTATGGGTAAATAATAGAACAGTTAATATTGCAGGTACCCTAGACTCAAAGCTAAGGATATGGTTTGATAGAACATCAACATAGCCATGTAATATATTTTAATTCATTTTATGCTTGTACTTGCTGCACTTGTATTACCCTAAGTAACTTTGTCTTCCATACTGCTACGAATCTAACGTTAAGTATATCCTTAATCCTGTTGTGTATATCAGCATTAAGCTTTGGTCCAACTACTGCCTGTATGAACTGATCCATATTAAGCCTTGGTATCTCGCTACTAAGCACTTCATCCATAACCTTACGTATATCATGCTTCTTTGAGGAGTTTATCCTCTTCTGTGTAAATGCTACAACGTATACCCTAAATGTATAACCATCTGAGGTTGTATAACACTTAATTAGGTTAACCATTGATGTACCCTTCCTTACTAGACTCTTAAGGAACTCCCTTGCATATTCATGTCCCTTGAAGTATGTATATGCATTATCATCATCGATTGATTCTATCTGGAAGTAGAGCTTTATTGCATGCTGCTGAGGATCTGTATGCCATAGATCAAATAATGTGCATTCTATTATTCTCCCTTTTGCATACTCCTCACTTGTTATGGGTATGTATGCTATTGCTTGGTTACCAAATACCTTTGGTGCAAGAACTGTAACCCATCTCTTATCCTTCCACTTATCCCTAACCTTACCTCCCTTCTTACTAACCATTAGTATAGCAAGGTAAGAACCTTAAATATAAGTTTACTTGCCTATAGCATCTATATCATTCATATAAGGCTTTAATACCTTGGGTATGCCTATGCTACCATCTTCCCTCTGGTAATTCTCCATTATTGCTACTATTGTACGCTCTGTAGCAACCAACGTTGAGTTTAGTGTATGCACATACCTACTCTCTTCATTTGGTCTATCCCTATACCTTATCATCAATCTCCTTGCTTGAAAGTCTAGGCAATTAGAACATGATACTACCTCCCTATACCTACCCTGTGCTGGCATCCATGCCTCTATGTCGTATGTCTTTGCAGATACCTTGCCTAACTCTGATGAGCATAGCAGAACTACCCTGTGAGGTATCTCAAGTAGTCTAAAGAACTCCTCTGCGTTCCTTAGAAGCATCTCATGCTCATCCCATGAATGCTCAGGCTTTGCAAATACAAACTGCTCAACCTTCTCAAACTGATGCACCCTGAATATACCCTTTGTATCTCTTCCATGTGCACCAGCCTCCTTCCTGAAGCATGGTGTTACACCAGCATAACGCATAGGCATCTTACTACCATCCAATATCTCATCCATATGCATTGCAGCTATAGCATGCTCAGCAGTTCCTATAAGATAGAGATCCTCACCCTCTACCTTGTATATAACATCATTAAAGTCGCTCAGCATAAGGGCTCCCTCCATCGCCTTACGGTTTATCATATATGGTGTCTGTACTAGCGTAAACCCTTTTTTATGTATGAAGTCTAATGCAAAGCGTATTAGTGCATAGTTGAGCATAACCAATCCATCAAGTAGATAATAGAACCTTGAGCCTGATACCTTTGCTGCTCTCTCAGTATCTATAAGCGATAGTCCAAGTTCTATATGATCCTTAGCAGGGAAGTTGAACTTCTTAGGCTCTCCCCATTGCCTTACAACAACATTATCCCCTTCCCCTTCACCATAAGGCACTGATTCATCCACAAGGTTTGGTAGTGCTAAGAGCAAAGAGTTGTACTCTCTTTCAACCAACTTCATCTCTACTTCAAGCTTCTCTATCTCTATTGCTATAGCCCTCATGATTCTTATATCATCCTCTACACTCTCGCCCTTCCTCTTCTTAAATGCTATGCTCTCTGCTATAGTATTTCTTTTATGGTTAAGATCTTGCAACTCTTTCATAAGCATACGCCTTCTCTTATCAAACTCTAAGAGTCTATCAAGGGGGAAGTCTATGCGCCTCTTTGCTAACATCTTACTGATAACCTCTGGTCTATCCCTCAGTATCTTAGGGTCTATCATCAGTTTACACCAACACTCTATTAATTACACTTATATGCTCTAATACCTCATCTATACTTGCTGCTAATGTACTTATGCTCTTAGCATCACATGTTACCTTGAACTCTAGTATTAGAGTCCTCATACCCTCATCAAACCTAAACTCCATCTCTAAGCCTTGGGGGATGTTAACATTATCTGGTATTAATGCTTTAAGTATGCTATCTCCCTTCTTGTAATTGTCAACACCTATAGTTAATGTAACCTTTACATACATCTTCTTATTACTCGTGCACTTGTACTTGCTTATTTACTCCATCCTTCAGACATTTTATGAACTCATCAAGCATGCTAGCACTAACCCTTGCACCAGCTGCTGGGTCATGACCTCCTCCAGTACCATTACATCTACTACTACACTCCCTCATGAGTAGCCCAAGGTTAACATCTACATTACAGTTAATACACTTCCTTGCTGAGAACTTGTATGTACCATCGCTTGCATTTGTCTTAACCACAAGTATCTTGCCTTGGAATATATGTGCGCCACTAAGCAGAGAGGATACAGCACCAAGCATATCCTGAGCGATTAGGGCATCGCCATTTACTATAACCAGGTTACCATAATCGTTTATCCTCCATCTCTCATTACCTGTTATGCTTGATATGTAATACCTTAAAGTCTTCCTATACTCATTGACTATGTCTTCCCCTTCTTTAAGCATGGCACCCCTATCCCCTAGGCACACTGCTACTCCAACACCAGACTTGCCTATCCTTGCAGTTGCGTTTAATAGGTTAGCAAACTCCCTTGCATCCCTTAGCATGCTCCTCTTATCCTCCCTTACAAGGGTGTATACATACCCTATAAGTTCATCTACAATAAGCTCTGCTTTGCTACCATTTAGACTAGCATATCTTGCTATAGCATCTATGATCATTCTCTTTTCCTCACTACTTAACTCTGCTACTGTCCTCCATCTACCATCATCCTTGAGCCTTATCCCTGCAGAGGTTAGTAAGGAGTAGTATGCATCTGTATTCCATGTTAAACCGTTTATGTAAGGGTATGAGGTATATGCTAGAGCTTCATGTATTGCTCTTGTCTCTCTACCTACAAGCATTATATCTATATCTATGCTTAATGCTCCTATCTTCTTGGCAGTATCTGCAACCTCAGCATTTAAGCCTAGAAGAGACTTCCTCTCTCCCTGGTCTTGCCTATCTGCAAGCATAGATACTACTGCTAATGCTGAGAGGTCCTCATTCCTAGGGTTTAATCTACAGGCTACCTTGTATGCCATTGTACCTGCAGATGCTTCTCTACCTCCATCTATACCAAACTTCCATGCATTACATACCCTATCATTATGCATTTCATGCTCAGGTAACTGGTGATGGTCTATAACAAGCCACTTTCTGCCTTTACCCTTGCTTATATGTTCATCTATAGTATCTGCCAAACCAGCACCAAGGTCAGTGAATATGTAAAGGTCATGTTCTTCATTTGCTACACTTATCAATACATCTGGGGTAAGATCGCTCACGCATCTTAAGAGGCATCTACCCCCTTCCCTAACGATTGCCTTTGTTACTATGCTACCAGATACTAGACCATCGGCATCTGTATGTGTAACTACCATTATCCTCTTACAATCCTTGATAGCATCATCTATGATAGAGCAGAATACAGATAAGAATGAGTCTAAACCATTAGTCATACCAGATAAAGGCATATATGAATATATTAAAGTTAATACATTATAGAATAGAATAAATAAAAGAATAAAGGATTTTACCTTCTCCTCTCTTCTGGTAGTAGACCGATACCTTCTCTCTCGTAGTAACTCTCAAGCTCTTGTACCCAGGTCTCTCTTGCAGTACCCCCTATACCCTTATGCCTTATCCAGTATGCAATAACGCTCAGTAGGAATACTCCAAACATCATTGTACCGAATATGTAGACCATTACGTCATAGAATAGTGGGTCGTATGCTGGTCCTATCTGTAGCACTATACTCTTCATGCCCATTATCAGTGTTGTAATATCCATTAGTATAATCAACTTAACACATGAATATATACATTTCCATTAGGCATTATAAAAAATTATAAAACAAATATAAAAAGAATGTAGTTTTAGTGCTATGCCTTCTGTGATGCTTTTGGTTTCCTTAATGCCATGGCGAAGAATGCAGCAGATATACCTCCAAATATAGCGCCTAGAGCAGCAACATAACCACCCAACTCACCGAATGTTCTACCTAACATTGGTGTACCAGAGCCATATGCACCTTGCTGCTCTGCATTAATTATCCTTCTCTTTGCAAGTATAGCAGTCTGAGTGCATGCAAACTCTGGTATCTGTAATTTCTTACACTCTTCCAACTGCTGCGGGGTAGCAGTTATATCAGTTCCTACACCACCACCATACAATCCTCCTTGCGCCATGGCTATATTTGCCTCGCTCAACCCTAATACAATTACTCCAGCCATAATGCCTAATATGGCAAACTTATTCATTTAACTAAATATGGAGTAATGATGTATATAATCTTTGCCTTTATAATAATAAATTATTTATCAGTAAGGATTTAATTGCACTCTGTAAGAGCATATATATGGCTAGAGTACATGCACATAGGAAAGGAAAGTCACACTCAACCAGGCCACTACAGGTTAATGCTACATGGGTTAAGTTAAGTAAGGAGGAGATAGTAAGCCTAATAGTTAAGATGGCTAAGGATGGTCTAAGGCCTAGTGAGATAGGTACAACGCTTAGGGATGAGTATGGGATACCATTGGTTAAGAAGATGCTAGGTAAGTCAATAACTAGAATATTAGAGGAGAATGGGATAAAAGAAATGCCTGAGGATCTAAACAATCTACTAACAAAGGCTGCGAGGCTCCAGAGGCATCTAAGCATACACAAGGGGGATAGTAACAATATAAGATCGCTTGAGTTGATAGAGGCTAAGATACATAGGTTAGCAAAGTATTATAAGAGGGAAGGTAAGATACCACAGGATTGGAGGTATAAGACTGTGATAGCACAGTTGGAGTAGTTATCTTCAATATAAAATAATAATTGAATTTTATAAATTAATTCTACTTATTCATTAATTAAAAAATTAAAAATAAAGAAGATGTGGTTGGTTTATTATTAAATAACTTGCCAAGGTCTTGTTGCAAATGATATGGCTAATCCAATTGCTATAAGTATAGTCTGGTATGCAACATTTGCTACTGACATAGGCTTCACTGTAGGCTCTCCTTCTACAGTTATAGTCATACCTGGACTTAGACCTGGACCTACACTAGCAACATTAAGCTGTGTATGGGCATGGTATACTCCTGGCTCTAGTGCAGCTAAGCATAGCCTATACTCAACCTCTCCACCGCCAGGTATAGTGAATACATTACCTGGAGGATCCCTTGATACAAACTCCCATCTATTACCTGCATTAGATGACTCTGTGAATAAGGATATCCACGCGTTAAGGTTCTGCTTAACTTGGCTAACAAGCCTACCAGTTACTATAATTATATCTTGTCTTCTCTGTGGATCACATCCCATAGCATCAACATCTGCAAGTGTTAAGCCATTCCTCTTAGCAAACTCTGCCTTGGTTATTACTCTGGTTGCAGAGAATGTCTCATCCTCTATCTTTATGAACCTACTCTGTAGCTGTGCTTGAACACCATGTGCAAAGGCCTCCTTCATTACTGGTGCTAGTGAACCTAATGCTATTATTACAGCAACAGTTGTTAGTAGAGTTGCATGCATTACCTTCATTATTAGAATTTTGTACTAGGTAGCATATATATTTTTACTTTAACGCTTACTTGCTAGAGGAATAGAAGAAATTCTTTGCTTAAACGCATGAGTTAAGTAATTCCTTATATGCATATATCCTTGCAATCTATAGGCATGTATATATCTTATATAAAAATTTTGGAGATAAAAATCATAAATCATTAATCTGTAACTATATATTCTTAACAGAATCTTATTAAGTTAAAAAGTAAACTTAATAAACCCATTGATTATTATTAATCTTAATGTCTAAGAAGGAGGCTCCAAAGGATGAGATAGAACGTATGATAGGCAGAAGAGTAGAGCATATGAAGGGATTATACATAATTGGTGCAATAATGGCGTGGGCAGCAACAGCTTTTGGTGTCTGGGTAGGGTTCACATACTACTCTTGGGCATATCCATTCAGTTCTGGGATGTATGCATTAAGTGTATTGACCGTTATAATTGTGTTCGCCTTTATCTTCATATGGAAAGTTGCTATGGAGAAGCCTGCAATCCCATAAATTATAATTCTTCTTTTATTTGATTTTATTTTTAATAAATTATTGTTACCATTCTATAGTAAGTTTTATATATACGCCTTTTGCATATTATTTTAATGGTCTGGATTAGAAGAACTGTGCACTACCTATTCATAGTAGTAGTTGCAGTCAACTCTACACTATTGACAATTAATGCAGGAGACTATATATTCTACTCTGATTGGATGTGGACATCCTTCGTAATCTTCAACCTTAGCCAATCAACTATGCTTGTTGTAGGTGCGATCTATTACTTACTCTTCACAGGCGTACCTGGTACAGCAACATACTATGCTACAATAATGACTATATATACATGGGTTGCAAAGTGGGCATGGATAGGTGGTCTAGGCTACCCATATGACTTCATGATAGTTCCAGTATGGATACCAAGTGCTATGCTATTAGATCTAACATATTGGGCTACAAAGAGGAACAAGCATGCCGCAATACTCATAGGCGGTTCTCTACTAGGTATGTCAATGCCATTATTCAACATGATAAACCTGCTTACAGTACACGATCCATTGGAGATGGCATTCAAGTATCCAAGGCCTACTCTACCTGCATATCTAACACCAATAGAGCCACAGGTAGGTAAGTTCTACAATAGCCCTGTTGCATTAGCAGCAGGTATAAGTGCTGTAATTAGCGTACCTATATCTGCTCTAGGTGCAAAGTTGAATACATGGACTTATAGATGGGCTGCTGCATGGAGTAAGTGGGACTAGATACAATCCAAAACCTCTCTTTTCTTTTTATTAATTAACTAATTCTTTACAATATTCAAAGATACAATATAAAAATAAAATAAATAATAAATGTGGTAATTACCTATGTGATCTCCTTGCTGATATTCCTATGAAGTAGGCTAGTCCTACACCTAATCCTACTATCAAGGGTAGTGCAGCAGTAACCATGGTCTCTGGCTTACCCCATGTCTGTGCATATGCGCTAGGTATTATTGCTGCTACAGCTGCCAATGCTACAATCGCTAGCAGTGCAAGTATGCCGTAACTCCTCATTATCTATACTTAGAATTAACTTAAATATAACTATAACTATGGTTTAGGTTAAATTAATTGTGTCTTAGAGATTGTTTTAAATAAATAGTAGCACGTGCATTACAGTAAATGTTAAATCCTAATACATCACTTCTATTATT
>CAYYYF010000002.1:72560-218592 GCA_964475945.1 uncultured Nitrosopumilales archaeon | reverse complement strand
TTTATAGTAAATCGTGACATTAATTATCTATTATTTAATTATTTTAATTTATTTGATCTAAATACAAATAATTAATTGATGTTGATGTTAAATGATAATGTCTAGCATTAATATATATCATTTAGATTACTTTAAGCTCATAAAATTATAACTTTAGCCATATATACTGGAATATCCCCTATAGCAAGCATTGCTATCAAGCCCAGTAGCATGTATACTATGAACGGTAACCCTACTATAACCCATGTACCATTGCTGCTAACATCAGCATAACTGCTATACTCTGCATGTTTAAGTGATAGATCGAACCTCTTCCCATTCCTTGTATTCCTCTCTGCTATGAATGCATAATGCATCCCTACCTTATCTACCCTCTGTGCTACTATGAATGCAATTATCTTCCTTGCTAATGGCTCATTGAAGTCCTTGAATATATCTATACCCTTTACTAATGATATAGTATTCCTTACCACATTATATGGTAGGGATGCTACTGCAAGTATGCATGCATTAAGGAGCATGCTCAACGCTGGTACAATACTACTCTTCTCATGTATAGGGAGTATCACAAGTATTGATATCAATGCAAGCATATCAGCACCACCAAACAACCCTAGCCTATATGCAATGTATGCTATACCTGCTGCTGTAACTGATCCTACTACTATAACATGTATATGCTCAAGGAGTGGTAATGGGTATAGTATATGGATAATTATGCCTAAGCCTATTGCTATAATCCATAGGAGATCGTTAACCTCCCTCCTCTTGATATCCATATATGAGCCTATAGCAAGAGCTGCTAATGCCAACACTACCCTTAGATCAATATAATCTATCATGCTCTAAAATTAAAAGAGTGGTATAAGGGAATAAGAGTGGCATCCATCCATGTTCATTGCATAAAGCTTATGGAATGGCTTCTTTATCGCTAGTATATGCGTACCATTCTCCTCCCATAGCCTAATGTATATATCTGCTAGCATGTTCACATTATCTGCTACATCGCTATCTGCCTTTACAGTAAGTAAGAGCACATCCCCATTGTTCCTAACTATCTTTGCATCATAGAGCAACTGTCTCTTTACAAGCTCAAAGTTATCCCATATTAGGTTTGATGTTATAACCATGCTCTTGCTGTAATCCTTTAACTTTATATAACTATCTAGGAGCAGTGCCATGTTCTCACTATTATCATTCCCTAGAGCCATTACCATCTCATCATGCATACTCTGCTTATCATACGTGCATAGTTCATGCAGTGCAGTATGGAACTCCTGCTCAAAGTTAGGTGAAGGGCTAGCAAATACCATCAGCCTATTAAGATCGTATGAGAGGCAATGAGGAATTATCTTGTTAAGTACTTTTATTAGAGGTTCATCTCTACCGCATATAACTATAGCTGGTCTATTGCTCCTTATATTATTCAATACCATATTGGTTGCTATCAGCCTTGCATAGTTCATGCTAACATTATTTGCAACCTCAAGCATTACTATACTTCCATCCCTTATACCATGCTCCAATGCATCATCTAAATACCTGTTACCTGTTGATATGTAACCTTGCTTACTTGGTATAGGATTGAATAACTCATTTGTGCATGCACTACTTGCCTGTGATCCTGCTATGGTAAAGTGCCCATCATGTAGTGTGTATATCATCTTATTCCTCTTTATAGCAACGCCTCTCATCTTATCTATCTGCATCTTCCTTAACCATACACCGTTACTCTCCTCAAGGGTTAATGTTACAACACAGTCTACAAGGTATGCTAGGGTATTCTTCTCAGGCTCCTCGCTTATGAATACAAGCATGCCATCATTAGCATCTGCTATGGATAGCATGGTCTTCTCTATCTTCATCCTCTCCTCAAGGGGTATCTCCTTTGCTAGAGCATCCCAGCTATCTAGGACTATGAATGCTCTTTTGTTGTTAACAAGTTTATCTATTACTAGGTTAAGTAGGCTATCTGCTGTACCTAACCTTAAATCAATGCTATCGCCCTTGCCATTGCTATTGCTGCCATTCCCTGCCCTTAGCTGAAGCACTGTAGACTCATTAAGTATATCCTCAACCCATGGTATATGCTGCTTTAACTTGTTGAATGATACCCTAGTAGAGAGGTATATGCATCTGTATGTATCCTTAACAAGGTTCATAAGCTCCAGTGCAAGTGTAGTCTTCCCTGTCCCTGGTAATCCTCTTATAAGCAGGGTAACTTGGTTCTTCTCTATGAATGGCATAAATACCTCCTCTAACTCACTCCTCCTGTATCTTAACTCCATCATACCATTTTAGTAATATCTATGAATGATAACTCTTGTTATGTAAGATTATGTAATAACAGGTTCTGGTTCATGCTTGTACTCAAGGGTGTAAGGATCAAAGCCCATGAGCCTTACTGTATCTACAGCAGTCTTTGAGCCCCTCTCAAGTATTCTCTTGGCAATATACCTCCTATACTCTAATGGCCACTGCTGCCCTAACTTGTACTTCCCTGTAATAATCAATGGCTTAACCTTTATTACTGCTAGATGAGTATCCTTAACTGTACTCATATTAGAACTCAACTCCTCATATAGCCCCTCCTTCTGGTACTTCTGCATCAATGCATTCAATGCCCTTGCCCTCTCCTCCATATCATGCACCAATTCAGCATAACCCTTTATCACAACGCTTATGTATAATGTATCTGCTTGGGATGCATCGTAAGGATCAAAGAAGTATGATGGTAAGAACTCAACATACTTATGTGCCTCAAAACCTACCCTCTTATCCCTCTTTATATTCTCAATCTTCTCCCCCATGCTGAATGAGTGCATGTATACTGCATCATAGGCATAGACAAAGTTCATGGGTATGAGTTGAGGGAAGCCATTAGCATCTATGGTGCCTAAGGTGCCTGATGGTATGCTATTAAGTATAGCAATTATCTTATCCCTTGAGCTTATCTCATATACCTTTGTTAGCCTCATCCTCTATTCTACCTATAACATTAATCTTGCTCTTGCATAATGAGAATAGAGCAGCGTATATGCTTATGCTCTTATCCAATGCATGTTCATAGGTAACCTCTCCCCTCTCTATCATGCCCATAATGCTCTCTACCATAGCCCTTGTATCTGGTTTCACTAACCTTGCATCTATACCCTCTAGAGTATCTATTAGCCTTATGCCTAGGCTTGTAGGCTTGAATCTACCCTTTACCTTTACAGCATATCCTCTCCGCTGTATAAGCAAGGGGAACTCTGCCCTAGTAGCATCTGTGCCTATACTATGCCTCTCCATCAACTCTAGTAACTCTGACTCGCTCAACCTACTTGGAGGCTTGGTCTTATCCTTAACAACCTTAGCATCTACAACATTAACCTTATCGTTAATACTCATCCTTGGTATAGGCTCATCCGTAGGCTTAAAGTAATGGTATATGCTAAAGAACCCATCATCCATAACCCTACTACCATGGGCATACAACTCTATACCATTAAGCATCAGCCTAGCATCTTGAATAAGCATAACTGCATCATTATAGTAAGCATTTGCCAAGAACCTTCTTGCTATATACTCCCATACACTCCTTTCCATACCTGAACCTTTGTAAGCCCCTGTAGGGTATATTGGAGGATGTGCATTATCATCACTCTTACCATTCCTTGGCATAGGCTTGGCTTTAACCTCTATCCTTAAACCATTACATGCTGCTCTCATTGCATTGGTGAAATTAAAGTTACTTGCATATCTATTTGTATCTGTCCTAGGGTACGATATGTAGCCAGAGGAGTATAACTCCTCCATTACCTGCAGTATCTTGTATGCACTCATACCTGTTATCCTAGTAAGGTCTTTAAGCGCATCATCTGTTCTAGTAGGCAATGGCCTCTCTACCCTCTTCCTATGCTCTTTATAATCTTCTACTAGCGCATATATAGCATCCTTTATCGCATTACGCATATACTCTGCCTCCTTGCTGCTGTATACTGCTCTACTTGATGCTGTAAACCTGATACCATCATGCTCCAACTCAGCCCTTACATACCAGTAATCCTTGCTCTTGAATGACTCTATCTCCCTCTCCCTCTGCACGGTAAAGTAAAGGGTTGGTGTCTGGCATGAGCCCCAACTTAATACCTTGTTTCTCTTACCATTATTACCCTTAGCATAAAGGCTTAACCTTCTATTTGCTAGTGTAAGGAGCCTTGTATATGCTGCCCCAGTTAGTAGATCAAATCTCTGCCTAAAGATAGCCTTGTATACCCACCTCCAGTTAAGTTTATCCTCAAGGTTATTCCATGCATCAACCAACTCCTTTACTGCAGTAGAGTTGAACCTCATCCTAAGGTATGGTGCATCCTTACCCTTAATACTTCTGTATAACTTTAGGATCTCATAGCCTATAAGCTCCCCTTCATGGTCATTATCTGTTGCTATAACTAGATTATCGTTACTGCTAAAGTAACCCTTCAGCCTAGAGTAACTCTTCCTATCTACTACTATATACCTAAACTCTCTAACACTAAGTATATCCTCAAGTTTATCAAGCCTCCAATGCTTGAATGTTAATGGTAGATCTATATTGAATACATGCCCATTTACCCATGTAACTTTTGCATTGCCTACATTAATGCTTGATAATGCCTTGCTTATAGCATTGGCTACACTATACTTTTCTGCAACTACAATATAGCCCATATCATAGCATGTTTGATATTAATAAAAATATCTAGATTGCGTTAAGTAGATTAACGAACTTGTCTATGCTAACCTCAAACCCATACCTATCCTCCTCCTTCTTCATATGCCTGTATATCCTATACAGTAGCCTTGAGTGCTTGAGCATGCTAAACCTTGATTCCATCTTCAACCTTAATACCTTGTATACATCATCGTAGTAACCTAACTTATTATGCAACTCATCCCTATATGCAGATTCACTGAAATCACCATCTGTAATGAGTGTATAGAGTATCTCTGCTGATTGTAGTGATGGGGTTATACCCTCTCCAAGTAAGGGGAATACAGTGCCTATAGACTCCCCAACCCCTCTAACATTACCATACACTATAGGCTCAACCCTTGTAACTGGGGCTAACCTTACTGGTCTACCTATACGCATAAGTGGTTTAGCATTAGGCTCCTCAGCAAGGAACTCATTTATCCCATAATAATCCTTCTTGAAGTGCCCAGAGCCTATATATGCCCTACCATTACCTAGAGGGAAGTGCCAGAAGTAACCCATGGCATTCCTATAACCTATAACATAAAAGTCCCTCTCCTTGCTTATGTTAGCAAGCATGTACTCCCATGTTGGTATGTAAAGATCCTCCTTTGGATTTGGTAGCATGCTCCTATGGAACCCTGTGCAGTCTAATACGTAATCATACTTGTGTAATGGAAATTTATCTCTAGTGCATCTAACCCCATAGTTTACATTTACACCCTTGAGCATATCATTCTCCCATCTCCTCTTATCAAATGTAACAAGCCCCTTAAGGTTAAGATGTTCCTTCTTATCACTCCCTTGCACATATATATCAAGCCTCTTACCTACATGGAGTATGTAATCATTAACATCAAGCCCACACATGCTACAGAAGTGGGCAAGCATATGTCTTGATGTACCCCATGCACATACTGGGTAATGCTTATCCTTTGTATACTGCTCAAAGACCTCAACCTCATAACCCTTGCTGTTAAGTAAGCATGCTAGAAAGCTGCCAGCAACGCCAGCACCTACTATTGCTATCCTCATAATCCTATCATCTTGGAAAAGATATTTAAGTTATGTATATACTTTGCAAATATGCATTTATAATCATGCCTCTACCTTACTCTCAAGCATAAGCCTTACTATATGCCTTGGTGCCTCCCTTAATAGCATTGTATACTCATTATTCTCAAAACCCTCTATCTCAGCAAGGGCAAGGTTTATCCTAACATCTATATCATTGCTCATACGCTCTATCAAAGGAACCCATCTTTCAAGTATTATGGATGTTATATCAACACTTCTACCCATGATTATATCAAGCATATCCTTCATGGACTCGTTAGAGTAATATAGACATGCAGGAAATAGGGTAACAACCTTGTTAACATTAACCTTCCCTGTCTCAACTATGTATAACATCTCCCTAAGATCATCAGCTATCTGGAATGCCTCGCCACACCTAGAGCCATATTTATACACCTTATCAGCAAGGTCTAGCCTATTTGCTGCTATTGCACCAAGCTTTGCTGCTGCACCAAACAATGCCCCTGTCTTAAGCCCTATTATAACATCGTAGAGGCCAGAGGGGAATCTACCTGTTGTTATATCCTCTACCAAGCGTAAAGGGTTAAGGGGCTCCTTGAATGCACCCATCGCTACAGCTGCTATAGCCTCTGCTACTGCCTTTGCATCATCTTTGCTCATATCTGTCATCATGTTTATCATGTATGAGAGTATAAGATCACCAAAGAGCACAGCCCTCCTTGATCCTTCAAGCGTCCATATAGCTGGTCTATTCCTTCTAACTGTATCAAGATCAACATAGTCATCATGTATCAAGGTTGCAGCATGTATATACTCAATAGCAACTGCCCTAGGCAATGCATCATCAAGCATACCTCCTAATGCTTGGCATACCAAGCATGTTAATGTACCTCTAACCCTCTTGCCTCCTTCTATACTCTCCTTGAATATCTCTGCATGCTCGCTTGGCATACGCTCCAAAAATACTGGCAATAGCCGAGATATCCCATTATCTATCAGTGGCCTAACCTTACTCCAATACTCCACTATACTCATCTATTGCTACCCCTTACTAAAGAGTAGTCTTTGAATACTACATTGTAACCCTTTGTTCTAACTACACTTAGCAATGCCCTTACTATAGGATCATCCTCATCAACCCCTTCCCCTATTATATCTACCCTCCTTATCCTCCTCCCTTCTTTGTAGAGTATAAACTCATTCACAGTATTACTCCTCTCATATGTAATAAAAAGTTTTTAGTAACTTAATAGGATTTGGTATTATGCATGTTGGTATAAGGCAAGAGGTTACTCTAAGGGTAGATGATTCTATGTGCATAGACTTTCTAGGTAAAGATGCTAGGGTATTATCAACACCAAGCATGATAGATGCTGTAGAGAGGTTATGCAGAGAGATGGTTAAACCTTATCTGAATGAGGATGATACTGTAGGTGTTATGGTTGAGGCTAAGCATATAGCACCAACACCAGTTGGTATGCATATTAGGATAGTTGTAATGCTGGTTGATGTTGATGGCAAGAGGCTTGGGTTCAAGGCAGAGGTATACGATGATGTAGAGAAGATTGGTGAGGTTATACATGAGAGGTATATAATAAATAAGAATGTATTTGTCAATAAGGTAAAGAGGAAGTTAGTTAAGTAACCTCCTCCTAACTATATCTTCTCTTACCCTCATGGCTACCTTACCATTATGTAGTATCTCATATACTCTATACAGTATATCTGATGCAGGATCATAGCCTATCTCAAGTATCCTCCTAAATGCCTCTAATGAGTGCTTATTTATTATACTGCCTATACTTAGCCTCCTGCCCCTTATATCATCTAAAACTGCATTAGGTAATGTATCAGCATATATTATGCTCTTTGCTATTATTATAGATTCATCGTTATTGGATATGCTAACCTCTCTCTCAATGATACCATCCTGCTCTACCTGTCTTACTACACTTACCCTTATGCTAGAATCTAAGATTATGCTTAGCATCTGCTCAACAGTGCCTACTTCTGCTAGGAGTATCTTCTCTGCAAGCCTTAACCTTATCCCTGCCTTATCCTCTAAGCATCTTATAATCGGTAATATGTTAAATCCTATATCCCTTACTACTATCATATCAATAACCTTAATGTAAGCATCACTAAAGCAACAATTATTGTACCTATACTTAAAACCTTCAAGATCATCTTATGCTTTACATCATGCATAGAGTTACGCTTCAACTCCTTGTATACCCTAGATACCCTTATCTCTGCATATGCTATTAATGCTGTTACTAGAGATGTTAACAATGCAAGAAAGGATATGCTGTTACTCTGCATAATATAACCAGCAAGTAAGGGCAGTGAGCCCCATGAGAGACTGAATGATATATTGTTATGGAACAAGCCTTTAAACCACTCCAAGTTATATGCTAGAAGGAAGAACCCTTCAAGTATTGCTATAACTGCTAGCAATGGCACATACGTAACTATATAATATATGCCTATTAAATATGCTACTGCTATACTTAATGATGCTGATACAAGCAATAGCCTATATCCTAGTATATCTCCCCAAGGCTTACGCTTAGATCCTATTGCATCTAATGCATGTGCTCCTATACCCAATGCTAGGAAGTATATTACAGATAATGCAAGCACTCTATCCCAATACACTGTATCAGCAAGTATGGAGCCTATTATGGTAAATGATATACACATACCAGTGTATGGTAGGAATAGCATGCCTATGAATGCCCTAAACCTTAAGGATCCAAACCTTGGCACAAACCACTCATTCAATCTAGTATCCATAACTTTATATTCTGTAAAAGATGGATAAAAAATTTTAGTTAAGTAGACTTATTTTAATTATAGTTAAAGATGATTAATATTATAGATGCTTGATAATAAAGCCATGAAGATACTGGTTACTGGGGCTGATGGGTTCATAGGTAGAGAGCTTGTTAAACATCTAGCATCTAACAAGTATGATCTTCTATGTTTGGTTAGGAGGCATGAAGCAGCAGAGGTGCTAAAGGATAAAGGGTTAGAGTGTGTAGTAATAGATATAACAGAGAAGAACATACTAGACTCGTTAAAGGGTATAGATGTTGATGCAGTATTTCACCTTGCTGCACTAAACCCATTGGTAAAGGGTAAGGATAGGCATAAGAAGGTTAACATACAAGGTATGCGTAACCTTATAGATGCTATAAAGGATGATGTTAAGGTAATAGTATATGCCCAAGGCTTAGGTGTTTATGGTGATGTTAAGGGTTCGTATATAGATGAGGATGCAAGATACAATCCTAGCAACTGGTTCACAGAGATAAGGAGTCATGCTGAATCCATGCTTGTAAATGCTGGTAAGATGTATGGGTTTAGTGTTAAGGTAGCAATACTTGGAGATGTTTATGGTAATGGAGGATGGTTCAAGGATATAGTTGTTAATAGGCTTATGAATGGTACCTTCAGGATACCTGGCTCTGGTAACTACTATAGATGCTTTATTCATGTATATGATGCTGCTAGAGCGTTAGAGGCTATAATGAATAGTAATTATGATAAGGTTATAGTATGCGATGATGAACCTTGTATATTCAAGGAGTTCATATACTATACTGCAGATCTACTAAAGGTTAAGAAGCCATCAAGTATACCACTCTTCATAGCAAGGTTACTCTTAGGCTCAAGTATAGTTGATACGTTAACAGCATCTGTAAGGGCAAGGAATGATAGGCTAAAGTCCATCTATACCCTAAGGTACCCTAACTACAGGGTAGGAGTTAAGGATGTTATAGATCAGATGCTTGCTTCCTTACTCTAGCATATACTATAGCTGCTGTGCCAAGGGTAAGGTATCTGCAGTTTATGCATGTAAATCCATTAGCATTAAGCTCATTAAGCGTATCATCAACCCATTTGCTTTCTGCTATTACCTTATCAAGTTCATAGAATATGCTCCTCCACTCCTTAGCAAACAAACCTACAAACTTGAGTATCAAGAAGTAAAGGTTCCATAAGCATCTTATAATTACGCATCTAGGGTATGTAAAATCATGTAGTATTATCATACCATCATCCTTCAATATCCTCTTACACTCACTTATAAGCAGTTTAGCATTAACATACTTTGGTAGATACGATGCTGTTACAACATCAAATGCATCATCCTTGAATGGTATATTCTCTGCATCAGCATTAACAAACTCTATGCTCATAAATTCCTTCTTACCCTTACCCTTATCCCTTGCTACCTTAAGACTTCTGTAGATTATATCAAGGCCATAAACCCTCTTTGCCTTATCAGCAAGAAGCATGGTTAGTATACCTGTGCCACATCCAAGGTCTAGTATATCACATGCCTCTGGCATTAACTCTAATATCTCCTTCTTCCATCCAATATCTTTGGAGAATGTTGTTATCACTACAACCTTATCGTATGTTGAGTATACATTGCTAAAGAATCTTAATGCTATCCCCTTATCTACCATCTTATCCTAAGTAACCTATAGGCTACGAATATAGTTAGTGTTAAAGCAATTACAAGTATGGAGGGGTTATAGTTGCTAGTATAATTACTTGCTACACCTGAAGCATCCTTAACAACACTTAATCTTGCCTTACCATACCAATCGTTGTATAGAGTAATGTAGGCAGAATCATTATCTATCTTAATCTTGCATATATACTCTTGCATATCTCTGCAGTATAACCATGGCTCGTAGTAGGAACCATTTACATATATACTCCTTATCTTCCCAAACCTCTTATCTACAATTAACTCAAGATGGTCTGTTAACCTTGCCTTTACAAGCCTAAACTCATCGAGATTCACTACTATCCTGTAATCTCTATAGAATGAGTATGTAGGTTCATAGTATACCTTTGTGATATCTCCTACCTTAACCTCTATTATGTAGGGGGTTAGGGCATCTAATGCTATATGCAATGGTATATTAAGTATTGAGTTGTAATGATCTACAACATACTCTGGTATGTAGTGTGAGGTGTAATTAACCATCATCCTTACATAACCTATACCATAACCCTCATTATATTTGCTGTATAAATCATTTATAACCATCTCAGCAAATCTTTCATCCCTGCTATCATTGATAACCTTTAACCTTAAGTAATCATGAAGGTAGTTGCTATTCAAGGGTCTCATGGATACGCTCACTGGTATATCCTTAATATTACCATCTGCATCATATACAATAACCTCTAATATATTTGAGAACCTTACTGCTGGGTAAGTGTATGTTACGTTAAGGAGCATTAAATTATCATACCCAGCAAAGCCTCTTGAGTACAACCTTATCTCAAGCGCAATGCTAGAGTATCTATACTTTAAGACCTTATCTTCTATGCTGTAAGAGAATACAAGTTTACCATAACCTTCCTTATCGAATAATACAGCATTACTCTCTTTATTGTAATTATCAGCAAGTGCATACTTTAGTGCTAAAGAACCTTTATCTATCTCTTTAGCATCATTAGGGCTAAGCATGTATGCAATTGCATTATACTCATTAGCATTTATCTTACTCCTCCTTAATCCATGTATATATCCATCATCATCTTTGCTGCCTTGGTAATGCAATGCTATTGCTATATCCTTTGCATAAGCCCATTCACCATCGCTATTAAGCACTAGATAAGTGTATGCATTGTACACTGGTGCATATCTTACAACCTCTACATCTATGCTAGCATATGCATGGCCTATTACCTTATCTATGTTAAGGAGCGTTATCTTGTATACCATCTTGCTTCTACCTACATCATCTGCAATGTAAACGCTTACCCCATCACTGTAACCAAAGTGTAAATTCGTGTAATAATACTTGTTACTGCTAATGCTATGCTCACATCTTACCATATCACAGGAGTACTCATAATCAAGTAGCATACCATGCTCCATATCAACAACTGCTCTTAACGTTCCTATCCTATCATCCTTGAATCTGTAGTTTATACTATGTATGACTGCTATAGGATCATTGATATAGTATGTGCCATCCTTGTTAACTGCAATGAACCCATCACTATCATATAGATATATTTTATCTAACCTAACATCTAATTGAGGCTCTATAACCTTGTATGTGTATACAACCCTGTTTGTGTATATGCTTTTATAGCAGTAACTATTATCCTTATCCATAATGCATACAGTATGCATTATACTCTGATTGAATATGAATGAGTATACCCCTCTAGCATTACTATCTATCTCCAGTATTCCAGATGTAGAGCCTGTTATACTAGCATCAGTTACATCAATCCAGTAGCTATAGTTAGAGCATGATGGATCAGCATTGTATCCATGCTCTATGTTATACTTGAATGTATCACCAGGGTAGTAGGTGCCATCTGGGTTGCCTCTGATGCTACCATTATAATACATGCTTGAGATGGTAATAGTTGCATAAAGGTTACAGGGGGATGATGAGTAGGATGATATTGTATAGCCATATGCTTCATACATATCAATTATATAAAGTGTTATAGCAACGATTACCACATTCTCTATTATATAATGGGATAGGTTACTTCCCTTCATCATGCTTATCATCTATATGGATTGTAAGATCTATAATCTCAAAGTTTGGATTAGGTAATGCTATGTTATACATACTTGCAAGCCTTTCCCTATTAACATCCCTATCCTTTATGATAGACTTTAACTCATCAGCACTTGCTACCTTGCTTATCCCTCCCCTCTCCCTTATCTGCTCTAACCAATAGTATAGGTTTGTTAATGGTCTTCTATCCTCTGCCTTTGCTATATTCATTATATGCTCACCAAAAACCTTTCCAAACAACTCCTCCTTACCCTTAAGTATCTCATCAGGCAACTGGAAGTATCTGTTAGCAAGCCTTGCAAGAGAGGTATAATCCTGTCTATCATACATACCCTTTACTGTATAGAACCACCTGTTAACATCTCCAGAATTAACACTCTGCAATGGGCTCTTTAATGCATAGTATGCTACTGAACCCTCTACAAGCGAGCCTGCAAAGTTCCTAACAAGCTCCATGGCATTATCCTTTGCTTTAGTATCTGCTATCCCTAACGTGCTTCTTGCTGCATTATCTATAAACCTACCTATACTTGGTATACCCAATGCCTCTGTAGTAGGTCTTAAAGAGGTTAGTAAGCCTCCTACTGCACCTGCAGTAAATCCTGTTACTGCTGACTTGCCCATAACCCTTAGCCCACTCGCACTTGTCACTGCTCTAGCAAGCTCCAATGCAGTAGGTTCTCTGCCTAAAGTTGCACTTAAGCCAGAGGATATTGTACTTACACCTGTTAATACTCCTTTAGCAGCACCAGCAACTGAACCACTTGCCAATAATATACTTGATATACCAGCACCAGTAACCCATGCACTCAAAGATGTTACAAGAGAGCCTAGCACTGGTGCAAGGAGGGTAGGGAAGTATACAGCAAGTGATGCTATAGCAACACTTGCTATCCATAACTGCAGTTCATCAAGGCTAGAACTTGCTAGGTATGAGTTCCCTGCAGCAACTGTTAGACTTGAGAGTATAGGTGCTATACTTAAACCTATTAGCGTATTAAGCAAGGTATCACTTATCCTCCTTAAGAATGGTATCAGTGAGAGCATGAGTATGATAGGTAAACCTATTGCTAGCACTGCTGTTAGCACTATCCTTATGGTACCTACTATGTATAGACTTACCATTAGCATAAGTGCTATCATTGATTTGAATACACTCATGAATACATCTACAAATATCCTCTCAGGTAACTTGCTTGGGTCAAGTAACTCAAAAGGATCTGGTATACTTGGCATATTAATTGCAGATATATTTGCCCATAGGTCTCTAACCTTCTCATTCACCATTGAGGGATCCTCTGGGCTAAGTATATACTTGCTGAACTCCTCTATTGCATACGCTACATTATCCCATATTATAGGGAAGATGAATAGAAGGATAACTATAACTACGCTCTTTGAGATGATGATACTTGCACTACCTCTAGATAACAGATTAAACTCCTCAAGCATAAGAGATATCCCTGCTAGGGTTATAGCCATTGCAAGTATGTAGAATGATGTATCTCTAAAGAATGAGTACAAGGTTATATTTGCATTGTTTGTAGACTCGAACTTTGGCATTGCTATAGCAATATCAACGAATGTATTACCTATGCTGTTAACTATACCAATACTTACACCTACCAATGCTATTACTGCCATTATTGCTATTACTGTAAGTAACCCAGCACTTAGCCCAAATACCATCTATTAACAAATATATGATTATTAAACTGGTCTGCTTAACTTTATTCCCTGCATAAATACAACCTTACCATCTACCATAACCTTTAATGTATGTAAGCCGTTACTAACCTTATGATCATCATTGCTTAATGATACAAGCGCTTCAATCTCGCCATTTGAATCAGATACTATACTTGATATATGATCATCATCAAGGTATATAGTTGCAAGTCTACCTGCTAACCTTCTTCCATCCTTGTTTACCAATCTTAGTTTTAGTCTTATAGTATCTGCATTAACCACTATCTCTTTGCTATTGCTCTTATTATTCTTTAAAGTATTCCTTACAAGATATCTCTTAACTATACTAGTAACCATCACTATAATCATTACCTTCTTTGTATTACTTAATAATAAAAATGAATGCCTTAACAATGGATATACTTTATAGATAATCATGTAGATGGTTATGTTAAGAGCAAGCTCATCAAATCTTAATGACCTATACTTTAGCATTGCAAGAGGTAATGTTATTGAGAATGATATAACTGCTACAAGTAAATCCCTAATACTGAACGTTAGTATCAATGCCAAACCTATTATGCACATTTGCCTAATACTTACTCTACCTATTAATGGCAGATCAAAGACTGGTTGATTCCATACCTCTATATCATCAAACCATAGTATCTTCATCAATAAATAAATATTAAGATTATAAGGATATCATCAACGGTTAGATACAAGGTATACTGATTTATTCGTTGATCAACCTATACTATATCTAGTATTTGAGAAGAATGCATAAAGATGTAATAGCCCAGTAATGCATGCTGTTATTGCACTAGCCTCTATACTTAATGATCTTAGGAATACAAATGGTATAAATGATATAAATACTAACTCTGTTAGTAGATGTATTAATATAGCAGGAAATATTCCTAATCTATCTGCTATATACGCAAATAATCTATTGGTTTCATATCTTATAGCATTCTGCTTTATAGTACTTGATACATCCATTGAGTATGCAAATATCCAAAAAATAAAGAAGAATGGTATTAGTGCATCTTCTATATCTGGCATTATAAGAAAGTATGCTAACAGCAATGCAAATGCAACTACATCTATCTTCTTTAATATCAGAGCTTTATCACCCCTGCTATAACGCCTATTGTTATTATTGCTCCTCCAAAGTACCTTGTTAGCATGAATATCATAGATACCCTATCTACTAGAGCAGTAGGTATACTATCCTTTGGATTAGTTATATCTATTCCAGTTATCCATGCAGTTATCTCTGGTGCAGCAAATACTATCAATCCTGCTATCAATGCTGTTATAACTATCCTTAGCCATCTAACCCTCTCCTCTTCAGTTAACTCTCCTAACATCACTATTAAAAGGTATTTATTAAAAGCCATATTGTTAATATGATGAAGTATAGATGGTATGAACTAAAACTACACAGTAACTTTAAGGATGGGGTTGGAGAGATGCTTAACCTACTCTATAGAGTTAATGAGTTTGCATTATTCGTTCTACGTAAGGAAGGGTTAACTAGAATACTTGTTATGGTAGATGATGCAAATAGCATCCACTTCTTTAACATAAAGAATGCTAGAATGGAAGAACTTGAGTGGACTCCATTACTAAGATACAAGTACGTAAATTATTACAAGAGTAGGATACATTATGCAATACCGATAGTGCAAGAGGTTAAACCAAGTGTATTATATGAACTATTAGAGAGGTTAGATGATGAGTGCTTATTTGCATGTTATGCTAAGCATACAGATAAGGCTTATGATATAAGCAAGTGGATAATGAAGAAAGAGCATGGCGATAATCTAAGCGTAGTATTAGGATTATTTAATAAGAGTAATGTAAGGAAGAGGGTATCACCATTTATGCAAAGTATTATAGAGAAGGCAAAGTGGAAGATGAGACTTAAACACTTTACTACAGTGATAGCTTTAGCATCAAACAAGAATGATACATTACATATGTTAGAGAGTATATTGCCTAATGAGTTAATAGCGTGTAGGCACCTTAAGAATTATAGTGTTACAGAGTTAAATATGATGGAAGGATATACGTGTATATTAAGTGATGTAGAGTTAGTAAGCTTAATAGCATTGCCAAATGATGTATCTATGCTTAGATTATCAGCAGCAAGCAAGGTTAAGACCTTCACCAACGGTATAGTGATTGATCCCATTAAAGATAGCATAGATCTTGATCTTATCCGGTGATAGATGAATATTAGAGCATGACAAGAAATGAGAGTATAGATATAATAGGATTCGGTGCTGATGGTAATGCTTATGCTATACCTTCTAAGTATAGGGTTCATACTATAATATTTGGTGAGACAGGCTCGGGTAAGAGCGAAACGATGAAGTTGCTTATCCTGCAATGCATAAAGAGAAGGGAAGGATTCATATTAATAGATCCCCATGGGATGCTTGCTAGAGAGATATTGGCACTAATACCTGAGGATTTATGCAACAACGTTATTTACATAAACCCAGCAACAGCGTTATGGTTTAAAAAGGTAGTTAAGGTTAATCCATTATACTTTGATAAAGAGGATAAGCATATAGTAACAACATCATTCATAAATGTACTTAAGAATCTATATAGTGATTCATGGGGTGATAGATTGGAGACTATATTAAGGAATGCATTAAATCTTTTGATATCAACTAGTAAAAGTGTTACCTTAAAGGATATTAGAGCATTCATAACCAAACAAGAATTAAGGAATAGCATACTTAGGAATGTAACCGATCTTGATACATTATACTTTTGGTATGAGATATTTGAGAATTATAGTAAGGAAGCCATAGGAGTAGTGTATAATAAACTAGATAAGATATTATCAACCCCTTTAGCAATGGTAATGCTTGATGATGAAGATGGATCAAGTATAAGTATCGCAGATATTGTAAGAGCAAAGAGGTTTGTTATCATAGATCTTTCTAGTATAGGATCAGATGATATAATAGCATTCCTAGGATCAATAATCATACATATGTTATATGTTGAGGCTAGAATGAGCATAGATGAATCTATTGAAGGAAAAAATAAAGATATCTTTAACCTGTTTATAGATGAGGCTCATCTCTTCCACTCCTTTGCTATAAGAGAAGTGCTTAATACACTAAGGAAGTTTAACATCAAGGTTACATTAGCAACGCAAAGCATAAATTCATTTAAAGAAGAGGTGGCAGGAGAGCTGTTATCTTTATGTAGAACAGTAATATGCTTTAGATGTGATATTAAGACTGCTATGCTAGTAAAGGATCTTATGCCTATAAGCAAAGAAGAGCTTGTAGCATTACCATTGCATGTATTTGCTTTTTATACACAGGCAGATACCCCTATAAGAGGAATTGGATTATGCAAGAGTATAAAGCCTAAAGACTACTCTAGATGGATTAATGTTGCCAAGAATAGCAATAATATATATGGTATTGATATTAATAATGAACATAATGATTATTCAGGGAATATTAACAAGAAAGAAGGAAGAGATTATAGCAAGCGTATTATACAGGTGTGAGATTAAACGTTGATTTTATAATCAATAGGAGTAGTTGAGAATAGATTTAACTCTTCATCTGTTGGAGTTATATGTATCCTTAATCTATGACTTCTGGTTAAGAGTAACGCATCCCCTTTAGTAAATGATACAATCATCTCCCTCTCCTTATCTGGTAATTGCAATGCCTCAGCAATCTTTAATGACGCCAATTCATTATTCCTTAGTATTATCTTTGTATCACTGTTATCAAGCAATGCTCTACCATACTCATTAGCAATAACATCCTCAGGTCTTTGAGTAATAAATATAAAGATAACGTTAAGCTTCCTACCAAGTCTTGCTATTAGGTTTATGAACTTTGCACTAGAGGGCATATTGAATAACATCCAACCCTCATCAACAAGTATAACCTTTGGTATACTCCTCTTTATAGTATTAACTTTATCCCATGTCTTTGCTAATGTTAGCAATAATAGGGTTGATAGCATATGAGAAGAATTTATATTCCTAAGTGATATTATTGTCTTATTAGTAATTGTTCTATCGCCAGAGAAAATCTGTGTGTTACTTGCAAGTATATCATCAAGATATCTCTTTGCATCATTGCTTAAATATTCATATAATTTAAATATATTATTAATGCCCTTATCCATTATAACTTTAGTCATCTCTTTCCTTACAAGTAAAGGAGCCATTGTTATATCCGCTATAATCTCGGCAGCATCTATACCTTTGAATAACCTTAATGGATCCAATCCAAGTTTACTACTGCTATCATCTTTTATCTCTATAACATCAAATCGTAGATAATCTGCGATATTTACATACTCACCTTGTGGATCTATTACATATGCATACATATTAGGGATCTTATCCAGTATTCTAGAGAGGATAAGTTTTGCTGTTAATGACTTTCCTGCTCCAGATGATGCAAGTATTATTATGTTATAATTATCCCTTAATGAATAATCGTAGATAACTGGGGAGCCAGTGATCATATTTACACCAAGCATTATACCATTTGGTAATTCTATCATCTCACTACTAACGAATGGGTATAGAATGCTCATGCTACCTAATTCCATTATAAGATGTTTATATCTACATTCAAGTATATCCTTCTGCTTACCTATAACTGGATCAAACATAGCATACTGCTTTGCACTTCTAATAAAATCCTTGCACTTTAAGTCAAGCCCCTCTTTACTATTAGAAGTTATAATACCTGTTATTGCTACCTTGAATAACTTTGTCTCATGCTTCTCTAATGCCTGTAAAGTATATTCAGAGATCTCTGCTTTGTATGATAATGAATTGTATCTTGCTGCGGCTGCATTTATAAGTGTATTATATCTTCGCATCTTACTTAATGCAAGATCATCTCTTAATGGGATTATATGAATTATGAATTCATCACATAACCTTGCAATATTACTTATCCATGCTATATCAGCATCTGTTGGGAGTCTATATAACATAAAACATCTAGCAAATGTAATCTTATTATCTTTATTTATAATTAAATAGGTTAATCTCTCATTTATATGCATCTCATTACTAATATTCAGAACCCTTGCATATTCATATCCAAGCATATCTAATATGTATTCTAATGGTTCATTGCTCATTAGATATGTCTTAGTTATAGGCAGTTCTTCACTTACTCCTTTAAGACTTACCTCTATTCTATCTTTAACGATATTTAGTATTAATGGTTCTTCTATCCAATTAATTAGATGCAAGAACCTTGTAATTATGCTCTTCTGCATATCTTCATTTAGCGAGAGCAGATCTATAGGCTTAATCTCATATATGTAGTTAAGTCTAGCAAGCATATGGCTCACCGCTATATGATATCTGCATTATATGCTCACATAAGGCTATTATATCATCATGAAACTTGTATAACATATTATATGCCTTATCTGTTAGTATAATGCAATCCTTATCGTTATTATAAGCATATGCACAGAGGTTTGCATTATGAAGCAATTTGATCTGTCTTGATAAATAATCTTTATTATAGAAAGGTAGAAGGTTAATCAACTCTCTTCTCATTAATGGTACTATCCATCTTGCATAATTCTTCATTGATTTATAGTAGTTGTTGTATAGTAATGCTAGTATAACAAGTTGTGATGGATTTATATCAAGCATATAGCATAGAAGTAGTAATCTACCATTATCTGTAAGGCATATAAATCTAGAACCATTACTAGTAATGAAACCTTCTCTCGTTAATTTACATACCACAGTAGATACATTATGCCTATATTTATCATCACTTATGCTTAGTAACTCCCTCTTATCAACATACCCAGATTCTATACATCTTAGCACGTGACTGATTATCTTTGCATTCTTTCTAAATCTCCACTTCAGTAGTCTTACCTTATTCATTTTAAATGATCACTCTACCGCAAGTATTGCAACCTTGCCTTTAAGGTATGGTAGCAATTCAATAATCTTATACGCTTCTACTACATACCATCTAGGTTTGTAAGCATCAAGTTTAAGTTCTTCACTAACCTCATTAGGTACTGTATGTATATGCATATCATTACTACCTTTAACTACTATAAGGTTATCATGCTCCTCAATCTCATTCACCTCATTCCTCTTTATACTTATTGTGTATCTCTTGCCGCATATGCAAGTAAAGATATTCATTGGTTTGCTATGGTAATGTTTAACCCTTCTCTCTCTACTTATAAATATGTCATTATACTTTTCATCTGCATTCTTCTTTAGTATCTTTATAAATGAAAGCATCCTATCATAATCTTGGTATGAGAATACATCCTCTTTATCCTCTATGTTAATGAATGCAAAATCAACTGCACGCTCCTGCATTTCCTCATCCTCTAACTCGGATATAAGCACTATAACGTAATATGGTATAGGTGGAACTCTAGTAAACCTATCCCTTAGTATATCCAAGTAGTAAGCAAGCCTTGAATATGCTCTATCTTTTATCTTATCTAACCTCTTTAATATCTTCAGCATAGTCTCATCCAAACCTAGAGCATTGCTATTATGCTTTAATACCTCATGATGCTTTAAAGCCTCATACAACTTTAATATGTTCAATGATGATCTTACATTAAGCCTTATATGCCATAACTCTGCTTCTTCTTTGCTCTTTAACTCTATTACATCTGCCTTTATGCTATTTATATTAGCAAGTCTATATGCCTCTACTCTAGCATATCCATCTAGTATATAGTACTCATCTTTTATCTTTGCAACTGTTATAGGCTGCAACTCTCTTCCATTCTTTAATGCCTCATGCATACTCTTTATCATGGGTACTGTTGATAATGTCACTACATGATCTAACCTCTTAAGATTATTGATATCTATGCTAGTGAGCAAGCGAGAGCACCTCCTTAAGGCTAGCCTTCCCTAATAGCATACTTACCTTAATAGCCCTGGACCTTGCCCTATCATTATTAAGCAACGTGATGTAGAATTGGATAGCCTCCTTATCATCACATCCATAGATGTTGTTAAGAAAGTTGGATACCAACCTCTCAAGCGTAGGTAAGGATGATCTAGAGTATATCGATGCTGCTACATCAATAAGCATACTCTCATCATACTGATACGAGTATCTCTTGCATGTAAAGTATACTGCTAGCACTGCTATCTCAGCACCACTTGCGTGTAGATACTTTGCTAACTTTCTATAGTTCCTCCAGCACTCAATGGTAATATGCCTTGGTAACCCTAGCCTATCGCATAGGTTTGAGAATAGAGACAACTCATCCCTACTATTTATACTAATAGCCTTGCATCCTATGCTTACCATGTTGTATAGGTTAAGTCTACTTGCAGTATAGTAATTATAATTCATGTTATCATATCCTAGCACGCTACCACATCTAGGGCATACTATCTCATAGTTATCAGAGTATACAACCCTGCTATTGCATAGCTTACATCTATCATATGTACCTACTTGTACCAATTGTTCCATATTATTAGTAAATAGTAGTATAATTTAAATCTTTTTGAACTATTATGATAAAGTATAAGTATGGGAACAGATGATAATATCCTATGCGTAAGGGGTATACACAGATAGTGCTGAAGGAGGAGGAGAGCAAGAGGATAGAGGAGTTTATACAGAAGCATGAGAAGTTCAAGGGTAGAACATTCAGCAATGCAGCAAAGACCATACTCTTTGAGTATATAGAGCAGTATGAGCACCTTAGAAGGTATGGCCCTTTCTTAAAGCTTATAGGCACAGATGCTAATGTATCATTCATATACGATTACATTATAGATAGGATAGTAGAGGTTGAGATAAAGGATAGAGTGTTGTACTGCAGATACTGTTCAAGGGGTGACTGCTTGCACGTAGGATTCCTCTTTGCTATACCAGAGATATGCGCTACATTAAGGAGTAGAGGCCTTAAGCAACCAGAGATTAGAGGAGAGGAAGAAGAGTAGTAAATAGAGGTAATATGGTAGGGTAAGCGTATAACAAGTATCTTATCTAAAGATATTCGCAATAACATAATAAGATTAGATAGGGAGGGGTTGATGTTGATAGAATCGAGCAACGATGAGAGGGTAAGGGAGAGGATACTGCTACTCAAGAGGTTTATACCAGAGTTTGATATGTATGAATGCTATGGGTTTAGAGTAAGTATAATCAGATATCTGCAGCAGGAAGGCTTGCCTACAACTGATATTAACATAAACCTACTCGCCAAGATGCTTAGCGATGAGCAGTTGGAGAGGATCCTTATGCTATCCATGCATAAGGATAGGGTATTCAGAGGCAGATACTATACATTCACAAATGGTATACTACAGCATAGGAGTTCATGGGAGGAGTTGAGGAGTGAGGTTAGGCATGTTATAACACATGTATATGGTAGGAGAGCATATGCAATACTCAGATCCCTACTAGAGTTAGATCATGCAGATGTAGCAGCAGTAGCAGCAGTAGCAGGTAGGTTCTATGGTGAGAGGATGCGTAACCACGAGGTAGATGAGATACTAAGGGATCTAAGGGATAGAAGGGGGATAGTATATAATCCAAGTAAGGGCAAGGGTGTAGTATGGGCTTTACTTGAGGAGGTTAGACCTGTTGTTAGAGAGGTTATAGAGTCTATAAGCATGCCTAGATTAAGCACAAAGGATGCGTATACAGAGTCTGAGCAGATACTTAAGATGGAGGAGGAGTTTAGATCCTACCTTCATGAACTTGTAGAGGATAGACTGGATAGGGTTATAGCATTCGGTAGAGGCTTTGATGTTAGGGTATTGGAAGAGCATCTCAAGGAGCTCTTTGGCACTCTATACTTTGACCCATTACTTGCTATAGCACAGCAGTACTCGCTCTCAGATACCAGTATAGTAAGTAGTAACAATACAAGGGTGTTGAGCACAGGGTTCAATCTTGCACTATTCGGCGACTCTGGTAGTGGGAAGACATTTACGATCAAGGACCTTATACTAGGCTCCGAGGAGCATAGCGTACCAGCATATGGCTTGCCAGGGATGAACAGGTATTGCGGAGGGATGACACCAGCCAAGTTCATTGCCATAGGGGAGGCGTATGAGGGTAAGAGGTTCAACTTCATAGTAACAGAGTTCAATGAGTGGTTCAAGTACAAAGGGATGGTTGAGCCATTGAAGATAGCAATGGAGAGGGGTATAATAAGGTATGAGACCAAATCCTATAGCATAAAGGCTTACAGGTTTACATCATTCTTCTCAGTAAACTATAACACTAGCATAGATGGTAGTGGTTATAGTGTTACCATAAGAGATCCAAACTTTAAGGCTATAGAGGATAGGATGGTATGTAGATTGCATAGGTTAACTAAGGATAAGTATAGTGAACTTGCAAGGAGGCAGAGGGAGCTTATGAAGGGTTTGATGCAGGAGAAGATGTTAACCCTAGCAGACTCGATTAGGGATCATCTAACACTTGTATATGCTATACAGGTAAGGGATGATTTAGTAAGAGAGAGGTTCAATCCAAAGGATGTTATTATAGATGATAGTGTAATTGAGAGGATAGAGCATGCATCCACTCTAATACTTGATAGTATGAGTATGGATAGGGTACCATTCTCCATAAGGCTTGAGAAGAAGGCACTGCAACTAGCATCCTCTCTATCCCTACTAAGATTCTTCCTAACAGACTCTATAAGAGTAGATGATTACTCGCTCGCAGCTGCTCTAAGGTTCTTCGTAGAGGAGGCATGGATCAGATCCCGTTATGCATTTGATATAAACTATGTTATGAAGAGGCTTTCTATTAATTAATCGTTAATTTACAATTAATTAGATTTATCTTAAGCCCATTCTTTAAGTCCAATACTATTATAAACTATAGGTCCTACATACCGTAAGACATATTGCTCATAGATACCATATGGATATAAAGCCAATAGCATATGCAGCATCAGGAACTACTGCTATAGCAGGTATACTGCACCTTATAATGGTACCTAGATTGATAGAGTTTAATATCAACACTGGCATATTCTTCCTTATTGCAGGTATACTACAAGTATTCTGGGTATTACCTACTATAAGGATGTATGGTAGGGTATGGTATTATACAGGCATGGGAGGTACTATAGGCTTGATAGTACTCTGGGCTATAACGAGGGTACCTCCTTGCCACTAAAGTTTAATTATAATAAATATAAAGATAATAGTTCTTGAACCATAGTAGGTTGATCGAGATATTTGAGGATAAAGAGTTAATTGAGAAGATTAAAAGACGTTTACCCTACTTATTTCAATTAGCAGAATTAGAGATATCCAGGGCTGGAAGAGTGGGAATGGAAGTAGGCTCTTTGCGTGAGAGGATTATAATAGCTTTGTTGATCTACAAATTCGGTGAGAAGAGTGTTGAGACCAACATTCCAATTACTGAGCCTGAGGTTGATGTAAAGCTATACGGTCAACCTATCTCCATTAAAACCATCACGGGTATGGGCGGGGTTAAAGTAGTCTGGACAGTGGATGCTCAAAAGGCATTAGAGTTTCGCCAAAACTATATTCCCAAGAGTAAGATGTTGTTGGTCCAGATTAATTGGAATAACTATGGCAAATTCCTTTATATTCCACTCGCTACACAACTAGATCTCTTTGAGAGAATTGGGCGAGAACGTTATCTTAAACTACCTAAAGCTGGTACCAATCCAAGGGGAGTAGAAATAAGTAAAGAGACCCTGCTAGAATTAATAACCCATGAAGATACTAAATTCATTAATATATTTTGGATGAGGCAACTGATACCATACAACCCCTATAAAAGATGGGTAGATTATTGGAAGGAATAAGACGTAAGCTTTGTTTGGGCCAGATACTCGTTTATCCTCTTCCTAGCCTTCTCTACATACTCAGGGTTTATATCGAACCCTATGAAATGTCTTCCTGCTCTTATACTCGCTATGCAGGTAGCCCCTACACCACAGAACGGGTCAAGGACTACTTCGCCCTTGAAGGTATAGAGTTGGATACATCTGTATGGAAGTTCTACAGGGAATGGTGCAGGATGCCCTACCCTCCCAGCAGACTCTGGTGGGAACCTCCAAATGCTCTTAGAATACTCAAGAAACTCATCCTTTGTTATAGTACTCTCCCTTCCTTTGCCATCCCTTGAGAACTTTCCCTTCGAGAATATCAAGATATACTCATGTGTATCCCTTAAGGTAGGATTTGATGGTGAGCACCAACTTCCCCATGCTGTTGATACCCCTGCACCAGCTCCCTTATCCCATATAACCTCTCCTCTCATCAAGAATCCTATCTCAAGCATTATATCTATAATATATTTATGATAGGGGATGTATGGTTTCCTCCCAACGTTTGTTATGTTTATGCAAGCCCTCCCACCTGTGACCAGGACACGGTAGGTCTCAGAGAATACCTCCTTTAAGAGATTTAGATAGGCATCTAATTCAAGGTCCTCATCATACTCCTTACCTACATTATATGGTGGTGATGTAACCATCAGATGGATACTCGAGTCTGGTATCTCATCAATCCTTCTACTATCCTTACAGATAACCTTATCTATAACCTCTGTAGGGATGGGATTCTCAACCTCAGGCTTATCCTCATCTATCTTTAGGTTATCATAAAGTCTCCTACCATAGAAGGGCTTTGAGTCATGGTTCTCCCTCTTTGATGTACCAAACTTACTCATCCTACTCTTCATACTATAACCTATTAATACGATCTAATCATTAAAGGTTATTGGTTACTAAACCTTGCCTTTAAAGATGAGTAATAATAGGTAATACGATTACCTATTATTATTAGGGGATTCGTTAATAGTGGGATCTGAACCAAGGCTACATTAGGTAAGATTAGGCTCAAAAATATAGTCTATAGAAATCTGAATAAGGATAATCAGCCTTTGAGGAGCAGAAAGGCTTGGTTAAGGTTGATGAAGACTACTAATATCCTTCATATAGGTACTCATAGATGAGATCTAAATCAATAAGATATACCTATTCAGTCTAATACTAAAATTAAACTCTATCCGATAATATAAACTCCAGACTTTACATATGGTTATAAGATAGCCTAATGATAAATATGTTATGAGTATAAAGCCAATAGCATATGCAGCATCAGGAACTACTGCTATAGCAGGTATACTGCACCTTATAATGGTACCTAGATTGATAGAGTTTAATATCAACACTGGCATATTCTTCCTTATTGCAGGTATACTACAAGTATTCTGGGTATTACCTACTATAAGGATGTATGGTAGGGTATGGTATTATACAGGCATGGGAGGTACTATAGGCTTGATAGTACTCTGGGCTATCACTAGGATGCCTAATCCAATAACTAAGAGAGGCTTACCAGTTAATGAGATGGGTATAGCTATGCAGGTATTTCAAGTAGCCTATGTTGCCCTACTAGCATTACTTATAGCAAAGAGTAAGAGGGTTGAGAGGAGTAATGTAGATGAGAGGTCTAGTGCTGAGAAGCAGTAGATCAGCATACTAGCATACCTTCTTTATATTGCCGTCATCATTTCAACCATGTACTAGTAAATACTGTTAGCCAATCCTTAAATACTTCCATCGCATTAATATCTCAATGCATGAAGAGAATCTCATAATTAAAGGTGAGAATGATTACAGTAATTACAGTATAGAGTATGATATGTTGGAGGAAGTATTTATAGAGCTTGCAAGTTCTACCAGATACGCCATAATATCAAAGTTGAGCAACTCGCCTATGAGATTAAGTAGCATAGCAAGGGACCTTAACATATCTATACAGGATGCACATAGGAATATTACAAGGTTAGTTAATGCAGGTATAGTAGTAAAGAATGCTGATGCAAAGTTTGCACTTACAGAGTATGGTAGGATAATAGCATATGAACTCTCCTACTTTCAATTCCTAACAAAGATTAGGGGGTTGATGAATAGGTATACATTCTCATACTTGCCTATGCGGTTTAGGAGTAGGCTCAATGAACTTGCTTATTGCAAGATAGTTAAGAGCGTATCCTCTGTGCTAGAGAAGTTGAAGGCATTGGAGAGTAGTGCAAGGGAGTATCTTAACATCATAGTTGCACAGGCATGGTATGAGGAGGGTAACATAATACTAGACCTTGTAGAGAAGGGTGTTGATATACGTATAATTCTAACAGGGGAGACCGTCTTCCCAAGAGAGATATTTGATAGTGATGTGGTAAGGAGGATACATGAGTATGATAGAAAGGGGAGCATAACGTGTAGGTTCGTGGAGCATGTAGGTGTAGCATTGTATATAACTGAGAGTAGTGCTGCTATGATGCCATTGACCCATGATATGGGCTTTGATATGAATATATTGCTTATAGGTGATGATGAGCCATTCCATAGCCTTTGTGTGGATATATTCAACTACTACTGGGGTAGATCTAGCACACTTGATGTAAGTAAGATAAAGGTTGTGGAATGAGGAAAGGCTTACTAGAAGAGGTAATAAGCAAGGCTATACATGCAGATGATATCAACATGTATACTGTATGCTATAGGGATATGGATAGGCTAAAGGATGTTACACTCAAGGAGTTCTTAGAACTCTCTGAGAACTTTCAGACTATACCAGCAAGTAGGATAGTCTATGTTAAGAGAGGCGATAAGATACTATACTCAAAGAGAGGCTTTTAAATAAATTTTATATTATGCATAGGGATAGTAGCAGTATGCCTATAAGCATTGATGAGGTTAAGCATTTAGCACATCTTGCAAGGATAAGTATAGATGATGATTCCATTAATACCTATACAAAGCATATGGATAAGATCTTAGAGTACTTTAACATACTTGATAAGGTAGAGTTAAAGGATGTAAAGTATTATACACTCAAACATATAGATGAGTTTAGGGATGATGCAGTACTTCCATGTAAAGAGGATATGCTTACAGTGGCAAAGAACATTAAGGATAGGTTCATAAAGGCACCAAGGATAGTATGATATCTGTATGATAGGTATTAATGCTTATGAGCTTGTAGAGCATTTAAGGAATGGTTCCATAAGTGCTGAGGATTTCATTGCAAGGATGCTTGAGAGGATAGGCAAGTATGATGAGAGGATAAATGCTTACATAACCATTAATAGCAGTGCATTAGAGGAGGCAAGAAGGATAGATAAGGAGGTTAAGAACGGTAATGGAAAAGGATTACTCCTAGGAGTGCCTATCGCAGTTAAGGATAACATATCAACTAAAGGAATAAGGACAACATGTGCAAGTAAGATACTAGAGGATTACATACCAGTCTACGATGCTACTGTTGTATCTAAACTAAAAGCAGAAGGTGCAATAATAATAGGGAAGACAAATATGGATGAATTTGGTATGGGCTCTAGCACAGAGTTCAGTGCATTCAATGTTACCCATAACCCATGGGATACAACTAGGGTAGCAGGAGGCTCATCTGGTGGTAGTGCAGCTGCATTAGCAGCATCAGAGGCAACTCTAGCATTAGGATCTGATACTGGAGGCTCTGTAAGGTGTCCTGCAAGCTTCTGCTCAGTGCTTGGTTTGAAGCCAACATATGGACTATTGAGTAGGTATGGACTCATCTCATATGCTAATAGCCTTGAGTGTATAGGCCTTATGGCTAGATCTGTAAAGGATCTAGCATTACTACTTGAATCAACAGCAGGGCATGATATGTATGATGATACAACCATTAGCAGTAATAACGCTAACTACCTTAACCTTGAATCTGACTTCAATGGTATGAAGGTAGGGGTTATAAGGAGTATAGTTGATAACTGCAGTGATGAGGTTAAGAAGGTCTTCTATGATTCGTTAGATATACTTGAGGATCTAGGATTTACTATAGAGGAGGTTACTCTAGAATCTATTGAGTATGCTCTACCAGCATACTATGTTATAGCAATGGCAGAGGCAAGTAGCAACCTTGCTAGGTATGATGGTGTAAGGTATGGTTATACTATGCAACCAGATGGTATGTCATGGAATACATTCTACTCAAGGGTAAGGAACCTCTTTGGTGATGAGGTTAAGAAGAGGATAATGCTAGGAACATACATACTCTCCTCAGGCTACTATGGTAGATACTACATGAAAGCACAGATAGCAAGGGCGTTGATAAGGGATGAGATGCTAAGGCTGTTCAAAGGGTATGCTATATTAGCAATACCAACCATGCCTATACCTCCATTCAAGATAGGCGAGAGGATAGATGATCCATTGAAGTTGTATACACTTGATATATGTACAGTATTAGCAAATCTAGCAGGGATACCAGCATTATCCATCCCTGCTGAGATACATAATGGATTGCCTATAGGCCTACAGCTGATGGCAAAGCACTTAGATGAGCATCTGCTCTTAAGAGTGGCATATGCATTTGAGAATATCAAGTATGTTAAGAGGTGTGTAGATAATTGATTAGGATAGGTCTTGAGATACACTGTCAGTTAACAGCATTAAAGAGCAAACTATTCTGCCCTTGTGATTCATATTATAGAGGTAAGGAGCCTAATACAAATGTATGCCCAATCTGCATGGGTATGCCTGGTACATTACCCTTGCTTAATAAGAAGGCTGTTGAGTATGCACTAATGATAGCATTGGCATTGAACTGTAGAGTACCTGAGAGGCTTGTATTCTATAGGAAGAACTACTTCTATCCAGATCTGCCAAAGAACTTCCAGATAACACAGTATAACTCCTATGAGCAGGCAAGCGTAGGTAGCGATGGTTACCTTATGCTTAACAGAGATAAGGTTATAAGGATCAGGCGCATCCAGCTAGAGGAGGATCCTGGTAGGCTTGTGTATGATAGCATAGATAAGGCAAATTATACGCTTGTAGATTACAACAGGGCAGGGGTAGCACTGGTTGAGATAGTAACTGAGCCTGACTTCAACTCGCCTGAGGATGTTAGGACATTCCTTAACAAACTAGCATCTATCCTTGAGCATCTAAATGTATGCAATACAGAGTTGGATGGCGCAGTTAGATGTGATGCTAACATATCCTTCTCTGATAACGCTAGGGTTGAGATAAAGAATATAAACTCATTTAAAGAGGTTGAGAAAGCACTGCTCTTTGAGATAACTAGGCAGAGAAGCCTGTTAGCAAGGGGTATAAGCATCAACTCAGAGACTAGACACTGGGATGATGCTAGAAGGATAACCATACAGGCTAGAACAAAGGAGGAGGAGCAGGATTACAGATACTTCCCAGAACAGGATATACCAGCAGTCTACATAGCAGATAAGGTAGATGCTATAAGGGCAAGGTTACCAGAGTTACCTGATCAGAGGCTCTCTAGGTTTATGAGGCAATATGCTTTAGCAGAGAATATAGCAAGTATACTGGTAAGTGAGAGGGAGTTAGCAGATCTCTTTGAAGAGTGTGTAAAGTATCATAGCAATGCAAAGGAGATAGCAAACTGGATAGTAAGTGATCTGAAAGGGTATATAGAGAAGGATAGGCAAGTGCTAAAGAGGATAGGAGCAAGGCATATAGCAGAGTTAGCAATGCTCATAGACTCTAATAAGGTGAATAGAAGTGTAGCAAAGCAGATCATGCAGGTTATGGTATCTACTGGTGAATTACCCTTAAGTATAGTAAAGAGCATGCAAGTAGATAGCATTACAGATAAGGATGAGTTAGTAAGGATAGTTAAGGCTGTTATAAAGGAGGAGGAGAAGGCTGTTAGAGATGCTTTAAGCAATGAGAAGGCATTGAACTACCTACTAGGCAAGGTCATGAAGCATACCAGAGGAAGAGCAGAACCAAAGGTAGTTTTGGAGTTACTAAAGGATATAATTAACAAATAGTTATGAACTCTTTAGATGCTTACGAGCAAGAGGTAGTAATGCAGTTAGATGAGTTACCTAGGATACTAAAAGAGTTAAAGGATAAGGATCTATGGTTAAGCAGGGATGAACAGAGAAGAGCAGTAATAACTGGGAGTGGTGACTCATACGCATCTGCACTTACTGTAGAGAGGTTATCCTCATTCAATATTAGGTGTATAGAGCCTTATGAGTTAGCAAGTATATCTTATGATAAGTTAGATATTAGAACATTATACATAATATCTATATCTGGAGAGACTAGGGTGTCTATTGAGGTAGCAAAGAAGGCAAAGAGCATGGGTTTAAAGGTTGTAGCATTAACCTCTAATGCTAGCAGTAGATTAGCAGGTATAGCAGATTCCATAGTAGAGTTAAGGTTCAATAGGATAGGTGTGCTTACTGCAGGTAGCATAAGTTTTACTGCAAGTCTATTAACCGCAGCCTCACTAGTGCATGGTATAGAGGATGATGCTATAGATGTTAAGAGATTATTTGAATTAGCAGATGCTAGAGTAAGACTAAAGGATTACAACTACATAATAGGTGATCTATTAACATACCCTATAGCAGTCTACTTCTCTGCCAAGATATATGAGGTTCTAGGTTTAAAGTCACAGTACTGTATGCTTGAAGGGTTTAAGCATATGCAGATATTCTCTCTAGCAGACTCTGATAAGGTAATAATACTTAGCGATGATAATATGCTAGCAGAGGGTTTATCATCTAACGGCATAGATACAACTCTAATATGTTACAGGCATATAGCTAAAAATAATATTGAAAGGTTTGAGGATAGGTTAAATGTAATACTTTATACCACATTCATTGCTCAGAGGGCAGTGCTTGCAGATGCAAGGGCTAAAGGGTTTAATGAATGTGCATTTATTACAAATAGGTTCTTAAGGTTAAGCAGTTCCTTGATATATTAAATTTATACCATAACAACAAGTGTTGTAAAACCTCTCCTATCCAACTCTAAACCTTCGGCATACTCACCTACTATTATTGTAATTGATAGCATATCTGATACACCTAGCTTGCTTACATCTAGGGTAACATTGGCATCTATACTACTTGCATAGTAATCATCATATCCTATCACCTCTACAGGTGCAGATGCAAGTATATTGAACTGCTGGGCATACCTCTTATCATAATAGGTTATCTTAACCCTTCTATCCTCTCTAGTTGCTGCCTTTACATTAAGCACTAATGTTTTATTACATTTATACTCTACATACCTTGTATACTCATTAACGTAAACATTTAATTCAAATGGATAGCCTGCAGTGAACTCTGCCATCTTGCTTATTCCATCATCTTTGATGATATCTATCTTCTTTATGGTATCACCATACCTTGCTATCCATGAACTTGTAACCTTTACAACGTTATCTATCATCCTTAACCTCCACTCCTCCTCTTCCTTATCAAGCCTGTACCTGTATACCCAATCCTTGTAATCATTGCTTATATCTTTGATGAACTCTATACATGTTAATCTATACTCATCTACGCTTTCCCTACTAGACATGACTATGATTGATTATAGTGATAAATAAAATTTATTATAAATAATAAAAGATGGTTCATTTATTGCCTATATCCTAGAAGCATACCTTTCATCTTGGTCCTTGTAATTATAAGCATGAATGCCATTATAGATCCTATAACTGCTATAACACCCAAGGGAAACTCTGGCACTACAACCATATCAAACTCAGCCTTCTCTACACGTGTAACTATGGCATCTCCTGTCCTAAACAGTGTCTCATAACTTACTACAACCTTCTTTATACCTTCACTAGAGAAGGTTACTTTAACTGGTTGAAGGTTGTTACTTAACTGCTGTTTTAATATACTCTTCCCATCATCAAATATCTCCATGGTATACTTTTCTGTGCTAGGTAATTGCTTATTTGCATTATCATAAAGAACAGCAGCAAACTGTACCTCCTGCTGAGGCATTATAACCTCTGGCCCCCAGTATAGTTCTACAAATATAGATCCACCATCGCTAAGCTTCCTAAGCGGGGGTTTAGGTAACTCAACAGGCCCTCCTTGGAGTATTATAGGTTTATCGCTCTTACCAAACTCTTTTAGGGTAAACTCATATTGCACTGGTATTGGGTGCTCTGTTCTAAATGCATAAACCTTAGCCTGAATTGGTAGTGGGAAGTTCTCTGCTACCCATATCTTGCTAGTCTCTGAGTACTTAAAGCCTACTATTGTTGTATTCCATGTCTGGTTAGCTGCTGTTATCTGCTCATTTACAACATCCAGTGAGGCTGGGGCACCTATACCTACAGGCACTCCTCCTGTTATAGCCAATCTACCCCATGCAACCTGTGCAAGTGGCTTTGGATCGCTACTGCTTGCAAAATCACCAAGCCATGTTATAGTCCTCTTTATAACATCCCTAAACTTGCTTACATTAGGCTCTGCACTCATAGGCTGCATATTTGTACCTGCTAGAACAATCTTTCCAGTGCTAACTACCCCTCCATCATTAACACTTACTGTAGCATTCCAGTTACCATTCTGATCCTTGCTCTCAAGCCATATTGCCATAGTTAACTTCCTTCCACCCTCATACTCAAGATCCATTAGATCATACACAAAATAGGTACCTTCTTCAGCACCTTTACCAACATACCATGTTGACTGTGCATTTACGCTACCTATACTTAATGCTAATATCATTACTATTACTGCTGCTACGATATATTGCTTCATATGATAAATAATAAGATAATACCTTATAAATCTTGATCCCTATCTACCATATAAATTATTAATCTTAAACCCTATCCTGCCTAGAATTATTGTTAGTGATATGATTAAGACAGTAATCACTATACTACTTGGGAACTCAGTTGCTACAACTATATTAAAGGTTACAGAGTCACTCTTATTAACATTTATTATAACACTGAACTCCCCTGCAGAAGGGAACTCTACTGTATGCCTTGCTAAACCATCTATAATCCTTACATCATTAACCTCTTTTATTATACCATCATTACTCTTCACTATAAAATCATAGGTTATTACATTACTATGAATAGAGGATAAGGGTGTTATCTTTATATTGAATACCACTATCCTATTAGGGGATATCTCAACAGGCTCCCATGAGAGCTCTACTTTATAATTACCATTATCAGTACTCTTAATCAACGGCTTTACCTCACTAGCATAAACGCTATAGCCACTAATAATAATAGTGAAGGCTATAAATGCTAGCAAGAGTAGTCTAGGCATCTTGTAAGATATGCGTAACTTTATTTAAAACTTTTACCAATATATATTATGATATATGAGCATGTAGTACTTAGGATGGCTAAGCAATGGGTAGCTGGCTCAAGCCTAGATGAGGCACTTAACTATGCAGTAAGTGCTAACTCATCACACATGCATGCAATAATAAACTACTTGGGTGAGCATGTAACAGATGAGCAAGAGGCTAAATCCAATGTAGATGAGTATAAGAGGCTGATAGATGCCATACATTCCAGCAGGGTAGATGCATCCATATCCTTAAAGTTAACCCAGATAGGGCTTGATATAGGGTATGATGAGTGCTATAGTAACCTTAGGGGCATAGTAGATTATGCATACAGATGCAAGGTATTCATATGGATAGATATGGAGGCATTCAAGTACTATGAGGATACCCTAAGCATATACCTTGATATGCTTAAAGTATACAGTAGCGCTATAGGGTTAGCATACCAAGCATACATAAAGGAGAGTAGCCTTGATATAATGCATATAGTAGAGGCCAAGGGTATAATAAGGTTGGTTAAGGGTGCATATAGGGAGGAGAAGGGTATAGTGTATAGAAGTAAGAGGCAGGTAGATAACAACTTTAGGAGGCTCATGCATATACTCTTTAAGCATGCAAGCAAGTTTGCAGTAGCAACACATGATAAGAGCATTATAGATGAGGCTATAATGCTTATTGAGAAGTATAACAAGGAAGATAGTGTAGAGTTTCAGATGCTCAAGGGTATAAGGGATGATCTTAAGGTAAGGCTCGCCAAGGAGGGTTATAGAGTAGCAGAGTATATACCATATGGTAGTTATGTAACAGCATACGCACTAAGAAGAATAAAGGAGAGGCCTAGCAACCTACTCCTCTTAGCAAGATCACTTCTACCTTAACAATAGATAAATATTAATTAAGGATCTGGCTTATAATCAAAGATTAGTGTAGGGTGAAGTAATACGGGTAATGATTATGATAATGATAAGAAAAGATAGGGTATACTGTTGGCATATATGGAGGGTAACATCATGGTGCTACTGCTGCGTCCATTGTGAGGAATGCTGCAGTAAGGGAGGATGTAAGTGCTATAGGTGCAAGCATGTTAGCAGTGCTAATGTAATGAAGGGTTTGGAGAGGGGAGGTAGCAATAATAAATATAATAATAAATTTAGGAGCATATAGTCTGGCTCTGCTCACGCATGAACAATGGTAGATAATACTTGCTACCTGTACCCTTACCACTTATCCCAGAGTACTTCCAACCTACGAATGCCTGTGATCCAACCATGGCACCAGTGGTAGCACTTCTTACCCTATTTACATATACTACCCCAGCCTCTATGCTATCCAAGAAGCTCTGTATCTCTTGCTTATCATTGCTGTATATACCAGCAGTTAGGGCATAGATGCTATCATTACACATTGCTAATGCGTCAGAGAAGTTATCATATGGGATAACTGCAAGGAATGGTAAGAAGAGCTCCTCTTTAAGTATCTCATGCCCTGCAGGGATATCACTAACTACTGTAGGCTTAACGTAGTATCCATACTTGAGATTATCTGAGGTAACATACTCTGCACCATAGAGCACCTTACACTCCTTACTTGCTATGCTTGCATATCTACCATACTTCTCATATGCTGCCTTGTTTATTAAAGGACCTAAGAATGTATCCCTCTCTACTGGGTTACCAACCTTTAGGCCAGCAGTGTAATCTATCAGCACTGATATGAACTCATCATAAACAGATCTATGCACGTAAACCCTTGAGCATGCACTACACTTCTGCCCTGAGTAGCCAAATGCAGCCCTTGCTACCCCTTCAGCAGCCTTACTTACATCTGCACTAGCAGTTACTATGGTTGGGTTCTTACCCCCCATCTCTGCTATAACAGGCTTTGGTCTCTTTGCATTACTAGTATAGTATATGCTTATGCCAACCTCCTTTGAGCCTGTGAATACTACACCATCTATATCGCTTGCTATCAATGCATTACCTATACTGCTACCAGAGCCTGTGATTAGGTTAAGTGCACCATAAGGTATACCTGCATCATGCATTATCTTGCATAATCTAAATGCTGATAATGGAGTATCACTAGCAGGTTTTAATACCACAGTATTACCAGTTATAAGAGCTGCTATACACATACCAGTGGTTATTGCTATGGGAAAGTTGAACGGGGAGATTACTGCAAATACACCATATGGTCTCATTACACTATAGCATGTCTCATCTGGGTATGCACTCTTCATAACTCTAGTATAGCCCTCATTAACCTCCATCTCCTCTGCATAGTAACGCATGAAGTCTATAGCCTCATCGATATCAGCAATAGCCTCATACCTATTCTTACCATTCTCATATGTTAATAGTGCAGCAAGCTCATACTTGCTCTTGCTCATCATATCTGCCGCCCTTCTAACTATCCTTACCCTCTCCCTGTAATCTACCCTACTCCACTCCTTGAATGCATGCTTTGCTGCCTTTATAGCCTGTGTAACATGCTCCTCCCTAGCATATGGGAACCTTGCTACTACTATCCTTGTATCTATAGGTGAGAGATCCTCAAATAGATTGCTTACTATCTCTTTACCATCTATAAGCATGGGGTAATCCTTGCCTAACTCTTTCTGTATTACTGCTATACCCTCCTCATACTTCTCATGAAATAACTCATGCTCCTCCCTAGCAAGTAACCTAAAGTAGGTTAACTCATGCTCAAACATAATCTTAATTACCTTAACTAGTATAAATAGATATTAAACTAACCTAAACTAACCTAAAGGCTCGCAATGGATTATAGGTGATGCGTTAAGCCTCTCTCTGATCTTATCCTCTATCCTACTCACTATCTCATGTGCCCTTTCTATGCTCATATTATCATCCAATCTGCAGTGTATGTCAAGCATTAAGGTATCGTTACACCTGTATGCATTTATTTTGCTTACATGCATTACACCCTCCTCATATGCTATACTCTTGACCATATCCTCAAGCATCTTTATATCATCAACCTTAACTATCTCTTGCACCATGCTTATAAAAGGTTCTACATGCACAGTAACGCTATCTATATGCATATTATCTATCCTTACCCTACTCTTAACTACATGCTCAACCTCATCTGCTATCCTATGCGCCTCTCTTAGCGTAAGATCCTTATCAACTTGAATATGCATTGATACCATTATGCTAGAGTTACTCTTGGATATGAGTATGTTATGGATATTCCTAACCCCTTTAATGCCAAGCACCAACTCTTCTATTACACGCTCTACCTTAACCTCTTGCTCTGGTTCAAAGTGTACCATAACAGAGCTTGCCTTGGCCTCTCTCTTAACTACATGCTCAACCTCATTGCTTATCATATGAGCCTTGTTAAATGTTATACCATTTGATAGTATGACAGTAACATCTGCAAGTATATCATTGCCTATCCTCCTCATCCTTATATCCTTGCATGCCCTTACCCCCTCTACATTCAATACAGCATCCCTAGCCCTTGCTACCAGCATAGGGTCTATGACATCTGTTAACTCCAAGGCAGAGGAGTATGCTAACCTTGATGAGAGCAGTATTATCATAGATGCTAGTGCTATAGATGCTATGCCATCTGCAATGTATATGCTGTAACTTGCTAGTATCAATCCTACAAATGCTACTATAGAGGAGCCTAGGTCAGATAACGCATCGTAGAACCCAGCCTTTATGCTCTTGCTCTCATGCATACTACTCTTTAATACAAGTAATCTGAATAAGGCTACTGCTATTGCATATGCTACTGCATAGAATGTTATCTCTCTAGGATATACATGCTCCCCTTCTATTATGCGTATAAGAGACTCTCTTACTATTATGATAGCTACTAGGGATAGCAGTATACCCCCTACTAGCCCTGCTATACCCTCTATCTTTCCATGCCCATAGGTATGCTCCTGGTCCCTAGGCTTCATGCTCCATGTAAGCATGAGTAAGAGCAGTAAGGTAAGGAGTGCATCAAGGGTAGCATGTATACCATCAACAAGCACTACCATAACATTGCTTACTAGCCCTGCTATTACCTCAAATATAGCAACAGATGCTATTGCTATTAAAGAGAGTAGTAAGGCATTACTCTGCCCTATGCTCTGCAGTGCTCTTAGCACATATTATGTTGGCTATAGGGTAATAATAATTTAAAAATAAATGATAAGGGTTTGCATAAAGACTTAAAAATACCCTTGTATACCTAATGCTATGGCTAGAATACTTCTTGTATTTGACTTTGATGGCACTATAGTAGATACCATAAGCCCATTAATAAGAATAATAAATAAACTTGCTGATGAGTTCTCCTACAGGAAGATAAGGCAGGAGGATATGCAATACATAAGGGGTATAAGGGTTAGGGATATCTTAACATACCTTAACATACCCATAATCAAGTTACCATTGATAATAAGGAGGATTAGGGAAGAGATGAGTAAGGAGATGCATCACTTGAAGCCAGCAGTTAACATTACACCAGTGCTACTATCATTAAAGGAGAGTGGTTGCGATCTAGGTATTCTAACAACAAACTCGAGGAGGAATGTCCTAACCTTCCTAAAGAATAATGATCTGAAGGTATTTGATTTTGTAAGATCAACACACCATCTATTAAGTAAGCATATACTCTTAAGGAGTATAAAGAGGTATTATGTAAGAAGGTATAAGGATGAGTTCAAGGGTATGTATTACATTGGGGATGAGATTAGGGATATAGAGGCTGGGAGGAAGGCTAAGGTTAATACCATAGGTGTTACATGGGGCTTCAGCTCAAAGGAGGCTCTGCTAAGGGAGTATCCAGATTACGTTGTTGATAAACCCGATGAGTTGGTTGGTATATTTTCCTTAATAGCGTATATAGGTAGACATTAAGCAAATAAATAAAAATAAAAATAAGATAGATGAAATGAAATAAAACGAAAGATATTATTACCATCTGCAACTCCATAGTGGTATGAGTGCAAAAGATGATAGCATATTCGATAAATCTGCCTTAATGCATACAGATGCAGGGAAGGAGATACTGAAGCAGGCCATGCTTAATACTGAGAGGTATAAGCAGTTCAAGCACTACAAGGAGTTGGCAGATCAAGAATTCCCTAGATTCACGAGTATGCTTGTTAATGAGTTGCATAGTGCAATAACAAAGGATGATAACCCATTGCTTAGGATAAACGAGTTCTTAAGGGAGATTGAGGTAGATGGTTTTACACTAGATAGGTTGTTTAGCATGGATGAGGATAGCATAGATAATGCAAGTATGAGGTTATCCAATGTAGATATATGCAAGGATAGGGTTCAGAGGCTACTAGACTCTAATTACGTTAAGATGACATATCCTATCTTCTATGCATTATTTGATGGTGCATGCTCTTATCATAACATAAGCATAGAGTATGCATTAAGGGATATGCTGATAGATGGTCATATAATAGCAATAGATCTTAGCGAGCCTATGGATAGGATAATGGATATGGATGAGGATATAGAGTATTTAGATGATTATAGGCTAATATGCCCATACATGCTTAGGATAGCAAGGAGGAAGATCTCTTCTATAAGCAAGGATATACTTGAGTCATTCGAGCAAGGCTTTAATGATGCAAGGAGAGGACAGTATATGGATATCATGCTTAAGAAGAACCCATTAGCAATGGATGAGGAGAATATGAATGAATGCTACAAGAAGTATAGAGCAGTGATGGGCACAGCTGCTAGGAACATGGTAATGGTTAATGATAGCCCGTTAAGGAAGATATTCTACCATGGAATGGCAAGGGCTGGAGAGTCTGTAGGTTGTGGCAATGAGATAGAGGATTCTATCAAGATCAAGGTTATAAAGGTTCCATCATGGCCACTCTACTATGCACTAAATACAGGGGATGTAAAGTTAGCATTTGATCTTACATTCAAGAAGAGCATGCTTTACCTAGATGATGCAATGCTAGCTATACAGATGCTCCCTGAGAGGTTCAAGGTAAGACCATTCCTTGAGTTCATGGTGCTTAGCGTTAAGCACTACAATGAGTATTGGTATAGAAGGCTAAAGGAGTATGATCTTAACATCTTTACAACCGCACTTAAGGAGAGGTAATGATAAACCAATACCAATATATGTATTGCTGCATCTTCTAAGTTAGATGCTAGTAGAGAGGCATAGACCAAAGAGCATGGCAGAGATGGTTGGTAACGAGGATTCTAGGCTTCAGGTGCTCAGGTGGCTGAAGCAGTGGACTCAAGGTAGCAAGCCACTTCTATTGGTAGGTCCTCCAGGGGTAGGCAAGACAACTCTAGTTAAGGCATTAGCAAGGGATCTTGATTATGAGGTTATAGAGCTTAATGCTAGCGATGAGCGTACAAAGGATAGGCTTGAGAGCATAATCAAACCTATCTTCAGAAATGCAAACATATACTCTAGGAGGGTTATGCTATTCCTTGATGAGGTTGATGGTATGCATGGTAGTGTTGATAGAGGAGGCTTTAATGCACTTCTCAACCTCTTGCATGAGGCTACAATCCCTGTAATAATGGCAGCTAATGATGATAGCAGTGAGAATCTGAGGGAGTTGAAGAAGGTATGCAATGTTGTAAGGTTCAAGCGTGTACCTCCTAGGCTCTTGATGCTTTACCTAGAGCATATACTTAAGAAAGAGGGTGTAAAGATGAGTATAGGTGATAGGATAAGGGTTGTGAGTGAGGTTGGTGGTGATGTTAGAGCAATGCTTAACAAGGCTCAGGCAGTGATAAGCAAGGTAGATAGTGCTACACCTAAAGCATACACAATACCTATAGAGGAGGCATTGAACAAGTTCTTCTCTGCATCAAGCATAGATGAGGCTGTAGATGCATTAATGAGTTGCGAGGGTTTCTACAGTGACCCAAGGTTCTATTACGATAGTGAGGCAAAGAGGTTGGATAAACTCTATGCATTATATGCAAGTATAGTAAGCAGTAGCAAGGATATAGAGAGCATTGCTAATATGCTTAACGCTCTATCCTATGTAGATACCTTTATTAGCATAATCAACTATAAGAGGAGATGGGATATGCTTAGATATATAGATAGGATGATAGCAGAGTCTATATTCCACTCAAGTAGAGGTATAGTATATGCTCAGTATGATATGCCTTATGACTTGAGCAGCAAGGTATTCACTGAAGGCAAGGTTATAAGGGATACTGTAGAAGCACTAGCAGATGCATTGCATGAATCCTTGCATAGTATTAAAGCATACTACCTACCATACCTTATGCTTATCTTACGCAATAAGAGGGATTACTTAAAGTCTGCTATTGAGAGTAATCTTTTACCAAAGGGGCTTGAGGATATGATAAGTAATAAGAGAGGAGTATGATAAGGATCTCATTAGGCAAGGGCTTTACCCTACCTAGGCTAGGAAGAGATTCTTTTGCTAGACTGATGAGGAATGGGGTTGAGTACAATAAGGCTAATGGATTGTTTACTATAAAGGATGCTAGTAGGTTAGAGAGCATAGTTGCTATAATAAAGGAGTCAACATCAGACTCAGTAAGTATAGAACTGCCATGTGTAATATGCAGTAACGATGCTGGATGCTATGAGTGCGAGTTCTCAAGTAGTTGCAATAGGTTACAGGTAGCATGTAAGTGCATATGTAAGGATTGTATGGCTAAAGGCTATGATAACTATGTAATGTATATGGGAGCAATACAGGATGCTTAGTAATCTCTTTATACTTATTGTAACTTTAAATACTGCAATAAAATTAGTATAGAAAGATAAAGCATGGTGGGAGTATGTCAACATTATATGAGGAGAATGTTAAGAGATTACTTGAAGAGAAGAGGCGAAGGCTAGAGGAGTTGTTAGCAAGTGTAAAGGAAGAGAGCAGGGATGAAGATGAAGGATATGCTATGGATTCTAATAGCAAGATGGATGATGCAGTAGATAGAGTGAGGGAGGAGATATACAGGTTAGAGCATGAGATACATGTGCTAGAGATGCTCTATGAGAACTACTCATCTAGCATGGGGGCATTTAGGAGGACCAAAGGGGCAAGGAAGATACGTTAAGATGTATCATCTCAAAATTTAACAGAGTAGCTAAAGTTAGTTTATATAACACTTTATCTCTATCCTTTATGTGCATAAGGATAAGCAAGAGAGATTATCAAACCTTAACAAGTTAGCAGAGAAGGGTGGAGGAGATACTAAGATAAAGGAGCAGCATGCTAAGGGTAAGTTAACTGCTAGGGAGAGGTTATCCCTATTGCTTGATCCTGGGTCATTTGTAGAGATAGACAAGTTTGTGTTAACTAGATCAAGGGACTTTGGTTTAGATCAGTATAAGTTCTATGGTGATGCTGTTATAACAGGCTATGGTAGCATATCTGGAAGGCAGGTATTTGTTTATGCACAGGACTTTACTGTGCTAGGGGGCTCTCTAGGTGAGATGTCTGGTCATAAGATAGCAAAGGTTATGGATCATGCGATGCGTGTAGGTTGCCCAATAATAGGATTGATAGATTCTGGAGGTGCAAGGATACAGGAAGGGGTATTGAGCCTTGCTGGATATGGTGAGATATTCTATAGGAATACATTGGCATCTGGAGTAGTACCTCAAATAACTGTAAGCGTAGGGCCCTGTGCTGGCGGTGCCGTATACTCCCCTGCCATAACGGACTTTGTTATAATGGTGGATAAGATAAGCTACATGTTCGTTACTGGGCCTGAGGTTGTAAAGGCTGCTCTAGGAGAGGAGACCACTTTTGAGGAGTTAGGAGGGGCATATACACATGCAAAGTACAGTGGGGTAGCACACTTTGTTGCCAAGGATGAGTATGAGTGCTTCGATATAGTGAAGAAGCTGCTATCATACTTGCCCCAGAATAACATGGAGGATCCACCAAGCATAGAGCCTACAGATGATCCTAACAGGATGGATAGCAAGTTAGCAGATATAGTGCCAGAGAATCCATTCGAGCCATATGATATGAAGGAGATAGTAAGATCTGTTCTAGATAACAATGAGTTATTTGAGGTTCATGAGTTATGGGCACCAAATATAATAGTTGGTTTTGGTAGGCTTAATGGTAAGGTTGTAGGTGTTGTTGCTAACCAGCCTATGCATCTATCAGGCTCATTGGATATAGACTCATCCAACAAGGCTGCAAGGTTCATAAGGACATGTGACTGCTTTAATATTCCGATTATAACATTTGTAGATACCCCTGGGTATCTACCAGGGATGGAGCAGGAGCACCATGGTATAATAAGGCATGGAAGCAAGTTGCTCTTTGCATATAGCGAGGCTACGGTACCAAAGATAACAGTTATAGTAGGCAAGGCCTATGGTGGCGCATACATAGCAATGGGTAGCAAGCACCTACGCATAGACTACAACTTTGCATGGCCTACTGCTGAGATAGCAGTGATGGGCCCAGAGGCTGCTGTAAATATAATATTCAGGAAGGACCTTGCGAATGCGCAGGATAAAGAGGCTCTAAGAAGGAAGTTCATAGAGGAGTATAAGGCAAAGTTTGCAAACCCATACATAGCAGCAGAGCATGGCTATATAGATGCTGTTATAGATCCAATAGAGACTAGACCAATGCTTATAAGGGCTTTAGAGAGTCTAAGTAATAAGAGGGAGGGCAGACCATTTAAGAAGCATGGTAATATAAACCTGTAGGGTATGAACGAGATAAGGAAGATTCTAATAGCAAATAGAGGGGAGATAGCTGTAAGGGTTATAAGGGCATGTAGGGAGTTGGATATAGCAACCGTTGCTGTGTACTCTGATGAAGATGTTAATGCTTTACATGTAAAGCTTGCTGATGAGGCTTACCATATTGGTGGTGCAGCAGCAAAGGATAGTTACCTTAACATAGATAGGATAATAGAGACTGCAAAGAAGGCCTCTGCTGATGCAATACACCCTGGCTATGGTTTCTTATCTGAGAATGCAAACTTCGTTGATGCATGTGAGAAGGCTGGTATAATATTTATAGGACCAAAGTCATCTACCATGAGGTTCTCTGGCGATAAGATGGCTGTAAAGCAGTTAGCGAAGAGGCTAGGTATACCTGTAGTACCAGCAAGTGATGGTATACTTGATGATGCTGACAAGGCTCTAGAGTTTGCTAAGCAGTTTGGCTATCCAGTTCTACTCAAGTCAGCATTCGGTGGAGGAGGAAGGGGTATAAGGCTTGTTAGCAATGATGAGCAGTTGATCCAGGAGTTTGAGATAGCAACTGCAGAGGCAAAGGCAGCATATGGTAGGGCAGCAATGTTCGTTGAGAAGTACTTCCCTAGGATAAGGCACATAGAGTTCCAGTTGCTTAGGGATATGCATGGTAATGCTGTTTACCTATTCGAGAGGGAGTGCTCTATACAGAGGAGGTATCAGAAGCTGGTTGAGTTAGCACCATCCCCTGCTGTAGATGAGAATTCTAGGCATAATGTAGGTAGCATGGTAGTTAAACTTGCAGATGCCATAGATTACATAAACGCTGGCACCGTTGAGTTCATAAGGGATGAGTATACTGGCAACTTTTATCTGATAGAGATAAACTCTAGGCTACAAGTAGAGCATCCAGTGACTGAGATGATAACAGGTAAGGATCTTGTTAAGTTACAGATACTTGTAGCATCTGGTAAGGAGTTGCCATTCAAGCAGAAGGATCTTAGGATAAATGGTTATGCAATAGAGTGTAGGATAAATGCAGAGGATCCAGCAAATGAGTTTGCACCATCATACGGTAGAGTAGGTAAGGTTAACATCCCGTATGGACCAGGGGTAAGGGTAGATACCTATCTATACCCAGGATGCAATGTATCTGGCTACTATGACTCACTGGTAGCAAAGGTTATAACATGGGGTAGCACGTTCGATGAGGCAAGGAGGAGGATGATAAATGCCCTTAATGAGTTCTACATAGAGAATATAAATACAACCATACCATTACACAGGTTCATAATGAGGGATGAGGCCTTCATAAGGGGAGAGTTATCAACAGATTATCTAGATAGGTTCAATATAATTGCTAGGATGCAAGAAGAACTTAACTCTAGCATTAAGAGTAGTATAGATGCAATAGTAGCTGCTACTCTAATACATAAGAACCTAAGTAGGTATATAGCAAGTGCAAGCAAGAATAATACAGATGGTAAGAAGAGGGTAGAAGGTATATCACCATGGAAGCAGATAGGTAGGGTGATGATGAGGTATGGAGTTTAAGATAGAGGATCTTAATGTAAGTGTTAATGCAGATATAAATGATGCAGGTAAAGATGGTATACTTGCAACCATAAATGGTAAAGAGTGTAGGATAAATATAGTAAATATTAACAATGATGGTACTGTTGAGTTCCTCCTTAATGGCAAGTACCATAATGTAAGGTATATAGAGAGTAACAGCAAGGTACTCAAGATGCTTATAGATGGTAAAGAGGCTACAGTTAACCTTATACCAAATGCAACTACAGCAAAGAGTGATAGTATAGCAGATAAGAGTAGGTATTTAACAAGCTCTATACCTGGCAAGGTAATCTCTGTACTTATAAAGAAGGATGATATAGTTAAGAAGGGCGATCCAGTGATAGTTGTTGAATCCATGAAGATGCAGGTTAGGATAAAGGCACATAAGGATGGGGTTATAAAGGATATAAAGGTTAAGGAAGGCATGACTATAGCAAGGAATGATACTATAGCAGTTATAGAATAAATAAAAATAAAAATAAATTCTAAAAATATTTCATGGTAGTGACTTTATAACCTGCTTTACCTCTTCATAGTTAGGCTCTACCAATGGGTTATCAGATATCCATCTATACCTTATAACCCCATCCCTATCTATTACAAAGACTGCCCTCTTTGCTGCCCTATAATCTTTTATATGCAGCAGATCCTTCATAACTATCCCATACTTACTTATAACCTCCCTGTTGTAATCACTAAGCAATGGAAAGTTTATTTTATGCACCTCCTTGAACTGTTTGTTTGCAAACGGTCCATCAACACTTATACCTATCACCTCAGCCCCTGCCTTACTTAACTCATCGAAGTGATCCCTAAACGTGCACATCTCCTTGGTGCATACTGGTGATAGTGCTGCTGGGAAGAATGCTAGTACTACCTTCTTGCCTTTAAACTCGCTTAGACTCCTCATCTTAAGATCAGTATCTGGTAATGTAAACTCTATTGCCTTGGATCCTACCTCAGGTACCTTTGATACCTGCTGTGCCATATCATGCTTATAGAGTATAACCTATTAAACATTATTGCTGTTACAATTGGTTTAAATAATCATTCAGATGCAATAAGCATATGATGAGTTATGTCAAGAGGATAAGTGATGTTGAGTATAGGATAGATCCCATAGAGAGCAAGGGTATGAAGGTGCCAGTTACCATATATGCTAATGAGGAGTTGCTCAGCAAGATGCTCAGTGATAGAACCATACAGCAGGCTATGAATGTAGCAACTCTTCCAGGCGTGCAGAAGCATGTTGTTGTATTGCCAGATGGGCATGAAGGCTATGGCTTTCCAGTAGGAGGGGTTGCTGCTATGAGTGTAGAGGATGGGGTTATAAGCCCAGGAGGGGTAGGGTATGATATAAACTGTGGAGTAAGGCTGATAAGGACCAACCTTGATGAGAAGGATGTTAGACCAAGGTTAAAGGAGCTAGTTAATGAGCTCTTTAGGGCAGTACCATCTGGGGTAGGTAGCGAGGGTGTAGTAAAGTTAAGTAATGCTGAGCTTGATGAAGTCTTAACTGATGGTGTATACTGGGCTATAGGGAATGGCTATGGCTGGGAGGAGGATGCCGAGGTATGCGAGGAGAATGGTAAGATGAGAGATGCAGATCCAAGCAAGGTATCTAATATGGCAAGGAAGAGGGGCGCACCTCAGTTGGGTACTCTAGGCTCTGGGAACCACTTCCTGGAGGTGCAGAAGGTAGATAAGATATACGATGAGAGGGCAGCAAAGGCTATGGGTATAGACCATGAGGGGCAGATAACCGTGCTTATACACTGTGGCTCAAGGGGTCTAGGGCATCAGATATGCTCAGATTACCTTAGGGTATCTGAATCAGCATTAAAGAGGTATGGTATAACACTGCCAGATAGAGAGCTTGCATGTGTACCAAACTCATCTCAAGAAGGAGAGGCGTATAGGAAGGCAATGTATGCAGCACTCAACTTTGCATGGAGCAATAGGCAGATGATAACCCATTGGACAAGGAAGGCATTCGAGAGGGTATTCAGCATGAGCGAATCTGATCTAGAGATGAGGCTAGTGTATGATGTTGCTCATAACATAGCAAAGGTTGAGGAGCATAAGATAGATGGCTCACTTAAGCAGGTTGTTGTGCATAGGAAGGGTGCTACTAGGGCATTCCCTGCTGATAGACCTGAGTTGCCAGAGAAGTATAGAGCATTAGGTCAGCCTGTGCTCATACCAGGCTCCATGGGCACAGCAAGCTGGATACTTCTAGGCAATCCAAAATCAATGGAACTTACCTTTGGCTCTACTGCACATGGCGCTGGTAGAACCATGAGTAGGTCAGCAGCAAAGCGTTCATACACAGCACAGGAGGTTCAGAAGAGGCTAGAGGGTAGAGGTATATACATAAAGGCCTTAACCAAGGAGGGTGTTGTAGAGGAGACGCCAGAGGCTTACAAGGATGTTGATGCAGTAGCAGATGTATCGCACAGGGTTGGTATAGCAACAAAGGTTGCAAGGCTAGTCCCTATAGGTGTTATAAAAGGTTGAGTTCTATATGGATAAGGGTAATGAATACGATCCAGCAGAGGAGATCATAATTGCAAAGAAGATACTTGAGATGAAGAAGAGGATGCTCGAGAAGAGGGAGAAGAGTGATAGGGATATACTGCTAGAGCATCTTACAGATAGAGGGGAGGAGGTGCTTAAGGCAGCAGAGGAGCAGTATCCTAGGGAGATGGCATTCATAATACCAAAGTTCGCTGACCTAATAAAGAGTGGAGAGGTTAAGGGTATGATAACAGGAGCAGATCTTCTAGCAATACTAAGGGCAGTAGGGCTTAATGTTAGGCTTGATACAAGGATAGTCATAGAGAAGGATGGAAGGTATATATCATTAGCGGAGAAGTTCAGAAAGAATCATTAAATTATAGCAATATTTTTATAATAATTGATTTGATAAGATCATACTGTATTAGGCTTGAACTCCCTTATAATCCTCATCGTATTATCATCCAACTTTACTATGTAAACCTGTGCATCCTCTACATTTATCCTTGATAACTCATCAAGCAAGGCTACCTTATCCCTGCTACGCTCATAACCCCCAGTCTCCTTAACACATAATGGGAACCTATTCATCCTTACCCCTCTGCTTAATAGGTAGCGTATAAACATTCTATAAGCATCAGTACTATACCAATCTATACCATTCTCATTGCATAATGCTATCCATACATCTATGGTATTCTGGAATAATGTCTTAGCCTTCAACTGCTCAAGCATATCTATGATTACTCAAGGCATTATTAATCCCTTACCATTGTATATGCTGAGTGCCTTAGCCTCATTCTCAAATGCCAACTGTAGCATCTCTTGGTATCTTGCTAACTTTACCTCATCCTTGCTTAAAAGGTACTCCTTAAAGTATCCATATGCATCATACTCATACTCCAATGACTTTAGATTATATGCATGAGCCTCTCTATATGCATCAGGGATATCCATGCTCCTCATCGTATCTATAAGCCTCTTCTGCTTAACCATTACACTATCCACTATCTCTACCATGGTATGATCATCTATTGCCTTGCTACTCCACCTCTCATACCCGTTGCTGTAATGCTCAGTTAACTGCTTAGACTCAGTATTTATCCTTTGTATAGCAATAATATAGTTATCACTCCTAACCCTCTCATTGTATGTTGTTATTGCTATTGTTACTATACCAGTAACTATACCAGCAAGTATAATTATTATTAGATACCTACTCCTCTCCTTCCTTAACCCCTTCCTGCTCATACCTTAATAGTAACAACAAATAAATAAATCTGTATAGCATAGCATACTATGCCTGTATTCGCAAAGGTGAGTGAGAAGGAGATAACTAGGGCAATAGCAAGCATGTTCCATGAGACACTAATGGATTATGCTGATAGTGATGTTATAATAATAGGTGCAGGACCTGCTGGCTTGATGGCTGGGAGGGATTTAGCAGCAAGGGGTTTCAAGACCCTGATAATTGAGCAGAACAACTACCTTGGTGGAGGATTCTGGATAGGAGGCTTCATGATGAACCCAATAACCATTAGGGCACCAGCACATAAGGTATTGGATGAACTAGGGGTAAAGTATAAGAAGGTAGCAGATGGGCTATATGCTACACCTGGACCAAATGCATGCTCCAAACTAATAGCAAGTGCATGTGATGCTGGTGTTAGGTTCCTTAACCTAACAAAGTTCGATGATCTTATACTTAGGAAGGATAGGGTATCTGGTGTAGTTGTTAACTGGATGCCGGTATCTGCATTACCAAGGAATATAACCTGTGTAGATCCAGTTGCATTGGAGGCTAGATATGTTATAGATGCATCTGGGCATGATGCTGTAGCGGTCAAGAGGTTACAGGATAGAGGCTTGGTAAAGTTCTCTGGCATGAACCCAATGTGGGTTGAGGAGTCTGAAGATTTAGTGGTTGAGCATACATCTGAGGTATACCCTGGGCTTGTTGTTGCAGGGATGAGTGTTGCTGAGACATTTGGGCTTCCAAGGATGGGTCCAACGTTTGGTGCAATGCTGTTATCAGGTAGGAAGGCCGCAGAGTTGGTTGCTGAGAAGCTCAAGGAAGAGGTAGAGGTTAAGCCAGTGATTTAACAATACAAACCTTAATCAATTTATTATAATACTACCGTTGAGCATTACCTTACTTCTCTTACTTAATAGATTGTATATCCTTGCTACTAATCCACATTTACTGCTGCATTCTAAGCATATCCTCGTAGAGTATCTGGGTTTACTGTTATTGTAATAGCAATTATATATTATCTTAGGAAGGTTTAAGATGATGATCTTTAAGAGTTTAAAGAGCGCATCTAGCCCTCCATATGCATATGAGCCATCTACTATCCAGAACATCTCATAAGGATCAACACCTTTAGGGAATAGAGCCATTAACTCATCACCTTCCTTACTATATAATCCTACAGGAGTTAATCTGTTAGCACTTAGCCTTACTGCTATATATGCAAATATGCTACAGTAGTAGCATGTGTTATCATATAGCAAGAGCATACTATATTATAATTATGAGTTATTTATTTAATTTAATGCTTTATATTATATATCTCCTTTAACTTCTCATCATAACAAGAGCCACAGATTATACCTTGTATACCATACTTCTCAAGCCTGTATGGTATCTTAACCTCTTTGCCACATAATGTGCAACGCTTTGCCATACTATACATCCTCTAACCTGTTATATAGATTTAGATACCGACTTAGTTTAATTAGTATAGATAATCTAATTCCCATATGCGAAGTATACTTCTAATTTTTACATTATCATTACTTATACCATTGAAGAGCATCTATGCCCAAGATGATATAACCATGGTGGCATCTTCCAAATCATTCAATGTAATGCTACTACTCAACTCTATACCAGAGCTTGGCAAGGAGGTTGGTATACGATCAAGTTTTTACAAGCATGAATCAACAACTCAAGCATGTAGATTATGCCCTTAAGATAAGGGATAGCAATGGCAATATAATATATAGTATGCCTCAAGAAGGTTCTATTCATAGCGATACTGGTAGAACTATCCTATGTATTTGCATCTGAAGGCAATTATACAATAAGTGTGGATATAACAGGAATACTATTCTTCATAGTCCCTACAGAGACTGCAGGGTTTAACATAACGATAACGCCAGAGTTCCCTAGTGCTAGTATATTGGTACTAACAGCACTCACAGCAGCATATCTCATAATTCATGGTAGAGTTAAGACATACTATAAATAAATACAATAGCGCCGGGGACGGGATTTGAACCCGTGCGGCCCTTACGGGCCACAGACTCACTGCATATGCAGCAGGCTATTTAGCAGGCCTGCCCCCTACCAGGCTAGGGCACCCCGGCCTACACCAGTAGTAATGGGTAAGTATTAATTTATATTTATAGTTAGAAAACCTAGACTTTAAGGATGGATATGAATTGCTAAACTTTAAATTCATGAATCTATAACTAACGCTATGAATTTAAACTACGAATATAGGCTGTATCCTGATAAAACATGTATAAACAGATTAGAATCTACATTAGAAGCATGTAGATTTGTATACAATTACTTCATTGATAATGGTTATGAGAATGAGTATGATATGAATAATGCATTAATAGAATTGAAGGAATTATACCCAGAGTTAAGGAATTACCATTCCAAGATGTTACAGATGGTTAGTAAGCAAGTAGCAGGTGTAGTAAAGGCATTAAAGGAATTAAAGAAGCAAGGATACAAGATAGGGATAGGTAGCCTCAATAAGAAGGATAAATATGAGTATAATACCTTCATATATAACCAATCAGGATTCAAGTTAGTTAATAATAATAATAATAAGGATAATAATAAGGATAATAATAGCAACAGGTACTATCTATGGTTAAGTAAGATTGGCTATATTAGAATTAATATGCATAGACCAATCCCTAATGGTTACAGAATTAAACAAGTTATAATAACAAGAAAGAATAACAGTAAATGGTATGCAATATTTACATTAGAGCAAGTATATCCTATTTTTAGATTAATTCCTATTACCTTGAACAATATAGTAGCATTGGATATGAACTCTACCAATAATAAGTTCATAATAGCAAGCAATAATGATGATAAAAGGTTTAATATTGATAATACAAGGTTAATAAGAAGGTTAAGATTAGTGCAAAGGAAGCTATCAAGAAGGAAAGAAGGCTCTAATAACTATAAGAAGGCTAAGAGTAGGTTACAGATAATACATGAGAGGATAAAGAGGAGAAGAGATGATCTGTTACATAAACTATCTAGGTATTATGCTAGATATAATATAGTATTTGTTGAAGATCTTAATGTTAAGAAGATGCTAGAGTATAAACCATTACCTAATGGTAATAATACATTGCATAGGAATATTGCTAATAAGGCATTTAGTAGATTCATTCAACTACTCTCCTATAAGACTAAGGTTATTAAAGTTAACCCTAATAATACTACTAAGGAATGTTATAGATGCAATAATATCCAGGATATGCAATTACATGAAAGGATATTTAAATGCAGTAAATGCAATTTAGTTATTGATAGAGATAGAAATAGTTCTTTAAACATATTAAAGAAAGGGTTAATGAAATCAGGATTAGGATGGTTACTGGAAATGATATTACCTACCCTAGGGGCTAGGGGAAGTTACGCTTGGGGAGATCCTTTAGGATCTATGAACCAAGAAGCCTTGCCTTTAAAGGCAGGGTAGCTCACGCTTTTACTAACCTATTGTATGGTAAAGCCTAGGAAGGCTCCAGGAGAGGATAGGAAGAGGTTAACAAAGTGGCAGCTCATACTCCCTGCAATACTAGTTGGTGCAGGCACAGGTTTAGCATACCTCATAAGTTACTTCATAGTAGGCAAGCCTCCCATAGAGCAATGCATACCAAGCGAGGATCTACCATTCAGATTACATGCTATGCTAGAGGTTACTATAGATGGTAATGCAGTAAATATACCAGAGATAGGTAGGAGTGCAGAGTGCTTAAGACCATTACATACAAAGGATGGTGGTAATGTGTATATTGTATACCCAAGGCCTATAAGGTTTACACTCATGGATCTTGTAAGGTTATGGGGATTGGATACAAGTAGGTATGATGTAAGTATCTGGGTTAAGGCCAAGGATGCTCAAGAGTATGTTAACGTCGGTAGTGATCCTAGCAAGGTTGCATTTGAGGATGGTATGAGTATAAAGATGGAGTTGAGTAGTAGGTAAGTATGAACATCTTTCCAATTTCTGTGAGCTACCTCGCCATAAAGGGTGAGGCTTCTTGGTTCATTGACCTGTTAGAGTCTCCAAGCGTAATTGTATAGAAATCTACATGCTTCTAATGTAGACTCACATGTTTATACATGACTTGTTAGGATATAGTCTATACTTGTAGTTTAGTATGAGGGTAATTACAGATTCATGAATTAAAGTTAGCAATTCATCCCATCCTGAAGGACAGGGTTTTCTTGCTATACATTTATAATGGAAATAAAATATTTGATTATTTATCTAAGCCTTATTTCTAGAGTGACCTCTAAGCACTGAGTAACCTCCAAGCACTGCTAATGATGCACCTGCTACTGCTATAGCACCCATTATGCTCTCCGGTATAACAAAGAGGCTAACAGTAAAATCTGTTCTCTGTTGATTACCTGGGTCGGTATTTACCTCCAACACCCATGTCCCTACTGAATTTAGAGCACCAAGAGTAGGGAAATCAGCTGGTATATTCCATGTTACACAATTCCCAGGGTTAAGAGTAGTACCTGCATTTATAGTAGTACTAAATGTAGTGCCGCCAGGATCAACAAGATCTACACTAGTTATCGTAAACCCTGTAGTACCTGCACATAATGATGCTGTTGTGCTACTGCCAAGACTTACAGTATCTGGATTAACCTCTAAACCTACTTGAGCATTTACAGTGTTTATACCTGCGAAAGTTATGAGCGTTACTGCCAAAATAAATGGATATACTTTATTCATACCTTGCATGCTCTATCCTCCTTAAGTATTATGCTCCTCCATCTCTGCTATATCTGCATGTATTGCTGCAGATGCAGTTGAGTGTGGTCTTACAGCGTTATTGCTACTGTTTGCTAATGCTATATCAGTTACTGGGAATTTATAATCTTCTTCAATGTATATCTACATGATAGGTGCAGTACTTGCCTTTGAATGATACATCATCAACTAACTTACTAGCATCTAATGGTATTATTGCTAATTGTGTATTACCTGAACCTACATTAGCATTAGCAACAACAACTACAAAACGTACTTTTACCATTGCTATCACACTGCACATTGCTTATTGCAACATGTCCATGCACAACTCTCATATCTGTAAAGTCTGCAAGTAACTTGAAGAATCCAGGGGTGCCAAAAGGTGCAAATACTTTGTCTATATCAACCTGCAGTACTGCATGCTCCCCCTTATGCTCTTCATGCACTTGCCCATTAACTACTCCAGCAATAGGGTAAACACCTGCTACAACCACTCCAGTTACTATTGCCGCTAGTATGGATGCTATTATCGTGTACCTCATCAATAATATATAAGATATAATCTAATAAAAAATTGCGAAAGACTTTTATATTATTCATCTTATATATTACATGTTATATAACATCTATTATATAATTTCTGTTATATAACATTAAGGATCAGTGCTTCATGTAATCATTAACCATCTTGATGAAGTGCATATGCAACCTAGCATCATCAGCAAGCTCTGGATGGAATGCTGTACCTATCATATTACCTTGCTTAACAGCAACTACCTTGCCATTTAACCTTGCCAATACCTCAACATTACTAGCATAATCCTTTACTATAGGTGCCCTTATAAAGACACCCTTGAATGACTTATCCCCAAGTAATGGTATATCAAGGTATGCCTCAAATGAGTCCATCTGCCTACCGAATGCATTACGCTCTACAGTTACATCAAGCATATTAAGTAACTTCTGCCTAGTTTCTCCTACAACCCTATCATATGCCCTCTTTGCTAACACTATCATGCCAGCACATGTACCTAGCACAGGCATACCTTCATCTATCCTATCCCTTAATGCCTTAAGGGAACCATTCAATGCTGCTAGCGTGCCTATAACAGTGCTCTCTCCCCCTGGTATTATTATTCCATTTATGCTTGATATCTGCTCAGGGTACTTAACCTGCACTACACTACCATCGATACCTAATGCCTTGAATGCCTGCAGTGTAGCATTAACATTCTCCTCCACATCGCCCTGTAATGCAAGCACGCCTATTCTTATCATTCTATTATTATCAATACCCATTAAGCCTCACTACCCCTCTCCTGCATCCTTAACTCAAGTGTCTTTATATCCATACCAAGCATTGATTTGCCCTCATCTATCATCCTCTGTGCCTCTAGCACAGTCTTTGGATCATCCCAGTATGTTGTAGCGATTACTATTGCCCTTGCCCTCTCCAATGGATCCTGCGACTTGAATATCCCAGAGCCTACAAATACACCATCGCACCCTAGCCTCATAAGCAGTGCTGCATCAGCAGGGGTTGTTATCCCTCCAGCAGCGAAGTTAACCACTGGTAGCCTACCAAGCCTTGCTGTCTCCTCAACGTATACGTATGAGACCCTTAACTCTCTAGCAATCCTTACAAGTTCTTGCATATCATTAGCCTCATAGACACCCTTCACCCTCCTTATCTCATTATTCAAGATCCTAATATGCTTAACAGCCTCAGCAACATTCCCTGTCCCAGGTTCTCCTTTAGTCCTTATCATTGATGCCCCTTCCTCTATCCTCCTTAATGCTTCCCCTAGGTTCCTTGCACCATTAACGAATGGGACCGTAAAATCCCACTTCCATATATGCCTCTCCTCATCTGCTGGTGTAAGTACCTCAGACTCATCTATCATATCTACTCCTACAGCCTCTAGCACCCTAGCCTCCTCTATATGCCCTATCCTACACTTGGCCATTATAGGTATTGTTATATGATCCTTTATCTCCTCTATAGCCTTGATACTTGCTGTCCTAGCAACTCCTCCAGCCTTCCTTACATCATATGGTAGTTTATCTAGAACCATTACAGCAACTGCACCCGCATCCTCTGCTATCTGAGCCTGCTCAACATTGGTAACATCCATTATCACACCATGCTTCTGCATATGTGCAAATCCACGCTTAACCAATATAGTACCTTTGGTTACATTAGCATCAACCCTTATACCCTTTGGATTAACCTCGGTCGATACCAGCGAGATCATACCCCTGATTATTACTCACTATAATATATTTTTAGAGTTGGTATCTATTCTATGGTCTAACTAGCACTCTGCATTATGTTTAAGAGCATATCCCTTACCCTTATAAGCAATGGAGGTGTATCAGCTGGTTCCATCTCATCCATGTTAAACCTCTCTACCCAGCGTATGGTCTTGCTACTGCCATCAATGTTTATGCTTAGTGTATACCTTAAGAACTCGTCCTTATCCATGGAATCTTTGTCTATGTTTAATGCAAGTAGACCAAAATCACTTATTAGGGATCTTAACCTCTTCAGGGTATCATTATCTATGCTGAACTCCTTCTGTATGTTATTTGATCCTTGCGTAAGTATGTAGAAGCCCTTGCCATCATCACCTATAACTATACTCTCACGCTTATCTGCTGCAATCCTCTCAACCACACCAAACCCTACCCTCTTCATCTCCTCCCTTGTAAACTGTATACTCATCTTGGCACTTGTTGATATAGTAGTGCTTGATGATGAGATAGCCTGTAGAGCAAGTATGGCAACTACTATAATAGCAGATACTATACCTGCGAGTGTTACCTTCTTTGAGAGTATCATAGCACTATCTATTATGTTAGGGAATAAATAGCATACGAAAGGTTTATTATTCATTGTAAGGAAGTCTTATCCTTGAGCATATTTAGAAGGAAAGGAGATAGCAAGAGCAAGAATGAACTTGTATGCACATACTGTGACCTTGAGTTTGCTGATAAGGAGCACCTTGAGAGGCATAAGAAGGTTGCACATAAGAAGGGAAGGTAATACAGTAGAAGGTTAATATTCAAGGTTTATAGAAGTAGAGTTAGGGGTCGTAGCCTAGCAAGGCAGGGCGACAGTATAGTTTATACCGCAAGGGGCTCCAGAGGATCAAGGGTCATCTGACGTAAGGATGATGTGACTCTGGAGCTGCAGCGACCCGTAGGTCAGGGGTTCAAGTCCCCTCGACCCCACCAAAGCAAGCATGCAACTCTAGCAAAATATTTAAAGTAATTAATCGATAGTAGATTGGGTTAGCGTATGGCAAGATCTAGGGGGTTTAGGAGAAAGACTAGACACATATTAAGTAAGGATAGGGTTAGAGGTCTCTCCTATCTATTGTATAATTATTCTATTGGTGATAGGGTTAGCATAGTAATAGACCCTAGGGAGCATAAAGGCATGCCACATAGGAGATACCATGGCAAGGTTGGTATAGTTGAGGGTATATACAAGAGGGCTCTAAAGGTAAGGGTAAGAATAGGTGACAAGGATAAGATACTTTATGCAAGGTTAGCACATATAAAACCTTTATCATCTGGTGAGTAGAATGGTAAATATAATAAGTAAGAAGGTTATAACGCTACCAGAGGTTAAGGAGATATTAAGTAAGGTGGATCCTAATGAGATGGATCAGATACAGAAGTGGACCTATAACTATGCTGTAAGGTTCTCAAAGGTATCTGCAGATAGGGCTAGAGAACTAATGAATAGATTGGTGAATGAGTGCTCACTAACAGAGGAGGAGGCTGCAGAGGTTATCAATGTTATGCCGTCAAGCATAGAGGAGTTAAGGGCATTCGCAAACGGTTGGAAGAAGCTTATACTGACAGAGATGCTAGAGAAGATACTCAAGATACTAAAGGGAGAGGCTTAACATCAGTTGGAGCAGATGCAACAGCAAGACAAGTATGAGGAGTACGCCTATGTATTGGCATATGAACCTAGGGGTAAGTCTAAGAGGGTGAGAGGCAGAGAGGGTCCTATAATACAAGCAATAGGTGAGAGATATCTTACGTTATTAGAGTTGTTAGGTGTGCCAGGTGTTAGCGTTGAGGTTGGTGAGAGGGTATATATAGGGAAGGATGGAAGAACAAAGATATTAAGCGTATTAGGCAAGTTAGATTACGATGAGCTTAGCATATTAGCGAAGGATGCGCTACCAGAGGTTATTGAGTTGCTAGTTAAGAACAATGAGAAGAGGTTCGTTGAGTTCATAAACACTGCAGGACCAATAAACCCAAGGATACATAAACTAGAACTCATCCCTGGCATAGGGAAGGTTATAACAATGAATATAATAAAGGAGAGAGAGGTAAAACCATTTGAGAGTTACGAGGATATCCATAAGAGGACAGGTCTAAGGGATATCCATAGGCTTATAACAAAAAGGATACTAGAAGAGATAGAGGGTAAGGAAAGGATAAACATATTCGTAAGGAAGACATTATAAAGGATTGCAAGATGTGTGCAATATATAAACCCGCAGAGGATACCCTCTTTCTTGCCTCTATAATTGAAGGGGTTAAAGGGTGTAATGCATTAGAAATCTGCACGGGAAGTGGTTACATAGCAAGGATACTTGCAAAGAACTTTAAGAGTGTTGTTGCAACAGATATAGATGTAAGGGCTTTACTTTCTGCAAAGGATAAGAGGATAGATGATAATAATAATATACATTACATATGCTGTGATGGAGCAGATGCTATAGTAAATATTAGATTCGATCTTATTGCTATAAATCCACCATACCTACCATCTGATGGCATTAAGGATGTATGTGTAGATGGAGGCAAGGGAGGTATAGAGGTTGCTAAGAGGATGCTAGAGAGTGCAGTAAGGTTGCTTGCTTACAATGGTGCTATATACATGCTCTTATCATCACTCTCAGATTATCTAGGGTTGATATCCTTTGGTAAAATTCTAGGCCTTGAGGCTACTATAATAGCAAAGAAGAGGTACTTCTTTGAGGATCTACTGATAATTAGATTCATGCATGTAGCTCAACAACATCAAGATCCTTAAGGATGAACTCCTTACCAACCTTGATCTGTGCGCCATTCCTCCATACCCTAGCAAACTTTAGGTTCCTTGCTATATCCTTATGTATCCTCTCTGCTAGATCTATAACCCTTGAGTTACTATGCATTAGTATAGGCTCATCTACAGCATCTGCACCTACCTTCTTGGTGAATACCCGTATAAGCCCTAGGCTCCTTAATAGATCAAGCATGAACATTTCCTTATCACTACTCAATGGTATAACCTCTATGCTAATATTATTGCATATAATACTAGAGTTGCTTCTGTAGAGATCAACAAATACAGCCTTCTTGCTTACCCTACCAAAGATTGCATCCTCTACATCATCCAATGTAGCATTGCTATAAACCTTGATAACAGCATTCTTTATACCATAGCCTTTAACCAACTCAAATACCTCAGTATCTGTAACCTTATCTGATCTGCCTACTATCCTTAACCCTCCATGTGGTGTATACTCTATCTCAACACTTGCATTGGATAGTATGTTTACATTCCTTGCCTCAAACCACTTGCATACATTATACAGATAATTCAATGATTCAACTATAACCATTATAGCATCAGCATTCCTTGCTATGCTAGCAGATCTATCAAGCCTATCATCACCCATTATGCTATCCATTGGAGTAAGGACTAACTGTATGCTTATATTCAAGGCATTAAATGCACCAACCTTTGGCCTTAATAGCATCTCATACATACTTGTAGAGTTACCTGTTAGAATCTCAAATACCCTTATAGACTGCTCTATGCTACCTACAACAGCCAACTGTAGCATCCCTTCCTTCTTTAAACTCCACTCATTCCTTGCACTACCCTTTCTCCTATCTTTACTCCTCCTCTCCTCTACCTCCTCCTCTAGCGCTGCTATCTGCCTCTTTATGCTCATCTCAAGCCTCTCAGTTGCCTTGTGCTTAGGCATCAACGAGTAGAACTCCCTTAGTAGTCTAAGCTTAACCTCTGGATCCTTTGCTGCTATAGCCTCAGCCCATTTAGCCTTTGCCTCTTGGGTAAGGTTGGTAACCATAAGATCCTTAAGTCCTTAAGTATATATTTAATTTAATTTAATTTAATTAAAGGCTGGCATATGTTAGTTTAATACTGCAGAAAAATTTGATACATAAAGTTTATAACTAGCTATACAGATCTGTATAGCTAAGCTATACAAAAATGGGTAGCTTTATAAATAAAGCTATACAGATTTGGGTAGCTGAGCTATACAAAAATGTATAGCTAAAGCATGATTTATCTTCCTAGCATCCTTACTGCTCTTGCCGCTATCTCCTCTGCCATCTCCCTTGTAGTTGCATTACCCCCTAGATCATATGTTACATACTTGCCCTCATCTATAACATCCTTTGTAGCATCAAATATTGCCTTTGCTATCTCCTTCTCTCCAAGGTACTCAAGCATCCATGCACCAGAGAGTATTGTAGCAGTAGGGTTCATCTTGTTCAAGCCCTTATACTTTGGTGCAGAACCATGTGCTGGCTCAAACATTGCATAGTTATCCCCTAGATTTGCAGAGTATACATTACCTATAGAGCCTAGATGAGCACTAGCAGTCTCTGATACTATATCCATGAATAGGTTAGTGCTTAATAGTATGCATGAGTTGAACCTCTCAGGGTTCTTAACCAACTGCTGGCACATGTTATCTATATAATACTCCTCAACCTGCAATCCTTTACTTGAGCATGTTAAGGTTACAGCATCCATGAATATACCATCGGTCTCTTTGAGTATGTTCCTCTTCGTTATTGCTATAACCTTGCTATAGCCCTTCTCCAATGCTATCTCTGCTGCCTTCCTTGCTATGCTCCCGCACTTTTTCCTTGTTATCTTCCTTACAGCTATTGCAGCATCATCACCTACCTTGAACTCTATGCCAGAGTATAGCCCCTCAGTAGCCTCCCTAACACATATAAAATCTAATTGTCTTGCTGATCTTGCAAGAGTCTTTATAGGCCTTATGTTTGCATAAAGGTCAAATGTCTGCCTTAATGTTACTGCAACGCTCCTTGGTGCTTTTGGTGATGGTATGGTTGTAGTTGGACCTTTAAAGCATGCATCACTCTCCTTGAGTATCTTCCATGTGCTCTCAGGTATGTAAGAGTCTCCTCCATGCCTCTCCCACCACTCAGCCCCTGCCTCGCATGGTATAAGCTCTACACTTGTATTGCATGCCTTGAGTACCATAAGCATAGAATCAACAAGCTCTGGACCAACACCATCTCCCCTTATTATAGCAGCCTTCTTACTTATTGCCATGCTACAATGCATTCCATGCATGAGTAATTTATTCTTTTTATTATAAATGTATAGCAAGAAAACCCTGTCCTTCAGGATGGGATGAATTGCTAACTTTAATTCATGAATCTGTAATTACCCTCATACTAAACTACAAGTATAGACTATATCCTAACAAGTCATGTATAAACATGTGAGTCTACATTAGAAGCATGTAGATTTCTATACAATTACGCTTGGAGACTCTAACAGGTCAATGAACCAAGAAGCCTCACCCTTTATGGCGAGGTAGCTCACTTCCATTAACTATACCTTAATAGGCTTTATAGGATATGCTCCACATACCCTACAGAATCTAGCATGAGGGTCTATGCATGTATAGCATGAAGGGCATCTATACCTACCATCGCCCAAGTATGGAGGGTCATAGAACCTCCTATAAATCTCATAGTAGTAGAGGTGCTCCTTATCCCTTATGCTTACATGCTCATTATTCATGTAGTAACTCCTCTTGCTTAAGAAGTAGGAATCATCCATTCTAGTAAGGTAATCCCTTAAGATACTTGTATCTGCCCCTTGCTCCATAGCCATCTTATCCCTCCACGCTATATCCTTGCCTAAGATATGCTCAAAGCATACCCTTAGCATATACTTGCCATATCTCTTGCCATTGTACTCATTAACCTTCATCTCTATTGGCATGCTCTTAGCATACTCTATTACCCTAGCATCCAAGTATGGTAGGGATACCTTCATGCCAAGATACCTTGCTATATCTATGCTTGAGAAGCGCATTATTCTCTCTAACCTCTTAAGCTCATTACTCAACTCCTCATTACTCATCCTTAGCATGTAGCTATAGCCAGCAAATATCTCATCTGAGCCATCACCTGTCATAGCATGCTTGTATCCATTGTTGCTTAGCCTCTTCAATGCAAGGTATGCTACTACAGAGTTCCTAACCCCCATTGGATCAAAGCTCCTTACTATCTTAATAACATCTTGAACAGCATCAAGTATATCATTAATGCTTACATGCTCTAATATGCATCTTATCTTAAACCTCTCAGCAACCATACTTGCATATATAAGGTCCTTTGCATTAGAATGTCCAATGCATACTGCTACCAATTCATCTTTACTGCTCAATGCTGCTATTATACTGCTATCTAAACCCCCAGAGAGTAGGATTGAGTCGGAGCCTTGCTCAATACACTCCTTTATGCTTATGCTAAGTAGTTCAAGCAATGCACTGCATATACTCATACTCATAATCTACTAGCAATATTTATATAAATTAAGTTAGAAGTTAGTATATGCTACTCCCCTCAGAGATAGAGTCAAAGACACTCATACCAGCAATAAGGGCTATAATATCAAGGAGGCTGGTTAATGATTATAACATGAAGGAGGAGGATGTTGCAAAGTTATTGGGTATAACCCAAGCAGCAGTAAGCAATTACATAAGAGGCACAAGAGGAGATGCTGAGCTTGTTAAAAAACTTACCACTCTACCTCCTATAGCAAAGAGGATAGATGAGATAAGTAGAGAGTTGGCTAGCAGCAAGGCATTTTTGCCATCTACCATGGCAAAGTATATAGGCTTGATAAATTACATAAGAGAGAGCATGATAATATGTGATATTCATCATACTATAGAGGATAATATAGATAAAGAGGTATGCAAGGCATGTGAGGATATGTTAATAAAGAATAGTGATAAAATAGTAGAATGATTAATATTATTTCAAGCTATTCAAGGATAGATTTAAATAAGTTAATTGCTTTAATGCAATATGGCAAAGGTAAAGGTTTACGCACTTGCGAATGGCCCTTATATAGTAGAGGTTGATGGAAAGACGCATTCTGCACTATGCAGATGTGGAGGGAGTAGCAATAAACCTTACTGTGATGGCACACATAGAAGGATTAACTTCTCAGCACCTAAGGCAGATATACTTGATATACATTAGCCAGATATACGCTTAATAACTTATTTTCATTTATTTATTATTCTGTCTTCTTATCCTCAGCCTTCTCTGTATATGGTTTTACGGTAACTACGCCAGATGCATCCTTGCTCATTATAACCCTGATCCTCCTTGGAGGGCTCATACCCCTACTCCATATCATCTTATTCAACTCCTCATCTATATTAACCTCCTCACTCTTCATATGCCTAACAGCAAATTCTCTTATCATGTTTATTGCCCTCTTTGCCCTTCTATTATCTGGGGCTAGAATAACTCTACCAAGGTTTATTGTATATACTCTCTCCTCTACACCTTCTTCCTTGCTCATACCCCTCTATCCTCTACCAAATTATTAATACTTATCCAACATCCACACTACTCCTCCTCCAGTTACGCTGCTTTGGATTCCTCCTAATCTTCCTATTTGTCTTCAGTATAACCCAGAGCGGGACTGCAGAGTTCTGCTTGGTCTTCTTCATAAGCCTATTCTTCCTTCCCTTGGTCTTATTACTTGCCATACATGAGGTAGAAGGATCTTCTTTTTAAATCATTCTAAGGATTATATAGTGTAGATAAATGCCCTCATACTACTATCCTTACTAGACTACTCAAATATCCTCTCTATAAGCCACTTTGTACGCATATGCTTTGCTATATCTGATATTGTAACTATACCTACAAGTCTACCATCCTCAACTACAGGCAACCTCCTTATCTTGTTATTGAACATCCTCTGTACTGCAGCCTCTATAGGTAGATCTGACTCTGCAGTTATAACAGGTGAGCTCATAACACTGAGTATGCTAACCTTGCTGCTAGGTATATCCTTTGCACATACCTTCCTTACAAGGTCCCTCTCAGTCACTATACCAACTATCTTGTTTCCATCCATAACCAATACGCTACTTATATTATTATCTGCCATGAGCTTTGCTGCATCCATGGCTGTCTTATCTGGCTCTATGGTTATTACCTTCTTCACCATTATATCCTTGAGTAATATATCCACATGTAAGCTCATGGTTAATGGGTTTAAAAATGTGTCTTTGCGTTAAGTGTATTAATGATGGAAGATAAATCATACATATGGTTAGAGCAAGGTTTGAGGATCTATGGATATGGGGTAGATTAAAGGATAGACTGCAGTGGTATTATGCTGTATCAACAAACTCTATGCCAGCAAAGTATCTTATATGCAAGCGTATAAGGGTAGATGATATCATAAACCTTGGTACTTTAAGTAATGAGGAGTTATGGGCTCTACTTGAAGATTTAAGTGGAGAGTTCATCAAAGTCAAGGATAGAATAGTAAGAAGAGAGATTAGACTCTCAGATCTAGCAAAGCCAAGGCAATCATTGATAGATCTATGTGTAGAGTTGACCAAACGCATGCTTAAGGAATGCAACTTCTGCAGATGGAACTGTAGGGTTGATAGGAGTAAGGGTACAAAGTATGGAGCATGCAAGTTAGATAATGTATCAAGGGTTAGCAGTTACTTCCATCACCAAGGGGAAGAGATAGTATTCAGAGGGGTTAAAGGCTCTGGTACAATATTCTTCACAAGTTGCAACATGCGCTGCGCATTCTGCCAGAATGGTGATATAAGCACAGATAGGTATAACGGATTACCTGTAAGTGCAGATGACCTTGCATTCATCGCATGGCAGTTAAGGGTAGAAGGATGCCATAACATAAACTGGGTAGGTGGAGAGCCTACTATCCATCTCCATACCATAGTGGAGGCTATAAGTCTTCTTAATATTAAACATAACAGCAGGAGCATGCAATTCATAAAGGCAGATAAAGGTAGATTGAGTGTAGACTTGAGCAATGCTACCTATGAGAGTGAGTTTAATGCACCACAGCTATGGAACTCCAACTTCTTCATGAGCAAGGAAGCATTAAGGATACTCCTTCTACTTATTGATGTTTGGTTACCAGATCTTAAGTTTGGTAATAACAAGTGCGCACTAACCCTGGCAAGGACTCCATGGTACTGGGAGACTGTAACAGATAATATTAAGAGGGTTTATGAGCAAGGGGAGGATATGGTTATAAGGCATCTTATAATGCCCAATCATGTTGAGTGCTGCACAAAACCTGTGCTTGATTGGATAGCAGAGAATACACCTGATGTACCTGTGAATATAATGGATCAGTACTATCCAGATAACCTATGTGACCCATACTCACCAAAGTACGATCCATACTATAAGGATATTGCAAGGTATCCAAGTAGGGAGGAGATACTTGAGGCATATAGGTATGCTAAGAGGCTTGGTTTGAACTTTGAGGCACTCAGCTTTGAGGATAAGAATGTTAGTGGTCTAAGGCTTTAATTTAATTATAACAAGGATTTAACATACAAGCATTTATCTGCTTCCTTGATTACTTATATTTGATGGATACAGGCTTAGGACTTATTATACTATCGTTAATAGCAGTTACAATAGGTGCTTGGGTTATCCTATCCATACCTGTATACATCTCTGCTAGAATCCTTACCATGGGTAGGGTAAGGTTCACAACCTCAATGCTTGCAACACTTACTGCACCCTTGATATACATAGCAGTGGTTATAGGCTCATTACTTATAATGGAGCATGTAGGCGTATTATCTATAATATTAGCGCTTTTTGTTGCACCATTAGCATGGTTATGGGTATACAAGTATATCTTCAAGACTGGTTGGTTAAGAGCCTTAGGTATAACAGTGCTCTCAGCAATACTATTTGTATTGTTTGTATGGGTTATATCCTTTATAATAAGCATTGCATCACCTAACACGCCTATCTTTAACCCTGTCCCTTCACCATTCTATAACGTATGATTCTTAAAGTTGGTAATAAACACCAGCCTTATATAATAAATCAAGTGATAAGGCAATATGAGTAGAGTGCTTATTCTAGGTGGTGGAGTAGGAGGGCTAGTAGCAGCAAATGAGCTTAAGGATAAGCTTGGAGATGAGGTTGATGTTACGCTGATAGACAAGAAGGGCAGGTTTGAGTTTGCACCATCATTCATATGGCTCTCATTAGGTAAGAGGAGGCCTGAGCAGATAAGCAAGGATCTATCTCTGCTCAAGTCTAAAGGCATAGAGGTTATTAATGATACAGTAGTAAGCATAGATACAAGTAGCAAGAGGGTTAAGACAGAGTACAACGAGTTCCAGTATGATTACCTTATAATAGCACTGGGTCTAGATTACTCATACGATCTAGTTAAGGACTTCTCATATGCATACCATAATTATAGTATGGATACTGCATTAAGGTTCAATGATGCAATAAAGGGATTCAATGGTCAGAATATACTTGTAGGTATAGCAAGGCTACCATTCAAGTGCCCAGTGGCACCATACGAGACTGCTCTGCTCCTAGACTCTTACTTTAGAAGGCATAATATGAGGGATAAGGTTAGAATAAGATTCTTTACACCAGAGCCTTATCCTATACCTGCTGCGGGACCAGAGTATGGTAACATGCTTGCTGGTATGCTACAGCAGAGGGGTATAGAGTTCAAGCCAAAGATGGTGATAAAGGAGATAAGGAGTAATGAGGCTATATTTGATGGGGAGGTTATGCAGTATGATATGCTCTACTGTGTACCTCCACATGTTGCCCCAAAGGTTGTGGTTGATGCAAAGTTAACTGATGAATCTGGGTTCATACCTGTTAACCCTAGAACTATGGAGACAAGGTATGAGGATGTTTATGCTATAGGTGATGTAGCAGCAGTAACACTACCTGAGGGTAGTTATACTCAATACTTGCCCAAGGCTGGCGTATTTGCACATAAGCAAGCGGAGGTTGTAGCAAATAACATAGCATATAAGATAAAGAAGAGGGGTAAGATGAGAGAATACGATGGCTCTGGTGCATGCTTCATAGAGGTTGCTGATGGTGAGGCAGCATTCATAAGGGCAAGGTTCTTCAACCCAAAGCCTGAGATAGAGTTCCATAGACCAAGTAGAATATGGCATATGCAGAAGGTATTATTTGAGAAGTATTGGTTAAGGCACTGGTTCTAATAATATTTAAATATTAATTTATTCATGTTTCTTTACATATCTCTAAGCAACTCACTTGTATCCTCCCTCGCAATATTAGCGTACATTGCAGCATTACCCCATTCATCCACAGCACTTATATCCTCCCCTGCCCTCTTCTCCTCAACCTTATCTATCTTAACTATTGATGGTATGTTAACCCATTGGCCAACGAGTATAGCCTCGCCTACATTTAATGATGGTAGATATTCAAGCAACTCCCTACTTATTATCTCACTTGACTCACTTATATACCTCTGATCCTCTGGGTTTGTAAGCCTGAGTATTGCTAGTGAGCCCATCTGGCTAAGCACATCAGGATCAAGCCTCCTAGGCCTCTGGGATACTATTATCAATGAGAGACCGAACTTCCTCCCCTCTCTTGCTATCTTACTTGCTATCCTCTTTGTATCTGTACTGATGTTTGTTATACTTGGTAAGAATACATGAGCCTCCTCTATAGCACATATGACAGGGGTATTGAACCTTATCCTCTCTGTGCTATTTCTACTCCTCTTATTCCTCTCAGCCCTCTTCCTATCCTCAAGTATCTCCTCTAGATAATATGCTATTGCTACATCAGCCTGTTTCTCAGAGAACTCTATCATATCTAGTATGTTTATCTTCCCTGGTAGTATCATGTTAAGAGGATCACTGATACTTGTATCAAGGAGTGAACCTAGCCTTTTTTGTGCACTATCTATTATCTCCTGAAGCCTATCAGCAGCCCTTATCTTCTGAGGATTCCTCTTACTTGCTTGCTTACCCTCCTCTATACCTTTGATGTTATCTATGCTAGCCTTTAATGCACTCCAAAAGTCCTCAGCACTCCTAACCTCATCTGTAAGAGCCTCTGCAAGTACATCCCTCTGAAGATTCGCATGTTCTCTAATCTCTAGTAGATCTGCTAACTTATCTGCACCCTGTATGAACCTAGGGTTTATCCTTGCCTCTCTATGCTCTACATTCTTTATATCCAAATCTTTATACTCGCCATGGTAATCAAATATAACCATGGTTCCATTCTTCTCGGCAACCCTCTTTGCTATAAGTGCTAATAGATTTGATTTACCTCCCCCTGTTACAGATAGTATTGCTAGGTGCCTACTTGCTATCTTATCTAGATTAGCATAGACATTAACACTATCATTCCTAAGCAGTGTGCCTATCTTTACCCATTTAGTATCTGCTGGAGAGAATACCTTAAGATCATCTATACTTGCCTCCTGCACTATGCTACCAGGCTCAGGGGGTATGCTGGGCATTGTAGCCTTCCCTTTAAGGAGTTCATCTACATAGCCTAAGACCCTTACAGTTGCTTGGTAACTCTTATCCCTCTCATTCCTCTCTGCTATCCTCTTACCCTCCTCTGCTGCATGGTAGTTGCTCACATCATCAAGTATGCTACTCTTTATAGACGAGTTCTCTACAAGCCCAAGTATCCTTCTACTTCCTGTATTTAATACAACATACTCCCCAACACTAACTGCTCTTCTTGCTATGAATAAGAACTTGTAAGGGTAAGCCTCCCCCACTACTATCCCTAACGGCTTACTCATCTACAACCTCCCTCTCCCCTTCCTCCATGCTAAAGCCTAGCATACTCTCTATTATACTCATGTTATCATCACTTACCTTACACCTCTCATGTGCTAGCCTAAGCACGTAAGGATAGCCTGATATGCTCTCTAACACAAGTGTATCCATAACCTTCTTTATATTACCTTCTCCCTTCTTCCCTGGCATCTCAATCCTTATCACTGGGGTGCATGGTCTTAACCTTACATATACTATAGTTACATCTTCATCGTTGATCCTCTGATGCTCATATGCATAACCAGGCTTTGTACCTGCCTTGCTGAAGTAGTATATATCTGCTAGCGTCCCTTTTAGTATAGAGTTGCTCTCTGAGTTCTTTGCTATGAACAATATCTTATCATTATGTAATAGATCCTTATAGTTCTTGTAGAGATCCTTTACCCTAGAGTACATTTTAATCCTCTCATCGTTCATCCTTGCAAGTATAGAGCCATCTATGAGTATTAGATCTATTGCATTACTATTCTCAATGCTTCTCCTAGCTAATTCATACTCAACCTTCATGCATTCTATCAGTAGAAGGCTTCTTATACCTATTCTATACCCATTCCTATCATACCTTGTATTACCTACATCAATCTTAACTATTGGATCTACTAGATTATCCTTGCTTGTAATAGATACTCCTGCGAGAGCATAGATGTAGAAGCCCTTATACTTTCTGTAGTTAAAACTGCTATCTATCCCAGCAAGGTTAGAGTCTAATGACTTTGGCTCGTATTCTACCCATATATCCCTTGCTTCATTTATCTTAGCACTATCTCTACTTATCTTAGAGTTTATATCATCCCTTCTATTCAATGCCTCATTGTATAACTCAAATAGCATAATCTATCTTTCCTGTATAAGGATATAAGGTTTACATTTACATATATGCATGCATACATACATAATAGATAACAATATTTAAATCAGCAGAGCATTATATTATACAGTGTATAGGATAAAAGAGGAGGAGGTTAAAGAGTTAAGGGAGTTCATAGAGATGCTTAACCATGCAAGTAGCAAAGGTGCACTTGTTGTTGTTGAGGGCAAGAGGGATGTTATGGCATTAACCAATCTAGGCTTCTCTGGTAGCATTATAACGCTTAATGCTAGTTTAACTAAGATTGCAAGTAGCATAGAGAGCAGAGAGGTTATACTACTCCTAGATATGGATAGCAAGGGTAGATTCCTTACAAAGAGACTTGCAAGCATGATCCCAGCAAGGAAGGTTAACCTCTTCTATAAGAAGAGGCTTCTTGAGGTAACAAGGGGAAGGATAAGGAGTATAGAGGAGCTTACAATATACAAGGAGTATATGAATAGATCAACTTACCCTAACCTATTAGGTAGCATATCAGGCATATACTCTTCAAGGATATACTCTGCTATTGCTGGTGATGATGTAAAACCTGGAGATTCTATACCAAGTAGGTGTATGAAGTTATCCGGATACTCCTCTATAACAAAGTCAGGTTCCTCCTTGCTCCCATAGCCTACAAGCCTTGCCCTTACCCCAGAGTAACCATATACAAGATCTTCTCTGCTTACCCCTTCTATAAGAATAGATGCCTGCTCATAGAACTCATCAACACTACTCATATACTCCTCATCCTTGCTTGATAGATACACTGCATTTGGACCAACGCTTATACTACCATCAAGCCTCTTTGTTAGATGTATCCCTATACCCCTATAATCAAATGTTGGTTCCGGGTATATTAAAGAGTTGACTAGATAAGGTTTATCCTTTATTATATAATACTCACCAAGGCATGGATATACTTTATACCCTTTAAGCCCTACCATAAGGGCTATCTCATCTGCATACAAGCCAGCACTATTTATGACTATACTAGCATCAAGTGTATCTTTACCATTAATGATCAGTCTATAATAACCATCACCTACATCTATACCTGTAACCTTGCTGTTAAAGATGAATTTAACACCATTCTCCAATGCCTTATTATATACTGCATATGCAAGTATATAAGGATCAGTTACACCAGCACTAGGAACATATATTCCAATCTTAGCCTTTGCATGTGGCTCAATAACCTTTATCCTATCCTTATGGATTATCTCATACTCAACAGAGTTTGCCTTTGCCCTTCTCTCAAGCTCACTTAACCCTTTTTCATCTGCAACTATAAGCATCCCACTCCTTTTATATGGTACATTTAATGCATTACATAATGCATACATGAGTTCATTCCCTCTTTTACATAACCTTGCCTTTAATGTATCTGGCTTTGTATGTATGCCAGAGTGTATCACACCAGAGTTCCTACTGCTAGCATGCTTTGCTATACTATCTTCCTTATCAATGCATATACATGATACGTCTCTGATAAATGATAACCTATATGCTATCATCAGACCAACTATACCGCATCCTATAATTGCTACATTCATAAGGATGCTATTGCAACACTTATATATGTAGTATAACAATGCATCTTATTATACTAAAGAGGAGAGAATGATGCCAAATTCAGGGGTTGTAAAGTATAATGTAAAGATAAAGTTTGATGTGGATGGGATAGTTGAGAAGGCTGATATAATAGGAGCCCTTTTTGGGCAGACAGAGGGCTTGTTAGGACCAGAGATGAACCTGAATGAGTTGCAGAGAACCTCTAAGGTAGGAAGGATAGAGGTTACCCTAGATGTTAAGAGTAATAGGAGTAGTGGAGAGATAGTTATACCCATGAGCACAGATATAAGTACTGCTGCCCTAATAGCAGCTGCTGTTGAGACCATAGATAAGGTAGGACCGTTTAATGCAAAGTTTACCCTATCAACTATAGAGGATGTTAGAGAGGTTAAGAAGAGGATGATCGTTGATAGGGCAAAGAAGATAGTGCAGGAATGGGCAACTAAGAGTATAAGTGAATCAGAGTCTATGCTAAGAGATATATATGAGGCAGTAAAGCCAGCAAGGTTAACTACGTATGGGAAGGAGCATCTCTCATGTGGTGTAGGTATATACGAGTCTGACTGGATAATACTGGTTGAGGGTAGGGCAGATGTTATAAACCTACTTAGGGCAGGTTATGATAATGCAATTGCTATAGAGGGTGCAAAGATCTCAGAGTCTATTGTAAAATTATGCAAAGAGAAGAGGTATGTAGTAGCATTTCTAGATGGTGATAGGGCAGCAGATCTCATACTAAGGGAGCTGCAGAATACTGTAAGGGTAGATAAGGTTGCTAGGGCACCACCAGGTAAGGAGGTTGAGGATCTTACACCACTTGAGATACAAGATATCCTAAAAGATGTAGTACCTAATGAGGTTATAAAGGATGTAGGGCGTAGCACATCCATATCTGAGGATGATGCTCTAAAGGGCAAGAGATGGGTAAGCAAGGATAGGTATAGAGAGAAGGCAGAGTCTATGCATTACAATATAGATGATACTCTATTAAGTAAGGTAAAGGAGATATTCCCAATTATAAATGAGACATTAGAGGCGGTTGCATTGGATGAATCTAAGCAGGTGAGGTTCAAGGTACCTGTTAGCGAGGTAGTCCAAAGGCTACAGGAGGAGAAGGAGATAAGGTATCTTATGCTTGATGGTATAATCACTCAGCGCTTACTTGATGCAGCAGCAAATGCAGGTATAGAGTACATAATAGGACATAGGATAGCAGAGATAAGTGATACACACGGTATAAAGATACTAGCATTCAACCAGATAGGACTTGTATGAGTAAGATAAAGATGCATATACTCATAACACTGATAGAGTTGATGCTTAGGGGTGCTAGGAGTAGCTATATCCATGTAACCACTACAGATCTTGCAGATAGCATAGGCAAATCACAGCAAGCAGTATCTACTCACTTGCTAGAGTTAGAGAGTAAAGGCTACATAAAGAGGATTAGGTATGGTCAAGGATTCTCCATCAAGGTTACAGAGAAAGGGTATAGGGAGGTATACGATCTATTCATAAAACTCAAGACAGTTATAGAGCCTAGTAGGGTAATAGAACTTACTGGTACAGTGGTAAAAGGTATGGGTGAAGGTAGTTATTACATGTTATTAAATGGATACAGGGTACAGTTTATAGATAAGCTAGGGTTTGATCCTTACCCTGGTACGCTCAACATAAGGCTTGATGATACCTGCATAGATGTCAAGCAAGAGGTGATGAAGTATCCTCCAATACTAATAGAAGGTTTCAGTGATGACAAGAGGACTTATGGAGGAGTAAGGTGCTATAGGGCAAGGATAAATGATTCCATAGATGGTGCAGTGCTTATACCAGAGAGGACGCACCATGATGCTAGCATAGTTGAGTTCATAGCACCAGTAAAGGTTATAGATGCATTAGGAATAAAGTATGGGGATAAGGCAAGGGTTACTATACATGCAGATACAACCATAAAGGCAAACTCTAAATGATATTATGTTATCTATTAGATTATCTACTCTTTAATGCATTAACACTAGCAAGTTGTTTCTCTAACCCAGGGTCATCCTTAGGTCCATAACTTATAAGTATTGCATCTCCATCCTGTATAACATACTTGTCATACATCTCATTTGGTATACCATTAACATAGAACTTTAAGGTATTGTTATCATCATTGCAGAAGGATCTCTTATCATCTAGAACAAAGCAGTCTTTAGTAAACCTCATATTCATTGTTTCAAATAGATAACCTATATCTACATTGGCAGCATGTCTATGTATTATGAACCCTACATTGTTCTCAAAGTGTATGTAAGGATTCGTTAACTGATACTTTTGTAATGCAAAGTTTACAGGTTCCTCTCCATTTATGAACAACTTGAATACTGCATGTTTATGCTCAGCCTCAGTTATAGGCCCAAATGCTGCGGTTCTAGCATTCTTAACCTCTTGATGTAGATAGTAGTTGTATGCTGCTACGCTAACTATTCCTATAATTACAGCTATAACCCCTACTGCTATCAACTTATACATGCTACCCTTCCTTGCTATCTCTGCACCTTTATACTTCTTATGCATTATTTAAATATGGCAAAGGTATAATTTAAGTTCTCTGGTAAGATATTAGATTACACGATGATCAAGCAGGAGGAGATTCTCTTCTATGGGCATAGGAATATACAAGCATTACATAAAAGAACCCTAGAGGTTACAAAGGATGATCACTTAACATTGAGGGGTGATTGTATAATAGGGATTAATTCAAATAAGGCATGCAAGGATATGGATGAGAGGATAAAGGATGCTATAAGATCATCATGTAGCATAAAGATAATGCTTGTAGTAGATAATAGTGTATGGGAGTTCAAGGCAAGTGGTAGTGAAAGGTTAACGCTTGAAGACTCAAGATCTATGGTGGTTAGGAGGAGTGATTATGTATGCACTAGAACCCTAGCAGTTAGGAGTAGTGCTGCAGCAGCAGATATGCCAAGGAGTATGGTTGATGCTCTTAAGAATGGGGGTAAGGGGTTGATGATAATAGAGGTTGAGGATTAATTATCTAATAGCATTACCTTTTCTCCACCTCCTTCCTTGCAAGATACCCCTTGTAACCCAACTCCTCTAGCAGCAAGGCCTTCCTTATAACCTCATCCCTTATACCTACCCTATAACCTTTAACCCTCTCATCTATATCCTTATACTTTAATGCTAGTATCTGGCATGCTAGTAATGCAGCATTCTTTGCACCATTAACCGCTACCGTTGCTACAGGCACTCCTGGGGGCATCTGCACTATAGATAGTAGTGAATCCAATCCATTCAACGATGATCTTATAGGTACTCCTATAACAGGTAAGGTTGTTAATGATGCTATCATACCAGGGAGGTGCGCTGCACCACCAGCAGCGGCTATTATAACCTCTAATCCTCTATCCTTTGCACTCTTTGCATAATCGAACATACGCTCAGGGGTTCTATGAGCAGATACTATGCTAACCTCATAACTCACATTCAACTCATCTAATAGCAAGCAAGCATCATTCATAACCTCTAGATCTGAGTCACTACCCATTATAACCCCTACAAGTGGCATATAGCCTATAATTAATTTATGTTTATAAGCTTTAAGATGGATTTCGCATACATTGCCTTCTCTATTGCATCATCTATACCTTGATTACTTACTACTGTAAAGTGCCCTAACTTCCTCCTCCCTTTATTTACACTCTTACCATACACATGTAACCTTAAGCCATCTATGCTTAATAGTTCATCTACCCTATCTATTGCATACTTGCTTATATTATCATTGCCTAGTATGTTAACCATGACTGCTGCCTTGCATATAAGGTAAGGTTCAACCAACGGGAGGTCTAGAATAGCCCTAATATGCTGCTCAAACTGTGATACATTGCATGCCTCAATGCTGTAATGGCCTGTGTTATGTACCCTAGGAGCTATCTCATTAACCATTACGTTATCATCCTTTGTTAAGAACATCTCAACACCAAAGACACCTATGCCTCCTAAAGCATTTATAACATTCATTGCTACCCTCTTTACCTTCTCTGCTATATGCTCATCTATCCTTGCTGGTACTATGCTTGTATCAAGTATGCCATCATCATGTATATTCTCAGCAACAGGGTATGTTACACTCCTACCATTGCTAGATCTAGCAACTATAACAGATACCTCCTTTACAAACTCTACATACTCCTCAGCATAGAAGCCTATCCCATTACCCCTTGCTATGAACTTCTTAAAGTTGGTAGAGTTAAGATCATCTATACTCTTAACAAGGAAGTTGCCTCTACCATCATACCCTCCTCTCCTAACCTTTATCAAGAATGGGTAACCTATCTTACCTGCAATATCTTGTATATTACCATTCAGCATGTAGAACCTTGGGGTTGGTATCCCATGCTTACTTATTGTATGCTTCTGCACAAGCTTATCCTGCACTACTCTAAGGACATATGAAGGGTGCCTAACCTTGTAACCTTTATCCTCAAGTGTCTCAAGAACATCTACATCTGCCAACTCTATCTCATAGGTTATAACATCGCTTATCCCTGCTAATTTTGCTATACCTTCCTTATCATTGAAGTTAGCAACTACATGCTCATCTGCAAGTGATGATGCTGGGCAATCATGTGATGGATCAAGTATGTTAACCCTTAAACCTAGCCTCTTTGCATCCATGCATAGCATCTTCCCTAACTGCCCTCCCCCTATTATCCCTAGCCTTATTGGAGCGCTTACATCAAGTCGCATATACTTACTCTTAATATGGATAAGATAAAGATTATTTTTGAAATTTGTAAATTTGTAAATTTGTAAATTTGTTTAATCAGCCCTTCAACTGCTCCCTAGATCTGAACAATGGTTTTATCTTAAGGTTCTCGTAGTTGCCTGTATGGCATGTAAAGCATAACTCATCCTTTGGTAATCCTATGGCATCAGCAATACTATCCATATCATTGTAGCCTACAAAGTCAGCGTTTATAGCAGTTGCTACTAGCCTTGCAAGTTCATCTGCACCAACGCTCTCACCTTTACTTACAGTGTATGCTATAAGCTCATCTTGTGAAGGGAAGTCTATGCCAGCATAGCATGGGAACCTTATGGATGGGTAGCATACAAGCATCTTTACGCTCTTTGCACCAGCGTTCCTTATTGCCTTTATTATTGCTAGCGAGCTTGTACCTCTAACTATGCTATCATCTATAACTATAACATCCTTGCCCTCTATAACACTTTTTATTGGTATTATCCTCTTAACTATCTCAAGCCTATCATGCTGGTAAGGCTCAATAAAACTCCTTATTGGACCCTTCCTACTATACCTATCCTTCATAAGACCCTCCTCAAATGGTATACCCATCTCCTCAGCATAGCCTAGAGCTGCTGGTCTAGCAGAGTCTGGTACTGGTATTACTATATCTGCACTTAAAGCAAACTTCCTTGCAAGGTTACTACCTATCCTCTTCCTTGCATGGTATATATTTACCCCTTCCATTATGCTGGATGGATGCGCAAAGTATGTGTACTCAAATGCACAGTGTGCATGCTTTTCTTTAGCAAATACCTCACTCCTTAACCCATTATCATCTATGCTTATCAGCTCACCAGGCTCAACATCCCTTACGAGTTCAGCATCAACTGCATCGAATGCACATGACTCAGATGCTACTATATACGTGCTTGTATCCTTATGGTAGCCTAGGACCAATGGCCTAAACCCTTTGGGATCCCTAGCAGCATATACTGTATTATCCTTTGTTATGAATGTGAATGCGAAAGAACCTACTATCTCTTGCCTTAGTATCTTCAGAGCACTAGCCATATCCTTCTTAACATTAAGTATATCAACTAGCCTCTTTGCTGCTACTAGAGTATCGCTCATGCTATCTGGTGTAAAGGAGCATAAACCAGTCATAATAGCAAGATCCTCAAAGTTTGATATAGTGCCATTATGTGCTATGCATATATCCTTAACCTTTAATGGTTGTGCGTTCTTTAAGTTACTCTTCCCTATGGTTGAGTATCTAACATGTCCTATTGCAGCATTGGAATTATACTTCTCCACTATCGTATTAAAGGAATCTGCTGCTTGGGATACTAAACCATAACGCTTGTATGGCATCTTCCTTGCTATTGCTATACCCCATGCCTCCTGCCCTCTATGCTGTAGTGCCCTTAAACAGTCTAATACTATAGGGATAACGTTATGACCTGCAAGGGAGTATGCTGCAACTACACCGCAGTTCTCCCTAGCATCCAAGCCTTCAAGCATACTCCATCAACCTTGCAATGCTGTTACTATATGCATCAATTGCCTTATCTAAACTTAATTCTATGGTAATGCTGTTATGCTCAAGCATTATAGAGTCTGAGTCTCTGAACCGACCTATAAATGAGTAGTGTATGCTATCATACTTGCTTAATATCTGCTCAACCTTGATAAGGTTATCCTTGCTTACTGCTAAAAGGAACCTTGAGTGTGACTCTGAGAAGATAAGGTTATCTAGCCTAGTGCATGTATTTGGTATCTTAGCTAGGTTAGCATATACACCAAGATTCGAGCCTATACACATCTCAGCAAGAGCTACACCAAAGCCTCCCTTGGAGCAGTCATGTGCTGCCCTTATAACCTTGCTATCTATCAACTCAAGCATTGCATGCATAACTGCCTTATCGTATGCAAGATCAACCCTTGGCACATCACTAGACTTTACTCCTTGCTGCTCATAGTACTCAGAACCACCCATCTCATCATTGGTTAACCCTACAATAGCAAGTATATCATCGCTCTTTGCTCTATCCTTAATAATCCTCTTAGGATCAGTTAAGCCTAGTATACATACAACTGGTGTAGGCTTTATTGCTCCATGCTTGGTCTCATTATAGAAGCTTACCTTACCACCAACACATGGTATACCCATGTAACTACCATAATCTGCCAAGCCCTTAATAGCCTCTATGAATGTATAGAATACATTCTCATCCTCTGGGCTACCAAACTGTAGATGGTCAACCATTGCTATAGGCTCAGCACCAACTGCTATAACATTCCTACACGCCTCTGCAAAGCAACCCATAGAGCCATGGTAAGGATCAAGGTAGCAGTGTTTAGAGTTACCATCCAACTTTACTGCTAGGAACCTTTTATCATTCAACCTTAGAACAGAGGCATCGGCATAACCAGGCTTTATGATGGTCCTTAAGCCTACCTCATGGTCATATTGGGTATATACCCATTCCTTGCTTGCTATGTTAGGGTTTGAGAGTAATGATAGGATATGATATGCTATATCATCCTCTTTAACATCTATACGCCTTACCCCTATCTCCTCTAGGTATCTAGGTTTACTTGCTTTACGCTCTGCTATTGGTGCATTTGCTACTATGCTAGCCTTTATCCTTGCTACCTGCATACCTTTATAACTTATATCTAGATAACCATCATCTGTTATATGCCCAATGATCGAGTATGGTATCTCATACCTCTCCATTATCTCCTTGAATATGCCTAACTTCTCCTCCTTAACTATGTAAAGCATCCTCTCCTGCGATTCTGATATCATGATCTCCTCTGCGCTCATCTCCTCCCTAAGGTGAAGGTTATCAAGGTTTATGCTCATACCCTTGCCTAGTCTATCAGCAAGCTCCGATAGGCAGCATGCTAAACCTCCTCCTCCAAGATCCTTTATAGCCTTTACACATCTTGCATTAACACATTCCATTGTAGCATCTATGAGCAGTTTACCCATGAATGGGTCTGGTATCTGGACTGCAGATCTATCACTGCTATCCTCAAGAGCCTTTGATGCAAAGGATGCACCATGTATACCATCCTTACCAGTGCTATTCCCTGTTATTATAACCAGATCCCCTACATCTGCACTCATTAGTATTAACTTATCCTTACCTTCTATAAGCCCTATACATGCAACGTCAACAAGGCAGTAGTTATCGAATGAGTCATCGAACTCAACCTCACCAGCAACTGTAGGCACCCCTATGCAATTACCATAGTCTGCTATACCCCTAACCACATGCTTGAATAACCATCTTGCATACTTGCTCTTCTCTATGCTACCAAACCTTAATCCATTAAGCAGTGCTATAGGCCTGCTACCCATGCTCAGTATATCCCTTATAACCCCTCCTATCCCTGTTGCTGCACCTCCATAAGGCTCTACAGCAGAAGGATGGTTATGGCTCTCTATATGCACTGTAATAAGCAGATCATCTACTGCCAATACACCAGCATCATACCCAGGGCCTATGAGAACATACTTACCTTGGGTATTGAATAACTTAAGGTATGGTTTAGATGATTTGTATGAGCAGTGCTCAGACCATTCAGCCCCAACCATACTTAACTCTACTGGGTTGGGCTCCCTACCAAGTGCATACCTTAGATACCTTAACTCCTCACTACTAAGCATATTTATTCAACCACTCTAGCAGGGATTTGAATATGAGCAGACCATCGCTACCATTGTAAGGGTTAAGTAGAGGGTCAGACGCCCTCTCTGGATGGGGCATTATACCCATAACATTACCTTGCTCATTGCATATGGATGCTATTGAGTGTAAGGAGCCATTAGGATTACTTGTATATGTTAGAACTATCTGCTTATTCTTTCTCATCTCCTCTAGCGTGTAATCATCTACGTAATACTTACCCTCTTGGTTTGCTATAGGCATCTTAAGCACCTGATCACTCTTAAGTAAGGTAGTGAACGGGCTCCTCTTGCTATCTACATTAACCTTAAGGCTTACCCATTTGCATATGAACTTTAGAGTGTCATTACGCATGAATGCTCCAGGGAGCAGTTGGGATTCTACAAGCACTTGGAACCCATTGCATATACCAAGTATAGGTAATCCATCCTTTGCAAGCCTCTTAACCTCTTGCATAACTGGGCTCTGTGCTGCTATAACCCCTGCCCTAAGTCTATCTGCATATGCAAAACCACCAGGGAGGATTACTGCATCATACCCCTTTAGATCATCTCTCTTATGCCATACTAACTCTGCATCAACATTTAACATATCCTTAAAGACATGGTAGACATCCCTATCACAATTGCTCCCAGGGAAGACTACTATGCCTACCTTTATATGCACATGCTATGCTATATACAAGCCATTATTATACCTTCATATTGCAGTATGAGGTTTTAGTAATACCTAAACCTGCCTTGATACACTGCATACACTCAATACGGGGTTGTAGAGCCTAAGTTCATCGCATAACCTCTTAACCATCTCCTCTGCCTGCTCTGGATCTTCAGCCTCAACCTCGAACCTAAGCATCTTTGCAACCCTTATGGATCTAACGTTGGTATAACCTCCCTTAATCACAAGGTCCTTGAGTATGGTATCCCCCTCGGGATCGTTTATGTATGGTTTATTCTCTATAAGCACATTGACTATATGCCTTGCCATACTATGCAAGTGTATAGCAATAATTTAAGTTTAAGTTTAAGAGATATTTTTTATAAAGGGGTTAAAGATGATTATATATGGTGCCTCGGTAGCTCAGCCTGGTCAGAGCGAGTGCCTTGTAAGCACTAGGTCGCGGGTTCAAATCCCGCCCGGGGCTCTATAAAAAGAAAAGATTATTTAATCAAGATTACAAGATTAGTTAGTTGGCAGATTGGGAGTTCCTTATACCAGGGTTTGGGTTAACCGTGCTTGGATTGCTAGGTGTTGCTATCTCACTCTCAGGTATAGCAAAGACATTTGAAGAGGGTATGCATGCTATAAGTGCTATAGCTATGGTATTTGGTATGATATTACTTGTTCCTGGTATACTCAAAGGGGGATTACCAAAGAGTAATGAAGCAAAGGCAGCAACTATATTCATAGTAGGTATACTTGCAGCGTTAGGGGGATTACTTGCTGGCATATCAAATATAACAACATTACCACTGCTTATAGGCACAATACTGCTTATACTTGCACCAGCAACTATAATAGCATATGCTGTGCATAAGGGTAGCAGACATGTTAAGGCTATCTCAGCTATATTTATAAGCGGTGCTGTAACAGGGTTCATAGCATTAAGTGTATTCTCATATATACAGCAGCCTGCGCAGGTAGGCGTAGAAGAGCAACAGCAGGGGCAACAGCCAGCACAGCAGGAGAGGCCTAGAGAGCAACCACTAGCAGGGTTTGAGATAAAGATACCTGGAGGGGCTTCTATGCAAGGTAATTTAGCATATGATCCCCTTGAGGCTAGAGTAAGCAAGGGCACAGTTGTGCTATGGAGGAATGTTGATAATACAATACATACAGTCACGAGTGGTGTAGACTTCAGCGACCCTAACTATGCAAAGTTCTTTGACTCTGGGCTACTCAATCCAAATGATACATATACGTTAGATACATCAAAGTTGGATGCTGGAGAGTATGACTACTTCTGCATACTTCATGTTTACATGAAAGGCAAGCTTATAGTAACAGAGGGTTAAAGCATATATGATATGAGAGTGTTGTTGAGTGTTAATACAATGCTCATACTAAAGGATATATCAAAGAAGGCATACCCATTAGAGGTATGTGCATTGCTCATAGGTAGCATGCAAGATGATGTAGTAATCAAGTATGTTAAGGAGGTAGAGAATGCAGACAAATCTAGCATAAGTTTTAGTATAAGCGATGAGGATCTTATAAGAGCATATGAGTATGCAGATGGTATGGGCTTGGATGTTGTAGGCATATTCCACTCTCATCCATACTCTGATGCCTACCCATCAAGCAAGGATATAAAATATATGAAAATAAACCAAGTACCATGGCTTATACTATCCTCTAAGGGAGAGGTTAGAGCATTTATGATATGTAATAATGAGGTTAAAGAATTGGATATCGCTATTATTGAATAGCCTTGAGCTATACATCTTTACTTATGCTATGCCTACTACTCCTATGAAGACTGGTACAAATACAATGGCTACTGTGTTAAGCAGCTTTATAACTGTGTTAAGCGCTGGTCCTGCAGTATCCTTGTATGGGTCCCCTATAAGATCTCCTACAACAGCAACCTCATGCTCTGGCGTCCTCTTCTTACCCATCAACTCTATATACTTCTTTGCGTTATCCCATGCCCCTCCACTGTTTGCCATATGATATGCTAGGAATATACCACTAACAACAGCACCCATGAGTATCCCTGCAACAGCACTAGGCCCTAGCAATACCCCAAGCACTATTGGTACTGCTACAGTCAGTATAGCTGGAGGGAAGAGTTGCTTTATGCTAGCACTAGTTGCAATATCTATGCATCTAGCATAATCTGGCTTTGCCTTACCCTCAAGTATCTCCGGTCTACTCCTGAACTGGTTCCTTACCTCATCAACAAGCCTCATGGCTGCCCTATTAACCCCTGCCATCAACTGGCTTGATATGAAGAATGGTAGTAAACCTCCTACAAGCAGTCCTACTATAACATTTGGGTTTGCTAGGCTATAATCAAATGCCTTAGCAAATATGTTTGCTGCCTCATGCTGGAATGCTTGTATCATAGCCAATGCTGCCAAGCCAGCACTTGCTATGGCAAAACCCTTGGTTACTGCCTTGGTTGTATTACCTATAGCATCTATCTGATCAGTTATTTTCCTATTCTCATCCCCCATGCCAGTCATCTCAACTATACCTCCAGCGTTATCGCTTATTGGGCCAAAGGAGTCTATGCTCAATACTATCCCTGCTAGACTAAGCATAGCCATCACTGTTATTGCTGTGCCATAGATGCCCATAAGAGGATCGTTGGTTATTGTATATATTATAGCATAGGATAGTGCCAGTGTTACAACTATTGCTATCATGAAAGGCATGGTAGATCTTAACCCAATTATTATACCAGCAAGCATGTTTGCTGCATAACCCCATTTTGTTGCCTCTCCAATCTCCTTAACAGGCTTGTACTTATAGTTTGTGTAGTAATCGGTTATCCTCTGTATTATAGGGACTAGAAGAACACCTATAACGCTACTAGCAAGGAGTGCCATTGCTAATATACCTGAGCCTAATACAAGTTGGGTGAATACAAAGTTAAGAGCAACCGCTATAACAGCACTTACTATGAATGCAATGTTAAGGGGCTTCATGGGATCATCTATCCTCCTAGGTGTTACTGTAAGCGCTCCTATGATTGATGCTATAAGCCCAGATGCACCTATTATTATTGGGTATATAACAAGCCTTATAGGATCAAACTCTTGTACACTTGTAACAAGAGCACCAAGGAGCATCGCAGCAAGCAATGTTACTATATAAGATTCATATACATCTGAGCCCATTCCAGCAGCGTCCCCTACATTATCTCCTACATTATCTGCTATAGTAGCCGGGTTTCTAGGATCATCCTCTGGTATTCCAGCCTCTATCTTTCCTACAAGATCAGCACCAAGGTCTGCTGCCTTTGTGAATATACCTCCTCCAGCTCTTATGAATAATGCTATTAGACTAGCCCCTATACCAACCCCTGCTATAGCTATAGGCTTATCAAATGCTAAATAGAGTAGTGTTACACCTATGAGAGCCATTGCAGGTATAGCAAGGCCTACAGTAGCACCTCCCCTGAATGCTGTTGCAAGGGTATAGCCCAAACCTTTAGTAGTTGCTTGAGCAGTTCTCACAGCTGCTTTAACGGTTATCCTCATAGCTATAACCCCTGCAATAGCAGATAATGCTGCACCAACAGCAAATGCTATACCATTTGATGCACCTGCTGTGAATGATATTGCTATTGCTAGCCCTACTGCTATAGGGAGTATGGTTATGAACTCACGCTTAAGGAATGCAGATGCACCAGTCCTTACAGCACTGCTTATCTCTAACATGCTCTTGCTACCTGTATGCTGTTTACCAACCCATATAGCCATAGCACCAGCTGTACCTAAAGATGCTATACATGCTGTTATCGGTAGCATAGAATCTATATTCATTTTGGTTAAAGAATGATGCTAGGATATATAAATCATAGTCTTTGATCTGATTTAAGAGGGCAAGAAACTTTAAATGTTCCTTAGTATGCTAAATTGGTATGTTACCAGCAGCAGCAGGATATGATAGAGCGATAACTGTATTCTCTCCTGATGGTAGATTATATCAGGTAGAGTATGCTATAGAGACTGTAAGGAGGGGTACACTTGCACTAGGTATAAAGTGCAAGGATGGCGTAGTATTAGCAGCAGAGGAGAGGGTAAAGAAATTACAGTTACATACACTAACACAGAAGATATTCCAGATAGATGAGCATATTGGTGTTGCAGCAGCAGGTTATATACCAGATGCAAGGGTGCAGGTAGAGCATGCTAGGGTTATGGCCCAGAGTAACAGGTTAATATATGATGAGGTTGCAGATGTTGAGAGTATAGCAAAGAATATAGCAGATCTGGCACAGCAGTTCACACAGTATGCTGGGGTTAGACCCTATGGAGTTGCTCTTATAATAGGAGGAGTTGATAGGAATGGAGGGAGCATATTCACCACTGACCCAAGTGGGACTTATCTTGCATATAATGCAGTTGCAATAGGCGCTGGCTCGGATCAGGTTAATGATCTACTTGAGAAGGTATACAGAGAAGATATGACACTCGATGATGCTTGTGTATTGGCTATACAGGCGATATACCATGTTAGCGAGGATAAGACTGGTACAAAGCATATCAAGATCGCTGTTATAGATAACAAGACTAGAAAGATAAGGAGGCTTACTGAGGAAGAAGTAGCAAAGTATGCAGAGATAGCAAGGAGTAGACCATTGCTACAGTAAGCACTAGATCATAGCTATAACGTTATCTAGAGAATAGTGTAGTGATTGATGCTGTAGCATAAAATGGCTATCTCCTTTCTTACTTTTCTTTCTTTACTTCATCTTCTACATTCGGCTCATCTAATGTTTGTAGACCCCCTGCAATCAACTATGCTATATACCTCATCTCATGCTCTTTTTATACCTAGCGTAGTAACCTTGCATATAAAACCTTAACCTTCTATCAACTATTATATCTGTTTTCTCTAGCATGATAGCAACCTATCACTACAGTTTTTAATAAACACTTGGTATATCTCTGTATAACCACTCTGCTTGAATAAATATCTCAATACCATTCTCAAGGTACTCACCAGCATATTAGCATTACTCACAAGATGCTTTGCTTAAGATTCTCTTAACATAATGAACTCCTCTAATGATGCTAGCGTTGCTATCCTATTGAAGTGTGGATTATCTACAACCCTTAGCCTAATATAATCATCAAATCCATATCCATGCTCATTATCAGCAAGTATAATACCGCCTTAAGATTAAGATCGCGGAAGGTTCTTATGCGTAATACCTATGAGTAGATGAGCACCCTTATCCAATGGATCCTTCAATACCTTACCTGTGGTTAGACCTAGTATATGTGATGCATTATAAGCAAGCATAGCGTTTATATTCCTTACATGTAGTTGCTATCCTACTAAGTTCGGTTTAGAATAGTATAACCGAGTGGCCTATGGTGACCAACATAGGTCTTATAGCAAGTATCTTATCTATGCATTTATCAACATCTATACTTATCCTTTTTCTATCGGATTGTATGTGATGAACCTTAAGACCAAGCCTTGCTGGTATATAATGATGCTTTGTGTAGCCAGAGTAGCCCAACTATACTTAATGCCATTATGCTATCATCCATGCTAGTAAGATGCATTAGTACTGCTAAAGAGCATTATATGACCAGAGATAGTACCTGTAGAATACTCACTAAAGAGTCTCCTTGCTAATTAGCATGTTCAACTATACTGTCTACATATTCTACGCCCATGTAGAATCCCTTACTATCAAACTTTATCGATGCATAAGGTTACTTGCTAACACCCTATTCTAACACTGTAACTAGTAATATTCTAGTGGGCTATAAGGTTTACACATCTACTGCGCAAGCCTTCATTTAGTGCAATAAGCTTTAGTATCTTACCTCTCATAACTTTAATTATGCTTGCAGTTGCAATACCAGACTCAAGTCTAGCAGAAGAGGATACATTGAGAGATAAGAGTGTGAAGGCATCTCGGCTAGCAAGGATATTTGCTATATTTGGTGTTGAGACCATATACATATACAAGGATCTCAGTGCAGATTATAGCAAGGATAGAAGACTACTTAGGCTAGTGCTAGAATATATGGATACTCCTCAATACTTAAGAAAGAGGTTATACAGCAAGGTTAAGGAGTTAAAGTATGCAGGCTTATTCCCTCCATTAAAGGCTCCCCATCATAAGCCATATGTTAGAGTAGAGGACATAAATATTGGAGATGTAAGGCAAGGGGTTGTTGTTAATAGAGGTAATAGGTATTATGTTGATGTAGGTCTTGATATACTTGTACCTTTACATATCAGTGAAGATGTAAGTATAGGTAAGAGGGTTACTATAGTGTTTACCTCAAAGTACCCTAACTTGACATGTAGGTTAGCAAGGAAGGATGAGGTTAAGGAGTACTGGGGCTACAATGTTATAGTAGATGGTAGTCTAGCATCATTGCTTAAGATGATTAGAGATAAGATGTTGATAATAGTAACATCAAAGTATGGTAGATATGTTAATCTACATGGGGATGAGATACTAAATTATGGCGATTATGATAGTATACTGCTTGTATTTGGCTCACCATATAAAGATGTGCATGAGATAATCAAGGATGAAGATAAAAGTATAAAGGAGTTTACATCATGTGTTTACAACTTCTTCCCTTACCAGAGGGTGGAGAGTATAAGACTTGACGAGGCTATTCTTGGTTGCTTGGCCATAATGAATTATATTACAGCAAAGATAAAACAATATAAATAAAACATTAATTTAATTATTAAATCATGATATCGTTAAAGATGATCATAATCATCAGTGCTATACTAGTATTAGCATATATGCTAGTATCACTCAAAGGATACTTTTATCAAAGTGGTAACTATAGCATAACAGTTGATAATTCGTATATTAAACAGCTTAAAGATAAGGGTATCAATATCTATGCAGTTAGCGAGAGAGCTTCAACAGCACTTGCTATAGCATTAAGTGATCATAGTGTTAATGAAAGGTTAAACTCAGTAATTCATGATGTAGGCAAGGGGGTAGATGTTAGCATAGTAGGCGTTCAACGCGGGGTTCAGGTATCTTGATTATGGCAACTTGACAGGGTAGATGTTAGCATAGTAGGCGTTCAACCTATAGAATTATCTACCAACATAAAGATAGGAGAAGAGGGAAGTAAGCCTATACATCATGAACTCCTAGAATATGTATTGCAACCTATTATAGATAATATAAAGCCCAAGGTTAACGATGAGATGTATAATAGCGGGAGGTATGGTGAGGTTATGATGAGTATAACCTATAGTAGAGTAGATGGTAATGCATACATTCTTGATAGGTTGAATAGTATGGTAGGTAAGGAGTATGAGGCTGAGCAAGAGGTATGGAGGATTATAAGTGATATAAACGAGGGTAAGGTAGTTAACATAATGAAAGAAGAGAGGCTAATAAAGCAGAAGATAGATCAAGATACAATATACATGTATAATAATGTATTTATGCCTAATAATGTAATTGTAGATGTTAATAACATGCTAGTGTGGAAGAACTACTCTAACATGTCCCATAATATAGTAGGCATATATAGATACACTGGTAAAGAAGATTACATAAATGGCATAACTCTTAATCCAGGAGACTCATGGTCTCTAATATTTGATAAGAAAGGTATCTTTGAATACTACTGTACATATCATGCAGATGAAGGTATGAAAGGTAAGATAATAATTAATTAAAGAAGGATTTGCTATTCTCTTACCATGATACTTGATACTCTAATAGGCATAATAGCAGCTACACTAACCACATCAAGCTTTGTACCACAGTTAATAAAGGCTTATAGGAGTAAGAGGCTTGATGATATCTCTCCCTATTTGATGCTCTTGTTCAGTACTGGAGCACTACTATGGTTATTGTATGGCATGTATAGGAACGATCCCGTAATAATCATAGCTAATATACTTGCACTAATCTTAAATCTTACCCTCTTATACATGAGGGTTAGGTATGCAACAAAGAGCAGTATCTGAATGGGCCCGGTGGGCTTCGATCCCACGACCTGCTGGTATCTCCATAGTACCGAAGCCAGCCGCCCTATCCTTGCTAGGCTACGGGCCCATATCTATTCATTAATTATTATCAACTTATTAGAGTATACCAACTCTGCGTATAGTGCTAGTGTAATACCAAGCCTACAGGCCCTACTACCACTATTAGATTTGAGTATCTAGGGTATCTACATATTATAGGTATGCTATCTTGGGTGCATGGTCTATAGCCTATCCATCTTCCTATCATACTATTGCTACCCAACTCAACATGCTCACATGCTTGTATAGAAGGAGAAGTTAGATTCTCTAACTTTAGAGCCTATACTGGTTAACTAAGAACCCACTTGCCCTTAACTTATTACTGTTAAGTGGTATCAATGCTACTCTATGCTCCCCAAGTAGTATAGAATGATCCAATATCTGTGTATCTAACCTTATATCTAATGCATAACCCCTTGCTGGTACTATAGGCAATGTTACATCTTTTACTGGTGCCTTGTATGCACCTGTGTAGCATGTAGTTCAGCATGCAGATCCATATCATCAGAATTAATCGAGACTATCCTTTATCTTACTACTATAATCATACTCTATATGCTTAATACTGTTAAAGAACTTTACATTCATGCTAGCTAGCAAGCATTTAAGGTTATTCATCAGCATCGCTGGATTAAGCATTGTATCCTCTGGATAGTATATTGCATACTCTACTCCCTTAAGCCTATGCTCTAATGCCTTAACCTGCTCCTTATTCAATACCTCATACCTTATGTTAAGGTCATTACATATATCTATGATATACTCAAATCTATGCTCCAATACCTTATGTGATGTATAAACCTTAAGTAACCCATTCATCTTAAAGTCTATTAACTCTGCTAGCCTCTTATACCATGAGATAGCATATAATGCCATATCCCTTATAGCCTTAGCATTATGTATGCTAACTCTAAACCCAAGCCATTGCACATTCCTAAGCAAGAATCTTTTATCTATCCATATTGTACCATTAAACATACACCACTTGATCCAGTGGATCCTCTAGGAAGAGATATAGGCCCTAATGAGGAGGATACATAACCAGGTTAGCATAGCTTGCCTTCTCCCTATCCCTAGAATCATCTATAACTGCAATACTGACCATAGCTTGCTAATTCTATATGTTATGCTTAAGCCTACTATACCACCACCTAAACAACATCATACTTCATAATAGTAGGTTTATTTAATAAGGTGTAGTTATCTTAATCAGGCATGCTACATCTAGCAAGGAATGTTAAAGGCGTTGAGTACGCAATAAGGGATATAATACTCTATGCTAGAGAATATGAGAGGAAAGGGAACAAAGTAATATACTTGAATATAGGTGACCCTGTATTCTATGGGTTTGATACACCAAGGCATGTTAAGGATGCTCTAATCAAGGCTGTTCTTGATGGTAAGAACTACTATGCAGACTCTGAGGGTATAAAGGAGTTAAGGGAGGCAATAGCAGAGAAGGAGTCAGCAAAGGGTATGAGTATAGAGTATGATGATGTTATAGTAACAGATGGTGTATCTGAGGCATTGGATATGCTTATATCAAGTATAGCAGATGAGGGGGATGAGGTACTTGTACCAGGACCATGCTATCCACCTTACCTATCATATGCTAGGGTTAGAGGGGTAAGACCTGTAGAGTATGCTAGCAGAGAGGATAAAGGATGGAGCATAGATATACAGGATGTTAAGAGCAAGGTTAATGAGAGGACTAGAGCACTGTTTGTTATAAATCCTAACAACCCTACAGGCTCTGTATTGGATGATAAGACATTAAGAGCATTGGTTGATATAGCAGTTGAGCATAATATATACTTGGTATGCGATGAGATCTATGATAGGATAGTATTTGATGACAGGTTTAGAAGCATATGCAAGTATGCAAAGAGCGATGTACCTCTGATACTACTTAACGGGTTCTCAAAGGTATACCTTATGACAGGATGGAGGCTAGGTTACATATGCTTTAACTCATCATGTAAGGAGTTGAAGGCGTTAAAGTCAAATGTAAGCAAACTTGCTAGGCTAAGGTTATCAGCAAATACTCCAGCACAGGTAGCAGCAGTAGAGGCGTTAAGAGGACCTCAAGAGCATGTAGATGAGATGGTCAAGGAGTTAAGGATAAGGAGGGATTATGTTATGAAACGTTTGGATAGTATACAAGGCTTGAGTTACGTTAAGCCACATGGTGCATTCTACATATTCCCAAGGATAGGCAAGGAGTTAAGCACTATTGGTAATGATCTTGAGTTTGTGCTTAATCTGTTAAGGAGCAAGGGTGTGTTGATTGTTCAAGGCTCTGGTTTTGGAAAGTTAGGCTCTGACCATTTTAGGCTTGTCTTCCTTCCAAGTATAGATATATTAGAGGCCGCTATGGATAGGATTGAGGAGTTTGTAAATGAGCATGTAAGAAGGTAGATATGATATATCTGCTTACCCATACTCATTACTAACCCTCCTACTATAAAGCAGTAGGATGATGGATACTCCATACATGGCAAGAACGAACTTCTCATTGGTTAACTGATCATTGATCATGAAATCTAACACAAACTCTATACCCCATAAAGCAATGTTACGTAATAGTATTATAGTTGCTACTATGGCAAAGAGAATTGCCATAGCACTCATCCAGTTCTTCCTTATCCTTACCATATTTATAATTATGTAATTTATAATTTAAATACTTCATTAGCTTATCACTATAGAAATTTAAAGTATCCTTATTCCAGGATTCTTTATCCCATTACTCTTAGCTACATTCAATAGCATAGGTGTTATAGCCTCTACTTGGTATGATAGTGCTAGAGGACCAAGGTATAGAGGCCTCAGGTTCTTTATCTCATTAACAAGCTTACCTACAAGATCTGCAGTATCCTTGTTGTTAGAGCATATAAGCACATCACTCTCTATTGTAGTATTAACCTTCCTTAACTTAACATCTGATATGTTATGCAAGGCAGCAACCACTCTAACATCCTTATTCCTATCCTTGAATACCTTCTCAACCTGTAGAGCGGCAGAGTCCTTATGCTCATGCATAGGCAAGTATATGAACCCATTGCGATCTTTGTCCATTGGTACTATAGGGCATATTACTATACTATCCTCGTTTATGTTATCTGCTATACTTGCTACAACCTCAATGCTATTCTCATATGGTATGCTTAATACTACAACATCACAGTAGCCAACGAGCTTGGAGTTCTCATCCCCATTTATGCTACCCTTTATGCTATTATAGTATGATATGGCCTTCTTGCTATACTCTTCAGCAGCAGCTCTTGCCTTGTTTGGATCCCTAGAGCCTATGACCACATCGTGGTTTATACACCATCTTAACGCCAACCCTTCTCCCATTCCTCCTGTACCACCTATAATGCCTATCCTCATGCACTGCAATGCAGCAACCAATTTATATTAACCTTATGTTATGCTATCCATTGAGTCTTATAATACTCATGAGACATGGTGAGGCTCTTAACAATGTAGAGCATATACTTACTGGTAGAAGGCTAGTATACCATTTAACTGAGAGGGGTAAGTTGCAGGTTATTGAGGCATGTGAGATGCTTAAAGCATTATGCATTGATCATATATACTCAAGTCCTATAACAAGGGCAGTTGAGACAGCAGAGATAATAAGCAAGCAACTAAACCTACCCTATGTTATAGATGAGAGGTTAACAGAGACTGATATGGGTAAATTAGTTGGTATGAACTACTTTGAAGTGTTAAGCAAGTATAGGGATCTTTTGCTGAGATTCTACTCATGCTCTGATGTTAGTGATTATGGGCTGGAGAACTTTGATTCCATAAAGAGAAGGATACTATTAATGCTTGATTATGTAAGCAAGAATCATCATAACAAGAATGTTTTACTTATAACACATCTAGACCCTATAAAGGCTGTTATAGCAGAGATGCTAGGCCTTGGTGCTAAAGTCTTGCTTGATATGAGGATAAAGACAGCATCACTAACAATACTAAGTTATTCAAGTAGTTACCAGTTACTAGCATACAATATTACAAGTATGAGTAGATACAAGCCTGAGGAGTAACATAATTGATATCTGTATAGTCTACAGTTAGATTTATATTTTAATAAAAGAGTAATAGTCTTAATGAAGAATGCAACTATAGTTGCAGTAAGTGCTGTTATAGCAGTTGCAGTGTTAGCAAGTAATGCTTATGCACAGGAGCAGGTTGTTGATAGAAGTGCTTTAGCATGGGGGTTATTCTATAAGATGATGACAGCAGCATTCATAGTAGGTGCTGTAGTGCAAGGCACATTAGTATACATAATATTCAAGTTCAAGGAGAAGAAGGTAAAGGGTAAGATTAGTGAGTGAGGTGATATGAATGGGTAGTCATGTTATATATGAATGGATATATGTTGCAGTGGTAGTAAGCATGCTTATATGGGTAGGGGCAGAGGCATGGTATGGCGAGAAGTTAATACATGAGGTGCCAAAGGATCATGAGACCATAAAGGTTACTGGGCAGCAGTGGTTCTGGACATTCGAGCATGCAGATGGTAAGAGAGAGGTAGGGCAGTTAACCTTGAAGGCTGGCAAGGTATACAAGTTTGAGGTTACTGGAAATGATGTTATACACGCATTCAATATACCAAAGTTTGCTGTTCTGATAGATGCTGTCCCAGGTAGGATAAACACCATATGGGTTAAGATACCAGAGAATGCAGCTGGTGAATACTTGATACAGTGTAGAGAGTACTGTGGGCTACTGCACTATAACATGAGGGTAAATCTTATAGTAGAAGCATGAGGTGATATAGATGGTTATTGAGATAGCAAAACCAAGACCATTGTGGCAGATACTATTCTCAACCCATCATACAGATGTTGCCTTACTATACCTAATAACCTCTATAACATTCCTTATGCTAGGAGGTGCATTAGCATTAACAATAAGGACAGAGCTCTTATTCCCAGGGGCTACTATAATAGGAGATTCTACACTATTCAATAGAATATTTACTGTGCATGGTACTACTATGCTCTTCCTCTGGATACTGCCATTTATTAGTGGCGTAGGTAACTACCTTATCCCTATACTAGTTAAGTATAAGGATATGGCTTATCCAAGGCTTAATGCAGTTGCTTACTGGATGACAGTACCAGGTGCAGCTCTGATATGGCTAGGTTGGAGTGATACATCATGGATGGCATACCCTCCATACTCAACTATAAGGGCCTCAGCACCAGCAGCAGATATGTGGATCTTTGGTCTTAAGCTACTAGGCCTATCCTCCATACTAGGCGCAATAAACTTCATTGTTACGATACTAAAGTGCAAGCATCCCGACTTACCTATGATGAAGACATCACTCTTAGTATGGAGTATACTTATATCATCGGTAATGACTCTAGCAGCACTACCAACATTCACAGCAGCATTGATAATGCTCTACACAGATAGGCTAGGGGTATCTGGATTCTTCAACCCAAATATGGGAGGAGATCCTATAGCATACCAGCACCTATTCTGGTTCACATTCCATCCAGAGGTGTACATATTCCTTATACCAGCAGTTGGTATGGCTTATGAGCTGATACCAAAGTTCTCAAGGAAGCCAATATTCAGTTACACATCAGGTGTAATAGCATTCTCCATACTCTCAATAATAGCGTTTGCTTCGTGGGCTCATCACATGCTTGCTACAGGGCTGTCATTTACAATGAAGACAGTCTTCATGATAGGAACATTAGCTGCAGTTCCTGCTAGTGCAATGCATGTATTCAACTGGATGGCTACCATGTGGGGAGGTAGGATAAAGTTTGCTGCACCAATGAAGTTCGTTATAGGAGGTATCATGCTCTTCTTCACATCTGGAGCAGGAGGAGTGGTTAACACTACATTGCCATTGGACTTCATAACCCATGATACATACTGGGTAGTAGGACACTTCCATATGATGCTCATGGGCACTGTATCATTCATATTCATGGGCTTCCTATACTACATGTTCCCACTCATAACTGGTAGGATGTACAGTGAAAGGCTTGCAAGCGTGCACTTCTGGTTTGCATTCATAGGTACAATAATAGTCTTCACTGCAATGCACATAGTAGGCTTGTATGGCATGCCTAGGAGGGTATGGGACTATGTGACAGATCCAACAATAATAACACTCAACCAGATAGCAAGTATAGGAGCATATCTACTAGGTATAGGTATGGCTGTATTCATAGCATTACTTATAAGGGATTCTGTAAGAGGTAAGCCAGCAGATATGAGGGATCCATTTGGTATAGGTGAGATATACTATGACTATAGGAGAAGAGAGCCCCATCATTAGGACTACAGCAAATAGGCTAGGCAAGGGTATAGCATTAATACTCATAGTTATTGCAGTTGCTGCTGCTATACATATAGCATTCAATAATGTGTGGAATAAATATCCTCCAATGAACCAAGTAGTAAAAGCAAGCGCACCTTCCACTACCCCATCTACACCCACTACACCTACCACTACAGGTAATAAGGTGGAGTTCAACTTAACATTCGAGGAGGAGAGCCCCGTAAAACTACACTTTACAGTTAATGGAGAGATTAATAAGGATATAAGGGTTAAGGCGGGTGATACTGTAACCATAAAGATAAAGAACAATGGTGCCATGCCTCATGCAGTCGGTATAGTAACAGATCCGAAGGATGTTAATAGCATAGCATTTACCAATGCTGCAATAGGCTCATCAACTCAATTCATACTACCGAAACAAGAGGGTAGCACTACATTCATAGCAGATAAACGTGGTGAGTATTACTACATATGCCTAGTTCCAGGACATGCAGATCTAGGGATGAAGGGTAAGTTCATAGTAGAGTAGGATATGAACAAGAAGATAACATATCTACGCTACACCTCATTTTTTGCATTATTCGCTGTGTATGGAGTTATGGTCCTAGGGAGTTATGTTAGTGCTGCTGGTTTAGGGTTATCATGCTTAGACTGGCCTACTTGTAGGGGTAGTCTTATGCCAAGCGAGGAGATAATAGCTGAATGGGTACATCGGCTCTTTGCATTCATGGCTGGTGTATCAGTTATAACTATGAGTATATTAGCATGGAGGATAGATGCTAGAGGTACAATGATAAGGGCTACGGCAACATTAGCAGCAGTACTTGTAATAACGCAGATAATACTGGGAGTTATAGTCATAAATACAATGCTATTACCAGTGTTGGTTGCCATACACCTTGCAATAGGGATACTACTCTTTGCTAATATACTATTGACTGCATTATCTGCGAATAGAATATACAAACAGCAGGAGAAGGAGCAGAGGATTAATTAACTAACCAACTAATCAATAATCAGTTAACAGAATAAAATTATTTTTATTAATTAATTAATAATGGCTAGTCGTTTTAATCCTTCTTCTATACCATACTATGCCTATTACTAGGCATGCTGGCATGGTAACTCCCAATATAATCATTGAGATGAATATATAGGCAAACTCTCTAACTATACCTAGGTTAAACTTTGCTGTTATTACATTCCCATCATGCTCATATATGCTAATCTCAGCAATATAAACCCCGGGTTCTCTGAATATGTAATTTATCTCAAGGTGACCATCCTTAAGTAGTGTAATAGGATGTGTATAGTATAATACATCATTCTTGTACAACTTTAATCCAACGTTAATATCCCTCATATCGTTACCATCATCATCAGCAACCCTAACTAGTATCTTTGCTACTGTATCTATTGCAGGCATCTCTGGCTGCGTTGCTATCTGTATGAGGTAGCCAGCGATCCTATACCCGCCAGAGTTGAATAGTTGGTGTGCATACACATAATTACCCTGAGCTATAAAAATAGCTAAAAGGCTCATCACTATACTTACATGTATAACTGTTCTTCTCATGCTATTATAACATCTCCCATTATAAATAAATCTATGCCTGTGCAACTGCTCTTAGGATAGAATTAAACTCATCATTGCTTAACGGGCTTATCCTTGCTACCTTTATATTCTCCTCTACATGCTCTAACCTCTTCTGTCCAACAAGTGGTATTGCTGGGGATGATCTAGCAAACTGTAGACATCTTAGTGCTTTAGACTCTATACCATTCATTGTAGGTATATTTGAATTAAGCAGTCTCCCTTGCATGAGGGGTACGCTTGTGAATACATTTATACCAAGTATTGATGCAGCCTCAAAGAATGTATATACTCCAGAGCCTATACTCTGATTCCTTTGTGTTGCAGCCTCAGGCATGGCAAGATTGAATGGCAATTGCACAAACCTGAAGCCATGTTCATCATTACCCTGCTTTAACGTTGCATCTTTAGCCATATCGACTAGATCCTTAAGGTTAGTATACTCCTTGTTGTTATGAGGAACCCTAAAACATGACCATGTAGCCATACCATAGTACATTATAACCCCTTCCCTCCTCTTCTGTTCATAGAATTCAAATGCATCCCTTAGCATTCTCATAATTGTCTCTTTACCAATATCATGAATGTTGCTCTCAACAGCATTATGTAGGTACATAAGATCTATGCATTCTAAACCCAGATTCTTTATGCTCCTGTTAAGTTGATCCTCCAAGTATGATACCTTTATGCAGTTGTAATCTGAGGAGATATCATCTGTAGTTATAATACCCCTTTTGATAAGGTTGTTATGTATATACTCCCAGAAGTCACTTGCAAGGTCTGCATCATGTGTCAAGTATCCATTCTTTGTGCTTATGAAGATCTCATCTCTACTTATTGTTGCATCCTCTACCAACTCTTTAATAGCCTTCCCTACTGCCCTCTCTGCCTTCTGGAACCTGTAGTTTATTGCAGTATCTATAACATTGATAGCCCCACTTGATACAGATCTCTTTACTGCATTAATGACTAGCATATCTGTAGCAGTATCTGCATTACCTAGATACGTGCCCATACCTATGCTTGTTAATGATAAGTCTTGGAAGTTCTTGAAATGCCCTATGGCTGTGCTCTTACCCTCATGCCTTGCTCTAAACCTTAAAGTCCCATCCCTAGTAACATAACCATGTATCATGGCAATGCTATAGCACTACTCATATTTATCTGATAATAACAGAAGACCATCCTGAATGCTTACCTTATCAATGGTAGAAGGAAACTTAATGCTATAATGCTACCTGTAATCCTTGAGAACATCATAATACTTCTCATACTCGCTATCATAAGGTTTAGGTCATTATCCTTAAGCCTTAATAATCTCATGTATGCAGATATTGCATATGGGAGTGCTATGAACGATAATAATGCATATACTGGAATTATATTAACTGCTACTCCTATTATAACAAGCAGATATGCTAATGATGGGAATACTATGAATAGTTTTGACGCCCTCTCTAACCCCAATACTATAACAAGGTTCTTCCTTCCATGTGCCTTATCTGCATCGTAATCTGGGAATGAGTTTATGAAGAGGACAGTAGATGATAGTATACCTGCTATTACACCAGAGTATATAGGCTCTATATCTATTAAGCCAGTCTGAACGTAATATGTGCCTAACACTATCATAGCACCCTTTACTGCTACGAAGAACTCTCCCAAGCCTACCCTAACTATCCTACTTGAGTATAGGTATACCGATGCCACAGCAAAACCTAGTATGAGTGCTATGATAAAGCCCCTTACTGCTATGAAGTATAAACCTATGGTTGCACCTATTATAAGCATGATTAGGCCTACCCTATACACACTCTCTGGCTTAAGTATATTCTCAGGCAATACACCAGTGCCACCTGAGAATGGTGTACGCCTTGTAACCTTGTCTATACCAAGCTTGTAATCCCAATAGTCATTCAAGAGGTCTACGCTTGCATGCAATGCTACAACTCCAGCGTACGTCAACAATGCATGTATCATATCAATAGGGTGACCCTTCCATGCAGCTACTGATAGCCCTATGCTAACAGAGATGATGGATGCTAATAGGAACCTTATCCTTACTGCCTTTAGCCATGCCTTAATACCCATCTCATGATCATCGAGTTATACAAGGCTCTCATCGCTGACAGGCAATGGTTTTCTACCCATGAAGCCCTCATCTTTACCATGCCAGAACTTAACCTCTTCCTCACCAACCTTCCAGCATAACCATACATCCTCATCGAACCTCTTTGCAGGGAAGTCAACCAAGCCCTCATCTATGCTCTTTATTATAACACCTAATGACTCCAACTCCTCTATCGCCTTGTATAGATCAACCAATGCAGAGTTCAACTCCTGCTTCTTAAGCATGTAAGCCATCAATGATGCATCATGCTCAACTATGCTCTGCAACTCTTCTTGCAGCATGATAACCTTATCCCTTAATGCTACTATCCTGTTAACCCTTGCCTTAACCTCTCCAAGCATTCTATTTGCTTGTTGTGGTGTGAAGTACTGGAACATGCTTCAATCCATGTTATAATCTAATTTAATCCTTATCTACTTAATATTAGGTTAAGAACCTCTTACCATACCATTTATAATGTAGATGAGAGATAGATGCTAGATGAGACCATTAGAGGCTATAGAGTATGTAAAGGACAAGTTACCGAAGAGAGTATACAATAGGATAGTTGAGAGATACAGGTTTGTGCAAGAGGGTATAGAGAGGATTGAGAGGGCATCTGGTATAAAATATCCATTACACTATGTTGATCCTAGTATAACAGTAGTAGGGGATGGATATGGTTTAGGGCTTGTATTTGCTAGAACTATACCCCTTGTAGATAACAATAACATAAGGATAGTAGTGGAGTTATCTGCACCATTGGTTGCATATGCATTAAAAGGCACTATACATGCTATTCTGGCACATGAGTTCTTGCATTATGTAGAACTTGTTACAAAGTTCGTTAAGATGGATGTATTATCTGATGAGGTATCAAGTAGTGTATTTGAGGATGTGTATGCAGATATGGGTAGGTTATTTGATGCAAAGAGTATACTAGGCAAGGATAAGGCGTTGCTTAAACTAATGGCAAAGAGGTTTAGCGATGGATTTAATGATTCTAGGTTAGAGAACAAATGCATCAAGGAATGGGTAGAGAAGGGTTTGCCTAGTAAGAGGATAAGCATGGAGGATAACATAACAAGGATACCTATTAAGGCTATAATTAATATACATATAGATGAAGAGTTAAGGAGCAAGGTATATGAACTTATAAGTGTTGATTATAGCAAGGATGGTAATGGTAGGAGAAGAAGAGGGAGAAGAAAGGGGTAATCAAGATCAGGGCTTATCTGCTAACATCCTTAGTATAGAAGAGAGGAGAGAACTACTCAAGGTAGTTGATGTCTTAGCAAGTGAGTATAAGAGCGATATACTCTCATGCTGTGCATATGGCTCAAAGATCGCTGGATATGCTAGACCCGATAGCGATTACGATATTCTACTTGTATTAAAGGATTACAAGGATATAATCAAGTATGTATATATGCATGATAGACTAGATGCTTCAGTGCTTATGGTTGATGGTAATGCATTGCTTAAGGATGCTGAGAGGGCATCACTTGGGGAGTTTGTTATAGGCAGGTTGCTTAACCCATACGAGCCATTATGCAATGGGGATTATCTTAGTAGAGCGGAGGTTATATACAAGAAGAGGATAATCATTGAGGAGATATACGAGCTTATTAATACCAATCCATTAGCATTTGAGGTTACAATACCAATAGAGTATTTCCTATTCTCAAAGCTTAAGAAGAGGTCAAGGATATATCCTCATGCAGTTTACAGTTACATAAAGACGTATACAGGTAGCAATGCATCAAGGAATATAACATTAAGCATCCATGGCTTCATCAACGCTTTAAGGGAGGTAGAGAATGAGGGTATAGTAACTGTTACTGATTATAGTGATGGTAGCATGCATGTAAAGGTACTGAAGCCCCCAATGCTCTACAGTACATTCATACATAATGAATCCCTTAGGGGTGCATTTGCATGGCTTGTACATACATATGCTGGTAGGAAGACGCTTAACTTCTTCAGCACAGAGGCTAGATCAAAGCTTAGGAGGAGGAAGGAGGTAAAGGAGATACCATCTATGTTTAATAACCCATCCTCTTTGCTTAAGATAGAGGAAGGGATATTCATAGATGGCAATGATTACATTAAAGAGATAGCAAAAGGTTTAGGCTTTAATGACTACACATATACCCTAAGTAGAATTGGGGATAAACACTCTGCTACAGTGCTATGTAATATAAGCAATTATGAAAGGAATGAGAAGATAGTTATAAAATATTATACAAACATTAAGATGTCAAAATGGATAGCATTGAACCTCTGGTTACTAGGTATAGGTAGGAGGTATGATGTCCTACCATACTTAAGGATGAGGAATGAGTACATAGGCATCAGAAGGGTTAGAGGCATAAGAAATGATGTAGTAACTCCATCCATAGTAGGGATATCATTCAAGAACAGGGTTATAGCATTTAGGTATGTTGATGGTATACCATTAAGCAGTATGATAGATATGTTCATGAGTAATAATAATAGCATAGATACACTTACATATATACAGAGATACGCATCTATACTTGCCCTTATACATAAGAATGGTTTCGTGTTAAGGGATACAAAACCAAGCAATGTCTTGATTATGGATAATGCATTATGCTTAACTGATTTTGAGCAGTTCACAAATCTAACTAGCATAGATGATGCAGCATGGGATGTAGCATGCTTCTTATACTATTCTCTCCTTTTTACAAAGGAGTATGATAATGCTAGAGCAATTATAAGGGCATTCGTAGACGGATATTATAATAGAGAGGCATTGTATAAAGCTGCAAGGATAGCATATTGCCTACCATTCTACCCTGCATTAACCTTAGGTATGGTAAAGGTTGTTAGAGATGAACTCAATAGGTATTAGTCATTAATTACTTACTACTCTTCCTCTTTGCCTCTTTATGCTTAAACTCTGTATAACCGCACTTACCGCATGTAACCCTATCTTTATGATCTGCCATGAATACACCTTTACCACATCTGGTACATTCCTTCTTATTCCTCTTCAGCTTACCATTCTCTATGTTGTAATACTTCCATACCTGTGTGTTACTACCCATCTAGATCACCTACTACTTACCTTCACCCTCTTTCTTACCTTTACTCTTCTTCTCAACCTTCTCTCCTGTTAACCTTGCAATGATATACCTTGGCATCTGCATCCTTGCTATCTTCTCATCATCGTATATGTAGAATAATGCTTTGATATCCCTCTTACCGCTCTCACCCTTCAAGTATATAGGGAGTATGAACTTGTTGGTATAGTTCAACCTCTCACCTATCATCCTTGCAGCATCTGCCCTCTTAAGCATCCCATTCTCCCCTTTTATTATACACTTTACCTCTATTCTATTTAATAATGGATTGCTCCTCTCCTCTACTATCACTATATCGCTCACTCTACTACTTGAGCATGATAACTCTTAATAAACCTTAAGGTTATAATTTGTTATGTATAGGTACATGGTTAGGTTTGCTAATAATGGTTATAGTGTATATGATGCAAAGATGCTACTTGATAAGGTAACTGCGCTAGGTATATTTGATGAAGTTAGAGATGCTAGGGTTGCAAGCAAGCATGTAGAGTATGATGTAAGCATGAATAAGCCTATTGATAGTAATGTATTGGATATATTAAATGCAAAGATAGGGGCGGTTGTAGGTTATACTGAGATAATTGAGAGGGATATGGGTGATGAGGAGAGGTTAGAGCATGCAAGGATTCTATTCAATGAAGAGAGGTACTGGGAGGCACATGAGATGCTTGAGAATGTATGGAAGAAGAGCAAGGGTGAGGAGAAGGATATACTGCAAGGCTTGATACTTGTATGTGCAGCATTTGTGCATGCACAGAAGGCAGAGTATAGCATTGCATTATCAATACTAAAGAGGGCTTTAGCAAAGTTAGAGGGCAAGAGTATAAAGTCTATTCATGGTATAGATGTTGTAAAGGTTATAGAGCATATTAATTTGATGCTTGATACAGATAAGATAGTGAGGTTTACTATATAACTCAATAGTGATTAAGGTCTGTCTAGAGAAGACATGATCTTCTTCAGCTCATTTAATGGCAGATAGGCAGTAATACCATATCCTACATTCTCTTTTATATCTACCATGCCTATATACGCTGGATAATCTGCTTGTTCAACGTTTATGATCTTATCATCTAACATAATTATGCTATTCTTCTTACCAACCTCCTATCCCATTGCAGGGTTACCGTTTATCTCAAATAGTTGTGCAAGTTCTCCCCTATCAGACTTTGCCTTATATTCTTTATAGTATTCAGCACTACCTTGCACATGCTTGGTTGCACCAAATGTTATACATTTCTTAGAAGGCTCTTCTACTCCAGAAGGCGCAAATATAATATTAAAGATTTCATTATCACCCCAACTATCGTATGGGCAATAACCTACTGGTATATAAGTCGGTAATTTGAAGTCTATATTTGTTGACGGTGGGCTATAATCTACTGATCTCCTTGGTAGCTTTGATTCTATAGGATAATTATTAGAAAGTATATATGATGTTAGTACTATGCCAGATACAACTACAGCTACAACAGTTAGAGTACCTTGCTCATCCTCCTTCACCCCCATCATATAACTATGCTAGAGAAAAAGAATGGGTATCTTCTTTTTCAAGAAAGAAGATACCTGCAGCTCTTTAACAAATGTATTATAGTTGTGCGCATGTAATATTGCACTCCAGAATACAGTCTGACCTATCAATAGTGCTGCTTCGTCAAGCTCTTCATCTGTAGCTCTAAACATCTTTGCTGCATTCTTATGATATGTCTCACAGTAAGGACATTTTATAGCTGCTGCTACTGCTAAACCTATCATCTCTCTATACTTTTGAGGTATAAGACTTGTACCTAGTTCATACTTTTTAAATATACTCCACATTTGAGGAAGGACATCCCTTGAACTCCTTTAAAGAATCCAGGTACAAAGCTTAATGTTTTTGGATATGTCATCTAATGTCTTATCATAATCTGTTATTGTTGTCATATCTATGATACTATAAGCATATATTTAAATGTTTATAAAATTATATCGCTAATCATTTCTAAAACATAATGAATTAACGATAGTAGTTTAAATATTATATTATCATAAAAGTGATTAATATAGCAAATTAAATATATAGTAATAGATGATATTCACGAAGATGATGAAGACAAAGAAGAATTTTTCTCTTTGTTTTTAAAGATGAAAGGTATATACTTTATTTTGCTGAAGGCTCTATCTAGTCTACCTCTATAAGTGATAGAACGCTAGAAAATCCAAGCCTTCTTGCTATGATTTTCATAGATATCTATATCCTTAGTCCATGCTGTAGGAAGGATCCTTGATATTCTAACTTGCAGACATAGTTTTAGCCCTTTACAGTCCAGATCATCCATTCTAAAGTTCGAGTTATTCTATATGATTTATTAAATATTAGGTAATTTTAATATATAGATTCTTAACATATTACTTTCAAAAATTATTAACAATTTTTATAGTAGTGTTAAGGACATCACTTCCTCTAATATAACCTATACTACCCTTCTTTGCATTATCCTCCGTAAACCTAGCAAGTCTATCATTCTTCATACCATTACATGCAATAAGCAATGGCACTGGATCTGATGTATGAGCCTTCCTTATGCATGGGGTTGAGTGATCCCCAGTAACTACTATGCATATATCTTTACTTACGGCATCAGATACTATAGAGAAGAACCTCCTATCTATATCCTCTATACTCCTCTTCTTGCCTCTCGCATCACCATCATGACCGAACTCATCTGGGCCTTTAAGGTGCACATATACGCAATCGTAATGCTCTAATGCCTTCAATGCAGCATTAGCCTTCATCTCATAATCATTCATGTTACCAGCATTGAATGCATGCATACCTGTAACCTTTGCTATTCCTTGCTCTACAGGCATATCAACTATACATGCAAACCTTAACCCATACTTTAATGCAAGTGCTTTAACATCTGGGAGTCTATTACCAGCATCCCTTAATAATATGCAGTTAGCCTCAAGCATACCGATGCTCCTCCTTCTAGTATTAACAGGATGATCCTTCAGTATAGCAATTGTCATGCGGGTAAACTCATTTACCAACTCTGCTGCCCTTACTGCCTTAGCATCATTGCTTAATGCCTTGCATTCTGCCAATCTTAAATTACCATCAGTCTTTGCTACACCCATGCCTTTAATCCTCTCATATGCAGGATCTGTATTGCTTATATCTGCTGATAGCATACCATCAGTTCTTATACGTAAGACTACCCTATGCCCTCTTGTATGGACAAGATCAAACTCAGCATTGCTCAACTTAACCCTATCCTTTATAGCCTTAACCAACTCCTTAGCCTCATCATCACTTAGATTCCTACCTACTCTCCTATCCACTATGTTGCCTTTAGAGTCAATTGTAGCAAAATTACCCCTTAATGCAAGATCTCCATCCCTAACATCCATATCTGAACCTATAGCCTCTATTATACCTCTACCAACATACTCATGCTCATTGAATGTATAACCTAGCATACTGAATACTGCTATATCAGACTCTGGTGCTATATCCTTGCCGACAGTATATACCATACCCATCCTGCTTAACCTTGCTATTCTATCGAGATTTGGTGTGTATGCAGCCTCTAAAGGTGTAAGGTAGTTAAGGTCTGGATGCGGTAGGTCCCCTATACCATCAAGGAGTATATATATCATCTTCTTCCTATTATTACTCATACCTTATGCTCCTCCATTGCTTTATAATTGTATTACTCTTTGTTAACTCTTATTGAAGATAAGATTTAGATAAAAGTTATGAGTTTACTGATAGATAGATATGGCTCAACTAAGGAAGAGGTATATACTTGATGAGTTTGTGCTAGTTAATAACTATAACAATGATAATGATAAGGATGGTATATGCATCTACTGCCCAGGGAATGAGCATCTAACCAAGCCTGCTGTACTCGCAATGGTGCAGAGGGGAGGTATGATACATAGGTTGGCTGATAGCGAGGATAATTACATAAGGGATTGGTATGTTAGGGTGGTTGAGAGTAATAAGCCCTTATGTAGCATATCAGATAATGAACCATACACAAGCAAATCATTCCATAGCGAGCCTGCATATGGCTATCATTACATACTAGTTGCTAGTAGAGAGCATTGCGAACCATGGTTTATAAGTATGGAGCAGTGGACTAATGTGTTAACAGCACTACAAGATAGGGTTAAGTGGTTGTACGCACAGAAAGGTGTAGGATATGTAGCTATATACATGGATTATAATGCAAGGAGTGATTGGCATCCACATCTGAATCTATTAACCCTTCCTATAGTGCCACCAATGATAAAGCAAGAGATAGATGCTATAAGTGATTACTCTAGCGATAACAATTTATGCCCCTTATGTAGTATAGCCAAAGCAGAGGCAAAGTCTGATAGAGAGTTGGTTGATACAGATAACTTCATAGCACTCTGCCCATGGGCACCAACTTATTCGTATGAGTTCTGGATACTCCCAAAGAAGCATAGCACACAACTTACAAGGTTAACACAGAAGGAGATAGATGATCTAGCATCTATGTTTAAGGTAACCCTTGCTGGATTATACTCTACCTTAGGCTCAATAAGGTTTGGCTTAGCATTCCGTACATCTACAGAAAAGAGTAGGAAGCAGATACATTGGCATATAGAGGTATATCCTCAAGTAATGGAGAGCAGTACTTTGGAGCATGGATTTGGTATACATTCAGTATTGGCACCAGAGAAGGCTGCAGAGAGGCTAAGATATTCAATGAGGATGGAGCTTGCTAGGCTTATAGGTGTGATAGAAGAGGGAGGTAAATAATTATTAAAAATAATTATTAGAAAAGAAATTTATATTTATTAACTACGCTTTATTGAGTAACTTGTAGGTGTAGCAAATCCTTGCTCAATACTTGTATCTGTATAAGCATTGATGATTATGCTTAATGGTTTATTGTATATACAACAGTACTCATATCCATGTATATTGAATGGTTCGCCATCGATATAAGCAGTTATTACAGCTGCACGATTAGGTTTTATAGGTTCTAAGAGGTGTATAGAGGCTTTATTACCATTTAAGCTGTATACTCCTTTAACTCTAACATCTTTAATTGCTATACCATTGATCATGGTAAGATCTATGCTATTGATATCTTTATCCAAGTTATTATACACTAGTATAACAAGTCTATTGCCTATAACCTTTGCATTACTCTTTACTATATCTATACTGCTATTAATCTCTAATAATACTTGATTACCTCTCTTGCCTTTACTCTGTATGGGATAAGGATCTATGCTAAGCAGTATAATAGAATAATCCTTGTATTGCATGCTATCATTAATAGAGAGTTCATGCTCAATACCATCAATGCTTATTCTTGCATAAGCTCTGCCCTCTGTTACACATATTACATCAAGTGCACACCTACTATCATGTATATCCACTACCCTTAATATTGTATCATCTAATGCAAGCGTATCATTTATTCCAAGTTTAATCCTCAAAGAATCTTTATTTACTGGAAGGATATCTATTGTATGCTCTGTATACTTGTAACTTGTACACTCCTCTGCGCATGAAGGAGAGTACTCAAAACCTATCTTTAACTCAGCATCTCCAGGGGCTATTGCTATATACTTCACGCTTGGATCAGAGTATACTACAGTAGTAGCATTAGGTTCTAGCATACCTTTCCCAAAGGCTAGGCAAGTTGGTAAGTTTGCCTCTTTAATGTTACTAGCATTTATGCTTATACGCAATGGTGAATAGCAGATATTATCAAATTGTATAACATGATCTGAGTTATTACTTATAACTGCACCTATGGTAAAGGTATCGCCTACATAAACAATCTGTGGTTCTGTAAATACATTAACTATATTAATTGAATTATTAATGCTGCTAGAGGTTGCTAATTGCGATAGCAATAGTGCCATAGTAGTAATAGTAAGGCCGTTAATCATTTATTAAACTATAGCATAAGTAGTATATATGCCTATACCTGGTAAGTATGATACTTGGATGGGTATAGCAGCACTAGCATTACATATAATGTTTGTTATCTATACCAATGCATTCTATACAGTGCTTACACAACCAATAGCCATAGGTAGGACATTTGCATATCCATGGCAGATAATGATAGTAGGTATATCCCTCTTTGGATTACCTGGGTTTGGTTTAGCAGGGGCTACATACCTTCTAGCGAAGAGGCTTGCAAGAAAAGAGATGGTAAGAAAGCCACCAAGTATACTTATGATTGCTCAAGGTATAGTAGTTATAGTAGGGATGATAACTGCTAGTAGCATAGTGCCTAGCATGAATGAGGAGTATAGATTGATACAGTTTGAGGTTCTTCCCTATGCTTTCATCGTTGGTGCTATAGCCATGATAGGTTTTGGTATCCACTTATATACAATAAAACCACTTAGGAGGCAAAGGAGCAGTGATGGTATTTAGCAAGTCTTAACATTTATTACGTAATCAAGCAATTATATATAGTATGATCACTATTAAGAAGAGGAAACCAGAGTTTATACTTGTATTCCTTGGGGGGCTTATAATGGTTGCCCAAGGCTTGACTTTCTTTGCTGCATTACAGATAGGCTTGCCTCATGATGATATGCTTGAGAGTATTAGAAGTAGTATAGGTAATGAGAGGTTTAACTATCTACTTATTAGGGCAGGGATAGCAGGGGTATCTACAGGTGCAATGCTTATCCTTCTTTCCATCCTTATTGAAAGGAGCGAGGAGTCTAGAAGGTTTGGTGTTATGGCTATAATAATAGGGATAGTAAGTATACTAGGTATAGGGTTCATAAGCATAGGCACACTACCTGGGATAATACTTGCTATAGTTGGTGGTATACTAGCAGCAAAGAAGGGTAAGGGGAGCATATTTGCTGACAAAGAGCAGAAGACCTATGATTATACCACCGCATTACATAAAGATGAGAATATAATATACCAGTGCTCAAGATGCAACATAGAGTTTGCTAGTGATGAGGAGTTAAAGAGGCATGTAATACGGTTCCATTCAGATGAGATAGTAGGATAAGGTAAGTGGTTAATATGCTAAGTATAAGAGAGATGGTGTATGAAGATATATCCTCTATAGTAGATATATACATGCAGAGCTTTAGAGGTATGAGAGAGTATAGCAAAGCAGAGAGATGGATAACAGTAAAGTTCAACTCTAAGCCAATATCTATATACTATGTAGCTCTATTAGATGGCAAGGTTATAGGCTACATACTGTGGAGTGAGCATGGAGGGTTTAGAGATGACGCTGTTATTGAGTTAGAGCAGATAGCAGTAAGCAAGATGCATAGATGCAAAGGAGTTGCAAGTAGGTTGATAGTAGATTCATTAAGGATGCTTAATAGAGATTATATAGCCTCTAGGGGTGCTAGGATAAAGTTGGTTATGGTAACTACAGCATACACCAATAATGCTAAGAGGTTGTACGAGAAGGTATTGAATGCTAAACAGGTTGCAGTAATAAACGATCTTTATGCTAGTGATGAATCTATCCTTATAGCAAGGGATCATGATATATATGCTATAATAAATGATCTAAATGTCTCCTAACCTCTTCAAATACTCTCTGTAAACCCTTAGATACGATCTCTTATTGCCTATATCCTTAAATGCATCCTCACTAACTATATATGCACTTATCCTCTTACCTTGCTTAATAGCATCCATAAACACTGAGTTCATCGCAACTACACTATCTTTAGGTATTAAATTCAGAAAAGAGTTCTCCATTACGTAGCACCCAATATTTATAAACTTTGTAATCTCTGGCTTCTCCTCCCATGCTATAACATCATGGTTATCATCAACTTCTATAAACCCATAATCAAATCTTAGCCTATATGGTATTAATGCAATGGTAGCAAATGCTTGCTTATCTAGATGCCTCTCTATCATGTCCTTAATATTAAAGTTGTATAGGGAATCACCATACACACATACAAACCTCTTGCTATTACTTAACATAGGTTCAGCACTCTTCAACTGCCCAGCAGTACCTAGAGGTCTCTTTGATCTAGCATAGGTTATACTAACACCATAACCTTCACCATCCTTAAAGTAATCCTCTATTATATTACCTAGATAGCTTATGCATAACACTATCCTCTTTATGCCATTATCCCTCAACCACTCTATTATATACTCAAGCAAGGGTTTATCTGCTATTGGTAGCATTGGCTTAGGTAGGGTTAATGTTATAGGATGTAGTCTTGTGCCTAAACCCCCAGCAAGTATAACTCCTATAATATCAGTAATATCATCTTTCATTACAACCTAACTCCTTAAGTATTGATTTAACCTTTATTACAACCTCCATAGGCTTTTTGCCAAAGAGTATAATCATAGGCTCCTTGCCCATATCTCCCTTATGGTATATTATATCTGGTACTCTGCAATTGAATGATCTTATAGCATGATCTACACCCCATGTTATACTCATACCTTCTTTATACTTAACCTCCATAGGCTCCTTACTCCTATCATAACTTGAAATACTCATACTAAGCCTTCTACATACTTCTAATATCTTATCACTATACCTAATGTTTATAGCAGATCTTATGCTCTTGTCATAGCGCATTGCAATTAGCACTGCATTTGCAACATGCCTAGATGCTGAATATGCTATCTTACCTACTAACGATGCTCTGTTACCTATCCTAACTATCCTCCCTTCTATACCAGCAACATCTTCGTTTGATCTAGCATTTTCTTTAGCAAATACAAAGTTTGATTGTGACTCTGGTATAAGGAGCCCTATCTTATCTGTAAATACTAGAATGTCAACAGCTTTACTAAGCTCTTTAATCACTGGATCACCACAATGTATCTCCCTTAAGGTTGGTATATTCATCCCTTTACCTATCTTAATGTTATTAAGTAATGCATTGTACGTTATATTCTTTGCAATACTTGCACTTGTTACAAGATCATTCCCTTTAGCAAGCTCAACTGTCAATGCTGTAGAGTATATTGAACCTAAACCCCTAGAAGATACTTGCACTCTAGCACTACCCATTTGATATACCTTACCATCATAGAGTATTATATCTATGCTGTTATCATACCTAAGATGTCCTCCTTTGATTACTACTCCTTTTGCACCTAACTTTGCTATCCTCTCTGCTGCTACAATTATATCATCTATGCTATTTATGCTCATGGACGATAACCACTCAGCCTCTTGTATGTTTGGTGTTATTGCACTTGCTAATGGCACTATCCTATTAACATAATCATGCATGGCATCATGCTCAAGCAATCTAGTACCAATACTTGATACTAGTAAGGGATCTATAACTATTGGTATTTGCTTATACATGTAATGTTCAAGTGTATCAGCAACCGCATTAACATTCTCTCTACTATAGAGCATGCTTACCTTAATGGCATCTATAGGGAGATCACTTAATAGTGCATCGAGTTGAGCATTTACAATGTCAGCCTCTATAGGCTTTATATGAGTAATGCTACTTGTATTCTGTGCAGTTACTGCAGTTACAACGCTTAAGCAGTATGCATTAAGCATCAAGCATACCTTTGTATCCATCTGTATACCAGCAATGCCACTGCTATCTGATCCTCCTATACTTAATATAACTGGCATAACCTTTATAATGTAATAGGATGATTTATGCGTACCTTATCACCATATATTTATAATTTATTATTTAATGTGGTTATTACACATTAACTTTATAAAGCCCTTTATTGTAGATGTTATCATGCAAGAAGACATATTAAAGGAAACTTCCAATATATTGGGAACACTCTCTAAATATGATGCACTAAAGATATTTCTAGAGTGTATTGAAGGTATAGAGGCAGATACTAACGCATCTGATAGGCTAGGATTAACAAAGAAGCAGTACTATACAAGGTTAAAGCAGCTTGTAGATGCTGGATTGATAGAGAAGAGTAAAGGCAAATATGTGCATACTACACTAGGCAAGTTAATATACGATAAGGCTATAAGGATACTATTTGAGCATGTTAAGAATTCAAAGAAGCTACTGATGGTAGATGTGTTAAAGAGTAGTGGTAAGTTTGATATGGAGGAGATATATAGGCTATTGCAGATAAAGACCGAGGAGAACAAAGCTAGGATATACATGGATTATAATGATCTTATAGAGGATCTTGCTGCAAGGATAAGCGATGCAAGGAGCGAGGTATGTTATGCAACTAGGCACTTCAACGAGGTTATAGTAGGCAAGGCAATAGAGCTGGGTAGGAAGGGAGTAAGTATTAGAGTATTAGCAGATAAGAGTCTTATAGATAAGTATATAAAAGAATATGCAGGTATACAAAGGACTAATGGACATGGGTTAGAGAGGTTTAAGATGTTCGTGGATCCATTCTACCCAGATAAGTTTGATAGAAAGATAATAGAGGTACCCTTCAGCTTTGTAGTCATAGATAGCAAGTATGTAGGGATTGAGTTGATCAACTCTTATAACCCAGAGAGGTTCTATGCTGCTATATATGTTGAGGATGTATATATTGCAAGGCAGATAAAGGAGTTGTTCAATGAGCTTTACAACAAAGCAGATATAGTAAAGGTTAATAATAGATAGGAAGGGCTTAGATGTTAGGTATAGGTTTCTATTCTATTCTATTATTTTGATAAGTCTAGGTGTTAATGTTAAACCTGATTTAATTTGGTTAATTATGGACCGGGCGGGATTTGAACCCGCGACCTCTCGCTGATCCTAGCATATGCTAGAACCACCCGCGTGCGAGGCGGGCATTCTACCGCTGAACTACCGGCCCATTAAAACTATTTTATTTTGAATATGTTACTTTTAATTTTGTCTTTCTAACTCAAGTATATTGTTAAGTAATGTAGGTAAGAATACACCAACATCTGATACTATCCCTACAGCCTGCCATGTACCTCTATCCATCAACTTTGTTACTACAGCATGGTTCATATCTACTACTACAACCTTAACATATGAGGGTAGCATGTTACCAACTGCTATAGAATGGAGCATAGTACTAAGCATGATAACCATATCTGCACCCTTTACTGCATCCTTGTACCTCTTCCAACCCTCAACTACATCTGTTATAACATCTGGTATGGGACCATCATCCCTCGGCGAGCCTATAAGCACGTAAGGCACATTATTTTTAATGCATTCATACATTATACCCTTCTTTAACTTCCCTTGTTCTACCATAGTCCTTATAGACCCTGCTTTGAATACCTCATTTATTGCACGCATATGATGTCTATGCCCTCTAACCGCTAATGTTCCACTTTGTACATACATGCCTAGAGATGTGCCAAAGAGTGCATATTCTATATCATGCACTGCCAATGCATTACCAGCAAGTAGTGCCTTCACATAGCCTAGCCTTATCAACTCTGCTAGTGCATCTGCAGCACCGGTATGCACAACAGCAGGTCCAGCAACTATAACTATCTTACCTCCATTACTCTTAACCTTATACATATCATATGCTACCTTCCTTATCATCTGTAGCGTTGGTCTCTCACTCGATACATCACTACTCATGAACTGGAATAGATCCACCCCTTCTCTAGGCCTCTCAGGGGGTATTACTTTGATACCTCTCTCCCCTACCACTATTAGGTCTCCTTTCCTAACCTCCCTTATAGCCTTACAGTATGCCCTCTTACTCTCTGGCTCATATACTATGCACTTATCCATCATTATATCCTCAACCTCTATCCATCTACCATCTATGTAGATCATTGTCCTATTGTTGGTTGTGCTGTAGAAATCATCTGGTAATACCATATCCTTAGGCGCCTCCTCTAACATCACATCCTCAACCATTACTGGTACTGCCCCTTCCCTATAGACCTCCTCCAGTATCTCTTGTAGATGTCTCTCATCTTTACCTCTTATCACAAGCCTTGCATAGCTTGGGGAGTGCTTCTCCTTCCCTATCTTGAACTCTAATACCTCAAAGTCACCTTTAAGATCCATTATCTTATCAAATATCCTAGTTAGTATCATAGAGTCAATAAGATGACCTGTAACCTCAACCTCTTGCTCAAACCTTAACCCGTTCATATGCAGAGATAAGATTAATCAACCTATCATATATTAATATAGGTTAACCATTTAGCAAACCTCTCATCCTTGCCTAGTATAGCATTCTCATAAAGCAGCTGTAACCTCTTAGTAACTACTCCTACACTACCATCACCTACCTTCCTATTATCTATACTTGTTACAGGCTTTATCCCTGAGGCAGTACCAGTAAGGAATACCTCGTCTGCAGTGTAGAGTTCGTCTCTACTTATACTCCTTATCTCATACTTTATACCCTCATACCTTGTCAATTGCAATAGAGTATCCCTAGTTATCCCTGCAAGTGCACCATCTGTAGTTGGGGGCGTGCATAGCAATCCATCACTTACTATGAATACATTCTCAGCACTTGCCTCTGCAACCATGCCGTTTATATTAAGCATTATAGCCTCATCGAATCCATTCTTCAGCGCCTCCACCCTTGCTAAAGCAGAGTTTGCATAGTTTGCAGTTGCCTTTGCATTTACAGGCATGGTTCTAGCATCTATCCTACGCCATGATGATACCATACACCTTATCCCTTCCCCTTTCTTGCTTAGATATTCATCCCACCTCCATACTGCTATTGCTAGATCAACCTTGTTTGGTAATGGGTTAACACCCATCTTGCCGTAAGAGTAATATGCTATTGGTCTTATATAGCAATCCCTCATCTTATTAACCTTAACAGTCTCAATTATAGCATAGCATATATCATCAAAGCCATACTCTAGATCCATCATGTATATCTTAGCACTGGAAAGGAGCCTCTTAACATGTTCATGTAATCTGAATATAGCTGCACCATTACCAGTATCATGGCACCTTATACCCTCAAATACAGCAGTAGCATAATGCAGAGCATGGGTAAGTATATGTACAGTGGCATTCTCAGCATCAACAAACCTACCGTTCATCCATATCTTCTTACCTATCTCCATGGCAAGACTACATCGTTAGGGGAAATAAACTTTAGCATGTAGTAGGACTAGCATATCTTGCTCTCTTTGCATGTATAGCTCTTATAGCATTCTCAACGTTCTCATCTCTATCCTCAACAACTATAACTATCCTAGAGGTCTCTTCTTGGGCATCCATATTTATAATGTTTATACCTTGCTCGCCTAGGGTACTGCTTGCCATCGATGCTACATTTGGAACTCTATGCATTTCATCCCCTATAAGGGTTATCACACCTCTTCCATATACAATCTCAGCATTACTATCATATGCCTTAATATGTCTCTCATACCTCTTTATGAACTCTGCATCAAGGAAGAGTATTCTAGAATACTCCTCACCGTCCTTAATGTAAGGGCTTAATTGGACAAACTCATTATACCTTCTATACTTGAGCAAGTGTTCTTTAAAGTGCCATGCACTCTCACTCTTCATTCTAACTATGCAGCATCTCTTCTTACCGGTAACTATCTTTATTGGATTCTCGCTGCTATACCCTGGAGTCTTTACTATGCTAGTGTAATCACTTGGATCGTTTATATTGGTAACCCTAATCTTAATATCAACCATTGCATCCTCTATATCCTTTATTGCTATTGGATCAAGTATCTTCATACCAAACATACCCGCAAGTTTTGCCTCGTTGTATGAGAGTACTTTAACATGCTCTAACCCATCTTTAACTATCTTTGGATCAGCACTAAGCACACTGCTATCCTTCTCAAAGCTTACAAGCATATTGCTGCCATACTTATCATATAGCAATATTGCTAGATCTGCAGCTGTTCTATCGGAGCCTCCTCTCTCATACGTACTCTCTAATCCATCCAATGTCTTACCTATGAAACCACCAATGCATACAACATCGCTAGTATTAAGCATCTCATAGAATCTTTTACAAGCATTTCTGCTAGCATCTAGCATAAAGTTTGCTGCCTCATAGTTATCATCAGTTATTATAGGCCAGTCCTTGAACTCAATGTAGCATGAATCTATTCTGTTACTCTTTAAGATATGGTGCATTGCACATGCCATAGCCAACTCTCCACTATATGCAAGTACCCTTGCCCTTGTAACATCAATAAACCTCTTGTATTCTGTAGTCTGCTTTAATGCCACTATAACCTCTCTGTTGAACTCCTTCAGCCTAACAAGGAACTCTTGTCTGTTATACTCATCCATATACTCATTTGCAATATGCTCATAAACACTGTTCAGGACGTCTATCTCCACTGGCTCAGATGATGCATAGCTCCTCCCTATCTCCATTGCTATATCTGTAAGCGATCTAGCCTTTCCATACTCAGTGAATGGTGCAGAGAGTACAGCAACAACCTTACCATATGTAAGCATTGTCCTTATCCTTGATATCACAAGTGGTATGTTCCTACCGTTAATGCCCAGTGTGTTACCGCCAAACTTTGCTATGGTTAGCATAACTAAATGCTATTACTCATCATATAAATATATTAATAAAAAGTTAATATGATGCTTATGCATCTTGGATTCTATTGAATTTAAGCGATGCAAACAGGATAATAAGGAAGGCTATAATAAACATATACTTTGAGCCTGAGCTATTGAGCAGAGACTACAAGGTATCGGATGTAAAGCATCCTATGATAAATAGCAAGGGTATAAGACTTAATGAGTATCTGCACTTATTCTTTGATATAAGCACTGGTTCAGACTATCCAGATGGTGATGAGTGGTTCATAGTTGAGTACTTGCTACCTTACAGCGTAAATATGCCAGATAACCTAAAGAACCCTGATTACTTTACTACTCTAGCACTTGATAATGGAAGCATCTACTGGAGGCATAGAGAACTTGTAAGATATAGGTATGGCAAGGTAAAGAGACTTGAGGAAGCATTGGATTTCATAGATAGGAAGTATAAAGAGCTTAGCGAGGTATTGAAGTATGCATCCATAATAGAAAGTATAATGAATAGTGAGAAGGATAGAACTGGTAAGGATGATAGAAAAGATACTCATGAAGGTAACAATTAAAGACTATAATATACTAACCTGAACAGGATACCATCTCATATCATCTACATCAAACTCAAACCTCACATATCTTGCATCCTTTACATCTTTAAAGTATACAGTATCTGCAACATACTCTATACTATCTATAGCCTTGTTGAATACTCTATTGCTATTACTCTTTATGGCGAATATGATATGATTACCTTCAGAGAAGTGTAATGTTAGTAGGAATGCACTCTTACCCCTCCTCCACCTTATATTCTTTATCATCTCCTTTAGACCTTCCCATCTATCAAGTCCCAGTATTTTAATAAAACCCTCATACTGTATTGGGAATTCTATATATACACTACTTAGCATATCTTCTTGTGTATTACTGCTATTATCAGCACTCTCCTCTACTACACCAAATGGTTCCATAAGGAGATTATACAATGCTTCTCTCTCTCCCTCTGAGAGCCCAGAATGGATTAATCTAATAGGTTTGTCCATAAAGTTTATGGAATATTTTATTTATTTATTTGTAAAGATATAGCAAGAAAACCTATCTTTCAATACGTGTAGCTCATATTATACTGAGGAATCTTAGGAGATGGAAGAGTCCATAACCACCGCCTACTATGCATGAGGGTATCCATGGTATAAGCATTGGTATACCCCTAAGCTTAATCTGTTGATTATCTATTATCTTGCTTACATAATCATTTATGTTGATATTCCATATCTTATAATCTACAGAGTTCTTCTTGAGTATACTAGCAATCTCATACAGTACTGCTGCTCTAGCACTGAATATATGCTGTATATACTTCCTTGATATCTCTATCTCCCCATTTATGGCTATGCACTCATCCTTTCCCTTCATACTAAGGAACCTTAGATGCATCTCCCAACCTTTGCTAAGCATCTTTGTAAACCCTCTACCTATCTGCTCTCTCCTCCTATTCTCGCAGAATACCAGCCTATGGAATCCCTCTGCCTTTAATACTTCTTCCATCTCCTTTATACTCTTATTCACTATTATGTATAGGGGACCTTCCCTTATCACCTCATCCCTCTTTATAAGATGTACCAAGCCCTTGACTAGGCTTATCCTCCTTGGGTATAGTACTGTGTAATCTACCATGGTATAGGCTAGCAGATATTTGAATAAATAACTTTCCATAAGAGCTATGATATGTTACATAACATCAATTATATAACTCGAGATACACAAAGTAAAATTACCTGTAAGTATACTATACCATATGGTAGATATAGTAAAGACTATACTGGTTCTGCTGAGTAGTAAAGGGGAAGCAAGTATAGATGATATTGCAAGAGAGTTGGATGTAGATAAAGATAAGGTTGTCAATGCTATAAACACTCTAGTAAATCTTGGGCTAGTAGATGTTAAGGGTAATGATGGTATACTTGTAAGGTTACATAGTGATGCAAGAAAGATACTGGGCTAGAGTTAGCATTAACAGCCTCTATATATGTTCTCTATATACTGATAATAATCAGATATCAATTATATAATTTAATTAAGTGTCTCTTAATGATCAATTATTATCTCAGAAAAGTTTAAAATTATGCATTATAAATTATAACAAGATGGGAAGAAGGGTGGTGCTAACAAATGATAGAACATTAACAAGCGAGTATAGGAGTATACCGCTCTTTGATTTCCTTAGCTGTGCACCATCAGAGAGGGTACCAGAGAGGCTGTTCAAGTTTCTAGCACCAAATGTTAAGATGCATAATGGCATATTAAGTAAAGCTCCATATGGGTTAAGGAAGATAGAGGCCGGGTTACTGAAAGGATATTCAAGAAATGAGGTTGCTGTAGTGCATCCAGATTATCTGCATGAGTATATAGATGAGCAGACTAGGGTGGTTGGTATATACGCTATGGATCCCCTTGGCTTGGCGCCAGTAAGCATGATGTTCACTGGGGGGCAGGTTTACTTTACTCCAATAAACCAGAAGTACTTCATAGATCTTGCAAGGAGACTCAAGGAGATGAGGTTAAATAATGGTTACAAGTTCAAGGTTGTTGTAGGAGGCCCAGGTGCATGGCAGTTTGAGTTCAGGGTTGAACAGCAAGAAGATTTAATGATTGATCATGCTGTTATAGGCGAGGCTGATCATGTTGCTTATGAGTTATTTAAAGATATAGAGGAGGGCAGATTGCAATCAAGGGTTAGGGTTGGTAGGCAACCTAGGCTAGATGAGGTGCCAGAGATAGTCAATGCTAGCATACACGGTGTAGTAGAGGCAATGCGTGGATGTGGAAGGAACTGTGAGTTCTGCGAGCCAAATCTAAGGATAGCAAGGTATATGCCATATGATAAGGTTCAGAGAGAGATAAGGGTTAACGTTAATGCTGGTACATACAAGGTATGGCTGCAGAGTGATGATATCTTCCTCTACGGCTTAGAGGATAAGAAGGGTTTCATGCCCAATAGGGATGCAATAGTAGATCTATTCAAGGCCGTTATGAACGTTAAGGGTGTTAGAAGAGCACAACCTACACATGGCACTGTATCAGCTGTTGTAGCAGATCCAGATATGGTTAAGAAGGTATCTGAGGTTATAAGGGCTAGCCCAGATAACATAATAGGTATACAGCCAGGGTTGGAGACTGGCTCTGCTAGATTAATAAAGCGCTACATGCCATTCAAGGCAAAGCCTTTCAGTCCAGATGAGTGGCCAGATGTTATCTTCCATGGTACAAGGATACTCAATGAGAACTACTGGATACCTGCATATACGCTTATACTAGGTCTACCTGGTGAGAATGATGAGGATTGTTGGGATACTGTAAGGCTTATAGATAGGATGGAGAGGGAGTTACCAGAGCGTATAGGTAGCAAGGCACACTTTACGGCAACACCATTAACCTTTGTGCCTATAGGAGTACTTAAAGGGGATGAGTTCTTTAACGCAGATAACATAAGTGAGGGGCATTATGCAGTAATATACAAGACATGGAGGCATACAATCTATGAACTATATAATTTACCACCATCAGTTATAAGACTGAACCCATTCCTTAAAGCAGCACTCATGGTATTCTTCAAATGGGGCGTGAATATGATACTTAGGGTAATAGAGGACTGGGGTAGGAAGCTAGGTTATGATCCAGAGAAGGTTCTGTTAGTAAGGTATAACTAAGGTGAGAACATGGGAGATGGATACAAGATAGTTCTAACAGGGGATACATGTGCAATAAGCAACTACAGAGGATTCAACTGGATAGGTTTCATAGGCTGTATACCATCTAACTATCCAAAGATGCCATACAATAGAAGGATAATGGAATCTATATTCTTTGCTACAAAGAGTGATGGTGATGGTAGATTAAGGATAGCACCATATGGTATAAGGAAGGTAGAGGCTGCACTTCTTGAGTATGGGTTCAGTAGGGATGAGGTTATAGTGGCAGATCCAAGGAAGTTACATAAGGTTATAGGAAAGGATACAAAGGTTATAGGCTTAACAGTACATGATCCATTAGGATATGCAGCAGTATCACAGTTAGTAGCATGTATGTTTAGGTTAATAAACTGGTGGCCTGCAAGGTCCTACACTGCAATGGCATTCAATGATCTAATAAACAATCCATTGCTTAAGCGTTACAACTCCAAGTTGATAATAGGAGGACCAGGGATATGGCAGTTGGAGGAGCACCCAGAGAGGTTCAGTGAATGGGGCATAGATTGCTTAGTAGATGGTGAAGCAGAAGGCATAGTTGGGGAGTTATTTGAGAGAGCAGTAAATGGGGAGGAGTTACCTAAGAAGGTTAGGAGCATGCCCATAGATACTGATAGGATACCTCTCATAAAGAATCCATCCTCTAGTGGTATAGTTGAGATAACAAGGGGGTGCGGTAGAGGATGCCAGTTCTGCTCTCCAGATCTTCTAATGTTTAGATCAATACCAAAGGATAGGATACTTAAGGAGGTTGAGTTAGAGGTTAGACATGGTTTAAGGAACATAACACTACACTCTGAGGACGCACTATTCTATGGTAGGAGAATGGGCAGCTTTGAGATAAACCATGATGCAATAATAGATCTATGGAAGAGTGTTAAGAAGTTCCCAGGTGTCAAGAGTCTAGGAACAGACTTCTTCTCATGTGCAAGTATAAAATCAAGCCCAAAGACCCTTAAGGAGATGGCAGAGATAATGGAGTTGGATAAGAGTAACCCAGGGTTTGTAGAGACTGGGCTTGAGACGGTTAGCCCTAACCTTGTTAAGATGATAATGCCAGGCAAGGTTAAACCATTCAGGATAGAGGAGTGGCCAGATGTAATAGATGACGCTCTTAGTATATTAGATGATAACCACTGGTTCACAGTAGCATCTATGATGACAGGTTTGCCTAAAGAGAGCGAGAGGGATGTGATGCAATGCCTAGAGTTCATAGATAGGATCAAGCATCATAACGTATTTGTATGGATGTTCCCTCTAATGCCTCTACGCTCTATGCGTAAGCAAGCAGCAAAGTGGATGCCAGAATATACACCATTAAGACAGCAGCTTATACTAGAGGCCACAAAGCACTCAGTTGCTATGATAAATAGACATGCATCGCTATTGCTTAAACCTATACCATCACATTTACGCTTCATAGTGATAGAGGTGCTGAAGTATGTATCAAGCAAGATGCTTGAATACCTTAAGGAGGCTGAAGATGATATAAAGCGTACCGGTGATGATAGACTTGACTCTACAAGGATCTGGATATAGAGGTAAGTAGTGAAGGAGACGTAGTTCTTCATATAGCAGAGATGGTTAATGAGTTAACTAGCCTACAAAGGTTAGGCAATAATAAGGATGATCTATAGTATCTATTTATTATAATATTTTAATTATTTAAATTGAAGGTCATTTATGTTTAATCCTTTACTGCTCTCTGCTATACTCCATCTTGAACCCATATTCTTGCTATTACTATAAAATGGATAGAAGAGATATGATACTATTAAGCATAATACCCCTATAGGATCATTCCTGCTCTCAAGTAAAAAGGCGTATAGCATATCCTTTATACTTAGCCTTAATCCTAGTGCATCTATGAAATATGTTAACTCCTTATGTCCTTCTAAGGCTCTGCTAACCTGCATAACAAACTCCTTTATGCTATCAACGGGTTTAAAGTATACTATTGCATCATCTCTATATGCTACCTTGTATCCCATCTCCATAACCTTGCATTGGAGGTAAAGGTCTATTGCTATGATATCTGGTATGCTTATATCTTTTGCTACGTTACTCCTTATTGCTAATGCCCTACCCATTGCTGTATATTGGTTTATGCTAAACCCTCTAACCCTCCTAAGCCATGAGGTATTGAATATACTTGCCCTACCTGCTATGCTATTAGCCTTTATTGGTACTATATTTGCTGCACATAGTGCATATCTGTCATCCTTCAGGGTATCTGAGAGTATAAAAGTTGCATTTATGGCTGGTATTACATCTGCATCGTAAAGCACTATAATATCCCCCTTTGCATGAGCAAATATCTCATTCCATGCACTTGCAGCTCCTCTCCTTTCATCATGATGTAACAACTTTATATTTAAACTACTTTTGCTAGTATAATCATTAATCAATCTTACAGTAGAATCAGTAGAGTCATCTGAGATTATAACCTCATCTATATAGCATTCGTATCCTTTAACATTATACTCATGCTTCTGTCTTTCCAATACAGATAATATGTTAACTATGCTCCTCTCCTCATTGTAGCTCGGTATCCCTATGCTAACATTCATATGGTTTAAGTTTTTATCACGGTAATTTATTAATAATAATGGGCCCACGGTAGCTCAGCCTGGTAGAGCTTCCGGCTGTAGTGGTCAGCCTTGGCTGACACAGGCAGCCCTACTAGGCAACAGCAGATACCGGAGTGTCGGGTGTTCAAATCACCCCCGTGGGACCATAATTGAATTATAGTTAAGTTTATCTTACAGCATATATGTAATGCTAGCAATGGTAGAGCAAGTAAGCAAACAGTATATACTATTTGAGCAGAGAGACTCTATAGCAATAGTAAAGTTGAATAGACCAGAGAAGTTGAATGCCATGAACTTGGATGTTATTGCAGAGTTGAATACTATAGTAGATAGAATAAGTAATGACGATAATATAAAGGTAGTTATAATAACCGGTGTAGGTGAGAAGGCATTCTGTGCTGGAGCAGACATAGAGTATATGAGTAAGATAAATCCTTTAGAGGCTGAGCAGTATGCTATAAAAGGGCATGGTGCTATGAGCAGGATAGAGAACCTTAACAAGCCTGTCATTGCTGCTGTTAATGGTTATGCACTAGGAGGAGGATGTGAGCTTGCATTAGCATGTGATATAAGGATAGCAAGTAAGAATGCAGTATTTGGACAGCCAGAGGTTAGCCTAGGTATATGCCCAGGTTGGGGAGGTACACAAAGACTAGCAAGGATAGTAGGTATAGCAAAGGCAAAGGAGCTTATATTTACAGGGAGAAGAATAAACGCAGATGAAGCATTAACTATTGGTCTTGCTAATAAGGTAGTAGAGTTACCAAGGCTTATGGATGAGGCTATGGCATTGGCAAATGATATAGCAAAGAATAGTACGTTGGCAGTTAGAGTATCCAAGACTCTGATAAATAGAGGTGTTGAGAGTGATATAAATACAGGTTTAGGCTTGGAGGTATGGGGCTGGAGCCTATGCTTTGCCCATAGCGATAGGGTTGAGAGGATGACAAGGTTCCTACAGAAGAAGTGATCCATAAATTATTATTTTCTTTAGTTACCAGTAGGCACTCCTCCTCATATCCTTGTTTACTATAACATCAACCTTAAGGGTATCAAGAGTAAATACTATGTTAACAGCCTTTATATTGCTCCTGTATAGAAAGTAACGTTTCCCATTACTTATAGTTGAGCCATCAATCTTAAGCAATCCATCCTTCCTTAACCTATGAACCTTCCTGTATGCTGTGCTTATAGGTATATCATACTCCTCACTTAACTGGATAACGGATTTTGGTTCATCTATGGTTGCTGTTAGTATAACCCTTGTATATCTATCAGATAAAGCCTTTAGTATCTTATCTGTAAGAGTATTCTCATCTACCTTACCTATGTTCTGCATTAGTTAATTTTAAATAACAGCATAATAAAAACTTGTATCTAAGCTTCAAGTATTTTTAATAAGCTCCCCCTCTTAACAATATACATACATAATGAATTATAATAATTGTATAGAAAGAAGTATTAAATAGTTAAATATTGTAAAAGAGTATGAGGGGATATGCAAGAAGCAATAAATGTATTTGCAAGCATAGTATACACAGCAGTATCTGTATTCATAGCTATACTTTCAGTTTATATAGGCTTGATGACATTCACAAGGCTTACTAGAAACATAGATGAGGTTAATGAGTTAAGGAAGGGAAATGCTGCTGTAGGTATAACCTTGGCTGCTATGGCTATAGTTATAGGATTGGTAACAGTAAAGGCCATACCTCTAATAACAAATGAGCTCTTGCTAGGGAATATAGTTAATGCAGTAATACTAGGGGTTATACAACTAGGTACAAACATACTCATAGCAGTATTCACTCAGTTTGTAGTCATTGGTATATTCAATGAACTTACATCTAGGAAGGGTATAAATCAGTTCAATGAACTAAGGAATGGTAACATTGCTATAGGCATTGGTCTTGCTGGTATAATAATCATGGTAGGCCTGATACTACAGCCTAGTAGTGAGATGGTAACAGATGCAATAACCAATATGTTAAGGTAATAAAAGTTATATGCAATATAGTATCAGATGATAATATTTATATTTTTTAAATGTAATGCATGGTATGCTAGATATCAATCCTAATGATCTATTGAGGGCGGTGATATCATTATTCATAGTAATGGATCCTATAGGCTTGATACCATTGATAGCATCCTTAACATCCAACCTAAGCAGAGAGCATAGTAAAAGGGTTATAAGAAGTACTATATATACAGCAGCATCACTCTTGCTTGCATTTGCTTTAGCAGGGCATCAGATACTGCAGCTGTTTGGTGTATCACTTGAGAGCTTTAGTATAGCAGGAGGACTTCTATTGCTCTTGCTCTCATTTGAGTTGCTCTTGAAAGGCTGGGAGTTGAAGGGTAATGCAATAGAGATTGGTGCAGTGCCTTTAGCATTCCCATTGCTGGTTGGACCTGGGGCTATAACTACTACCATAATAACACTTGAGCGTTATGGTATAACGGTAGCATTACTGTCTGTTGGTATAGCAATACTACTAACCTTGATAGTATTCAACTTTATGCACATACTTAATAGACTGCTAGGGCAACTAGGCTCACTTATAGTATCAAGGGTTATGGCTATACTGATAGCAGCAATAGCAATAGAGTTTATAATATCTGGTATAGAAAGTATATTCTTAACTAAATGATGTACTAAAACACGTGGTTATTACACATTAACTTTATAATTTTTGATCTAAGTAGAATATTCATGGTAGGTAGTGTAGAGGATGATACAATAAAGGAGGTAAGGAAGATAGTATCTGTACTATCATATTATGATGCACTAAAGATATTTCTAGAGTGTATTGAAGGTATAGAGGCAGATACTAACGCATCTGATAGGCTAGGATTAACAAAGAAGCAGTACTATACAAGGTTAAAGCAGCTTGTAGATGCTGGATTGATAGAGAAGAGTAAAGGCAAATATGTGCATACTACACTAGGCAAGTTAATATACGATAAGGCTATAAGGATACTATTTGAGCATGTTAAGAATTCAAAGAAGCTACTGATGGTAGATGTGTTAAAGAGTAGTGGTAAGTTTGATATGGAGGAGATATATAGGCTATTGCAGATAAAGGAGAATTATGCATATGAGAGAACAAGATTAATTACAAGTTATGATGAGTTTGTAAGAGCAGTTATAGCAACAGTTGATGATAGTAGCATTACAAGGGTATACTATGCTACTAGAAGGTTAGATACCGATATTCTTAATAAAGTATTATCATTATACAAGAAGGGTATAGATGTAAAGATACTTGCTGATAAAAGGTTAATAGATAATGAAGATGGGTTAATGTTAGCAAGTAAGGAATTAACAACTAGATTCAAGGTAACTAATATTCCTTTCTGCTTTATAGTAAGCAGCAACGAATTATTTATAGAACTTGTTAATACTAAGGAGCCTAACAGATTCTATGCATGTATAAGCATAAGGGATGAGAAGATAATAGATCAGGTCAAGGAGTTATTTGATACGCTATTTAATGCGGGGGGTGGGATTTGAACCCACGAACCTCTACGGACGGGATTACCTAGTATAATATTTACACTTAAGTCCCGCGCATCCAAGTCGTTGCTCTTTGGCCAGGCTTGGCTACCCCCGCCCTTGTAAGGTAATATAATCATGCACTTATATAGATTAATACAATAAAATAAAAATAAATATAGAGTAAAGGTTGTAATGGTTGGCTGCCTCGGTAGCTCAGCCTGGTTAGAGCGCTTCCTTGGTAAGGAAGAGGTCGCGGGTTCAAATCCCGCCCGGGGCTTAGCAGATTTATATTAGAGCATATTCTCTATAGATCTTATAGCCTCCTTAACCGCATTTATACCTTGGTTAAATATCCTCCTCTCCTCCTCATCAAGCCCTATCTCTATTATCTTCTCTATACCATCTTTGCCTATAATTGCTGGTACTCCTATGCATACATCACTGGTAGCATACTCCCCATTTAACATTGCACATACTGGCATAACCTCTTTTCTATCATTGATTATTGCATCAAGCATACTTGCTACAGCATTAGCTGGAGCATGTATGGTTGCACCCTTTAAAGCTATAACCTCTGCAGCAACCTTTCTTGTCTTCTCTACCAACTCTTTAGCCTTATCCTTGCTTAGTAGGCTTGTAAGTGGTATTCCTGCTACTGAGGAGTACCTTATTAATGGGAGCATATTCTCACCATGTTCCCCTATAACTAATGCACTAATGGACTTCCTTGATATATTCAACTCCTCTGCTATGAACTCCTTGAACCTTGATAGATCCAGCATGTTACCCATACCCATAACCCTATCCCGTTCAAACCCTGTTACCCTTGCTACTATATACGTCATTGGATCTAATGGGTTTGTTACAGTTACTACTATTGCATCTTTAGCATACTCCCTTACATTCTTTGCAACATTTTTAACTATGCTGGTATTTGTATGCAGCAGATCCATCCTAGTCATCCCAGGCTTCCTACCTACACCTGCAACAATAACAACTATATTTGAACCTTTGATATCGGCATAATCATTTGTGCCTTTAACCTTAACATCCTTGCCTTGCTCAGCAAGCATATGGGATATATCCATGGCTTCCCCTTGAGGTAAACCCCTGATGACATCAACCAAGAGTATATCATCCAACTCCCTTATCCCTGTCTGTAATGCTATAGATGCACCTACCTTACCTGAGCCTATGATGGTTATCATACCATGCTGCATACATAATATCTTTATATACATTGTTATTAATTAATGGGGATGCTATTACTGATAGATGCACAAACAGCAGGTATTGCAGGGGATATGTTGTTATCTGCACTTGTAGATCTAGGAGCAGATAAGCAGAAGATCATAGATTCTTTATATAAGTGCAAGGATGTTATTAATTGGTTTAGTATAAAAGAGTTATCATTCGATTACGTTAACAGATGCGGTTTTAAAGCAGTTATGCTTAATGTAAAGTATAACAATAGCGAAATGGAGCATAAGGGTATTGAGTTATACGATGCTATTTTAAGATGCTCTGAGTATATAGGGTTAAGTAATAAAGCAAAGAACTTTGCTATAAATAGTATAAATGAGATAATAATGGCAGAGGCAAAGATACATAATGAGGATTACAGTAGCGTTCACTTTCATGAGATATCAAGTATAGATACCTTGGTTGATATACTTGGCACTGCTGTAGCATTGGATACATTAAATATATTCAATTCCAAGATATACTCAAGCAAGGTTGCAGTTGGAGGAGGTTATGTAACCTTCTCACATGGTAAGGTTAGCAATCCAGCACCAGCTGTGCTAGAGATATTCAAAGGTAAGAGGTTCATACTCGTTGGAGGACCAGTGGATGAGGAGTTAACAACCCCGACAGGTGCAGCTATGCTTGTTAGCCTAGCAGAGTGCTCTCTAGACTTCTATCCAGCATTTGAGTGCTTAAATATAGGCTACGGCTCTGGCAGCAAGAATCTGGATTATGCAAATATACCAAACATACTTAAGGTTATACTTGCTAAGGAGCATAACATGCTTATTAAGGATAGTATAATTATGCTAGAGAGTAACATAGATGATGTTGATGGAGAGGCTATAGGCAATCTGGTAGATGTTCTATTTGCTAATAATGCAAAGGATGTTAATATTATAAATGCTATAGGCAAGAAGGGTAGAGCAGCATACATAGTTAGAGTGCTATGTAATAGGGAGGATATGGATAAGATAGTAAGTACAATGGTAGAGTACGGTACTCTAGGGGTTAGAGTGTATGAGAGTAATAGGTACATAGTGCCTAGGAGTATAATTCATGTGCCAGTGAATGTTATGGGTAAGGATTACACAGTTAGGGTTAAGGTTGCTAGGGATATAAACGGTAAGGTAATACACTACAAGGTTGAGTACGATGATGTAAACAGGATAGCAAAAGAGTTAAGCATATCTTATAGATTGGCAGCATCAATAATAAATAGTAGTGTTAATAACAAGTTAATTAAGGGTGTATAATGGAGAGGATAGAAGAACTTATCTTATGGTTCAAGGATAAGCATAGGGTATTGGTTGCGTTATCTGGAGGGGTAGATAGTGCATTGGTTGCCTATGCTGCATACAAGGCATTGGGTAGTGGTGCTATTGCAGTAACAGCAGATTACAGAACATTGGCAAGGGATGAGTTAGAGTATGCAAAGAGGGTAGCAGAGGAGATAGGAATAAGGCATATCATAATAGAGTATGATGAGTTAGAGGATGAGAACTTTGTTAGGAATGATGGTATGAGATGCTTCTATTGCAGAGAGAAACTTGCTAAGCACCTTCTAGAAGTAGCAGAGAGGGAAGATGTAGATATTATAGTTGATGGTACCAATGCTGATGATGCTAGAGAGTATAGACCTGGATTAAAGGCTTTAAGTGCTCATGGTATAAGAAGCCCATTACTAGAGTTAGGCATAGGTAAACAAGAGGTTAGATCTCTAGCAATGCATGTAGGTTTATCTGTGTATGATAAACCATCAAACTCATGCTTAGCATCTAGACTTGCCTATGGCGTAATGGTTACCAAGGATAGGCTAAGGATGGTTGAGGAGGCAGAGGGTATAGTTAAGAAGATATTCAATGTTAGACAGGTTAGGGTTAGGGTGCATGAGCATAATGGTTATGTATTAGCAAGGATAGAGGTTGGTATGGATGAGCGTAATATGCTTTTTAATGAAAGCAAGTTAGATATGCTAGACTCAATGCTTAAAGCACTTGGGTTTACACATGTTAGCATAGATGCTAAAGGGTATAGGAGTGGTAGTCTTGTTATCCTGAATGAATAAAGAATAAAAGAAGATAAAGAATATAGTTATCCATGCTAGTCTACCTTGATAATGCATCAACTACAAGGATACATGAGAAGGTATTAGAAGCCATGCTACCTTATATGGATACAAGGTATGGTAATCCTTCATCACTACACTCATTTGGTAGAGAGGCTAGGAATGCATTAGAGCATGCTAGAGATAAGGTAAGAAGGAGTATAAATCTTGATGGGGATGCTAAGGTTATATTTACTGGTAGTGCAACAGAGGCTAATAATTTAGCATTAAAGGGTATAGCATATGCATTAAAGGATAAAGGGAAGCATATAATAGTTAGTAGTATTGAGCATGAGTCTATCCTTGAACCATGTAAAGCATTGGAGAAGGAAGGGTTCAAGGTATCATACTTATCAGTAGACTCTGATGCGACTGTAAGGGTAGATGAACTTGAGCATAAATTAAGGGAGAATAGGGATACTATACTTGTTAGCATAATGCTTGCAAACAACGAGGTTGGAAGTATACAGCCATTGAAGGATATAGTAGCCATTGCACATAGATACAATGCTATGGTGCATACAGATGCTGCCCAAGCACTTGGCAAAATTGCCATAGATGTTAAGAGCCTTGATGTAGATGCTATAACATTATCTGCACATAAGTTGTATGGACCAAAGGGTATAGGGACACTATGTATTAACAATACTATCAGGTTAGAGCCTATCATACATGGAGGGGGGCATGAGTATGGCTTAAGGTCTGGTACCCAGAACATCCCATATATAGTTGGGTTCAGTAAGGTTGCAGAGATGGTGCCTGAGCTAATAGAGGTATACTCAAGTAAGGTAAGAGCCTTAAGGGATAGACTCGAGAAGGGTATACTAGGTATAAGGCATACAAGGTTGAATAGCGTATCTAACCTCAGATTACCCAATACAACTAATGTATCATTTCTAGGTGTAAATGGAGAGGATCTTATAATAAAGTTGGATGAGCATGGTATATGTGCATCAACTGGATCAGCATGCTCAACCCTTAAGCAGAAAGAGTCGCATGTGCTAAGGGCAATGAACCTTAGCAGAGATGAGAGAAATGGATCGTTAAGGTTAACCCTTGGTATATACAATCAGGAACATGAGATAGATTATACCTTAGGAGTATTAGATAAGGTTGTTAATGAGTTAAGGAGGGTATCACCTTATGCAAGGTATAGTGCGGGATTATAGTTTAGCACTCTTGTTCACACAAATATTATCTCTGCATTATTATAAAATTTTCTTAACCATGTATATCAAGCCATAACTAATTTTATTCGATTGTGTGCATAACAAGATGCGGTCAGACCAGAAGTAATAACATGTGTTACAGTCTTTCTTGTCAAAGGCATTATCTTGACATTTTCAGGTAGCAATTTATGGCAATGTACTGAGATTGGCAGCAGATACGAGCAAGTAAAAAGAAGATGCCTTAATAGTTATGAAAAATGAACGAGGGGCTGGAGACAAAATGTATAGATGATAGTGTTGTCAATTCTATTACAGAACGCTGGAAAGTGTCATAATGCAATTGCCGCCACCGCCGCCCGATCCTATGGTAGTCGTCTTTTATGATGCAGCAATATGGATTGCCGTAGCAGTCATAGCAGCGGCCGCCGGATTGTTTACGTTTGCTTATGTCAGACGGCGCAAGTTGGGAAAGACCGCATCGAAAAGTTAACTATCAGCTGACGACAACGTGTCATTATACTTAGAGAACTTGTAGTGTTAAATCATATTCTTACAGTGGCTTTTGACGCTAATTGTGGAGGTTTATGGTATAGTATCCTTGCTTTTCTTCTTGCCTGTTTCTTTGCTTTCAGCAGAAGGTCTATTTGTTCATGTAGTCTATTCTTGTGAAACATGATAGTTTCATGAATAATCCAATTGTACTCGTTCTCTTCAATAATTGGACCGAATTTGCTTAAAGCTATTCTCAATGCCACTATAATCTTGTCGAAAGCCCTCTCCTGTAGCTCTTCTGCAGTCGAAGCCCGTGGATCCATTAATTCACTACTAGAACCATCGTTCGATTCGTTGTCAATAATGATATTGCGAGTCCTTTTCAGGGTTAGGTGACGTCTTGAAACAAGGCGAGCAAGTTTGGACTGTTCATGTGGGTCGTCCAATCGCAATAACTCTTCCACGATACTTGGTGTTAGTTCTTTGGTTCCTACCTTCTCCAAAACATCTTCAGGAAGATTAAGTAGCGATAGCAGTTTGGAGATATAGGACGAACTTTTGCCTATTTTTCTTGATAATTCTACAATGCTTCCCCATCCGTACTCTTTAACATACTTTGTATGCATACGCCTCCTCTATGGGGGTTCATGCTCTTTCTCTGAATATTCTCGATAAGAGAAACTTCGAATGAATCTTTGCCGTAGAGCTCAACTATATGACATGTTATTTTTCACCAACCAAGAAGCTTGCATGCATTGTATCTTCTAAAATCTGCAATTATTTCAAAATAATCGTTTTTCCCTCTTACTATGATGGGATGTAGTAAGCCATTTTCTTGTATTGATCTGGCAAGTTCTTCTATTCCTGAAACGTCTGACCTTACTGCAAAAGGACCTTGTATTGCTCTTGAATCCAGCCCTGCCCTTGAATTGCCTGCTGTACTCAAACAGCGGCTTGTCTGTTCTCAGAATGAGATGTTTTCTCCACAGATTTGATAGCAGATGCGATATAGTCTTTTCATCAATACCTGTAACATCGATTATATCACGAGCTGATTTGGCTTGCCGTCTGCTAGTGCTGTCAGTACAGCTTTTACGCAATAATCTCTGCCATGTACAGCCATCATATACTAGACCCTCCTGCACATTTAAGGCAGGAAACGGGGTTCGAACGTCTGTCCGTATTGTACAGCGTCGCAAAAATCGGTCTTGGTTATTCTTGCCTTTTTACCAAAACAGAGCAAGAATCTTGCTCCTTTGGACAAAGATAGATGGTGCGGGGGGTGGGATTTGAACCCACGAACCCCTGCGGGACTGGGTTCTAAGCCCAGCGCCTTTGACCAGACTTGGCGACCCCCGCTAAATTCATCAACCCTATAATCTTAAATAATTAATTTATTTCTAATTAAAATTAAATTTAGGTTATGCTTAAGCCTCCATCAACTATCATTGTAGAGCCTGTTACCCAACTTGCATGATTTGATGCTAGATACAGTATAGCATTTGCAACATCCTCAGGCTCTCCAACCCTACCTAATGGTTGTAATCTGCTTAACCCTTCCCTACTCTCAGTATCATCCATGTAAGGCTCTAAGAACTTGCTCCTAACCGTACCAGGGCAGACACAGTTGCATCTGATGTTATACTGTGCATACTCTAATGCAATGCTCTTGGTGAACATTATTATCCCAGCCTTTAATGCATTATACACTGCCAGTGGTATCTTATATGCCTTCATCCCTGCTACTGATGATACATTGATTATGCACCCACTCCTCTGCTCCATCATCCTTGGTAGAACTGCTCTAGTCATCCTTAGCGTACTCATTAGGTTAAGGTTTATTAGAGTATCCCAGTCCTCATCATGCATCAAGTGGAATGGAGTAGGGTCGTTTATGTAACCTACATTGTTAACAAGTATATCTATCCTATCGTAATTCTTTAATACCTCATTTATTGCTAACTGCACATCACCCTCTACTATAACATCTGCCTTTATAGGTAAGGCATCACCTATATCTATAGCAACATTCTTTAATCTAACGAAATCCCTTGCTATGATGGCAACCTTTGCTCCGTGCTTTGCTAGAACTCTAGCAGTTGCTTCTCCTATACCCCTGCTTGCCCCCGTAACTACTGCAACCTTACCCTTAATACCGTACTCATCCATCATGCAATATATCAGGCTAGTTATATAAATACGGTTACTTAACTAGTACTTCCTTGCTTTCCTTCTCCTTTAATTCATTGAATATACTCCATGCCTCATCTACTGTTACATTATCATGTACTATTGCTCTAACAGCCTTTATCATTGCTACTGGGTAGTCTGATTGCCATATGTTCCTACCCATATCTACTCCAGATGCCCCGCCCTTAACCGCCTTGTATGTAAGACTTAAGGCATCATACTCTGGTATCTTCTTACCCCCAGCAATAACCAAAGGTACAGGGCAGCTATCTACAACCTTCTCAAAGTTCTCACAGTAGTAGGTCTTAACCATCCTTGCACCTAGCTCTGCTGCTATCCTACATGCCAATGCAAGGTACCTAGCATCCCTTGCCATCTCCCTACCTACTGCTGTAACTGCAAGCACTGGTATACCATAGCGCTCAGCCTCATCAACAAGCCTTGCTAGGTTTACTAGAGTCCTATGCTCATGCTCCTCACCTACAAATATAGACAATGCTAGTGCACTTGCATTAAGCCTTATAGCCTCCTCTATGCTGGTTGTTATATCCTCATTGGACAGATCCTCCTTGAGTATACTAACTCCTCCTGATACCCTAAGCACTACTGGTATATCATTACTTGCATCTACACAGTTTCTTAACACTCCTCTAGTTAGCATTATTGAATCTGCATATGGTAGTATAGGTTCTATGGTCCTCCTAGGGTTCTCTAGCCTAGTTGTAGGACCTTGGAAGTATCCATGGTCTACAGCAAGCATTACTGTCTTACCATCATGCTTGAATATCCTTGATAATCTATTCTTCATGCCCCAGTCCATGCTCATGGCATCCTTATATATGAGGAATTATTTAACTCTTAATAAAATAAGAATAAAATAGGGAATAATATTGGGTCAGGTATCATAGCATACTCTCTAAGACCTTAACCAGCTCTAATTCAGGTATGTAAGCCCTTATCTGAATAAGTAGGTTATCCTTTAAGCAATTCAACTCAGCAAGAACTGGTACCTCTCTACCTATCTCATCCTTTACTATCTGCTTATCATATGCTGCACATATAGAATCTTTTATCGTTAGTTTATGTGCACCATACCTCTGAAACTCTTTAACCCATCTAAGAGCTGCTCTGTGCTTATAGGCTCAGCATTATTCTCAATCTAATCCACAATATTACTGCTATATCTATCACTTAAATCATCTATGTATATTATCATACCATTTCCAATATAATAGAAGTCTCTATAAGTTGTATCTTCTATTGCTTTATTCCATGCATACATAACTACTGTCCCATAATCATACGCATACATGACTTGAATACTATAACCTATGGGCAAGTATGTAGGATAAGGTACTTCATAACCAGTAATCTTGCTAGCCTCATCTACACTGCTTACAGGCTTATCATTCTTATTTAGAAGAGGTCTAGGCGGTATAGTTAAATCTTCAATTCTATCCTCTTCATTTTTGTTGTTAGAAATAGTAGTTGATTGGTTTAATGAATAAAACAGATATATCATTGTACTTATAATTGCACAGCATATTATTGCTATAGTTATCCTGCTTAGCATAGATTCAATCCACCTCCCTTTGCTACCTTGAAATGAGTAAATGGTGCATCATTACAGAAATCTACTGTGTAACCATTGAACGGGTTTATAAAATACCACCTACTTGCTACATTGCTGGACAGTAAGGTCCATCCTTCTGGGTAACACCTGCTCCTAAAGAGGATTGGGGTGATATAAAATCGTATCCTCCTACTGCATAACAATCTTGACCGTATGTATTGCTGCAATTTGTTGCTTCATATGCACCCATTGCTAAAAATTGGATATCATAAGTACACTTGTTGTAATAATTATTGCAGCTTTATTTACATCATTTGTACTCATATGATGATCAAATATAATACCCCTATATATATATCGGAAGATCAATAGTTTAGTTATTCTATTATCAAATACATAATAATGAATACTTATATATTATTATAGTTGCTAGTAGGATATAGGGGATAGTAAGACCATATATGTATATTCAAGTTTCAACTACCACAAGACTAAAACTCTTAAATATGTTAGAGAACTCATCTCTAGGTTCTGCTGCTATAGTAGTACCTATAATAGCAAATATGCTAACCAATTCGTATCTTATGGTTGGGGTAATAGCAAGTGCCTATGCTTTAACTCAAGCACTATCCTATGTATACTTTGGTAGGTATGGGGATAAGCATGGTAATATGATTATGCTTGTTAGGCTAGGTTTCTTGGCATCATCAGCATCATTCTATATGCATCTATTAGCATACGATGGTCTAACCTTGTTCTTGCTTAGAGTATCTGCTGGTATAGCAACAGGTATCTACGCTGGAGCACTATTAGCATTAGCTCATAGCAAAGGTGACAACTCACTTATAGGCTCAGTATCCTTTGGCTCGCTAGGATGGCTCTTAGGTTCTCTATCATCAGGTATTATTCAATATCTTAGCAGTAACTACAATCTGGTCTTCATATTTGCTGGTACAATGTTCCTTCTAGGCTTTATAGCATCATTTAGGCTAGATGAGCATTCAAGTAGCAGCAATAGAGCTGATTCTAATGGCAGTGATAAGGTAAGTGCAGATCACTCAATACTCCATCTATTAAGAAGGAATAAAATTGTATACTCTACATTCATGTTAAGGCAAGTTGGTGCAAGTATGACATGGAGTATCTTCCCAATATTCTTGCATGATGAACTTAGGCTTAGCAGTATTGAGATAGGTAGCATATATGCAATAAACTCATTAACGCAGTTCGTATTCATAAACAAGGTAATGGATAGGATAGTTAGTAAGGTCAATACTATCAATTCTATATTGTTACAGTTAGGAACAATGTCATCTGCCTTAGTGTTTATACTATATTATTTTGCAACAAATTACCTATATCTTGCATTAGTGCAGATTCTACTAGGAGTATCATGGAGTCTATTATACCTAGGCTCGTTGATCAACCTGTTTAATGGTAATGGATCCAAGGCATCAGTAGGCTCACTCTTAGAATCTATTATTAGTATATCAGTAATACTAGGCTCTATGCTAGGTGGTATAATTGCAGAGTTACTTGGGCTAAGGAGTGTTATACTGATATCATTTATATTAAATATAGTTGCATTTATATTGACAGCACTTAGTATTAGAGATGTATGCTCAAAAATGGTAAGAAAGTTGTTAGGTAGTAATAATTAGATAAATTGTTTCATGATACTACAACAACCTTCATTGCATCATCTGCTTTATGTGCACACTCCATTGCCTCCTTTGCATGCTCTAAGTTGTATCTATGGGTTATTATCCTTGCTATATCTATCCTCTTGCTTGCTATAAGATCAAATGCTTCTCTAGTATCATAATCTGATGCTGCAAGACTAGGTATTATCTTTATCTCATTGTTGAATACATGATTAAGATCCAGCTGTATGCTAGAGCCTTTAGGAGGTACCCCAAATATTATAATCTTGCCTCCCCTCCTTACCATGCTTAATGCACTCTGTAGTGCACTACTGTTACCTGTAGCAACTATAACAGCATCTACTCCTCTACCATCGGTTATAGACTTAATGCTAGCAATAACATCATCACTCTTTGCATTTAATGCAAGATCTGCACCTAAAGACTTTACAAAGTTAAGCCTGAAGTCATTGACATCTATAGCAATTATAGGTTTAGCATTTGCATGTTTAGCAAGCATAATATGCATTGCTCCAGCAGGTCCTACACCAAGCACTGCAATGCTATCGTTAGAGTTTATACCCGATGCCTTGAATGCCTTTATGCAGCATGCCAATGGTTCAATCATTGCAGCCTCATCATATGATACATGTTCAGGTAATACTATGACCCCTCCTCTACTAACATTCCACTCTGGCACTAGGAAGAGTTCTGCAAGCCCACATGGCTCTATATTACTCCTCTGGTAGTACTCACACATTGTATAGTCTCCATGATTGCAGTAGTAGCATGAGTAGCAAGGGACATGATGGTGCGCAAATACCCTATCTCCCACCTTTATACCCTTAACACTTGAGCCTACAGCAACAACCTCACCAGCAGGTTCATGCCCTAGCCTCCTTGATACCACACCATATCTACCATATACCTTCTCTATATCTGAACCACAGAGTCCACAGGAGCGCATCCTTATAAGTATATCTCCATCTCCTACCTCTGGTGCAGGTATTTCCTTTATTACTACATTGTTATCATCTAGCAGAACTGCCTTCATGCTATTCTACCCCTATATACCAAGTATCTGCTTAAGTAGCATCCTATAATTAACCTGGACCTTCTTGCTACCTGGAGCAGGGAGCTCAAATACAAGCGGTATAGGGTTCTTTGTCCTAAACTCAGTCAACTCTTTTCTTATACTTGCTGCTATATCATCACTTATAAGTATTAGACCAACATCATTATTACCTTTGCTTATGAAAGAGTTTATTTTACTCATAGCATCCATAGGAGAATCTACATAGATACCTTCTATCCCGCCCATCTGAAAGCTTGTTACAAATACTTTGCTTCCTATAGCAACTATGCGCATCTTGTATATGATAAGATATGAGCAATTTTAACCTACCTAGTATTATATATATTATCCCTTAATGCCTTGAGTATCCTTGCAGTAGCGCCCCACACAGTATACCCTTTATAAACAAACTTGTATGCATCAGTAGCATAATTGTAGTGCTCCTTATCCTCATACATGTTAGTAAGGAGTTCATGTAAGGGTGCATCTATTACCTCATCAACCTCAGAGTTAGGCTTGAATGTTCTAATATAATCCAAGATTGCAATGAATGGCAGTATTATAAAGTTAGATGAGAAGGTATTAACAGTATCCATATACCCTATAACATGCTCCCTATTAACATCTAACCCTATCTCTTCCTTACACTCCCTTAATGCTGTACCTAGAAGATCGTTATCCTCATCCTTGTATATTCCTCCAGGGAAGGATATCTGTCCTGCATGGTTGCTAACCCTACTGCTCCTCTTGCATAGTATTACCCTTGGTTCACCATATGTAAAGTGTATAACTATAAGCACTGCAGATGGTATTCTCTTGTTAACTTTAGCAATACTCTTAACCCTATCTGTTATGTTATTATCTAATCTATTTAATCTCTTGCATAGTACATCAATTAATGCCTTCATAACCTAAGTTAATAGCATGAATACCTTCTTTGGCATATCATTTATCCTACTTACTGCTACACATCTATCATAGCCTAGATACTTTAGGTTCTGCGTTATACTTAATGCTCGAGATGTATTGTTGCTTATACCGAATGATATCATCTTTATATTCATGCTTCTGAACCTCTTTATAACCCCTTTAGTAGCAGTTGGATCATTAGGCTCACCATCCGAGAATGTCATAAATATATCTGGTTTGAATGCCTTCACTATAGGTTCTATCCTCTCATATACCTCTGCCAGTGGTGTACCTCCACTGGCCTTTATTGCTTGGAGCCTTCTCTCACATGACTTGCCCCAATGCTCATCATTGCCTTTTATAACCCAGCACCTAGCCTTACCTTTGGATGTATTGAATGCTAGGGCTATGAAGTTTATCCCTAGGTAATCAAGAACCTTGCATAGTGCCATAAATGCTCTTTTATACTCATACTCATCACTTGCTATGCTGCTAGAGTGATCAAGTAGTAGTATTAACCTACTCTTAATCTTAAGGTTCTGTTCATTTATGAATGGTCTGCTTGCTTGGGTTAGTAGCATCTCAACATCCAACTCATCACCACTTGCGGCATAGTACTCTATCATACCTTTCTTCCAGTTTCTAAGCATTATCTTTAACCTATTTACAAGATCTGCATCCTGTTGTATTACCTCATCAGTTAACTCTGGCACATCTAGAGCCTTTGCTATATTAACTTCTTCTCTCTTACCTGCTATTGCACTCATCCTCTTAACCATATCATACTCCTTCCTAACATTCCTGCCATCAATTATGCTCTTAATTACATTATTAGCGTCCTCTTTATCCTCCTTTAACTTTAGAAGTCTCCTTAATGCTAGATAGACATCCTCATCTTTCAGTTTAACACCCATCCTTACCCTAGCGAATGGTATAGGTATGCTAAGCAATGGGTTTGCTCCTAACGCATCTAGAACCTTTGGCACTTGCTTCTCAACCCACTCTGTGCCATACCCATTCTTTATAGCCTCATCCACTATCTTATTTGCTATATTTGCAGCATTCTCAACCTTTACCATATCAAAGCCATCAAGATCTCCCTTTATGTATCCTGTTAGGAAGTACTGGGAGAATGCTATAACCCTTCTATGTATGCCATATAATGAGTTGACTAAAGGCTTATCCTGCCATGATACAGCCTCATCGTATAATAATTCATTAAGCATTCCACTCCACTCCTTCAAGCCTAGGAGCGTAACCCTCTTCTGTTCTAATGTGTTAAGCACATGCCCATATGCTATATCATCTGAGAGATACTTGGATGAGTATCTGAATTTCATTGCAAGTATCCAGCATGCTACTCTCCATTGCCTATACCTTGAGAACTCATCGCCAGAGAATGCATCTAGATTGGATATGTTTACTATACTCTTCTCATAATTTATCTTAGGATTCTTTGCTATCTTAACAATAGCATTCTTGCCAGACCATGCCTTTATCAAGAACGTTCCTATATCTATTAATATATCATCCCTAATCATAGATTAGATTACCGAATCTGATATTAAAACAATGAGGTTATTATATCCATAACCTTCCTGTATTCAGTACCTCCCCATTGTTCATACACATTAGCAAATACTACCTCGGCAGCAGTCTTTGCATCTTTACCTTGCTTAATCAACTTTGCGAATGCTATGCTCTCCCTTATGCTTGGGCTGTAGTATAACTCCTCTACAGACGCAGCCTCTCTAAGGGTATTCGCTAACTTTATTGCCTTCCTTACTACCTCTTCCTCTCTAACATCCAACTGAACATGGGCCTTAACTATCCTCAACTCTATATCTGATGGAGGGTACTCCATTCTTATCCTTACAGGGAATCTGCTAAGTAATTGAGGGGGCAACTCCTTAGTACCCATATGCGATAACGGGTTTATGGTTGCTATAACAAACCAGTTCTCTCTAGCCCTTACAACCTCTCCTCCTGCTTCTTTAAGAACTATCTGCCTCCTATCATCTAGTGCCTCATCCAACCTTAGGAGTACATCAGCCTCAGCAGCATTCAACTCATCCAGATATAGCATAGAGCCACTCCTCATTGATTTTATAAGTAATCCTTCTACAAACTCAACATTACCATTGCTTATAGTCTGCATACCTATAAGATGACTCTCCCTAGTGCGCAAGGAGAAGTTTATGGTGTATAGTTCCTTCATATGCATATGTGCAAACTTTCTAACTAGGGTTGTCTTACCTGTGCCTTTAGCCCCTATTATAAGTACAAACAAGCCTGCATTGTAAGCACTATTAAGTATATCAAGGGAGTTGTTCCAATCTATGTATATTGGTTCTGCCTGAAGCATCTACACCATTAATTCTATATCTGTTTAAATATAAAGTTTAAGATAGTTAAGCACTAGCATCATAGCAGCTATTATGCTTTATATATTAATAATTTATCCTTATGCTAGCCAACTCTACTATCGTATTAAGATCCTCATTACTTATAGGTGCACCATGTAAAAGAGCACCCTTCTGTGGCCATTTACCTACAACTGTATTCTTTACTAATACAGGTGGCTCTAATCTAACCAATCTGCTGAATACTATCTTGTTACTCCATGCATTCTCTAGGCAGAACCTCTTATCATTAATATCCATCTCCTCTATGTTTAACACTCTATCAACTATAGCATAGCCTATGAATGAGTCTCCTTGAGGACTTTTCTTGACAAATAGTATCTTTGTGCCTTTACTCCATCTCCTCCTCATCGCTGTATAATATGCCTTTTTACTGAACACACTAGCCTCAAACTCATCACTTGCTATACGCATTATATAGTTACCCATGTATCTATAAGCAAGGTGGATAGATTTAACTATATCACTAATAGAAAATTATTTTTACTAGTATGCTGTAAATTAGCATAATAGGTATGAAGGTTGAAGGACCAGATAAGGATGGTAACTGTTGGGCCAAGTGTACATGGTTCAAGTGCGGTAAGAATGTCTTAAGATATAAAGGAAGTGTTATATGGTGTGATTGGTTAGAGCAAGAGTGCTTAGGAGCATCATGTGCATATGCAAGCTGTGTTAGAGGTAAGTTGCTTGCTGCAGGTAAGTGTGGACTTGTAATAAAGAGGCGTACAAGGGATACATTAACGCCAGACGATTTTAAGATAGATATTAAGTTAAAGGGTAAAGCAGCAAAGATAATTGGTGATGATGCTGTTTAAGCTAGGGAATAGAATTAAATACAAATAGCAAGTGCAGAGTATGTTATGAGTTATAGTAGTAATGATGATAAGAGTAGTGAGAACGATAACTCCATTCAAGAGGGTCATTACATACTCTTACATACTGTAAAACGTTCATGGTTAGTCAAAGTTGAGAGGAATAAGGTTATGCATACACATATAGGCATAATAGATATTGGTAGCACAATAGGGAAGAGTTATGGCTCTTACATAGAGAGTAGCCTTGGTAAGAGGGTATACTTGCTTAAACCATTAACGTATGATGTGGTTATGAAGAGCGAGAGGAGGACGCAGATAGTATACCCAAAGGATATGGGATATATGGCATCTAGACTAGGCTTGCAGTCAGGAGCAAAGGTTCTAGAGATAGGCTTAGGGAGTGGAGCACTTACAACCTTCCTAGCAAGTATAGTAAAGCCTTATGGTCATGTATACTCGTATGAGATAAGAGATGAATTCATACAGATAGCAAGAAGGAATATAAGCAAGTTAGGGCTTGATGATTATGTTACAATAATAAGCAAAGATGCTAGAGAGAGTATAGATGTTAAGGATATTGATGCTGCAGTAATAGATATGGGTGAGCCATGGAATGTTGTAAACAACGTATACAGTGCATTAAATGGTAGTGCCCCTCTATGTGCAATATGTCCCACTATGAACCAACTCGAGCGATTTGCTACAGCATTAAAAGCAAGCAACTTCATAGATCTAGAGTTCACTGAGATAATGATAAGGCATATAGAGGCTAGGGAAGGTATGAGCAGGCCAATGTTCAGAATGGTTGGACATACAGCATATCTAGCATTTGCTAGGAAGGTTTATCCGTAGATTAAGATTCTAAATGGTAAGTGGAATGAGCATAGCTGATGAGATAAATGAGCATATAATAGCATCCATAATACCCCCTAGAAGCTCTAGATCAAAGAAGGGTGATAATGGTACCGTGCTTATAGTTGGAGGTAGCAAGATATACCATGGCGCTCCATTGTTAGCATCACTAGCAGCATATAGGGGTGGAGTTGATCTAGTTTATACAGCAGTGCCAGAGAGTATAGCAGTAGCATTAAGGGCATATACACCAAGCATAATAGTACTGCCATTACCAGATGCAAGGTTAACCAAAGGTAGTGTGAATAGATTAATGAAGATGCTACCAAAGCATGTTGATGCAGCAGCGATTGGCATGGGTCTTAGCATAGCAACGTCTGATGCATTGAAGCAGTTGGTTATTGATCTAATAAGTGAGCATAATGCTAAGATAGTGCTTGATGCAAGCGCATTGATAAGTGATATACTACCTGCTGTTAAGGATAGGGAGGTTGTGCTAACTCCTCATGCTGGAGAGTTCAAGAGATTATTTGGGTTAGATGCTGGTAATAGCATAGAGGAGAGGATAAAGAATGTTAAGGAGCATGCAAGTAAGTATGGTGTAACGATACTACTCAAAGGATGGATAGATGTTATCTCAGATGGTAAGAGTATATTCATTAATAATCTACATACTCCTGCAATGACAGTTGGGGGTACTGGGGATATACTCTCTGGCTTAACGGCTGGGTTACTTGCTAAAGGCTTAAGTCCATTAAATGCATCCATCGCAGGCGTGTATATAAACGGGCTTGCTGGCCTTAATGCATACAACAGATTTGGATTGCATATAATGCCTACAGATATGATAGATGAGATAGGATATGTTATGAAAAGATTTGATCAAATAATTTAGATTATTTGATTATATACCTTATTATTGTAAATAATAATGCTAAAAAACTAAGGATATAACACGAAAATATTATATAGGGTAACAATATAATGGTATGCGATGAATAGGACTGTACTTGCTACAATAGTTGCTGCAATTACAGTAGTAGGTTTCCTTGTTGCTCCTATTGCATTACAGAATATTGAGGCGGCAAGGATAAAGAGGGTCATCGAGACAAAGCAGTTAACATCTGAGCCTCATGCGTGGATATCTGGGCATGAGAGTCACCAAGCAGTCAAGGTTCTAACTCTTCAAGAGAATGTAGTCTATGCAGGTAGGTTGACATTCAAAGCAGATAAGAATGTTCATGTTGTAATACTTCATCCAAAGGGTTCATTTGCAGCAGGTGAACCTTTCACAGGCGCAAATGAGTTGAGTGGAATGGAGTTTGATGCCGAAGTTTATAGGAATGTTGGTACTGAAGGCTCATTTGCATTCAACAACGCTCTCCAAGTAGAGTTATATAATGGTGCTGGAGAACAATTCAGTGCTACTGTAACTGTATACTATCAGACAAGAGCAACAACTGGTGAGTTACCAGAAGAGGAGATGCCAAGGACAATAGTTGTATCAGAGTTTGTCCCATGGTTCATGCCAACAGCAATGCAGGTAAACCCAGGTAGCCCAATAATATGGGATGCAAGTGAGACTGCTTCTGTGCATACAATAACATTTGTAACAAGGATAACTGATCTACAGCTTAACCAAGATCCAGAGTATACAGCAAAGACATTCACAATACTTGCACCAGGGAATAGATCACCAGTATTCAAGCCTGATGCTGGTATATATGTATATGTATGTGCAATACATCCATACATGACTGGTATAATATCTGCTGGTGTACCATTGAATGCTATAACTGGTGAGAAAGGTACTGGGTCAAATGACTTTACTATTCAAAAGTTTGCACCATGGTTATATAGCCCTGGTCCATGGCCCTCTCATAGGGATGAGTTTAAGGCTCCTCCATCAACACCTGGAGTGGGTGAGGTATGGATAGATGCTCAGTTTGATGCAGCTCCTTTGGCAAAAGATCCTACTGGTAAGTTGGGTAAACCATGGCCAGGCTCTATAGTTGTGGTTGATGCTAGCACGTGGAAGGTTAAGACAAAGATAACCCAAGGCTTGAATAATCCCCACAATCTATGGGAATCTGTAGATGGTAAGTATATAGCACAGACAAACTGGCATGATGACTACATAACTATAATAGATACTGCAACAAAGCAGATAGTTAAGAACTACATACAGGTAGGTAATGATCCAGCACATATAGTGGTTAGTTCAAACAATAAGTGGATACTAACAGGTATAAATGGGGAGTCAAGGTTTGTTGCAATTAATGCTCAACAAGCATTTGATCCAAATATACCACCAGAGCAGGTAGAGAAGAAGAGTATACCAGCAAGTATACCAATGGCTGGTCCACATGGATTCTGGATGACTAAGGATAACCTTATTGCTGCACCATATCACATGGCCAATTATATAGCAGTATTGCAGTTTGATGCAGAGAATGGTACTGGTAAAGAGTTATTTGTACAGAATGTAGCAGAGCTGCCAGATCTTACTACCGATAATCCAGATGATAAGTTAGGTCCAGGTATACCAATAGCATCATATATAGGCCCAGAGATAAAAGGGCATAGATACTGGGCAACATCATGGATATCATTGAATCACAAGGATCTATTACAGGGTAGGTTGATACTCTATGATATAGGCTCTGCAGTAGGAGGACCTTCTAATGCAAAACTTGTAGATATAATATCGGTTAATGGTGTACCTATACAGGCACCTATAAGCCCAGATGGTAAGTGGCTGGTGCAAGCAAACTCTGGAGGTCTACCAGGGTTGTTTGGTGATGCTGGCAAGGCTGCAATAACTGTTATAAAGTTGAACTATGATGATCCAAAGGGATACCAGAAGTTTGTGCTACCAGGATTTCCAGGTACTCATGGTGTAACCTATGGCTATAAGCAGGGTGGAGGCTTGTATGCATACGTTACAGCAAAGTTCACACCAGTATTAAGAGTAGTTGATCTTAGTGGTAATGAGCCAGTTATTGCTGGTGATGTTGATATAGACAGTTGGGGCGGAATGGGTGTTCTCGCATTACCTAACGCAAACTGGTATGCTACACTTGAGAATCCAGTAAAGACACCATAACTAGTTAATAACCTTATTTTCTTTTTTAATTTAATTTAATTTAATAATGTTATAGAGAAATATTTTTAACTGGTCTTAGTAGATACTTACTCATGTATACTATACTAATTTTAGTAGTAATTCTTGCATTAGTATCTTCAATAGATGCTTACTCGCAAGGATTTAATTTACTACATATGTTCGGTTCATATGGCACTAAGCAAGGAGAGTTCATAGGCCCTAGTGGAGTAGCAGTAGATAGAAACGGTAACATAATAGTTGCTGACCAAGGTAATGATAGAGTGCAGGTATTTGATAGCAGCGGTAACTTCCTATTCTCATTTGGTTCATATGGTGATGGTAAAGCAGAGTTCAAGGTGCCTCACAGTCTTGCAGTGGATAGCAAGGGAAGGATAATAGTTGCTGATACAGCAAACAATAGAGTGCAGGTATTTGATAGCAGCGGTAACTTCCTATTCTCATTTGGTTCATA
>CAYYYF010000002.1:0-72460 GCA_964475945.1 uncultured Nitrosopumilales archaeon | reverse complement strand
TGGTGTAGCAGTGGATAGCAAGGGAAGGATAATAGTTGCTGATACAGCAAACAACAGAATACAGATAATCTCTATTAACAGAATGCAATTAGTTTTATACAAAGATTCATTATCATTAAGTAATGGGAGTGTTATTAACATAGGGGAAGAGGTGAAGGCAAGGGTTACCTTAGACTCAGATGCTACTGTAAGGTTTGTATGGGTAGATCCTAATGGCAATACTGCTAGAGATGTAAGCATACCCTCTGTAGATAATGTGGCAGAGGATGTATTTACTCCGAGCAGGGAAGGGGAATGGACAGTTAATGTAAGCATATTAGACTCTACTACTAACGGAAAGTTTACTACAGCAAAGATAGCAGTTATACCAGAGTTCATTGATTACTATCCATTGGTTCTTGCACTTGCTGTATCAATGGTAATACTATATTCTAGCAAGGCAGTAGAAAAGACTAAATTTAAGTTAGGAGGATAGAGTTGCATGGCATTTGAGCAATTCATGCCCGGGGCAACAGCAGTAGGTATAACCTTTGCTGATGGAGTTATACTAGCAGCAGAGAAGAGGGTATCCTTCGGTAACTATGTAGTAAGTAAGAGTGGAAAGAAGGTATTCAAGATAACAGAGAGAATAGGGGCAGCATGTGCAGGCTTGGTAGCAGATATGCAGATACTCATGAGGCAAGTAGAGGCATTGGCAAGGCTAAGAGCTATAGAGCTAAGGAGGGAGGTGCCACCTAACTCAATAGGGAAATTGATCTCCGTAATGCTCTTTGAGAGAAGGTATTTTCCATTTCTAACACAGATAATAATTGGTGGTATAGATCCTTATATAAATAAGCCTGCAATATACACCCTAGATCCCATAGGTTCGATACTACCAGATGATTATGCTGCAGTAGGTAGTGGTGCTGAGATGGCTATAGGTGTTATAGAGAGTTCTTATATGCAAGGTATGAGTGAACATGAGGCAAGGGATCTTGCAATAAGGTCTATCAAGGCTGCAGTAGCAAGGGATGCTGCAAGTGGTGATGGCGTAGATATGCTTACCATAACAAGTAATGGTTGTAGAGAGGAGTCAATAAGACTATAGAAGTAAATAGTACCAAAATTCTAATATTTATAAAATCATGAGATATTCTTATATAACTGCCATACCTCATCTCCTATATAATGCATATTATGTATCACTGCACCTTTGCTCATCTCCTTTGCTTCATTACTACTGGTTAATGCTATACCAACTGCTATGTACTTGGAGTAGTTCGTATCCTTGACTGTAACAACTGCACCCTTACTGAACTCATCCATGGCTACTATACCAGGTCTCATGACATCTGCACCATTGCATATATACTTTACAGCACCCATATCAACCACTACACTGGGGAATAATGATAGAAAGGAGTACTTTGATGCCAGGAACGGTAGGATTACAGTTTTGTTATCATCAATACTCTTTATTATAGCTATAAACTCATCACCAACCACAAGGCTAGAGCCTCTAGCATCTATTATCTTTAATACCTTTGGTCTCTTTATGTCTATGCCCCATTCTCTCCTTGCCCTCTCTACTATGCTATCTATATCACTCTTTGATAGGTAATGCTCCTTCCTCTTACTCAATCCTCGCTCATCACTTCTCTTATATCTATAAGATCTCTTAGCACAGCACTTGCTGTCTCAACACCTCCAGCACCCTTACCTATCAAGGTTAACTCTCCAGAGTACTCTGATACAAATGTTATAGCATTAAGGGTTCCATTTACGCATAATGGATCATCCTTGCCTATAAGCATTGGTTTAACACTTAACTCTCTATCTGAGCATGATGCTATAAGTTTTAGTGAGCAACCCTTAGCCTTTGCATCATTTATATGCTCTTGACTAATACCTCTTATACCCTGAAGCTTAACATCATTTATAGTAGCCTTCATTCCTATAACCCAGTTTGCTGTTATAACTAACTTTGCTGCTGCATCATACCCATCTATATCTAGAGTAGGATTTGCTTCAGCATAACCCTTAGCCTTTGCATCATTTAACGCATCATCAAAGCTTAATCCCTGTTCCATCATGCTTAGTATATAATTTGTTGTACCATTTAGTATACCCTTGAATGATACTATCCTATCTCCCTTTAAGCAGTGCTTAGCAAACTCAAGTATAGGTGTACCTCCTCCAACAGTGCCACTGAACTTTAGTGCAACATTGTTATACTCAGCTAACTCTATAAGTGACGGCATTGCTAATGCTAAAGGACCTTTATTAACTGTTATAACATGCTTCTTATGCCTTATAGCATTGATTATATGCGTTAGCCCAGGCTCGCCATCCTTAAGATTTGTAGGTGTAGCCTCTACCATAACCTCAGCATTAACATCCTCTATCATCTCCTCTATGCTTGATGCTCTACACCCATCATCCCTATACTCTGCTACACTACCATAAAGCCTCTTAACCTCCAAGAGCCTCTTAAGGTCTAACCCTTGCATAGTCTTTGAGATTACAGAACCTTTGCTATCCACAACCCCAACTATCCTAGGCTTCATACCATACCTAGCATATATATCATCCATCCTAGATAGGAGTAGTTTAACTAGACTCTGATTCACCACGCCAAAGCCTACAAGTATTATCCTCAACCCTTGCAGTATATCTACTCTTTACTTTATATATCATACCTTGCTATACTACCCAATGCTTGATAGTTATGCTACTCTGCTATTTCTCCTTGGTGTAAGCATTATAGCAGGCATATTTGGCTCTATGCTAGGCTTAGGAGGAGGCTTCATAATAGCACCAACACTTATAATGATAAACATGGAGCCTTACAAGGTATCTGCTACAAGCCTATTCACTGTATTCTCAACCTCTCTATCCTCAACTATATCATACTCAAGGCAAGGAAGGATAGATTACAGATTAGCATATAAGTTAGCATCATTAGCGTTTCCTGGCTCTATAATAGGTGCTTATGTATCCTCAATAGTTGATGTGCAGGAGTTCAAGCTTTACTTTGCTATAATACTTGTAGGGGTATCTTTACATATGCTTATAAGGTCATCCTATGAGAGGGTTAAGATAAGGTATTCCAAGACTAAACATTACAATTATGCAATAGCATTCTCCTCTGGCTTAATAGCAGGTTTATTTGGTATTGGTGGAGGAGTATTGTTAATACCCATGATGCTTATTCTAATGCGTATGGGTATGCACAGAGCAGTCCCTAATGCCCAGTTCGTAATACTAACATCATCACTTGCAGGGTTGATAACACATGCAATACTTGGACACCCTGATTACCTTATAGCATCTATACTTGTAGGAGGAACATTCATAGGTGCACAGATAGGTTCTAGATTTATAGATATGGTTAAAGATGTAATATTAAGATACGCTGTAGCATCTGCACTATTTCTTATAGCATCAAGGCTTGTATATGATTACCTTACTTCATCTGGGTAGTATATAACCTCAGCCCTATTCAATGCTCTACCAGAGGCTAAGTATAGGCATGTGTCTGTTAACCTCTTAGTATCAGGTTCCCTACCATCAACACTACCTGGTAGAACAAGGTATACACGCATATTAGAGCTAAGAACCTCGCTCAACTCCTGTGTTGCAGTTACAGCAAATGGCCTTAATGCGCCTCTGAATACCTCTGCCCTTGCCCTTATAAGGTTTGATACCTTCTTACCTACAGGGGCATCAGGACCAATTATTATCATTATACAACTACCATACCTATACATGCTTGGATCCTCTTCTCCATCGGGCATATTGGCATTTATACTCTCCTTGCATATTAGGGCAGGTATGTTTATGAATCTATCAACTAATGAATCCCACTCCTCCCTAGTAAGGGAGGTTAGGTCTCTAGAGTAATCATAGTTACCTGTAGCATGGATTACTACATCAGGTCTTATCTTCCTTATAGCATCCCTTACACTCTTCTCATCATGCATATCTATACTATACATATTACTTGAGTATATGCCATCAGCATTGATGCTAACATCATTATCCTTAAGCAAGTAGCATCTAGCATTAGCGTTAGATAATGCATCCAAGAGAGCTTTTAACCTACCTTCTTCAATATCATATGTTAGAGATATTAGTATATTCTTCTTATTAAGGTCTATACTATTATTAACGCTTGGATATGTTGTTATCAATGGCTTAACTGGATAGAATACTCTATCTGATGGCATGATCCTACCATTAACAAGCCTACTTATATCATCACCTGCTAGGTTAAGTACTATCTCTGCACACTCCTCTTGGGTAAGGAAGTTACCATCAACTACCATATTCTTAGTATTACTCTGGATCTTCTCAGCAACCTCCCTTATCTTGCTTAAGCATGAGATTATACTCATCTTTATATCTTCTATGCTCATACCATCCTCACCCCTCTCCCTTGCTATCTCTAATGCAAGATCTCTTACTGCCTTCCCTAGCATGGTATCATCATCACCAACGTATGGTAATACTCTATCAGTTATCCTCTCTATATCTTTGGCCCTTAGGTTAGGAAATCCTCCTATCCTTATGAACTCTGCTGCTGCCTTTGGGTATACAGTCTTGTATATCCTATCTGAGTGCACTGGACCTGGGTTGCTTACTATGAAGTATATTCTCTTACCCTTCTCTGCTAGCTCCCATGCAAAGGCCTCGCTAAGCCTATTCTTTGCGCCTTGGGCACTTGTGTAAGGTGTCCTGAACCTGTATGGTCTCTGCTCATACGGCCTCTCCTCTGTAAAATATGTTGCTATTGTTATAACCTTGGCATTATCTTGCATATACTTTAATGCATTTACACTCATCCAGAATGTTCCTGTTAGGTGTATGCTTACACACTCCTTGAACTCCTTGAATGGTTGTGCTGCAAGTATCTTAACTGGTCCTGATACACCTGCATTGTTAACAAGTATATCTAACCTACCAAACTCCTTGCCTATTGCATTGAACATATCTACAACTTCAGTTTTACTGCTTACATCAACTCCAGCAAAGAACCTGACCTTTGCATTACTATTAACTTTAGAGATTATACTCTCTAACTCCTTTGCTGTAGCCTCTAGGGGTTCCTTTCTCCTACCCATTAGGATTACATTAGCTCCATGCTTAGCAAACTCCTTTGCTATTGCCTGTCCTATCCCTGTACCACTCCCAGTAACCAAGACAACTTTGCCATTGAACCTTAACCCTGACACCATTTAGCATTTATCTTAATCAAGTATTAATAAATGTAATGAATGCAGGTTCTTGAAATATCCCTTAAGATAACAAATAATAAATTAAGATTATTATTGCTACTCTTCTTTATTACCTTCCTCCTCAAACTCTATCTCCTTTATACTTAAGCCTAGCTCTTCAGCATTCTTGACCAATTGCGCAATTTTACTTATTACCTCAGCCTTGCTATTGCTATCTACTCTAAACTCTACCTCTACTTCCATGTATTTGATTAAATTAAAGTAGAATATTAACCATGCTAAAAGCGCCGGGGGTGGGATTTGAACCCACGAGCCTTTGCAGGCACCAGCTTACACCTCAGCCCCTAATTATTATTTTATGTTTGTTGATCTCGAGGCTGGCGGACTACCTGACTATCCAACCCCGGCTTGGGTCTAAGTATATCCTCAACCTCTACCTGTATGGTTGTATGTCTTATTCTATACTTGCTAGAAAGCACATCATTTATACTCTTTATTATATCATTGCCATTTATACCATGTTTAACTATAACATGAACACTTAATGCACTCATATCTGGTGCAATACTCCATACATGCAGATCATGAACATCAACTATACCTTGTATAGAGTATATATCATCCCTTACCTTTGATACATCTATCTCTTCTGGTGCTCCTTCAAGTAGTATAACTACACACCTCTTGATCATCATTGTAACATATCTAATAATTAGCCCTACTATCCCTATACTAACCAATATATCTATAATATACAATGAGGTTAATGATATTGCTATACTTGCTGCTATAACTCCTATAGAGGATAGTGCATCACTTAGTATATGTAGTTTAGCACTCTCTATGGCAAACTGTTTATCCTTATCTATATCAACAACCTTTAATACTATGATGTTTACTGCAAGCCCTACTATACCTACAGCAAGCATAGTATCCCATGATATAATTACAGGTTCGATAACCCTTTTGTAAGCCTCATATACTATTACTACAGAAACTGCAGAGAGCAATGCTAGGTTTATGAATGCTGCAAGGACCTCTACCCTATGGTATCCATAGGTAAGCAGTGGTGTATGTGGCTTAAGTGCAAGCCTTAATGCTACAAGCGCAACTGCCAATGCTATAGAATCTGTAAAGACATGGAGGGAATCACTTATCAATGCTAAACTATTGCTTAATATACCACCTACAACCTCAAGCACCCCTACTGCTAGAGTTATTATAAGAGCTAACCTTAGTCTATTGCTATACAATAACCAAAATACGTAAATCCAATTAATTACTTTAACTAATCCATGGGCGTAGATATAAGGGCGCTTATAGATGCAAAGACAGTAAGGCTTACGAGCCTTAGTGATAAGATTATTGCAATAGATGCATACAATGCATTATACCAGTTCCTCGCAATTATAAGGGGTTACACAGGCGAGCCTCTTATGGACTCACATGGTAGAGTAACCAGTCATCTAAGTGGGTTATTCTATAGGAGTGTGAACCTGTTAAGTATGGGCATAAAGGTAGTTTATGTATTTGATGGCAAGCCTCCATCTTTAAAGTATAAGGAGTTGGATACTAGAAGGAAGGTTAAGGAGGAGGCTCTAATTAAGTATGAACAGGCATTGATGGAAGGTAGAGTTGATGATGCTAAGAAGTATGCTCAAGCAACATCTATGCTGAAGGATTACATGGTTGATGATGCTAAAAGACTACTCTCACTGATGGGTATACCTTATGTACAGGCACCAGCTGAAGGAGAGGCTACAGCTGCTTACATGAGCAAGATAGGCATTGCATATGCTACAGCAAGCCAAGACTATGACTCACTATTATTTGGTTCTCCAAGGTTGGTAAGGAATCTTACAATAAGTGGTAAGAGGAAGTTACCAAATAAAAATGTATATGTAGATATAGAACCTGAGATGATAGAGTTAGAGCATATACTAAGTTCATTATCAGTAACGCTAAAGGAGTTAGTTGATATAGCAATACTTATAGGGACTGATTATAACCCAGAAGGGTTCAAAGGTATAGGTGCAAAGAAGGCACTTCAACTTATAAAGAAGTATAAGAGGTTAGAGGATATAGAGGTTGATAGCGTTAAGGAAGGGCTTAAGGAGATAGATTACAATGCTATAAGGAGGATATTCTTAGAACCTGAGGTCGCTAAGATTGAGGGTATAGAGTTTAAGGAGATTGATAAGGAAGGGGTAATAAGGTTCCTATGTGATGAGAGAGACTTCTCTGTGGAGAGGGTTAGTAATGTATTGCAGAGGCTTGAAGATGCTATGAGAGTAAGGAGAGCTGGACTAGATAGATGGTTCTAGCAAATATTATTTATTTATTAGTAGCATCTAATCCCTGTAGCCTTAACTCTTTCCTCTTCTCTGCATCTATCCTTGATGCATAACCACTGAGATCAACGAATACCATGCCTTTAACTAATGTAGGATGGACATCCGCCATAACCTTGTACATCTCTTGTGCAACATACCTATAGTATGGATGCCCTTGCCTCTGAGTCCTTAACTCTATAAGATGGTATGCTTCCCTTAGGTTAAGCCTCATCATGTACCTATACCTATATGCAAGGTTAACTACATACTGTGCCTGCAGTGGCATATCCTTAGATATCTGTTCATATGCTTCCTTGCTCTTATACATACACTCTTCATACTCTTTACCTATACCAGCATTTATAACCTCTATTGGTATATCATATCCATGTTTAACATCTAGCAGCTGTCTATGCATTGTAAGGATCCTATGCCTATGCAGATCCCTGAATATACCAAAGTTTGTACATAGATCAAATGTATAGTATACTGCTTCAAATGCCCTTGGTGGTTTATGTCTTCTATTCTTTCTATGCCTTATATAACTATCTATTATAGCAACTTTATCCTCTCTGCTCAACCCTTTACATAACTCTAATGCGGCAGAGTATGATATGCTTGAGTGCTCAAATATTATAGATGCAGCAACCTTATCTATTGCAGTATCCTCTTGTTCATACTCAACTAGCTTAACATATGAGTAATTATCATTTACATCTCTGTCATTAAGTATAGATGTTACAATGCTCTTACTATCCTCACTACCCATTCTAATGTATTCCCTAAACTCTTCTCCATACTTACCTTTAACCCTTTTAAAGAATGGTCTCATGAATAAGAATAACTCACTGTAAAGCATCTCTGCTATATCCTGTTCTTCCTTAAGCCTTGATGTATATAGTATGTTAAGTAGATACTCAAATGCTCTAGCATTACCTGCTATTGCAACATTGGTTAATGTAGATGCTGGTAGCAATCCTCTAAGGAGATCCAATGCCTTTGCCCTTATGCTAGACTCATAAGCCTTTAATGCAATACTTATATCCTTGCTACCTTTAAGGTCTGCAAACCTTACCTCCTTGCCCTGCTCGCTATCAAAGAAGGTGAATTGCTCTATAGGCTCTAGTTCTTTCAGATACTTGATCATAGGCTCTATACTTTTACTGTATGTATCAAATGAGAGGTTACATGTATCGATGTAAATATCAGCGTATCTTGACTCCATTACATCATTATCCCTGTAGTAAGGGTATTTACCATCAACCTTCTGATCAAACCTTACATACCTAGTAGACTTCTCTAGGTATGATAGCCCTATCCTCCTATCCTCTATGCTCTTTACTGCTATCTGTGATATACCCTCTATTGCTACCTGTATTAATCCTAGCTCTGCAACGCTATCATCCCCATACTCTACAAGCACCCTATCATAAAACTCCTCTCCCCTGTTAGGGTTATTCAAGAACTCATCCAAGAATATTCTTCTCATACTTTTGCTACTCCTACTATACCTTGACATAAGTGCACCCCTATCGACTTGGTTAGGTGTTGTTATTATGAATACTTGCTTATCTACATTTGAGAAGTGCTCCTTCAGTATCCTTGCTTCATCCTCTGTAAACTCCATATTGATTATATTCTTAGTACGTAATTAAAATTTACTAGGGTAATCCTTATTTGATAGATTAGTTTACAGTAGTATTGCCAAGATATCTGAGGCATCTATTACCCTTCCCACCATGTATCTATACTCATATACAGCAGTACTAAGTACTAGGAATTTACCCCTTCTTATATGGGCTATAATAACCTTTGTCTTTATACCATCTATATCTGCTATACACCTTACAGTATGCTTGTAATCTATTATTGGTCTTCTATGGAGTATGATAGTGCTACCACCGTTAACATTAACATCATTCTCATCATTATAACATGCCTTGCAGCTTGATATATGCTCCTCTATGAATCTGCTATTTGTTGATGCTAACCATGCATTGCATGATCTACACCTTGCTATTACTGCATTTTGCTCGCTCATACTACAAGATTGTTTTTATGAGAGTATATCTATGTTACTAATTTTGTATATATATTTAATATCAATTGCTTATCATTTTACAAATTGCTTAATAAACTCCTAAATATACTTATCATTTATAATGAATAAGCATATTAACAATGCTACTAGAGAGGATGATGTATTTACACTCTACTCATTGCTAGAGAGTAGGATAGAGATGCTTGAGGAAAAGGTATCACAACTTAGGAAGGAGATAGTTGCATTGAAGGCTATAATAGATGAAAAGAGAAGGGTTCAGTGAGTAGCTCACAGGAAGACTTTAATCCTTCTTTCTTGAATAACTTAACCTAAATTGGTAACTTTAATGGATGGTAAGTTGGTAGCAAGTGAGATAACAGCAAGGGTAAGTAGAGTAGTAAGCATCCTAAAGGAGAAGGGTATAGAGCCTTGCCTAGCAACTGTGTTAGTTGGTGATGATGAGGCATCGATAACCTATGTTAAGAACAAACTTAAGGCATGTGAGCAGGTAGGTATAAAGACTATAAATCATCATCTATCAAAAGAGTATACAACTGAACAACTTGTAGAGGTTATAGATATACTGAATGAGGATAAGAAGGTTCATGGTATACTTGTTCAGTTACCATTACCAAAACATATAAACGAGTTCATAGTTACAAGCATGATAAAACCAAGCAAGGATGTAGATTGCTTAACACCATTCAACATAGGCTTGTTAGCGTACAATGTAGCAAAGTTAACCCCATGCACACCTACAGGAATAGTTGAGTTGTTGAGGTATTACAATATAAGCATAGAAGGTAAGAGTGTTGTTATAATAAATAGAAGTATGCTTGTAGGTAAGCCTTTAAGCATGATGCTATTACATATGGATGCTACTGTTAGCATATGTCACTCAAAGACTATTAACCTGGTTGAGAAGTGCAGAGATGCTGATGTAATAGTTAGTGCTGTAGGGGATAGATCAAGGTTTACACTAACCAAGGATATGGTAAAGGATAATGCAGTTGTTATTGATGTTGGTATAGATAAGGTTAATGGTAAGATAGTTGGTGATGCTGCTTACGATGTTAGAGAAAAGGCATCATACCTAACGCCTGTGCCTGGTGGTGTTGGACCTATGACTGTAGCAATACTGCTAAGGAATACAGTAATAGCTTGCTCACTTAATGAAGGCGTAGATATTAATACTATATGAGTAAAGATGAGTTAAGGAGGAGATACCTATACCTTAGGGATTCCATAAGCAAGGAGCAGAGGTTAATGCTAAGCAAGATTATACAGGAGAGACTTCTATCCTTGAATGAGTTTAAAGCAAGTAACATTGTAGGCTGCTACAGTGCTATAGGCTCTGAGGTAGATACCACTATTATTGCCTCACATACATTAATCCAAGGTAAGGTACTAGCATACCCTAAAGTGCTTAATAATGGTGTTATGGAGTTTAGAGCAGTAAGGGATATAGCATCAGACCTTGCATTAGGAAAGTATAACATACTTGAACCCTTAGAGTCATGCGAGTTGGTAGAACCAGATCTGCTTATACTTCCAGGCATAGTATGGGATGAGCATGGTTATAGGATAGGTTATGGCAAAGGCTACTACGATAGATACGTAAACTCAAGATTAGATGCTAAACTTACATGTATAGGGTTGGCATACGATATGCAAGTGCTAAGCAGTATACCTTACACGCTTAACGATGTGAAGGTTGATATCATAGTAACTGAGAAGAGGATCGTCTATACATAGTTTAGTTTATAAGTATAAGAGTAGGCAGTAAGATAGTGTATGAAAAGATAGTATTAGATACAAGTATAATAATAGATGGTAGAGTAAGCGCTCTTTTAGAGAGTAAAGAGTTTGAGTGTAGAGAGATAATAATACCTATAGCAGCTCTAGATGAGTTACAGGCACAGGCATCGCTAGGTAGAGAGCAAGGCTTCATAGGCTTGAATGAGGTTAAGAGGATAAGGGAGTTATGCTCCAGCAAGGGTATTAAGGTAACATTCAAGGGGGAGAGGCCTAACATGGATGATATAAGGCTTGCAAGGCATGGTAGGATAGATGCAATAATAAAGGATATAGCAGAGAAGGAAAGAGCAGTACTCTTTACTGCAGATTACGTACAAGCACTGGTAGCAGAGGCTGAGGGTGTAAGTGTTAGATATCTTAGCAGAGAGAACAAGGTTAACATATCATTTGAGAGGTTCATGGATGATCATACCATGAGCCTTCATCTTATACAAGGCGTGCCTCCATTGGCAAAGAAGGGTAAGCCTGGTAGGTTTGAGCTCGTAAGGCTAAGAGATGAACCATGCTCTTATGAGGAGTTAATGAATATAATTAAGGAGATAAACGATGCTGTTAGATTAACTCAAGGTGCAAATGAGATAAGTATGAACGGTGCAAGTGTTATCCAACTAGGCAAGTATAGGATAGCAATAGCAAGGCCACCATTCTCAGACAAGTTAGAGGTTACAATAGTAAGACCAACAGTAAGATTAACACTTGAGGATTATAGGTTATCTGCAAGATTGATGGAGAGGCTTAAGAGCAAGGCTGAAGGTATACTTATAGCAGGTCCTCCAGGCTCAGGTAAGAGCACATTAGCAAGTAGCATAGCAGACTTTTATACTAGGCAGGGTAAGATAGTAAAGACATTAGAGTCCCCTAGGGATCTCCAAGTTAGCGATGTTGTTATGCAGTATGCTCCTTTAGAAGGAAGCTTCAAGAAGGCTGCAGAGATACTCTTGCTAGTAAGACCTGATTATACAATATTCGATGAGGTTAGGAAGAGTGAGGACTTTGAGGTATTCGCAGACCTTAGGCTTGCTGGTGTAGGTATGGTAGGTGTAGTACATGCAGCAAGTCCTTTAGATGCAATACAGAGGTTCATAGGCAGGCTAGATCTTGGTATGATACCCCATGTATTAGATACCATAATATTTGTTAGCAATGGTGAGATAAAGAAGGTATATGAATTAAGCCTAACCGTTAGAGTGCCTAGTGGTATGTATGAACAGGATCTTGCAAGGCCATTAATAGAGGTTAGGGACTTTGAGAGTAGTAGATTGGAGTATGAGATATACACATTTGGTGAGGAGAATGTTATAGTGCCTATAGAGCATGAAGATGAGAGCAGTAGAGTAAAGAGGTTGGCAGAGGAGAGGATCATGGAAATAATGAGAAGGTTCGATAAGGATGCCGAGGTTCATATAAAAGGTAACAAGGTTATAGTTAAGGTAAGTAGATCTGCTATACCACTTGTAATAGGGAAGAACGGTTCAACTGTAAAGGAGTTGGAGCGTATGCTAGGGATAAGCATAGATGTAGAGCCTAAGGTAAAATCACTGGCAGAGAGTGTTAGGTTCAGCCTAAGCGAGGTTGGTAACTCACTATACTTCATATTTGATGATAATATGGTTAATAAGGGCATAGATGTTTATATCAACGATAATTACCTCTTCTCTGCTGTAGTAGGCAAGAAAGCACGGATAAAGGTATCAAAGAGTTCAGATGTAGGTAAAAGGTTGCTCCAAGCGCTCATGGCAGGTAGCAAGATAGTGGCATTATCAACTAATGTAAGTTCATAATATAACATTTTTATAACGTCCATAGATTATCTTAATATTATGAGTAAAAGATTGGATGATGCTTCTGCTTTACTAATAGTAGATATGCAGAATGATTTCATGCCAGGCGGTTCTCTACCAGTACCAGATGCGGATAAGATAGTGCCTGTTATAAACAAATACATTGAGATCTTTGTAGCAAATGAGTTGCCTATATTTGCTAGCAGAGACTGGCATCCACCAAACCATATATCATTCATGCAGAGGGGAGGTATATGGCCTGTACACTGTGTAAGACATACCTATGGCGCAAAATTCCATCCAGACCTTAATCTCCCTCGAAGTACTATAGTAATATCTAAGGGTACAGATCCAAACAAAGAGGCTTATTCTGCATTCGATGGAACAGAGCTGCAAGAACTCTTAAACGAGAGAGGTATAAAGAGGCTCTTTGTTACTGGTGTTGCAACAGATTACTGCGTAAAGAGTACAGTACTTGATGCTATAAAGTTAGGGTTTGAGGTTATAGTACTTGAGGATGGTATAAAAGGATTAGAGAAGAGTGAAGAAGCATTGGCTGATATGAGAAGTAAGGGCGCTACCTTGCTGAAGCTAGAGCGCCTTATAACCTAAAATATATTATTTATGTAAACAAATGACGATCTTCAATAATAGCTATTTTATAGATAAAATATTGTTTTAATTTAATCTTATCTATTTACCTATCTTCCTTAAGAGATCTTCATTGTTCTTTATTATATTTATGAGTTCCTCTAGCCTCTTTAGCGTTATGTTATCAAAGTAATGCTCTATACCCTCGGTTATCTTATGAGCATCATTATCATCAATACCTAGTAAGAGCAGAAACTCCGTTAATATGCCATGCTTCTCCCTTAATGCCTTTGCCACCTCCATCCCTTTATCCTTGAGTCTTATCCCCTTGTACTTCTCATACTCTATATAACCGCTTTCATGAAGCCTCTGTATCATCTTTGTTACACTAGCAGAACTTACATTCAAGTAGTTGGATATATCGCTCATGCTTGCATAACCTTTATACTCCATTAACTCATATATTACCTCAAGATAATCCTCCATCCTCTGTGTCCTACCCTTAATCTTCTCACTCTGTGCTGCTTTTATAGCCTCTAATCTATCTATAGCCTTATTCAATGGATATGATTAATAACATATACTTTTATAAATGTTAGAGTAAATACGGGTTAGTTTACTACACGTAAGTTTAATATTATATAATTTGGTAGGTCAAGTATGCTTATTAGTGTTGACGAACTTTACAGAATTATTAATAGGGATCAAGATAGAATAGTTGTAATAGATACTAGGTCTTGGCATGATTACATTCAAGGGCATATACCTCATGCACTTAACCTTGATGTATTTGCATTTCATTGGGCGGATACATCAGAACAAGGAATAGATGGATTCAATAGGCATCTAGTAATGCTATTAAAGGGTATAGGAGTGACATATGATAAGAGGATAATACTATACGATAATATCTCTGGCACATTATCTGCTAGAGGGTTATGGTTAATGCATTACATTGCTCATAAGGATGCATGCATACTTGATGGAGGGCTTAACCTCTGGAGGTCTAAAGGATATAGCATAGAGTATAATGCATATTCTGCTAGACCATTATATAATTACAGTTACAGTTTAGATAATAGCGTGATAGCAGATTATAGATACGTGCTAGAGAGGATACATGATAGCAATACGGTTATAATAGATGCTAGGAGCGTATACGAGTATAAGGGGTTATATATAAGGGCAGCAAGGGGAGGGCATATACCCAATGCCATAAATATAGACTGGGAGAGGAATGTAACAGCAGATGGAAGACTTAAGCCAATAGATGCACTTAAAGACATCTATCCATTTGATAGAGGCAGGGAGATTATATGTTACTGCCAAGGAGGTTATAGGGCTTCACATACCTATGTAGTATTAAGGCTGCTAGGCTTTAATAATATTAAGGTTTATCTAGGCTCATGGTATGAGTGGGGGAATAGATATGATCTACCTATTGAGTATTAATTAGGTATGAAGTATATTTAGGCTCTTTATACCTCGCTTCTTTAAGAACTCTCTTATATCATCTATTATGCTTGATAATCTTAATACTTGTAATGGTAACTTAGTAATGTAACTATCTATAATATATATTCTGTAATCCTTTAATCTGGTAAGTACTTCAATTGTATATTCTTTATATGTTAAGATTGTCCATATATTCTCCTTGTTACGTTGTATACTCTCTATTAGCCTAATCTTATCGGGATCATCAGGTATAGTTATAACCAATGCATTATATGCATTACTACTTAGCATTCTAGTTGTAGGTATTACTATATCTAGCATTACACCATCTACGATAACCTTCCTCTCACTTGGAATCATGCATTCAGTTAGCATGTAATGCATTAGCGTAGTAACTAGTGCAATGTTATCCTCTTTTTCATCGTATCCTCCGATGCTTAAAGCATATTTATTGAACTCTGAGATAAGTATATTTATTGCATAGCTAGGTCTCTCTGCTATCATACGTTTGATACTATCCTTCCCTATCCTATTTAGCATAGAGTAGAACTCTTCCTTTACATTCATACTCTAACTTATAGGATTACGTTATTTAAATTTGTTAATCAATTATATTATCTAACCTTAAGATAATCTAATCTAATATCATCATCCTTGAACCGATTACTATCCCATGCCTTTCAGCAAAACCTCCATTAACCTCTAACACATATTTTGCATATACATCTGGATTATAAGTGCATTCATTAACACTGCTAACCTCCTTACATGGTTTAGCATAACTAACTATATAGAGTACATTGCCATTAGCATCTATCCAAAGTATATCTATGCTAAAGTTCATATTCATCATCCAGAATGCATATCTACCTTCATATGGGAACATGAATAGCATCCCTTTATACTCATCAAGCCCTTCCCTATACATCAAGCCTAATGCCCTCTTCTCATCATCATCTGCTATCTCTACCTCTAACATTATATCATCTATCATTATACGCTTAACCTCGTATTTTAATCCTCTATTACTTTCGCTACTCTCCATTATATTTGCATATAAGTAGTATATTAATAATGCAACTGCTAGACCTACTCCTACTGCAATACTCACATGTTTGTACAACTGATTATATCATATTGTTCTATCTAAATACCTTGCTTCTAATGAGAAGATAAAATAATAATAAAATATAGTCTATCTATACTAATTAACATTGACTTGCCTATACTCTACTGCTCTATCTTATCTTTATTACCTTTATCCCAAAGTAGGAAGAAGAGAGTACTCATGGCCTCTACAATTGCCTGTGAATCTGTCCATAGTACAATGGTATCGTTCTTGCTATTGCTTCTAAGCGTGTATATCATCTCTTTACCATCCTTTATCATCATGAACGATATCTTACCTTCTACATGTCTCACATTCTTTAATCCTACATCTATGAATATGGATAACATGCTACTCTGAATATTACTTATAATCTTAACACTTGCTCTACTCTTTGCCAATTGATCTATTATACCGTAGTTGTATAGTCTTAGCGTATCAACCTCATTACATGTTACAAGTATTGTATCATTAGCATCGTTGATCATAGAGGTTATCCTTGTGTATACATTCTCTCTACCCTCAAGAACTTGGAATCTATCACTATTTTCAGCACTTGTCTTTACAAACTCTGGTAGTGTAGACCATACACGTATTATCTCATTACTCTTCCTCTCAAACTCCTTTAGCCTCTCCATACCAGCATTAATCATAGTCTTTAAGAGTTCATTCAGCTCTATTGCAGAATATCTTACTGGATGCTCTAACGTTGCTGTCACCAATCCCTTAGCCTGTAATCTACCAAGTATCTGATACGTCTCAGTCCTTGGTATCCCTACACTCTCTGCTACCTCAGTAGCTTTCTTGTAACCAGACTTTGCTAAGTATATGTAGACCTTAGCCTCATTGACTGTAAGTCCTAGCTCTTGTAGCGTTCTAATTATCTTCTCTATATACTCCCTGTATTCGTCATTATTGAATAATGCAAATGTACCAACCATCATCTGAATCACCTCTTGCATATCATACCTTCAGTGCATATAGCTCTGCCATTCCTCTCTGCCATTATCCTAGTTGTTAATCCTTTCATATCTTTAATAATTACATGAATATTTAAAAAGTTTGTGCATATTTTATTAATATTTAGTACAAATCATACAATATTTAATAGATAGTATATATTTTATAGTATATACTAACATGTTGATGTATATGTTTAGTCACATGCTTGCTATTTGTTAACATGCGGGGGGTGGGATTTGAACCCACGAACCTCTACGGACGGGATAACTCATTCATACCCTATATCCATACCTTATACGATCTTGAGTCCCGCGCATTTGACCAGGCTCTGCTACCCCCGCTGTATTATATCAATATGTAAATAGTAATATTTATTATAATGTTTATCCTCTGCTACCTATGCGAATATCTGATATAAAGAGGGGCATGAACAATATATCAGTAGAGGCAGAGGTAGTAAGTATATCAGAGGTTAGAGAGGTTAAGTTAAGGGATGGTACAACTGCAAGAGTCGTGGATTGCGTGATTGCAGATTCTAGTGGAGAGATGAAATTAACGCTATGGAATGAACAGATAAGCATGGTTAGAGAAGGATCAAAGATATCTATAGTTAATGGTTATACTCGGGAGTTTAAGGGTGAGAATATACTGAATATAGGCAAGTATGGTAAGCTTAATGTGTTAGAGTATTGATGAGTATAATAATTAAGTAATTAAATATTAACTAATATAGCCTAACTCCTTATCCCTATGCTGTTCGATATGCTGTTCTTGAGATATACTTGAACCTCTCATCTGTTGCTCTAAAGCATTTATGATAATCTCCGTATCCTTTGCCCTTTTCTCTAAACTGCTTAGATCTATGTTAATATTAACATAATCAAGTAGATACTTAAGCACTGCTTGCGATGCCTTTGCATCTACTACATAACCTGAGGTCTCACCCAGTAGGCATACACCTTTAATATTCTTGATCTTAGCCATACCAAGTATAAGACCATTCATACCTGTTATGCTACCATTATCCATTGTATTCAAGCCTTTACTCTTTAACTCCTGTAGAATATGTTCATGTGTCGCTGTTACATACACCTTTGGTCTATCAATAAATACTCCAGTTATATATGCAGCTAAGGTAAATATCATGCTTACATTGAACCTTTCTGCTATGTTAATTAACTCCTCTGCAAGTATGTACTCCCCTTCTGGGGTTATTGGCTGTGCATCACCAGTAAGGAGTAGTATATCTTTGCTCCCATTGTTTGTATCGCTCTTCCAGTAGTATATGCTATTCTTCATGAGTTCTAAACAACCATCTTGCCTTATTGTAACCTGCGGAGGAAAGGAGTAAGAGTATACATCTACAAGATGTATCGCATGGAGTTCTTGTATAAGGTGATCAACTGCTAACTTACCTACATACCCACTCCCAGGTAGCCCACAGATCATATAAGGCTTATCTAATCTAGGAGAATCTCTAACATAAACCACTTTAATATACTCTCTTTGCATGCTTATATTTTATCTCATTAGAGATTTAATCATTACCATAACCTAATAGCTTTGGTTAATCTTCAACGCATACCATCGTCTCTGTACTCTCTATACCTTTTATTGTATGAATCTTTTGCGTAACTGTATCAGCTATACCCTTTAGATCACTAGCATCTATGGTTGCTATTATATCAGTATGCCCAGTAACAGCAAAGGCCTCTTTAACCCCTTCTATACTCCTTAACGTATTGACTATCCTCTGTATATTTGCACCAGCCTCTATCTTGATCTCAACGAATGCTTTCATACACTCTAATGCTTTAAGCGGCTTTATAAACATTCAAACTAAAGCAAGTATACGCATTAGGTTTATTATAGTTGATACTATAATGTTAATTCATGCATCCGAAGGATGTAGAGGTTATGCATGTAATAAGCGTAGATAGGTTAGATGATCTATGGAGTGTCATAAATGTAATATTAGATATCTATAGAAAGCATAATACTCTAAGTGTTAGAGTACTGATACCAAAGGATAGGAGTAATAAGGATGACAATATAGCAAGGAAGATAATTCATAAGCTCCTTAATGAAGTTAACATTGCAGTAAGAAGGTTAGGATATAGTGATAGTATAAGGTATATAATATATCATCATAATGAGACTAGTTATGGCATACTCTTGCTCGACTCTAATACAGCAGATACCTTAGGCATGATTAATTAATTAATCTATATTGAGTTTGAATACCCTACCTATAGTATTTGCTACTATTAATCCTAGTATGGTACCCCCTATAACATCCGTAAGATAATGCTCGCCAACATACATCCTAGAGAAGGATATAAGTAATGGGTAGAGCCATAGTATGAATGCTATGTTAAACCCCTTTATCATCCTCCCTTTTAGCATGTAACTTAGTATCAATGCAAAGGCAGCACTCCTTGCAGCATGTGCAGAAGGGTAAGAGCTACTTACTTTAGATAAGGCATCATACTCAAGTCTATAATTAAAACCTTCTATCTTGAATTCATAATCTGGTCTCTCTTTATATATTATGTTCTTAATCTGCAACGTTACTAATGTAGTAATTAGTATAACGAGTATAAGCATGGCACCTATCCTCCTACTTTTCTTTCTTACAAGCAGTATGAAGGATATAATAAGCATAGGTGAGAAGTATACTGGAAAGATATCTGCTGTAGTTGTTATTACAACCATTGTTATATCAAGTATATATGTGCGTGATAAGGTTAAGGTATTTAGCATATTGTTATCCAAAGTATCTGTAATCCTTAATCCAACCATTATACTTAATACTATAAATGATATTATAAGAGCAATGAATGTAGGAGAGCGTAAGGGCACTAGCACTACACTACTAAGCATATATCCTTAATTGTAGATATCAAATAATAACTTTAATTTTTATCTGTCCATATTGATAAAGAATAAGGTTTTTATCACTGCTATCAGTAGCAGACCTATGAATATATTAACCATGGATGATATGGATCTTCATGGCAAGAGAGTCTTTATAAGAGTTGATATGAACTCTCCTATACACCCTGAGACCCTCAAGATAATAGAGAGTATAAGGATAAAGGAGGCTGCAGAGAGTATAAGGGAGTTGAAACACTCCAAGGTTATAGTAGGCTCGCACCAAGGTAGGGTTGGTAGATATGATTATACAGACCTAAGTGAGCATGCAAAGGTACTTGAAGAGAATATAGGTAGGAAGGTTACATTCGTTGAGGATATAATAGGTCCAGAGGCTAGGAGGAGTATAGAGAGTATGAGTGATGGAGATGTTCTCTTGCTTGATAACCTCAGATTCTGTGCAGAAGAGAACTATGAGTTCAGTTTCAAGGATGCAGCAAATACAGTAATGGTTAGAAGGCTTGCAAAGTTATTTGATGTATGCATCTTAGACTGCTTCCCATCAGCACATAGGGCACATCCATCTATAATAGGTTTTCCTTATGTAATAGATACCTGCGCTGGTAGATTAGTAGCAAGGGAGATCAAATCCCTTAACAACATACTTACAGTTGCAAAGGGTCCTTATGTAGTTGTATTAGGAGGCTCAAAGATATCTGATAGGCTTGAGGCTATAGAGACGCTTATACAAGGGGGTAGGGCAGATAAGGTACTCCTAACAGGGCTTATATCTGTAATATTTCTAATGGCTCAAGGTAAGTTTAAAGCAAATAGTCTAGGTCTAAAAGAGGAGGCACTATTAGATAAGGCCAGAAGGCTGTTTCAGAAGTATCCTAACATATTCATATTACCTGTTGATTATGCTACTGAGCATAACTGCGAGAGGGTAGAGAAGTGTATAGAGGAGTTCAATGATAACGATACAATACTTGATATAGGTAGCAAGACGGTTGATATGTATGATAAGATAATAAGAAGTGCAGGAACTGTATTCATGAGTGGACCTGCAGGGGCGTTTGAGAGGAGTAATTTTGAGTATGGTACGAAAGCATTGCTAGAGAGCGCAGCAAACTCACTTAGCACTACCATAGTAAGTGGAGGACATATGACAACAGCATTGAAGAGATTTGGGTTGTATGATAAGGTTGATCATATAAGCACTGCAGGAGGAGCTCTAGTACTTTATCTAGCAGGTAAGAGGTTGCCTATGATAGAGGCTTTAGAGATGAGTTATGAGAGAGTTGCTAGTAAGAGGATAGATGTTAAGGCTAAACCTAAGTTATAACTATAATATATTATAATTTATTTTTTATTATATATTATTATAATATATTATGGACCGGGCGGGATTTGAACCCGCGACCTCTCCCATGCCAAGGGAGCATCCTACCAGGCTAGACGATTGGCCTACCTTAACATTAATTAAATGGTATCCGGCCCTATACCCGATCCTATCAATAATTAATATTAGCATTTAATCTATCTTTCTAATACTAAATAAATTTAATCAGGTTATACTATACCTAACTTTGTTGCTAGATCCCTAGCAGTTCCAGTAGGGAACTTTACATAAGCTTTTTTACCATAGGTAGTTCTTGCAGTATTAACATCCTTTACATCAACATTATATAATACCTTTATAGCCACCTTTATGCTCTCTTTATCTGCCTTATCACTCACTATAAATACTAGGATATCCTCCTTATCTATCTTTGTAAAACCTTTCTCCGTTATGTATGGCTTTATTATTATACTCCTTGCCTCCTCTACATTCATTGACTTCTCACCCTAAGTAACATGCTTGCTGGTAACCTTATACCCCTCAGATACTCTATAGCACTCTTGCTCCATATACATAACCTACCAGGATGAGAACCTGGGGCTAGATGCATAACACTAAGCCTATCAACCCTTGCTACATCAACACCTGGTATAGAACCTGCTGCCTTACCTATCCCCTTATCATCCTTAACTATTATGAGCACGCTCTTAGCAATATACTGTTTTCTACCACGCACCCTTGCCTTACCGCTCCTCTTCTTTATGCTATCCCTTGCCCTCTCAATATCCTGTGATAATTTTAATGCATTAAGCACATCTAATAGATCCTTAGCCTTCTTTATACTCTCTATGCTATCATCAACTACTATAGGCAATTCTATGCTATCATCTAACCTATGCCCTCTAGCCTTAACTATACTCTTATCTATACTAGCTGCTATTGCACTATACAATGCATACCTCTTCTCCTTCTTGTTAAGCCTTTTAACTATAACCTTCTCTGCTCTAGGAGGATGAGTAAGTCTGCCTTTGACTACACCTGCAACTCCTCCTGCCTGCCCTGTCCTCCTTGTACCTTCGCCTCTTATTCTAGCAATCCTTGCTATACCTAACCCTGTACCTCTAGACTCTGCACTAACCCTCATTCCTGCTAGAGGATCCCTACCTTGTGGCTGATAGAGTCTTGATTGTATGTGTACAAATGCTTTATGTATAATATCTGCTCTATAAGGCGTGTAGAATACCTCTGGTAGCTCTATACTTCCATTAACACTTCCATTAAGTTCATATACATTGACACTCATTATTATCACCCTATGCAACTATCTCAACTATCTTTGGCTCTACTATCTTCTTAACCTTTGGTCTTATGGCATACCTTATCTTGACCAAACGTTTTATTGCACCAGGTATAGAACCTCTAACTATTATGTAATCACCTCTAAGTACTCCAAAATGCATAAACCCTCCCTTTGGTGTTATATCTTTCTCATTTGTATTGAATATTGCTAATATTCTCTTGTTGTATTCAAGCCTCTGATGGAAGCCCATCTGTCCTGCCCTTGGTACTGTATACATTACACTTGCTGGGCTTATAGGGCCAAGGGTACCTACAGCTCTAACACTCTTCCTTGATTTATGTTGCTTCCTCTTTATACCCCACCTTGTTACTGGACCTTCAAACCCCTTACCCTTTGTTATTGCACTAACATCTATATACTCACCTACCTTAAATACCTCGCTTATCCTAATACTCTTACCAAGTATACTATTAAGATACTTAAACTGAGATTTTATATCTCCCCCACCTACACCTACCTCAAATACAAAGGGTTTCTTCTGCTCCAACCCTGCATCCCTAGGTATAACTGCTGCTATTGCTCTAAACTCACCAACCTTTCCAAGGGTATCATCATCAACAACTATATCCTTTTCGCTATGCTTGATCTTAACCTTCCTCTCAAGCTCTTTTGGTAATTCTTTAGCATATATATCAAAGAATGAGTGTAGACCATAGACATCTTTTCTATATGCCCTAATACCTATTATCCTTATCGATGGTGTTGATATGACAGTAGCCCTACTCATCAAAGGTTTACCAAAGTTAGGGGTTCTCTCTCTATCATCTATACTTATAAGATGTATATTTGCAACCTTGAATCCAGCAAAGGCTAGTAACCTAGGTTCTTTAGCATCTATATCTGGCCATGTCCTTATCCTTGATTCTATACTCTTTGCTCTTGCTCTAGGCAGGTATGCTAGGCTACCTCTTCTTGGTGCATTATGCTTCCTATGACCCATTACTCTCTACTCCTTAATGCTATAAGGTAACTCCATTATAAACTTAATCAAAATTAAATAAAATACAGATATCATTCTTTAGTAGCATTGATTGACTTGTATGCAGCATCAATAAGCCTAAGGTAAGAGTTTATTAATGCTCTAAGGGTTGAGATATACTCTGTCTGTATTTCAATAATTATTTTATTATAACCACCTCTCTGCTCCCCTAGCCTTATACTACTCTTAGCCCCAACTATGTTAACCTTGCATTCTGGTTCTAAAGCAGAGTACAATGATCTTAACAATAAATAACTTGAATTGTTATTATCTTCACCAATCTCTACCAGTAAATTATACATCGTATGCTCCTCCAGCAACCTTGTAATTACACTTGTAGCATCTCCATATACCAACAGCCTCGCGCCTGAATCTTCTTGAACCACATATAGGGCATACGCGTTTCTTCTTTAATGTAAAGAAGATCTTGCTATACCTCCTTCTAAGCGTTGCACCATACTTGACTCCTAAACCCTTAAGACTCTCACCCTTTGCCATTATACACACCTCTAACTTGTTTGATTACACATGCTCTTTATTAACGCTCTTATCTCTTTGCCCTTCTCTATTGCTATCGAGACAGCATCATTCAACTGTTCAAGCGTAAATGTACCTGGATTACCTTTCTGCACAGCACATACCCTGTCTTGCTCATCTGTGCTTATGGTTATCCTAGCATCCATACACATAACCTCCTCAGATGTAGGATCAACTATTATGCTATTGCCTATCCTTGCAAGTGTAACAGATATTGGTATAGTATTTATGGGTAATGGAATTCTATCTTCGGTCTTAACCAACTTCTCATCCTTAAACTCATACCTTGGTATCCTTGTTGTAAGTAATGCTGAGACTACAGCATAGGATGTTGCATCAAAGAGGTTTCCATCTGTATTCAATACACTAACATCAGCAAATATAGCATAGACCTTCTTACCACTTGTAATCACCAACTTATCCAAGGCTATCATCTCTGATTCCCTTATACCTCTATCTACTACTCTAGCAAGTTCTATAGCATCCTCATCTGGAGGGCCTGGTTCTGCATAAGCAGATGCAGTAGGTAATACCTCGGAGTTGCATATGAACAACCCTCTATCTGGCGTATCTGGGAATGGTTCATCTACTTCAACCTTTATGCCTGCTATAACCTGTGTATTACCTAGTCTTACCATGGCAGAACCATCAGCCTTCTTTATCACCCCAACTTCTATCTTTAACTCCCTATAATCCATTAATCCTCTACCATCTAGCCTCTTGCCTTTTGCTAAGAGTTCGCTCATCTGCATCCTCTTTAGGTGTTCAACTATTGTAGAGGTTCTCTTCATCATTTCATATATCAACCTCACTGCTAAAGTACTTCTTCATAAGTGCTTCCCTTTGTAGTTTATAAACCTGCATACATCCTTGTATTGCTAGGTTCAAGCACTCCTTAAACTCCTCCTTGGTTAATTTACCATCCAATTGAAGTAGTGAGATCTGTTTAAGGTTTGGGAGATATGCAACTGGCATATCTGCTTCACCCATCTTATCCTCCTCATCATTTATATCAAGGACTATCTTACCTGCAACCTTGCCTGCAGCACATGCAGTAACCATATCACGCATATTTATACCAGCATCTGCCAAGGCTACGCTTGCTGCTGTTATACCAGCGCATCTAGAGCCACCATCTGACTGCAATACCTCAATGAATACATCTATAACAGTTCTAGGATAATCCTCAAGTATAAGTGCTGGCTCTAATGCCTCCCTAGTTATCTTTGAGATTTCTATCTCTCTCCTTGATGGTGCAGGGTTCTTTCTCTCTTCTACTGAGAATGGCTGCATATGGTATCTACATCTAAGCATGCTTCTATCTGGTAATGCTAGATGCTTGGGATGAGCCTCCTTTGGTCCATAAACAGCAACAACTATCTTATTCTTACCAAACTCTATATATGCAGAGCCATCAGCATTCTTTAATACTCCAACCTCTATCTTTATTGGTCTAAGCTCATTCCATCTTCTACCATCAACCCTTACCCCATCATCACTCATAAGCATACTCATGCTACACTACCCCCTAACATATCCTTTACCTTTTGGGTTAAGTTACTGGTATGAGCCTCCTCCTCAATCAGCATTATAGCCTTTACTACCTTGTCCATAGTCTCTCTACTCCCATTTGATACAACTATTACACCATTCTGCCCAACAGTTATCTTGCATTTTGTAAGCTGCTCTATCATCTGTATCATTGAACCCCTCTTACCTATAAGCCTTGGAACCTTGGTTGGAGAGATCTTAACTATCTCCCCACTACTTATCTTACCCAGATCCTTGTCTGTTACAGTAAGTAATGGGTCTCTAGTCCTATCAAAGTTGACTATCCTACATGCTATAACATCTCCTAGGTTAAACTTACTTGTTATATCATCCCTGCTAGGCGTAAACTCTCTACCAAATACATCCTGAGCAAGGAGGTAACCAAGGAAGCATGAGTTTATATCAACTGTCCATGCCAATGCAGAGTAATCTATTATCTTACCTATAACAAGGTCACCTACTCTTGGTATGTATATGCCTGATAAAGGTATTACCTTAACACTATTCTGGGTAACCTCTGCTACCCCTACTCTAGTTGCATGTATCCTATTATCTATCTTTATAACATTCATTAATGGCTTGATATGTGGGTTATCATCTACTATAACATCCCCTGGTAATACGTACTTCCTGAACTCCCTCATCTCATCATCACCGCCTGTGCACTACCCTTGGTTAAGGATGCTAACCTATCCATCATATTTGATTGTATTGCTGCTGGTATCTCTATTATAATCTTTAGTGAGCCATCAGCCTGCCAATCTTCCTTTATTATATCACCCATACCCTTAAGTATACTATACGATTGTGCAGCATATTGTGCTGGTATAACTATCGAGAACTTTAACCTCTCAGTCTTTAATGGTAGAACTGTTCTTAACTGCTCTATAATCCCTTTGATCTGATCCTCAGCCTTCTTGAATGGGTCTATAGATACCTTGCACTGCTCCAATGCTTGTTCAATCCTTAGAGGTGGATGTGGTAGATGTGTCTTAGGATCTACATACGTCTTTGCTATTATATTTATTATCTGCCTCCTCTTCTCCTCTATAAGTCTCTTCCTCTGCTCTGTTGTAAGGTTAAGCTCCCCTCTCTCAAGTATTATCCTTGCAACCTCAGTAGTATTTGATGTTCTAAAGTACTTCTCCAACTTCTCCTTTGATGCCCTATTACCCTTATTTGCATCGGTGTATATCTCATCACTAACAAGTATATTTGATACATCACTCCTCTTACCTAATTTAAACTCTAATGCAGGATCAGGCTTTACTAGCACTTCAAACTTCTCACCATCCATGGTGAGCCTAACTATACTTAACTTATCTGTCATGGTTATTGCTTATATTAACCCATATTAATAAATATGCTATATTAATAAAAACCTTTTAATGTATATAGCTTATCTATACCTTGTTTATCCTCTCTAAGAACTCAAACACTGCAGTATAATCCTTATCTGCTAGATCTGTCTTACTTGCCTGCCTATATACCTGTTCTAGCATTGATATCATTGGTAATGAGATACCTAACTCTCTTGCTGTCTCATTTATAGTTGTTATATCCTTAAGCATCATACTTAATGCAAAGGACTTTTCAACATTATGCATTATCATCATTGGACCCTTACGTTGGCTAAGCCCTGTACTAAAGTAGGTGGAGTTTAAGGCCTCTAAGAAGATCATAGGATCTATTCCATATGCTTTTACTAATAGCATACCTTCAGATAGTGCTGCTGCTATCATTGCTATCTGTAGGTTTAATGCAAGCTTTAGCGCATGGGCAGAGCTATTCTCACCTATATACATTACCTTGTTTGCTATTGTATTAAAGACATCCTTGAAGATTTCATAATGCTCTCTGTTACCTCCAACCATCAGTAGGAGCTTACCTTGCTCTGCTAGTTGTGGACCTCCCATAACAGGGGTATCAAGCATAACTATACCATACTCCTTTAACCTTGCTGCTATCCTCTTACTTGCAAATGGGTTTATGGTGCTTACATCTGCAAGAGTAAACTTATTGCTAGAGTATATCAATCCATTGGTATCAAATGCAATATGCATTAAAGCATCAGAGTCTTTCAGTACTGTAATAACCAGATCTGAGTTATCTGCTATATGCTTTGGTGTATCTGCTACAGATGCTCCATACTGCTGTAATGCTTCAGCCTTACTCCTTGTCCTATTGTATAATGTAAGTCTGTAACCTTTTAGGAGTAGCCTTTTTGCTATTGCACTACCAAGTAAGCCTGTGCCTATTAACCCTACTTTAACCATTTTATCATAATTAGATCCCTGTGTATATTAAAATTGCTAACTATTAATTATGCAGAGCCATAATTAAATCAAATTAAATAACGTATGCTCTTGCTATAAGTTCAAGTGTAAGACCTATACTGTTGCTGCTATAACCTTTTAGATGCCTTAATCCTTCCTTTATCTGTAACATGCAGGACTCGCCAGTAGTGAATATACTCTTACCTTTACCTAGATTTTCATCCACAGCATTAAACAACTCCTTGCCTATAAGCATTGATAGCTCATAGTTACCCTTGATGAATGAGTAAGAGCCACCAACACCACAGCAGCCTCTTTCAAGTACATTTACCTTTAATTTGGGTATGCATCTAAGCAGTGCTAATACATCCTTATCATAGCCTTGTACTAGAGTATGGCAATGCATATGCACCAGTATATCTTCATCTATTACATTAAACTCCTTTAGCATCTTACCCTTATTAAGCATACCCAAGAACTCATGTATATCATACGTGTTAGAAGCAACATGCCTACTCTTCTCATCATCTATAACATTTAGATACTCCATCCTTAATGCTAGTGATGAGCTAGGGAACAATGCTATTATAGGCATATCATAGGTGTAAAGATTATCTATGTTATACCTTGCAATCTCCCTACCCTTATCAACTGCCCCTTCAAGTAATGCTGGTAGCCCAGATGATAACTGCTTTGGATACTCAACCCTATAGCCGTTGAGGTTAAGTACCTTGATCATCTTTAACCCAAGGATAGGGTTAATGTATCTTATGTATGTATCAGCGAATAATACTACAGATTTATCTAGCATAGGCTGCTTGTATCTAGCATACAACTCATCAAATGTGAACTTGCTGAACCTTGGTATGCTCTTCCTAGCATCTATCCCTGTTACATACTCTAGTAACCTTCTAAATAACCTATTACCCATCAATCTATTGGATAGGTATGACAATCTGCATGCTAAACCAGCATATCTATCTATATCAACAAAGTACTTGTATCCCTTTGGTAGACCCTTTATGCTGGAGTATCTTGCCCTTGCTTCTGCCATTATCTTCCCTACATCAACATTCGATGGGCAGTCTATCAGGCACATCTTGCACTGTATGCAGTATTTGTAGATTATATCTCTGTAACAATCTGTAAATGCAATAGTAGATGATCCTTTACTAGCATAATCAGCAATACTAAGTATCCATCTTAGCATATTATTCCTACCCCTACATGCTGCTATTTCAGTATGCAACCCTTTGTAGACAGGGCACATCCTTACCTTGTAACTTAACTCCCTACATATACCACACCCATGGCATAGATCTATCTCATCATCATAACTCAATCCATCTTGGTAACCTGTTATACTTTCAGCAACCCTACTATTCTTTATACCCCATTTGAGCATAGTTGTATTAGTATTAGCATGTATATGCTTTAGTAAGTAATTAGCAATATCTTTATCTTTACCAATATTAAAATCTTCAAGAGGTATCTTCTTGCCAGGGTTCATTATACACTTAGGATCTAGAAGGTTCTTGATCTTAATGAATAGAGAGTATATATCATTAGGGTAAAGTATCTTAACAAATCTACTTCTTGCTATACCATCTCCATGTTCTGCTGATATGCTACCTTGCATACTCTTTACTAAAGAGAATACATCCTCTGCTATGCTCTTAATTCTCTCTTCAATATGCTCATCATTAACATCTAGTATAGGTCTAGTATGTAAATTACCATCTGCAGCATGCCCATATATTGTGTAATTCTCTATCCCATACTTTTTATATATCTCTTCAAGTCTTCTAACAAATTCTGCTAACCTATCTACGCATACAACAGGATCCTCTATGAACGCTAAAGCCTTGCCTCTCCTAACCTTCATTGCATAAGCAAGAGCATTCTTCCTAACATCCCATAACCTTGATATCTCATCATTATTGTAGGAGTAGGCTAGACACTTGCATAAACCTTTGCTACCATTAACATCTTCCAGCAGTTTAAGCATCTGCTCCTCAACCACTTCTCTGCTCATACCATCAAATTCTACAAAGAGTAAGCAATAGGCATCAAGGTAATACCTATCTATCCTACTGCTCATCCTTGCTATATCAATAACTGTCTTGTCTATCAACTCAACCGCAGATGGCCTTAGGTTAGAGTTAGAGACTATCTTACTTGTATATAGTGATGCATCATATGTATTATTGAATGCAAGTAGTGCTAAACCTCTATACTTTGGTATATCAATAATCTTTAACTTTGCCCTTACAACTATACCTAATGTACCCTCAGATGCAACGAATAACTTTGCTAGATCTATACCATCACTGCATAAAACTCTATCCAACCTATAGCCAGAGGAGTTCTTGCTAACCTTTGGATACCCATTGCTTATAACCTCTCTCTTATCATAAAGTATTGCATAAAGATCCCTTGCTATCTTAACCTCTATACTATCACTAGTTGAATCGTTTATCTCATCTATATTAACCTTTCTAGCATTTACTATCCTACCATCTGCAAGCACAACATCCAATGATATAACATAGTCTATCATGCTACCATACTTAACTGTATGAGAACCAGAGGCGTTGTTGGCTATCATACCTCCTATAGTGCAGTAATCTGCACTTGAAGGGTCTACAGGTATGCATTTATCATGCTGCTTGAGCACTATATCAAGTATACCTTTATAAAGACCAGGCTCAACTATAACATAATTACTATCTGTATTAACCTCTATAACTCTATTCATCTCTGTTAGATCTATTATTATACCACCACCTATAGCCTGCCCTACAAGCCCAGTACCCCCTCCCCTTGCTGTTACTGCTATACCATGTTCATATGCAAACCTTACAGTGTTAACAACATCATCAACGCAAGATGCAACCACTATGCATAATGGCATTACTTCATACATACTTGCATCGCTTGAGTATGCATACCTATCAAGGATAGAGTCTAGAACTTTACCCCTTACCATATACCTTAATCTCTCGACAATATCCATAACCCATTTAACCTTAAATATGTAGGGAAGATTCTTAAATGTTATCAAAATCATTTTTATACTACATGAATAAAATACTCCTATGCGGAGTAGGAAGGTTGTGGAAGGCCCAGAGAGGGCACCACATAGGGCAATGTATAAAGCAATGGGTTTAACAGATGATGAGATAGCAAGATCATTCGTAGGTATATCATATAGTGGAAATGAGGCTACACCATGTAATATACATCTAGGCAAGTTAGCAGAGTATGCTAAGCAAGGGGTTAAAGACGCTAATGGTACAGCAAGGATCTTTGCTACTATAGCGGTTAGTGATGGTATATCCATGGGGCATGAGGGTATGAAGGCATCTCTAGTTAGCAGGGAGGTTATAGCAGACTCTATAGAGTTGATGGTGCATGCACATCAGTATGATGCCCTAGTATGTATAGCAGGATGTGATAAGAGCTTACCAGGGAGTATGATGGCTATGGCTAGGCTTAATCTACCATCTGTATTCGTTTATGGAGGTACTATGGTACCAGGTTACTATAAAGAGAAATATCTAACTATACAGGATGTATTTGAGGCTGTAGGTTCATACTCAAAGGGCTTGATATCCTTGCAGGAGTTGATAGAGATTGAGAACCATGCATGTCCTAGTGCTGGCTCATGTGCTGGTATGTATACTGCAAATACCATGGCTTCTTTGAGTGAGGCATTGGGCATAGCATTGCCTTTCAGTGCAAGCCCTAGCGCAGAGGATCCTAGAAGGCATGATGCTGTGTATAAGAGCGGTAAGGCCGTTATGCACTTACTAGAGTTAGGTATAAAGGCTAGGGATATACTTACATTTGAGGCGTTTGAGAATGCAATAACTCTATTAAATGCAATAGGAGGCTCAACTAATGCTGTTTTGCATCTTCTAGCAATAGCAAGGGAGGCAGGTGTAAAGCTTACATATGATGACTTTGAGAGGGTAAGGGCAAAGACCCCTCATATAGCAGATATGCGCCCAGGAGGCTCCTATGTTATGTATGACCTTGATAGGGTTGGTGGGGTGCCTGTGATCATGAAGGAGTTGCTTAAACATGATCTACTGCATGGTGACGTATTAACTGTAACAGGGAAGAGCCTTAAGGAGAACCTTAACGACCATAGCATCAAAGAGCCAGATGGTTCAGTAGTTAGGAGTGTAAGTAATCCAATACATAGTGAAGGTTCTATAAGGATACTCAAGGGTTCACTTGCACCAGATGGTGCGGTGGTTAAGGTAGCAGCAGTCAACGATAGGCTAAGGTTATTCAAGGGTAGGGCAAGAGTATTTGACAGCGAGGAGCAGGCATTCGAGGCTATAAGCAAGGGTGAGATTGTCGAGGGTGATGCAGTGGTTATACGGTATGAAGGTCCAAAGGGTGGACCTGGGATGAGGGAGATGCTTGCTGTTACAGCAGCAATAGTAGGCCAAGGGCTTGGGGAACATGTTGCACTCATAACAGATGGTAGATTCTCAGGTGCAACTAGGGGGTTGATGATAGGGCATGTTGCCCCAGAGGCTGCGGTAGGAGGACCCATAGCGCTTGTAAAGGATGGCGATACCATAATAATAGATATCTCAAAGGGCAGATTGGATATTGATGTTAGTAAGAAGGAGTTGAATGCTAGAAAGAAGGAATGGAAACCAAGGGAGCCTAGGTATAGGCACGGTGTATTTGTAAAGTATATAGCATTGGTAAGGTCATCAGCAGAGGGTGCGGTAACATACCCCACAGATTAAGTGTTGTAATACAAAATAATTTAAAAAGAGATTTTTATTAAAATTAAATATGAATAAGATGGAATATGAGTGTAAGTTACTAGAGAGTAATTGACACAATATTAGAGATAATTTACTAAATTATTTAGTTTATTTGTCCTATATATAGCACTTCTTCACTTTCATTTAATGAGGTACAAACTAGCTATGGCAATAGCAGTTAGTTGCTGTTTTATCTTTGCTGTATCAAATCATGCATATAGTACGCATGTATCTTCTACAAAATATCCTAATTATTCTTATGTAGAGATGGCCCCATACCGCTGTAGTAGCGATTCAAAGAGATGTGCAGATGCATACTATAATGGATACAGTTATAACTATGCCAAAGCTAATATAGTTGGTGAAGTGCAAAAGTCTATTACAAGGATGAATCAGAACCATACATCAAATCTAGTAGGCAATTCTCCTCAAGTAAATGTATCATCCTCCACATATCTTGCTTTCGATGTTACAGTAGATGCAAAAGGCAAGTATACTTATGTAGCTGGTAGTGACACAAAGTTAAGATATGGAGGAGATATATGGAAATACAATGGTACAAGTTGGCAGAAATATTATTGGTTTAGTAAGACTGCTTATGGCAATGGAGAGAGAACATTAACTGAAACAGTACGATTATTACGTTGGGATAGCGGACAGTTAAGACTAGGAGCATTCTATGAGGCACAGGCTAAGCTAGGCGCATTCTCTGGTACAACAGCAATAGACTTCTACAACAGTCCATACTATGTCTACACCGTATCATTAGCCATATGTCATCCTGCTAGTGATACATCTCCATGCCCAAGGTGAGTTGAATGAATAGAATGTATGTATTTGCAGTAGCATCAGCAGCAATAGCAGTAGTACTAATTATCATTAGCATGCAATCTATAGTATCTGAGACCATCCCTATGGAGGTTATAGACTTCAATGTGGAGTTAGATACAAATAATGTAGAGGTTAAGAGAGGTGAGATTAGAAATATTAACATGTATATATCATTCCCTTCAAGTAAGGGGCTAAAAGGCGATGTGATTATAGAACCTGATTATATAGGAGAGTATGCTAAGTATATCTCCATAGTAGCAGATAGATACAATATAGATATAGATGCGAGTAAGGATACAGGTATAAAGCGTATTGTAATACAGTTAACTATCAGTGTAGCAAGTGACGCAAAGGAAGGTTACTACACATACAAGGTAGGCGTTGAAAGTATAGAAGACAAGTCCTCTGGTATGTATCTTACTATAAATGTTAAATGATAGGGTTAATAAAGCAATAATACTAATTATTTCTATAAGGTGAGCTCATGAACAGTTCATCCTCCTTATCACTACTATTACTACCTGTAATAATATCTGCAACAGTAGTGCTAGCATTGATAAATGAGTAGAGCTCATAATACAGCAGATACAAAGGGTAATGTATACAATTGTGATCCAAAGTAATTGGATGAAGCTTCCTGATTAAGGAACCAACATATATACCAGAAGGATACAAGTTAGAGGTAGTGAATCCATATTCATTAACAGGAGTAAAGGGGTCAGAGGATAGTGATGTGGTCTTACTATTCTACTAGAGCCTCTATACACTAGCGTATACTCAGGTTATGGAGATATTATAAGGATAGTTGTTACTAACATTCAAACTAGATTTAAATCTAAGCCATATGGCATAGATATAGAGAAAGATACATTAGCATACTTCATCTGAGAAGAGTACAATAGTTACATACCTGGTGCTGCAGAGTTGATAGATAAGCCAGAGAGTAGCAGTTGTTAAGGTGATAAAGGTTAACGATTATATAGGTATAGCAAGGGAGCCTAGTAAAGGTTATAGTGTATACATATTCCATAACGAGGATGGTAGTATTAAAGATAAGGTAGTTGAGGAGTTAGACGATATCAATCCAGGTTACGTAACTTTCTATCATGCAAAGATACTCTACAGTATAGACTCTATATTACCAGTTGAAGAGATGCTAAATATAGCAGAGAGCATACCATAATATAATAAATATGTATAACCGCTTAAAATTATATTGTAGTTGGCTAATTGATTCTTTAATGGACGAATGTGTATTCTGCTCTATAGTGCAAGGCAAGAGGGAGGCAGCATTAGTCTACCAAGATGATGAGTTCATGGTATTCATGGATAAGTATCCAATAAGCACTGGTCATACCCTAGTCATACCTAAGAGGCATTACACAACCATACTTGAGATGCCTAATGATGAGGTTAGTAAGCTCTTTGCTCTAGTTCATAGGGTAGCAATTGCTATACTACTAGCAGTCAATGCTCAAGGCTTTTCCATAGCACAGAATAATGGTAAGGTAGCACATCAAGTAGTGCCTCATGTTCACGTGCATATTGTGCCTAGGTTCTTAACAGATGAGAAGGGTAAGTATGCAAGTAGGAGGATAGCAACTCTTGATGAACTTAAATCAATTGCAGATAAGATAAAGAGTAGGTTAGCAGATGCCTCAGTCAATGATATAAAGATAATGATGTAATCTAAAGCTCTTTAAGCAATGATCTCATATCATCCTCGCTCAATCCAACACCAAGTCTAGCATCTCTTCTTGCTACTATACTGCCATCATTGAATGCTATAAGAGTAGGAATAGTCTGTATATTAAACATATCCCATAATGGGTTATCATCCTCATTAATCTTCGCTATAGCAAACCTGTAATTGCTAACCTTCTTCTCATACGACTCAAATATAGGCTTGAACTTTGCACAGTAAGGGCACCAATCAGCCATGAATAGAACAACATAACTCCCTTTGTCTTTTACTACCTTATACATAAGCTCATCATCAGCAAGTATCTCCATAGTAGATAGCTATTTAATACATCTTAATAACCATTAGGCTAAATCTTGTACCTTAGTATTGCTGCTACTTGCCCTAGGCTCTCAAGCATCTTACCATCCTCGGTTGCAGAGGATATAACCTCTACCTTTGCCCCTATATTGAATGCTAGTTCATCCATATACTCTATTATATCTTGCTCTTGCACCTCATAATCTATACTTGAGCACTTACTGCATGCCTTGCTTACCAACTCCTGCTCCACAGCAATGGATCTATCCCTAGAGACTATGCTCTCAACCTCATTACCACATCTCTTGCACTTTACAAGTATCCTAACCCTGTTTATGTTATCATTAACCAACACAGTATCTACTGCACCAGCCTTAAGTGCATTTATAACCTCTTGCATACCATATACTGCTAAACCCTTGCTTGAGTTTATCTCCTCAAAGAGCCTCCTTATAAGCCTCTTCTCCTCCATGAGCCTATACTCTTGTAGCATATCCTGGGCCTTCTCTAATGCCTCCCTTACCCCTTCACTCCCAGCATATGATGTATCAAGCACTGCTATAACGTTCTTCTGCAGTCTATAATCAAGGTAACCATTCTTAAGAAAGTCATCCTTAGTAGGTCCAGGGCCAGCAACTATTATCCCTGCTAGGTTGCTATAACTATCTATAAATACTGACTTTGCATGTTCTGCTACCCTATTAAAGTAATCATTCAGCTCCATCTCTCTGAGCCTCTCAAACCTCCTTGCTGACTGCCCCCCTGCCCTATGCTTACCCCCTACCCCTGATGTTATAACATCCATAACCTCAACCTTGTTACCCTCAAGTATACCTAAACCAGCCTCAGTAGAGTCTAAAGCTATTATACCTATAACCTTCTCCTCCTTGAGCATATCCTTAAGTATATCTGTATGGAAGTGGTCATCGCATCTGTAGAGGAATACACTAAGTGGTTTTGGGGGCTCCAACTCAAATATCCTTACAACCTCACTACCTGGACCATTGGTTGGTAGGGCACCACAGAAGATTACTAGACCATTCTCTGGTGTCTTGTTGTAAAGCTTTAACCTCTGCATTGTCTTTGTTAAGGCATCAAGTACATGGTTCCTTGTAGTATCTGACTTTATGTTTGATGCAGTGCCATACTCCTCCCTTAGCGTTGCTATAACCTCATGTATAGGCTTACCTTGGGGTATGTAGAGGGATATAAGTTCTGTCCCCCTACCCTTCTTCTGAGATAACTCATTAAGTATACGCCTTAACCTGTATAGTTTAACTGAACTCTGCTTACCCATGCATATCACTCTAGTGCATATTTAAAGTAGTATAACCTACCGATTCTTTAAAATATATTTCTATTTATCTGTTATCTGCTTTAGGAGTAGTCTTCTCCAACGATCTAAGAATCTGCCAAATAACCCACCAAAGGCAAAGTTTATTATCGCAGAGAATGTTGCCAATGCAAATACCTGCCATAACTCAAGCCTTAATACGTAGACATTAAATATTATGTATATAGGCACCCAGAAGACTATAGAGGCTAATGAATCAACAATATATAATCTCTTATGCTTATACATATTCCATCAAAGATAGAGCTCATAAATAAATATTATAATTTAACTATGATATGCTTGATGCTAACCATCTATATCAATTATATTAAACTCCCCTAACCATAAATCTTCTAACATACCTTTTCCATACTCACAGCTAAAGTCAAGCACTCTATCCTCTGCTATAGCATGCAATGGGTCATATGCATCAAATCTTGTACCCTTTACCTCATAAAGGGTCATTACTCCATTCCTAGCATTGTTATCTTTAGGTAGTATGCTTACATCTATTCCTATATTGCATCCTAGCACAGTGCTTAAATGCCTTGCTATACTATTTATAGCACCTATACTCATCTCAGAACCTGTTATATATAGCAAGGCTCTCTTTACCTCCTTCTCCTGCATGCAAGAGTAAAACTGCTTGAGCAATTCTCTTATGTGAGCATTTGCACTACTATCGCATATATGTGATTTAGTAGGAACATACATTCCATCTCTATCATCTACATTCTCCCTTGCTAGCATAGCATCTATAACCTCAAAGATAGTACTCTCTATTATAGCATTGGAGTCATCTACGCTAACTTCTGGCGAGATTTCTAATAGCGCATCCCTATCTATTATAACCGTGTACTTGCTCCTTGCCTTTATTAACCTTAATGCAACGCTTGATTTGAATAACATACTCCTTTCAAAGCTGAATGGCATTACAACTAAGGATATAACCCTCTTATTTATACTAGCAAGCATCTCTGTTAGCATTGGTAATACTGCTATACCATCCTTCTCTGCTAGATCACCTACCATTACTACAGTATTATAATTACTTACCTTATCCTTGATACTAGGAAGTTCCTTAAAGAGCAACCCCCTTACTATCTGATATGAAGGGTTCAGTATCCTGTTACTCTTTAACCTTATATGCTCTATGCTAGACTCAAGATTATAATCCTTGCCATTGTCAGACAATTGGGCATACTTATTACTCGTAATGATTAGTGCATCAAATCTAAACCTTTCTGCTATCCTTGCTGTAGCAGTTGTAGCATTATGCCCAGCGCCTATTACAATACTTGGCAGGATTATCTGCATAGACAGCCTTTAGACATCAAAAGATTATTAATTTATTGTTTTTTGGTGAGCAAACACTGTGTAAAAAAAGTTTGATTAATGCATATGTTATACTCAACTAAGAGATGACCTTTGCTATCAGTGAATGTATTGTAACCCCTATGATCTTAACCTTAACCTTTGCGCCTAGCATTATATCATTGCTATGCAGATATATTGGTTTATATGCGTAATTCCTACCTTGTATACCATTCTTAGCATACTCATCAACAAGTATATAGCCCTCCCATCCTTTCCATAACATGCTCCTCCTATAGCATACCTCTTTTATAACCTCATGCATAATAGCACTCCTCTCATTTATTACATCTCTACTTAACTGTTCCATCTTGCTGGCATAAGTGTTTGGCCTAACACTATACCTTGACAGATTAACAACGTCTGGCTTAACCTCTCTTATGAGATCTATCGTTGCATTAAAATCATCATTACTCTCAGTAGGGAACCCAACTATTACATCTGTGGCTATTGTACAGTAACTTAACTCCCTTCTAAACCTCTTAACTATATCTATGAACCTCTCTACATTATGCCCTCTACGCATTAACCTAAGTACTCTATTGCTCCCACTCTGCACAGGTATATGAAGGAACTTGAATACCTTATCATCCCTATAAGCTTCTATGAGATCATCTATTATGAACTGTAGGTATTGAGGGTTCATCATACCTACCCTAATCATAAAATCAGAGTCTATGGAGCATACATGCTTAAGCAACTCTGCTATATTAGTATGGATATCAATACCATAGGCACCATTATCTGTTGAGGTTAACCATATCTCTTTGCATCCTTGCTTTACATCATCACTAACCTGCCTTACTATATCATTTATACTATAACTCTTTAATCTACCCTTTGCTATCTTAGTCTCGCAGAATGTGCAATCACTCAAGCATCCAGTAGCTATCTGCACTATGCTTATTATTGGGTTAACCCTTATCCTTGGTAGATTAACCTTATCTGTAGAGCCATTCAGTGCTATGTATCTCTTACCATTTACTGCATGATCTACTGCAGCGCATACCTTATCTACTGCATCTGGGGCTATAATGCTTGCCTTAGGGTTTAACCTCTCAACCCTCTTTGGTTCTGCCTTTGCCATACATCCAGCAACTACCAATGGCTTACTTGAGAGTGCCTTTATCCTATTAACCATCCTATTAGCTGTTGCATCCTTTACTACACACGTTACTATCACACTAGCATCTGCATCATCAAGCCTCTCTGCTAGTTCATGACCATTTTTAACCAAGATACCTTTTATTATCTCACCATCAGATACACTAGCAGAGCATCCGTATACCTCAACCCATACCTTAACCATTACACTCTATCGTTCATGCGAGCAATATATTCTTTAAAATAAATTAAATAAATTAATAGTATCTAGACGCTGCTCCTAAGTATATCATCAACCTTATCTGCATCAAGTAATCCCTTGCTTATTACAAGCTCCTTTATGCTTACACCCTTGCCTAATGCCTCTTTATATAATTCTGCAGCCCTGTTATACCCTATGTATGGTGATAGTAAGGTTACCATTATTGGATTACTCTCAACACTTGCCCTTAACCTCTGCTCGTTAGCCTTTAAGCCATCTACCATATGCTCTGCAAAGACTGGTAAGAATCTAGCAAGCATATCCATAGACTCTAATAATGCTTTAGCCATAACAGGGAGCATAACATTCAGTTCCAACTGTCCTGCTTGAGCAGCAAGTGCTACTGTTAGATCATTACCTACTATGTTAAAGCAGATCATATTCAAGCATTCAGCAAGTGATGGGTTAACCTTCCCTGGCATTATGCTTGAGCCTGCATGAACAGCTGGTATTGTTATCTCAGCAAACCCTGTCAAGGGGCCAGAGCACATCAACCTTACATCATTGGCTATCCTTATCAACTCGAGTGCTAGGTTCCTTATGCATGATGATACATATGCTACTGCTAACCTGCTCTGCAAGGCATACTGCATATCCTTTGCTGGTTTGAGTTCTATGCCAGATACCTCTGATAGATATTTTACTGCCAACTCTCTATAACCCTTTGGTGTATTAGCCCCAGTACCTACAGCAGTACCTCCTAATGCAACATACTTTAACTCCTCTAATGCGTTAATTATGTAACGCTTTGCATCGATCACAGCATTTGCATACGCATTGAACTCAGAGCCTAGAGTTACTGGAAGAGCATCCATTAGGTGTGTCCTTCCTATCTTAACCACATCCTTAAACTCCTCAGCCTTTCTCTTAAGCGAACTTATTAATACATCTACTGCATTAAGCATATCCCTTGCTGTTAGAAGAGATGCTAGATGAAGTGCAGTAGGGAATGTATCATTGCTTGACTGTGACATGTTAACATGGTCATTTGGGTGTAGGTAGGAGTAATCTCCCTTGCTCCTCCCTAGTATCTCTAATGCCTTGTTTGCTATAACCTCATTAACGTTCATGTTGAATGCTGTGCCAGCACCTGAGTTGAGTGCATCTACAGGGAAGTGCTCAAGCATCTCATCTATATTAGCAAATATGTAATCACATGCCTTCACTATAGCCTCTCCTTTTTCCTTATCCAATGCATTAAGTTGCATGTTTGCTAGTGCAGCACTCCTCTTTATCATAACATATGACCTTATCATGTTTATATGCATCCTTTGCTTAGTTGCGTTATAATGCATCAGTACCCTAGCAGTGAATGCACCATAGTATGCATCCCTTGGTACCTTAACCTCCCCAAGCGAATCTCTATCTATTCTATACTCCATGTAACTGCTATACTAGATGTTATTAATAAATAAATCAATGAATGTATATTAATTTAAGGAAGGTAAAGGGAGGAATATGCTGATACTTATAGGTTTAGGGTTGAATGGTCTTAAGAGTCTTAGCCTAGAAGCTATAGATGCTATTAAGAACTCAGGTAAGGTTTATGTTGAGGTATATACAAGCCCTATAGCCTCAGATATTATAGATGAGTTAAAGGATATGGTAGGAGAGGATAAGGTAGAAGTTGCTAGGAGATGGTTTATAGAGGATGGTAAGCAGATACTATCTTCTGCCAAGGTAATGGATGTATCAATATTATGCTATGGCGACCCATTGATAGCAACTACACATACAGAGCTGCTTGTTAGAGCAAGGCGCAGTAGCATAGACTATAGAGTAATACATAATGCATCTGCTATAACATCTGTCATAGGCTCATCTGGCCTGCATATATACAAGTTAGGCAAGGTGACGACCTTGATGAGGGATGCTAATATATCAAGCGTATACAATGCAATATTTAATAATCTTATGCTAGGATACCATACACTACTGCTATTAGAGTATGATTATGAGAGCAAGAGGTACCTTACACCTAATGATGCATTAAGGATGCTAATATCAGATGAGCATGGGATATTAAGCAGAGATACTTTTGCTATAGTAGCATCTAGGGTAGGTATGGAGGCAGAGAGTATAGTTGCTGGTAGGATAGACTCATTGCTAGAGTATGAGTTCAATGACCCTCCCCATGCTATTATAATAACAGGATCCCTGCACTTTACAGAGGTAGAGGCACTTAAGAACCTGAAGGTTGTGCTACTTGATGAGCCTAGGGATAATACATTGGCATTAAGGACAGAGGCTCAGATGATGCTCTCAAGGTATATACCAAGGGCTAAATATGCATTGAGGAATGCATTAAGGATTGTAGAGGATTATAGTGTAGAGGTTAGATCTGCTCTTAAGGATATGCTCTATAATGCAGAGTATTATATAAGTGATGCAGAGTCCTATGCTAGGCAGTGTAGGTATGAGAATGCAATACTAGCACTTGGTTATGCAGAAGGGCTTATAGACTCAGTAAGGTATATAGTAGGTAAGGATCCATGGAATAATTGATTTTTAGAGTAAATTGGTTAAAAAAGATTATTTTTAGCATATATTGTTAGTAAATGTTATATAACATATATTATATAACAGAAATTACATATATAATTATATACTATCTCTCCCCATTATTGGATGATGAATAGAGCAGTAATAATACTAGTACTTGCATTACTAGGCAGCATGGGAGTAGGCAGTGTATATGTTAATGCAGAGAATGCAATGATATATACCGATAAGGATGATTACTCTCCAGGAGAGACTGTAACAATATACGGTTCTGGTTTTAATGCATCTGCAAGTATACAGATAACTATACAGCAGCCTAATGGAAGCATTGATAATATAACAACTACAAGTGATGCTAATGGTAACTTTGCTGCTTATTATACAATAGATAATACTGATCCTATAGGTCTTTATACGATTACTGCTAGTGATGGTACAAATACTGCTAGTACTACATTCACAGATGCTCCTAAGGTTGGTAGTGTAAATGTATCACCAACAAGCAGTACAGTAAATACTGGTAATAGTACAACTTTAACTGTAAAGAGAGGTTCAGGAGGGGGATCAGGCGGTGCTTTTAGTGCTACCCTTAGTATAGTTGGAACGCTTCCAAGTGGTGTAACTGCAATTTTTAATCCAAATACTGTTAGCTTTGCATCTTCTGATAATTCTAAGCAATCAACATTAACCATACAGACTAGCAGTAGCACACCTGCTGGTACTTATACATTCCAAGTAAAGGCAACTAAACTGATAATGATAATGCTGTAAGTAAGAATGTAACTCTCATAGTAAATCCACCCTAGATACAACATCACCAGTAATAACACCAAATATAAGTGGTACACTTGGTAATAATGACTGGTATACTAGTGATGTGATGGTAAGTTGGAGTGTTAGTGATCCAGAGTCTGGAATAGCATCTAGCAGTGGATGCGATACAACAACAATAGACTATGATACTACTGGAACAACGTTAACATGCTCAGCTACAAATGGTGCTGGATTAAGCAGTTCAGGATCAGTTACAATAAAGAGGGATGCCACTCCCAACAGTTACTGCTAGTGCAGATAGATTAGCAGATAACAATGACTGGTATAACCATGCATTAACCATATCATTCTCTGGTATTGATGCTACATCTGGAATAGATTCATGCGATGCTCCAGTTACCTACAATGGTCCAGATGGTAGCAATATAACAGTCACAGGTTCATGCATAGATAATGCTGGTAACATAGGTAGTGGTAGCTTCACATTCAACTATGATGCCATTCCACCAACAGTAAATATCTTAGGTATAAGTAATGGACAGCAGTTTGATTATGGTGATACATTACCTTCAGTAACATGCAATGCTATAGATAATCTCTCTGGTGTTGATTCATGTACACTAACTCCAGAACCATTACCTACAACCAAAGGCACCCATACAATAACTGCAGAGGCATGTGATAATGCAGGAAATTGTAGCACTACATCTATACACTACATAATTGTAGGGTGGACCATAAGAGGGTTCTATCAACCAGTTGATAATAATAATGTCGTAAATGTTGTAAAGGCTGGATCCACTGTACCACTAAAGTTTGAGGTATTCACAGCAAGCGAGGTAGAATTAACAGATACTAGCATAGTAAGGCAGCCATTGAAGGCACAGCAGATAAACTGTAACAATATAAGTAATGGTTCAACGGATGAGGTTGAGTTAACTTCTACAGGAGGCACATCATTACGTTATGATCAAGTAGAAGGGCAGTTCATATACAACTGGAAGACACCTGTCAAACCAAATACATGCTGGAAGGTTACAATCTCTACCAACGATGGCTCTAGCATCTACGCCTACTTCAGGCTTAGACAAACAAAAATATTTTTTATTTCATTATATGATATATAATTATTACTATTTTTCCTTAATAATTTATAATATTTTATATGAATATCTACTAAGTTGCTATTCTTAGTGTTCTTGATAGACTGGGAATTTTCTTCCAGGATAGTAAAGCTTATAAGTAGCTATACAAATCTGTATAGCTCTACTATAACATCATTCATGAGATTAATAGAGCATAATACAATGGCATAAGACTAATATTATGCTATATGGTAGCAGCAGTAGATGAACATTATTGGCAAGGTTAACTCCTACAAAGAGTTGCTTGAGTTCTTAAAGGGGAGGCTAGGCTCATTATACTACGAGATACAACCAATACTTGAGACATACTTTGAGAGTAACGTAAGGAAGAAGGTTAACCTTGATGAGCTTGATGAGGATGTTGATAGGCTTATATCACTCATAGTAAGACCTCTAGTACATAAGATAGTTAGGGATAATGCACCAGACTTCTCATGGATACCCTTAGTAGGGCAGGAGGTTAATATGAAGGTTAAGGACGAGCTATACAGGAAGACAGAGGATGGTATAAAGCAAGCAAAGCACTACCTTAAGAAGGATAAGCATCTAAGGGAGAATCTGCAACTCTTCCTCCAGCAGATAGTTGATAGATATCAATAAATTCCTTCTTTATAGAATGATAGCAGGAAGCCTCGCCTTTTAAGGCTTGGTAGCTCACCATTCAGATCTTAAGTTCATATATCTTCTCCCTCGCATCCCTTAACGAAGCCTTTCTCCTTACATAGCCTTTATTTATAAGGTGGTTCAGTGCAAGCCTTACAGTCCTTGCTGGTAGCAGGGTCCTTGCTATCAGCTCCTTCTGATTCATTGCACCTTCATACTCAAGTGTCTTGAGCACAAGCTTTGCACTTGGAGGCATACCAAGCATATCCTCTGCAAGTTTAACCTTCTTTGCTAGAAGTGATGCAGCAGAGTAGCCTTCAAGCTTGATTAATCTTGCAGGGTATCTATGCTTATAGCATCTGAGCATATTCCTAACCACTATCCTATTCCCTCCATCAAGTATAACCTCGCACTTATACCTACTTATTATCTCACTAACCTCTATGCTAGCATCATCATTAACAACCAATGGTCTTCTAGTTATATCCATGGAGTTAACAGGTACTATAACAAATACTCTCGCACTCCTAAGCACTATAGGTCCTCCAGCAGATAGGCTATAAGCAGTAGAGCCTATTGGTGTTGATATTATCAGGCCATCACTTCTATCATGCCATATATCCTCACCGTTTATCTTTAACTTGTACTCTGTTAAAGTAGCACTCTTTGAAGGAAATAGCGCTATATCGTTAAGAACGGGCTCCAACTCCTTACCATCAACGTTAACAGCCAACCTTGTAGCCTCTTCAACCTTGTACCTTCCCTTCATTATCATCTTCAATGCATTTGGCAGATCCTTAACATCCACCTGAGCTAAGAAGCCTGTAGCATCTGACTCATATACTCCAAGCACTGGAGGAGAGTCAACTGCTAACCTATGGAAGTATTGTAGCATACCTTTATCTCCTCCAGTTACTATAACCATGTCCACATTCTTAAGATCCTCCTGTCTTGACTCTTTGTTATCATGTATTATACTTAATCTTATACCCTCTATACTACCAAGCATCTTTTTAATGCTACTTGTACCGTCTTGTTCAGATGCTACAAGCATTACATGCATTACAGGTATCATATCATCAACATTTAATTAATTAAGGTTACTAGCATAACACTTAAAACATCATTAATTAATTGATTATGTATGACAAAGAAGAGGAGTAATAGGGGTAGATCAAAGGGAGGGAAGGGACATTCTAGCCTAGTACAGTGTAGTAACTGTGGTAGATGGGTGCCTAGGGATAAGGTCAAGAAGGTTACGTCTAGGTTAAGCCTTGTAGATCCATCACTAGCAAAGGAGTTAAGGGCAGCAGGCGCATATATAGCAAGCCCAACAATAATCAAGTACTACTGTGTATCATGTGCAGTATATTATGGCGTAGTTAAGGTTAGGGCTGAGGAGGAGAGGAAGAGCGCTGAGCCATTGCATTAAAGAAAGATAGTACCCTATGAGCAAATGTGATACCAGCAAGTACAACTATGATCACTATGCCATACTGTATAAGTTCAATAGCAATTATACCTGCCATAATGCTAGATACTGCCAATATTATAAGTCTCTCAGCCCTCTCACCTATACCTATTCCTTGTAGGTTAACTCCTATACTCTCTGCCCTTGCCCTAGAGTAGCTAACAAGTAATGATAATGATAGTGCTAATGCTATAAGCAATGGATTAACAACATTGCTTGCTAGTATACCTATGAACAAGGCAACCTCAGATACCCTATCAAGCGTAGAGTCTAGAAATGCCCCTGCATCAGATACCCTCTTTGTAACCCTAGCAACACTACCATCAACTATATCAAAGAATCCTGATAACAGAAGCATGATACCAGCGTATAGGTAAGCATATGGAATATATACATGTAAAGCATATATTATCCCTGTTAGTACTGCTAAGGAGAATCCTATTAATGTCAAGGCATTAGGAGATAAACCTACAGACGCTAACCTTAGAGCAAGGTTATTGGTTAGTGGTTCAATATCCTTCCTTATCTTATTAAGCATGCTGATTCTATGAATATGAAGTATTTATATATCTTATATATTAATTGATTATATGGGCAAGGTCGGTAAGGGTGTTACATGCAGTGTTCAAGGCTGTAGTAATGATGCAGTAAGATCATTGGATGGAAGCAAGGTTAAATGTAGTGGTTTAGATATAGGCAACAATAAGAGAGCATACCTATGTGAGGAGCATTATAAGCAATGGAAAAAATTGAATAAGCAGAGTAAAGGCGATGATCTAAAGTTAAGATATGGCTAATTATTAACATTAATATATCTTGATAAGTGGATAATTTATTATAGGATACTTTTATAGTTGTATAAGCTGATTGTAAATTGTAATGCTAACATGCGGTATATAAATGCATTAACTCTTCATAATATAATAGTATATAATATCCCTACTTATTCCTATTGTTATGACAAGAAAGTGGCAAGATGATCAAGTATCATTGGATGTTATAAGACATGAGATTATAGCAGTACTTGGATATGGTATACAAGGTAATGCACAAGCAAATAACCTCAGAGATTCTGGCTTGAATGTTATAGTTGGTGTTAGAAAGGGCAGAAGTTACGATCAAGCAGTTAGAGATGGGCATGATGTTAGAAGCGTTAGCGAGGCAGTAAAGTCAGCAGGCATAATTCTAGTATTGTTACCTGATATGGAGCAAGCTAAAGTGTATAAAGAAGAGATAGAACCCTATCTTAATGATGGCAAAGCATTATGCTTTGCACATGGTGCAGCAATACACTGGGAATGGATAAAGCCACCAAGCTCAGTTGATGTATTTATGGTTGCGCCAAAGGCACCAGGACAGCGGTTAAGGGAACTATACCTTGAGAACTTTGGTACTCCAGCATTGGTAGCAGTATATCAAGATGCAACAGGCAAGGCATGGGATAGATGCTTAGCAATAGCAAAGGGTATAGGATGTACTAGGGCCGGTGTTATAGAGACTACATTCAAAGAGGAGGTTGAGACCGATTGGTTTGGTGAACAGGTTAATTTATGTGGAGGAGCGCATTCACTTATTTTGGCAGCATTTGAGACACTAGTTGAGGCAGGCTATAAACCAGAGGTAGCATACTTTGAGTGTCTGCATGAACTCAAACTTATTGTAGATCTTATTCAGAGGTATGGAATAAACGGTATGTATGCTAGGGTTAGTGAGACCGCTAGATATGGTGGTTTAACAAGAGGACCAAGGGTTATAGATGCAAGTGTAAAAGCAAGGATGAGAGAGGTTCTTAAGGAGATACAATCTGGTAAGTTTGCTGAGGAATGGGTTAATGTATATAATAAAGAAGGCAGAGGAGCATTTGAGAAGTACATAAAGGAGTTAGAGAGGCATCAGATAGAGCAGGTAGGCAAGAGGTTAAGATCTATGATATGGAAGGAAGAGAACTGATGTCATATCAACAATTTACAAATAAATTACATAATTAAGAATTTTTATTTATAAATTCTTATAATTCATTATTATTCACTTATATATTATTGCCTTAAATTTATTCAATATCTCTTTAATCTCTTCTCTGCTTAGCTTATCATCTTCTAATGCATTATCTAGAGTATCAATCGCTTCCCTTATCGCCTTTAGTTTCCTCTTAAATATAACGTAGCATAAAGAGTATGAGCTTGTACCAGTTATAACGATAGGCAGTATATATGATACGGATGTTATTATATTCAATATGAAATCGTCCATAGATATAAATATAAACAGTCGGTATAAAATAATATCATATTAGAAGAACATCAGGACCGTATTACCTTCTCTTCCTAATCTCCTCTCTTATAAAATCTATTATTACATGTAAAGGTGTTCCTGGACCAAAGTTACCTAATACTCCTTCCTTCTCAAGTAATAGCTTATCTTGTTCTGGTATTATACCTCCCCCTATAACAAGTATATTCTCTCTACCTTTCTCTTTCAACAATTTAACAACCTTAGGGAATAGAGTTAGGTGGGCACCGTTTAGAAGACTCATTGCTACAACATCAGCATCCTCATCTATAGCCATCTTGGCTACCTGTTCTGGTGTGCAGAATAAGCCAGAATATATGACTTCCATCCCTGCATCTCTTAGTGCTCTAGCAAGCACAAGAGCACCTCTATCATGACCGTCAAGTCCAAGTTTTGCTACGAGTACGCGTATAGGTCCCTCCTTTACCTTCTCTTCTTGTTTCTGCATAATTCTAATTTTATTTAGGTATTATTTATATATATTCTGTTCTCTAGTATGGCTTAATTTTAATACAAAAAGCTTAAATCGTTAAGTAAATAATACTAATTATGCTATACCTAGTTATAGATAGGGTAAAGATGAACTTTGAGCCTACAGATGTATCATTAGCACAGCTCAAGATGCTTGCTCAAACTTTTAAGATGTATGAAGATTACATTGCTAGTGGTAAGTTGAAGACCGTATATGCATTTGCAGATACGCCTGGTGGAATAAGTATATGGAATGTAGAATCTAACGAAGAATTACAAAAGATACTATTCCTGCTTCCTACTATGCCTTTCATGGATAGAGAGGTTAAACCATTAACTAGTATAGAGAGTGTTAATGCCATAGTTAATGAATTAATAGATATAATAAGGAGCATGCCTAGTAGACCAAGTATATAATGTCTACATAAATAATTTTATATTTATATTAAAGAATTAATTAATATATATTTCTATTAATAAACGCATGTTGTCAACTTACATATCTCACCTTTATAAAGTTATATAACAGCATAAACACTTTCATAAACCTCTGTACTGTTATAATACTAGCATTATATGGAAACCTGTTATAGAATTGTCTTAATCCGCTCTTCAGTATCCCGAAACCATCTTTCAACACAGTTCTTACTACTAAACCTCTAATTCTATAATAATTAATACAATGCTATTGTATCAATACAAGTACATGGAAGTATTCATGCTATTATATAACTTGAGTAAGGTGCTATCTTAACATCATCTTAAAATAATTAAATAAAATATATATGCCAATAATCTATGACAAGTCTAATATCCAAGGCTATACTAGTTCTTGCATTCCTTACTGAGAATGCGGGTAATAATGCTCTAGTAGGTATAGTACTACTATTGTTAGTACTATACCTAAATATCCCATCTATATAAAGATCTATTCTACTAGTACTCCATACTACCCTAAATCTATGCTCATTAGTATCTCTTGCTAAGTCACTATTAACAACAGTAACATTACCGTTGTCATTGCAATATACTAGTTCGTAATTAGATTTGGGCAAAGTATAATTATTTCCTCCATCATATCTTAGTGCTATCATTGGTATATTAGAGAATGCATCGTCATTCCCAGCAGAGTTGGTTGGGGTACTGCTAAATAAGCCTATACTTATCTTCTCACCTCTTTGTATACCATTAAATTGTTTAAACAAACACTCAAATACGATAGTATCAGCATTAACAAGCATAATTGGCGATACGTAATAATGCCTTGCTCCAACGGACGCTATTCTCTGTGGATACATACCTCCATCGCTTCCTGCTCTACCTAAGAATAATGCATGATATCTGTAATCGTCTATATTGTTATGTATCTTTGCTTCAGCATACGAATCTGTAGTATAAACCTGATATATATCAACTAAATTTATATTTTCTCTATTAAAGTGATCTATTGCACCATAATAGTTATCAAAATATGGATAATTACTTTCAACATCAAAGATGTTGTTCATTATAGATCATTAAAAGGACTTTCTATCTTAGATGTTACCAAACCAATACTCATTATGTTCACTGTTATCATTGCTAGATAATATAAGATCTCCATTATTACTGGTATAGTTATTATTATCTTGAACTATCTCAACCAACATATTAAAATTCTTTAGTAGTAGATTAATAAGGAACACAAGTAATTCTTCATTACTTTTTATATCATATTCTGTTAGTAATGCTAGCTTGACATCCCCATCGGATCTATAAACCCTTATCTTAAATCTGTTCATACTAATATCACCAATGCCTACTTAAATAACTTTATAATGCCAATAATCTACCATATTAAATGCGTTAGTATTTACTCCTGTAAGATTATATATTGCTGCAAATATATTAAGTGCAGATGTAGGTATATTTGATGTTATAATCGCTGTCTGAGAATTATCAATATAGAATATTACCTTGTTACTACACCATTCAATCCTTAGTATATGCCATGATACATCACTTGCAACGCCAGTATTAACTATGCTTTCATTACTTCCGTTACTTACCATAGCAGTAAAGTTGTCTATACCATCTACCGTTAAGCATATCTTCCTTACACTTGATATAAATGCGTCCATGCTTGTTAAACCATCTATTAATCCAAACGCATGTTTAACATTACTTATTCTAGTAACAAGTCTAAATCTTAATTCAATTGTTATGTTATCTAAACTCCTATATGCATCTTGTATAAAAGATTTTAAAGTATAATTAGTTCTAAAGAATGCAAGTGCACCATTTGTTAAATTACCCCCAATAGTTACTGCATGCATTCTAACATTACTGTCATTATTACCATTCTCTATTGTGGCTAATGATGTAATGTATAGCTGCGGTGCATTTGTAACATTAACTTGTTCCCTGTTAAAGTGATCCCTTGCCTCGTAGAGTGAGAAGAATGGATAATCATTTCCTTTAGAACCTAGCAATGGTATCCATTTTGTATTATTATTATCTCTAACGAGTAGGTATCTTAGAGTTGGGTCACTAACTAGTAATCCTGCTCTGGGCTCCAACTTATCATATGAACCTATGAACATATATGTTAGATCTCCTAATGCTCTTCTATCTGTTATAGATATTACATTATTAGCATTTGTTGTAACCTCTGCGATCTTTATAGAGTCTTGTGGTTTTACTCCAATAGTATTTACAGCGAACTCCCAGTCTAATGGCCTTCCTTGTGAGTCCTTGATTAATCTGATAAATATATGATTTACAGCATTTGCTTGCATAGTTAACTGTTCATTGGCATCACTCTCTAACGCAATACCTTGTATATATGCTCTTCCACTACTTACATTAACTTGCAGATTACCCACACTAGTTACTGAGAAACCATAATCGATATAGTCAACTGCAAATGCACCTATGTATCTATACCAATCACTACTAGATATGGCCCTTCCTACCTTTGGTATAGTGTATCTAGCCATCTACTCACCCCCTATAATATGTTTACTGAAATATTATATTCCATGAAATAGTAGAAGTATTGCTATTTGTCTTGTTTATTTCATTACTAAGTAATACTCTTGCAACTAATCTATTATCATTGCTTAGCAAACCTATCTCTCTCCATACACCATTCATCTCATACGTATCAAAGAATGTATCAAACTTTGCCTGATTACCATTTGTGCTCTTAATAGTTATACTTTTTCTACCTATCTCTTGTTGTAATGTAATATCATTAGGAGTAACTTGGCTAGTTCCAGAGCCAACAGCTACATAAGCAATACTCGCACCTTTTTCTGTTATTATATCAGCAAGTACTTGTTTCCCTATATTAACTACAAGGTTATTAACACTAATTCTATTTACTATATTATTGTCTTCATACAATATTATCTCAACTCTTCCCATAATAGTTATACTATGAGTACGATCCAAAGTCATGTGATGTTGAGTCATATTTGTATTCACTTGTTAAGATGTTAGTTAAAGTATTATCAACTATACTGACAAAATCTTCTCCATTAGATATATAGATATTTAGTATGTAAAGTACCTCTCCTCTTCTACCATAACGTTCTCTTGCGATTTCTTCGCTTAATCTTTTTACTATTTCGCTTATCCCTGGTATATTCCTTATATCCCTAAAGCTCATACTTTAAAATACTGCATCAAGATATTAAATGAACCTTACTCCCTTTACAGTGAACCTGTAATTATGACTACTAAGACCTTGATCAAATAAATAACTTATATTAGTTACTTCAAATATAGCATCTAATCCATTTATATTATCAACTACTCTAATAGCATCTCCTAACCTTAACATTGTATCTGCTGGTATACATGTTAATGTTACGAACTGTTTCCTTTTCTTCACTATATCTAATTGACTTTTTGTTAATGCTATAAGCTCAACGTCTTCTATAACAGTAGGCCACGATACAACAGTTTCTCTTCTACCATATTTATTAATGCTTTCATTATCTGCTATAGGTGTTAATAATCTTTGGGAATAGTATAATCTATAGTTGAACTGATAACTATTACTATTTACAACCCATGATACACCATCATTCGATCTAGCATTAACACCATTTGTAGAATTATCATGATACCATGCATAAGTATTATTAGGTTCACCTTTTTTATATAGAATTAACCAATGTGGTGTACTAACGTCTAAGTTCTCTTCTCCGACATCAAATAGTACCCATTGTCCATTACCTAAACCTAGGTTAGCGTTTATAGCTTGATGATCCTTTCTAAATGCTTTTATTAACGCACCTTTTGGTCTATTATTACCATCATCTAACCTTAGCTCACCCTCTAATGGTAATGTTATATTGTCTCCTACCTTTGCAACTCTTACTGCTATATATTGTAATTCTCTTTCTATACCTACTAGATCTATCTTAACTGCTTTATATTCCGTTAATAGTTGATAACCATTGCTAGCAGTAACTTCTTTGCTTATCTTTGGTCTATTCCCTCCTAATCCATATATCACATTCTTAACATTTTCAATGCTATCTTCTAACTCATATTCTATTATAAGCCCAGTCATACTGGGATTATCATTCTTGTCTATACTATCTTTAAATATTATTATATTTGAGTTCATACCAGCAGGATGAAAATGCAACTTACCATCAGCGTCAACAAAGAATATATAACCAGATATCTCTGCTAACTCTTGTAAAGCATCTATTGCAGGTCTGTATTGTAGAATATATATTGGTAATGTTATGCCGGATCTCTTAACATATATATATGGATCTATTCCTTCGTCATATAATGTACTTACTTGCATAGCATCATTTACCTTTGGATACGCAGTTAGATCTGCTATAATCTTTTTAACTAAATTGCTTATCTCTGCACTCTGATCATTATTATCCGTTAATCCATCTTCCCTTATTTTCTGTCTAGCAACTATATCTATTATTCTCTCAGTTAATTTATATCCTAAACTCTTTGCTTTGTATTCTGTAATAATACTATCCGTTCGATTATAACTTCGTTTCTTAACCTCTATTACTCCTGAGAATATTTTATTATCTATGTTTGGAATCTTACCTAGCCATATATCTATTCTATATCCTAGATCAATATTATGAAATCCTTCAACAGCAAACTTGGCTATGCTTGGACTAGAATCGATATTAAGCTCAACATCAAGTGATATAAGGTTAAAATCGTATATTCTGTTTACTGGATCAAAAGTAAATATCGTATTATCTTTATATATAATAACTTTAGGCAAAACTGGTTTTATGTTACTCATAAGTTGATACATATTAATACAAAATAATAGAACAAATTAAATACGAAAATAATAATTAATATAATAAGGAAAATTAAAAATGAAATATACCTATTTTATTTGCTATCTCTTTACTTATAAGATCTGTTAGTTGCTTTATAGCCTGTCTATCATTACCTATGAATGAACCTATATTAATATTAACTGTTAGATTTGTATTATCCATGTTAGTAGAAATAGAAGTTGATGACGTAGATGACAATAATGATTTATGTAATGGTTGTACATAAACATATTCTGCACCAGCTTCTCCAGCAAGAAATAGCGTAGGTCTATTTATTATACCCTCAAATCCATGTTGTAATGGTATAGCAGGACCTTTAGCTGGACCACTGCCTTTGTTAGAGGTGTTAGATGATATCTTATTTGTTGAGGATTTACTTATGGTTGCTGATGATGTAGGTGATGAGTAAGAATAACCTGTAGATACAGAAGGTGCTTTTACCACTAGTCCGAATAACGCATTTATTGCATTATTAATTGCGTTAATTATAGTTGTAACATATCCTAATATGCTATTAACTGTATTTGCTAAAAATGATACGAACAATGATACTACTCTGGGCAATGCATCTGTAAATATAGTAGTTAAAAACTTTACAAAATTTGATAGTATATCAGGTATAGTTATTGTAAATATCTCAGTCATTTTATTTACAACAATTTGTAATACACTAGGCATAATATGCGTAAAGAATGTTATAATATTGGAACCCACGTTATTTAATACATTATTTATATTAAACATATTTGATTGATATGCATATGCAAGCAAGCCTATAGCTGCTATAGCACCTGCTATAGCTAGCCCAGTGGGTCCTAATGATCCAAACATTGCAAGTATAGAACTAAATGATGGTATGAGTGCGGTTAGCACCCCTCTTAACCCAATTAATGCCCCAGAGAATCTTCCTACCCCCATAACGGCAAATCCTAAAGAGCCTGCTATGTTTGCTATACCTGATAACGAGCCTACTATGGCGTTAATCTTATCACTCTCTGTATCTTTCATAGCTTTGTTAAGTTTATTCTGTGCTTCACTTAAAGCTTCTAATGCTTGAAGTGCTTGCGGACTATTTGAACCAAATTGTTCCACTGCTAGGTTATAGTTCCTTTGTGCTTTCTCCAACTCATCTTGCGCCTCCGTTAATGCGTTTGTTCTCCCTATCATAACAAGCTGTATTATGTTAACTGTATCTAGTGTACTTAATACACTCCTAGCTACACTACCAAGTCTAGATAATGATCTCTCAAGCATTGCTAAGTTTGGATGCATTGCTCTCATTATATTACCTTGTAATCTCATAGCTCCACTGAGTGTATTAGCATCTCTATTAAGCTCCCTTAGTTTTTGTGCATATTGATGAGTTGTAAGCTCTCCTCTTGAGAACTGTTCGTTAACCTCTTTTAATCTTGCCTTTACATCTTCTGCTCCTTGAACTTGAAATCTCCATACTAAAGGGAATTCCATAACAATCAATTCACCCTTTATTGTTAAATAGAAGAATCAAAATGTGATATAGAATAAATAATCTTAGGCTACAAATGGTAGTTTATAACGATTAATGGTAGTTTATAACGATTCTTCATATCTCTTCATAATTATATCATTAAACTTACTTACCTTATTATTTATTATGGTAGTGAATATAGGATGTGCTTGTTGCTTACTTGTACCAAACTCATGGAATATTGAATGTTCTGCTTTAGAACCTAAGATAATGTAGTTCTTCCCTTCTTCTTTCAATATACTTGTAAGTAATTCACCACTTACTATATGTCCATGTCTTGTGTAACCCTTAGCATCTGTCCATGAATCATTTATTATATGTTCTTTAATCTCAGATATTATTTCTTCTACTACTCTATTAAGCATATCTTGGATAATATTATCTACATGTAACTTGATATAATTATTCCTAATAACTGCACTTCTTATACCTGTTTCTCTTAATAATATCATTTGTTGAATGCACCTTGGATAAATATCTTACTCTTATTCTTAATTTCTTGTGCCGTTATATCAGCATCTGCTATAGCAAGCAAGTATATAATATCTCGCTCATTCATCATCTCATAATCATTATAAGTTATATTTATTATACCTGCTTTTATTAAAGAGTACAGTCTAAGCATCTCTGCTAGATAAGGATCAGTTACATCAAAGTTATCTGACATAAACATATTAATTATACTCATTTTTACTGTAAAGGGATACTTCTATTAATTTCTAGCACTTTAATGTATAATCTTTCAGCATCTTTATAATGCATGTTCTCTAACTCCTCTAAGGTTAATCCTATACATTTATTTAGTACCTCACACCACAACTCAAATGTTGGATCAAAATTACCTTTAGTAGCCTCAGTTCTAGCATGTTGTTCTTTTTTTATAAGTTCTTTAACCTCTCTAACCGTAAGATAGTGTTTTATTTTATACTCTTTGCCATTCAACTCTATAATGTCATTACTCATAATGACTATCACCTGATTATATATAACATAAAGTAATTATATCGTTAAATTAGATAACGTATACAGTAGCACCTTTAGCTCTGAATCCTAGCGTCTCAAGTATAGCTTTATTATCAGTAGCATTAAACTCTCTTTTATCTAATGATGTAAATACTACATTAGTGAGATCAAGTATAGCTCCTCCTGAACCTTCTTTCAATATCCATCTTAATGTATATGCATTACTGGATTTCAGATCTATCTCTCTACTAGTAGTTAGATAAAGCAATGTTATGCTTCCAGTTATATCTCTATTTGTTGCAGGCAAGAATGTTATCTGTTGACTTCCTAGCGTTCTTATAGGATCTAGATTTCTATTTATCTTTACTGTTATTGAGGTACATGGTAGTATTGTTGTAGATGTTCCCATGATAAGTCTTACAGGGTCAGTTGCATCTGCGAAATGCCATGGATTGTTGCTAAGATCAGCTGCATGTGTGGCAGTACCAGTTACATAATCTGTTGTATTAGGCGTAGATATCTCTTTACATATGAACTCGCTTGTGACCTCTATAAGAGAGTCAGGATTTGCTTTTAATTCTATGCTATTCATCCTGACACCTTTAATTCTTACAAAATGTTCTATGCCATTAAGCATATATGAGAAACCTAATGCTAGAGATTTATCTATACTATTACTTGAACCTTGCGAATTTATACCATATCTTATAAATTCTATGTTCTCAATAGCATAAGTTACTATGAATCTATAGTTCTCTGCTAGTTTCACACTTTTGTATATATCTTCGGAGCCTAACCTCCTAAACTCGTCAAGTACTATCTCGATCTTTGGATCAATACTCTTTATATGACCAACAGGTCTTAGTGTACCACTTGAGATATCTATACCTTCACCAAACACATCTTCCTCTCTATACTCTAATTGTTTCTTAATTAAACCTGCAAATGTTGGTATTCTTGTTGACATATTAATCCCCTCTAGTTATCATAATTTGATTATATCAATAAGAACTAAACTTTTCGTCAATTAATATGTTAATCTATTTATGATACAGCTTTATAATATCGTAGAATAACAGTAGCTATGCTATGCTCTATACTTTCATAAGCATCTTCGTTAGGTAAGCGTTTAAAATCTTGTAATAATACTAATTGTATACCTTCTGGCATGTTAATCATATTTAATGCTAATATCCTCTCAATCTCTTTTTCTAACTTCCATATTTTATCAAGGGCGTTCTTGCCTTTAGCAAATATGTGTATTGCATGATAGGAATTGTACTCAAAATATCCTTTAGAACCTAGAGTTATCTTATTTATTATAGTATTCAAGTGTTTGACTACTATCTGATACCATGAAGAACCATTAAACCAGTCCATAGAGAACCTTACTCCATTGGTTGTATTGCTTGTTTCATCACTTACTTTTAGATCTGGATCATTATCAGCTCCATTAATATTCCAATTATTCTTAAGTATATTAAGCAAATGTACATTTGGATCAATACTAAAATCCTTATTCCTTCCTGCTATATGTAAAGTCATAATACATCACCATAAATGCCAGATAACTTAATATAATCCCTCTTGCTCTTCTCTTAATAATCTTGTTCTATACTTACTATTTGCTATCGTGAATGTAATTGGTATAGAATCATTTTGTCCTTTATTTATAGATCGTATTCTATTATAATATTCTTCAAGCAATAGCTTTGCCTTACTTTCCATAATTGAGGAAGGAAAGAATTGCATCAGATAGTAAGCTGCTCTAATATTTTGCGCATATATAATATCATTCCATTGTCTATCATTATTATTCCAACTTTTGCCAGTATCTGTCTTTATACTTGCACAAGCTTTTATTAGTGCAGAGTCTATTAATTCATCACTAACCTCACTAGTAGGTGGATTACCTATCAATCTTCTAACTTCTTGTCTGTTTATAGTTAAGTCACCAAATATATCTGACATAAGTAATTATGGCAACATCTACTTTATCATAACTAATTATATTAGAAAGTAGTAGGAAATTAATTATGAGTATTTAAATCGTTTGGTTAATGTATTTATTGAATTTGTTAAGTCATTAATATCTTTATTCAGTTCTACTACATTATTATTTATTTCTTTTAGTATTCTGATCGTTTCATTTAACTCTCTTTCTATGCTAAGTAACCATCTTATAACAGTTAACAACATTATTGTGCCAAAACTGATTTGCGTTACCTGAGGTAAGATTACATTTAATATATCATCGTTCATTATACATTATTAGATAACAAAAAATTAAAGAACGTACTATATTGTACTTAATTTAATATAAAAAAATAATAAGATTATAATATATTCGTCAATCTTACTCCAGCATCCTTACTAGTAAGTAATGGTTGTACCCACTGTCTTATAACATATTTATCTAAACCTTTATCTATATCTCTGCCTTGCTCTATTACTGTAGGTCCTTCCCCTAGAAGGAAGGTCTTCTTATCATACAATACTGCTTCACCTTGAGCAAATATACTATCAACAATAGTAGTTATCCCTGGCCAACCTGGTAGTGGGAATATTCCCATTCCTAGCCGCTCAGGCGTTAGTATAGTGTAACCTTTAATGAATGTATTACTTTGATATGTAGCCCATGTTCTAGGATGCATTACTATGGTATCAACATCAAATCCATTGTCTGCGATATTAGAATACTCTGTTGCTATATGATCCAATGGATTATATGCTGAGAAGTTATCACTTGCGCCTAATGCACTCCATGAGTCTTTTGCTATACCATTAAACTTGCTTAATTCTTCTGCTATTTGTTTTGCTACTGCTTTACCTAGTGCAGTAGCTGCAGTCTTTATCTGACTTGCAAATGGATCAACCGATGGTCTTAACCTCGCTTCATCCTCTACCGCCAAGGCAACCACATTCTTCCATAGATTGAACTCAACCATTGTGAACCTTGTGTTAAGTACATTAGGTTCTACCATTGGCGGTACTCTCTCGCTAGCTTCATACTTGCTTGCTATAGGCACCCTTAATTCTAACTTTGGTACTGGCACTCTAGTGCAACCCTCTTGTAGATAGTAATGTCTATATTCTTCACCAATTATCATATCAAGTATCTGTACAGCTGTTAATGTTTGAATATGAGGGGTATCTAATACTCCTGCTTGTAGGTGCCTCTCAGCCTGTCTTATATACTCGGCATATAGTATCTCATGTCTACCCTCACCAAGCCTTTTGTCCTTGTTTATCTTTATCAATGGTATAAGATTGCTATCCCTTCTAAAGTCCTCACTTGCTAAAGAACCTAGATATATCTTGTTTGTATATGGCGAGTAAGTTAATGCTACTCGAGTATTACCCAACCCCATACTTATATCACTTGTCGAGTTATCTATTACTACCATATATATCACCTATCATTATTCATTATAACTTGATTAGAATAACCTCCCCTTGCTGAGCATTGCTTACTGTTAGATGTTCATTTTCTTTGCCTACGTATATACCAACTCTCTTCCAGTATGCATTCTGTAACTGTTGAATTTCTTGCTGTGAGTATGTATCACTTATACTTATCTTGGAATCTTCAATAACTTTACCTGGCGAGCCTACTCTAACTGGTCTGAAAGGTCTTATAGTTCCATCTGCTATTACATAAACCAATCCTGATATACACGCCCTAACGTATTTAACATCATTGCTGCCAGTTGTAACACTCTCAACTGCCACAGCAAATGGACCATCATCATTGCTACCAGCCTTTCTAGCCTTACCTTCTATTACAGTTATAACATCACCTTTATCTATGCTCTGATTATAGTCAACTTGAAATGATCTTACTATGAAGTTAGTATTTGCTATATCTCCTGGTTGAGCCATACCATATCATCTCAAGAATAGTTTATCAGCATAAAGAGTAGTATCTTTAATATCTATTATTCTCTTAGCATTAAGCATATAACCAGCATTATGCAACGATTTATGTATATATATACTGGCATTCTTATTGGATAACATCTCTTCATAAATAGCAGCAATCTCATTTAACAACATCGTACTATCCATTTCTGCATACTTTGCTCTTTCATTTTCAGTATCTTGCTCATTTATCTTACCTAGCGCTAGCTTTGCTGCCACTATCCTATCAATAACTTGCTTTAACTCTGCTAATCTTAGTTTGTTCTTTAACTCTGCTATTATATTTTCATATTCTATTATCTTGTTAGTTTCACTTAAATTTGAATTAACATCTTGCATAGACATCAGTTTGACATTTGTATGACTTGAACATAAAGAACTACTTTCCATTTTATCATTTTTAGCACATTCATTCAAACATATTGCTATAGATTGTTTATCTATGGCTACATCCATTTGTTTCTTCTTATGCAGGCACCTACTTATGCATTTGTTGATATTCTCCTCATTATTGTAATTATTAATGCTCTTATAGCTATTGCTATCTTCTTTACTTGCTCTCATTAGCATACTTAAACATGTATACTTTTGTCCATGACACTGTGCATTTATCTTAGCTTTAAGTATACCAAATGCTGGATCCTTTACACCTGCGACGTGTGCAACTATAAAGCTCTTTACTATCTCATTACCGTTTTGATCTATAACTATATCCTTCTCATTTACTATTATTGAAGGAGAAACAAACCTTACTATTCCATCTCTTATTGCCTTTATTGCTCTGGTATCAAATATTTCTGCTATAAACCATGCGTACCCATTATTATAATTAACGTCTATTATGGTTCCTACTCTATACTTCTCTTGTTCCTTAAGTAATTGCTCTATACTTTCTGCATTAGGATGAGAGAATGTATTGAAGTCTATTATAAATGGTTTGCCTATGGCACTTTGTATATTTTTTATTATAGCATCCCTACTAACTCCCCAATGATTTGCATTTATACTATCATCTATAAGAAATGCTTTTATGAAGAATCTTGAACCTGCTGTAAAGTACTTTATTCTATTCTCGGCAAACATATAGACCATTACTATTTCTTAATGATTAATCTATTATGAAATTATCCATACATATTTTGTCTCTTATAGCTATCATCATCTAGGGCCGTTAACATCTTTGCAATATCAATCTTTGCTAACTCTACGTAGCTTTTCACAATGTCGTGCATATAAAGTGTATGAAGCTTCTGTTGTAATTGGAATATGGCAATAAACATCTCACCATATGAGGGTTTATATTTACAGAATGCCTTGTAAAGTGTTTCATCAAATATATCAAATAACTCTTTAACTTTAATATGACTAGGAAGTTTATCATCACTAGTTCGTGGGTAATTATTCTCTGAACTATTCTCTGGAGAGAGAACATTAATTATATTAACATTTAATTCACAATCTCTTTCTTCTATGTGAGTGTTATTGTCTTTACCATTACACTTGTTACAACATTTAATCATTGACTAAATTAACATAATAATAATAAAAAGATCTTATATGTCTATCAAGAATAAGTAATAATATAATTAGACACATTAACAAATAATATGATGTTTGTCTATTAATATGTTGTTATTTACTATTAATTGACGTATCATTCTTTAAGTATTCTAAGCCAAGTATAGTAAGGATTGCATTTTCGCTCAGATTTGGTAATAGTTCTTTTAACTTTGTAACAGCATCTACCATATCGATCCAATTGCTTACTATAAATGGCTCGAACTCTGCACTTATATTTAACTCATTTAGCGCACTAGGTTCTATCCTTTCAACTAGCCTCTGGTACCATTGTCTGCTAACCTCTCTAACTATAGCTTCTCTCTCAGCCCTTATAACCCCGTTCATGAAGAACTCTATCTTACCTTTTAGAGTAGCCATGTTCTGATCTTCTTCTCTCCCAAGTAATGCTGACGGTACTGTTGAATTACCTATTATGAGCCTTTCATAAGCATCTATTAACTGCACTAATTCTTGTACCTTGGGATCTAGATCTAGAGTCTTAAAATCAACGTCTTCTTTCTTTGCTGCTATAGCATTAAATGCTCCAGGTTTAAGGTTGTTTACTAGAGCATTAAGCATAGCATCTGCCTCTTCCTTACTCTTATTTGCTGTATTTATTATGAATAATCCATAACCAGCCCACATGCTCTCTGCAATCTCTGGCGCGTCATACTCTATAAATCTTTGGAGTGCCTTTGCTGCACCGATAACCCTTTGAAGTTCTGAGAATCCATACCAATCACTATTTAATACAGGCGTATATGGCAGATTAACCAAGTATATCATTTCATCTATAGGCAAATACTCGTTATCTATTAGCGTGACTTGAACATATGCGGGTTTCCATGTAGTCTCATCAATCTTTACCATCCCTAAATATCTAGGATGTATTATCTTCAGAGTACTTGGTATCTTGCTATTAATATCATCATAGTCAAACAGCATACACGCTCTGCCAAAGACTTTACTGAGCAATATAGATATTTTTAACTTTTGATTAAACTCTACTTGTTCATCTATATCAATAAGTCTTTGCATAAGATCATCATAACTTGCTAGTTTTGATCTAACCTCTTGTTCATTTAAACCTCTCTTTATGTTTCTCTTTAGATCAAATACTGGTCTTATTCCTCCACCAGCTATGAATTCAACCTTTTTGTCCAGAACAGCACCTGCTAGAGTAGTAGCCCATACTTTCTCAAAATCCCTATAATCTTCTTGAGTATATGGAGGCATTATTGAGTAATGGTTAAATCTCTTAATATGCCCAACTTTAAATGGGCTGGTATTCTTATCATGTTTATCACTACTAGCAACGTAATTATTGTAATCTCTAGGATATTTTATATATTTATTTAATGCTGATCTAACTATACTTCCTATTCTATTTAGACTCATGTGTTTACTCATGTTACTCACCATCTGAAGTATATGGCATCGTATTTACCATAAAGATTCTCTTGGTGATAGAACTTTTTATGCATTATCTTCATGTATGACTGATCTAACATATCTTTACATCCAAAACATGCTAAGCATAAAGCCCAAAAGAGATCATCATTCTTATTACTTGGATGTTTATATTTTATACTTGAGCTATCCGTAATTATTCTTTGTTCAAGTATCTGCTCTATAAGTTTCTTGTACTTTTTTGGTATTCTAATCTTCTTATTAGATACTAAAGTTATAAGGTTAGATATCATCTGATTTTTTATATTATTTGTAAAAATGATTGGTATACAATTCATATGCTTCCTTAATATATCATATGCAACAAGACCACCAAAGCCTGTTGCGTCTATAAGAAGAGTAATCCATTTATGCTCTTCATATTTACTCTTAACTAATTCTGCTAACTTATCTAATGTTATATGTGGATACTCTATAGCATCTATTACAGTTAATATCTTATTGGTATAATCATCATTATCTTCCTCTTTAGTTACCTCAACTATAACTAATGCTGAATGATCCCTTATCCTTGCTAGGTCCAAGCCAGCAAACCTTAGTATAGAGTAATTACCCATATAATTCACCTCTTACTAGTAACGTTAATATCATTAACTAAATACTCTAAATTTTCAAACATATCATTACTATGAAGCAAATAGTATGTCGATGTATGCTTATATAATCTTCTTAGTTCATGTTTTATTATTGCAACTCTAATATCTAATTCTGAATATTTATATCTTAAGATATCTGAACTCTTATCCATGATATCTGATAAATGAAAATAAGATAAATACTTATTTTAAATTAACAATATATTTATTACTATATATGGTTTTTGTAGTTGATATGCTTTATAATCCATGTTAATGCTTTCTTCTTTTCTTTAAAATGTTTTGCCCTCGTAGTATTATATTCTATTGCAGATATCTTCTCATCCCATTCACTTCTAGTAGATTGTATATATAGGTACGCTTTGATGAAAGGATTACCTTCTATGCTACTGAATTTAAGATTCTTGTTCATTAATTATTAATTCAATATCGTACATAATAAGAGTAGAATTCTCTATTACATATAGCAATTATATTTCACTAATATGAGAAATATGAGATCTACTATATATTATAAAGGTCAATCTGAATATTATATAAATTAATTTCTTAAGTATATCAATATCTTATGAATCTGTTGATATGGTATTAGTTAATGCTATTGTTTCAATTTTTTTATAATCTATCATCTCGTAAGTACCTAAAATCTTTAAAGGTATTGATAATGGATTTACCTTTATCGTTAACCCTGCTAGTCCATGTTTGATCTCTCCTTCTCTTACATATCCATGGTAATAATGCAGAGTCTGATGAATTGCTCTAGCCACTTCATCTTTATTCTCTTTTATATTATATTTGTATATGGCAATGGCATGTACTAATTCATGACTAATGACCATACAATTAATTACTCTTATGAAATAACCCTTTGAGTCTATCATGTATATTCTTATACTTTTCGTACCACTATCACCATGCGGCAATCCTTCTTGAGAAGGAAGAATGTATATATCAAATATACTACAAAAATCTTTAAATTCTTCATCCGTTAGATATAATTTGAGATACTGTTTCCAGATGTTTTTATATACTATACGATCTATCTTGTTATGATTAGTGCAAATATACATTATCATAATATTATGGAATCTAGTATTACTTTGAAATGAATTATCTTTATAATATAACTTTATTATTAGTCTGCCTTAAAAGATAGGGTTTCTTGTTTAGATCCTTGCAATAGATCTTCCCAAGTGTAACATTCTCCTAGTTCTTAGGATAACTATAATTTCATACTATAACCATCCTAATTTTAATTCTATTAATTTTTATTCAATACATTTAACTTCATATTCTTAATTGGATTATGTCTATAGCATTATTTAGTAGTATTTCTAGCATCTACTTTAATTACTCTGGTCTTATAAGATAATAAATGACGAATCTACTAAATGCCTTATCAGCAATATTCTTATGTGACGTATTATTACTGTTAATAATGGTTTATGCTCTAACATTATTTTAATATTCAGATCTTCAACAAATACTATAATACATAGATAATTTATGTAGTATATCATCTCTCTTCCTCTTTACCCTTTCATGTATTATCTGTAACCTATTCTTTGCTTTATTAAAATTACTTGAATTTTAGTCTTTTTTGATAATTTTCTTGCATTAATCTTCATCTTTTTATTAATTTTTTATTATCAATATTGAATCTCTTATCATCATTATTACTTGCTGTTATGAATTTATTATTAATAGAATTCAAATCTAATGCAACAACCTTATTCAAGGTAGTAGGAGTTAATTGAAATATTCGATATACTTGCTCTAAGGCAAATATAACATACCATCTATTCATTTATTATTACTTAAGGTATTATAATCATATTTATCTCTTCAACTATCAACTTTATATCAATGCAGTAACCTTTTACTATGGTCCTTATTCATATTGAATATCTTGTTACCATTTCATCTATCATATATTAGATATATTAAATTACAAATAATGATATTTTTAGCAGTACGAGATCATAAACCTAAACAATATAAAGTCTAGATGATAATATAATGTTCTAGAGGTTTTATACTAGGTTTATTATTAGCAAGCCATTCTAATGCTCTAAGGAACATATTTGCACTTTCAAGAGTGGTGAATACGGGTATGCCCATCTCTACAGCTTTTCTCCTTATTATATACTCATCATCTAGCATTCCAACAAACTTCTCAATAGTTAATGTGCTTGGTATATTTATTATTATATCAACATCTTTGTTGTAAAGAAGGTCAATTATGTTTGGTTTTCTATCAGGTTCACTTATCTTATATACTATAGTAACGTCCTTAAAACCGTTTGTAATAAGAAACTCTGCAGTATGTTCAGTAGCATATATATTAAAGTTCAATGCTTTAAGCAATGAGATTAGTGGTAACATCCTTTTCTTCATATAACCTCCTACTGTTAGTAATGCGTTTCTCCTACCGTTAATGTTTAGATTATAGTTTGCCGCTAATAATGCTTTAACCATTGCATCATAGAATGTATCGCCAAAGCATGCAACCTCTCCAGTGGATCTCATCTCTACGCCTAGCACTATATCTGCTCCCTCTAATTGCATAAATGAGAACTGGGGTACTTTAACAGCATAACCTTTAGTATTAATCCATGGCTCTTCAATCTCTGGTAATGCTTTACCCGCTATAACTCTTGCTGCAAGTGCTATAACATTAACTCTAGTAAACTTTGATACATATGGCATAGATCTACTTGCCCTTAGATTACATTCTATAACATATATGTTATCATCTTTTACAATATACTGTATATTGAAAGGACCCCTTATCCTTAATGCCCTTGCTATACTTAATGTATACTCCCTTATCTTCTCAATATGCTTCATACTTAGTCGTAATGGAGGTATAACCATCATCGCATCTCCTGAGTGTATTCCAGCACTCTCGATATGTTCAATAATGGAGCATATTATTGCATTGGATCCATCTGCAACGCCATCAACCTCAACCTCTAATGCATCGGTTATGAACTTGCTTATAACTACTGGATACTCCCTACTAACCTCTGCTGCTAGTGTTAGATACTTATCAAGATTATTCTCATCCCATACAACCTTCATTGCAGATCCACTTAGCACATAAGATGGTCTAACTAGGACTGGGTAACCTATAATCCTACAGAACTCCTTTGCCTGCTCTATACTCTCAAATACCTGCCATGTAGGTTGTTTTATATTAAGCTTGTCTAATAATGCACTAAACTTTGCCCTATCCTCTGCCCTATCAAGATCCTCTGGATCTGTTCCTAGTATCTTTACATTATACCTTGCAAGCTTTGGTGTTAGGTTATTTGCTATCTGCCCTCCTACACATGTAACTATACCTTCTGCATTCTCTTTCTCATATATATCTAAAACTCGCTCTAGTGTTAACTCTTCAAAGTATAATCTATCAGATACATCATAATCAGTGGATACTGTCTCTGGGTTACAGTTTATCATCACTACCTCATAGAACCCATTACTCTTAAGACCCCAGACCATGTTAACTGTAGCCCAGTCAAACTCTACGCTTGAGCCTATTCTATACGTACCTGCTCCAAGTACTATAGCCTTCCTCTTCTTTTCTCTACCTTCATCATTATTTATTATATCATCACTCGAACCTCCATATGTAAGATACAAGTAATTGGTCTTTGCGGGCCACTCAGCGGCAAGTGTATCTATCTGCTTAACCACTGGCACTATACCATGCCTCTTTCTAAACTCTCTAACCTCATTCTCAGTTATACCAAGGCACCTTGCTATCTGTGTATCTGAGAATCCTAGTCTCTTAGCTTCTTTTATTAACTCTTCATCTAGTTCTTTAGCCGTAGATAGAGTACTCTCCATATCAACTATATTCTTAAGTCTATAGATGAACCAAGGATCTATAGGAGTTAGTCTACATATCTTCTCAATACTCCATCCTAACCTTAATGCATCTATTATATTCTGCATTATCTCATCATCTGGGTTAAGTATCAACTCCTCTAATTCTTCATCATTACTGAACCTCTTAACCTCTCTCCTTGCTACCCCATCTAAACCAATATCCAACATTCTAAACGCTTTCTGTATAGCCTCCTCAAAACATCTGCCAATAGCCATAACCTCACCTACAGACTTCATCTGTGTGCCTAACTTCCTGTTAACCTTATCAAATTTTTTAAAGTCCCATCTAGGTATCTTAACAACAACGTAATCCAATGAAGGTTCAAAGCATGCAGTTGTAACCTTTGTAACCTTATTTAATAACTCATCCAGTGAGTAACCTAAGGCAAGCTTTGCTGCCATGTATGCTATAGGATAACCTGTAGCCTTGCTTGCTAGTGCTGATGACCTTGATAGTCTAGGGTTTATCTCTATAACTGCGTAACGCTCAGATGTAGGCTCTAGGGCAAACTGTATGTTACATTCACCAACAACCTTGCATGCCTCTACAGCCTTTATACCTACACTCCTAAGCATATGATATTCCCTATTGTTTATAGTTTGAGAAGGTGCAATAACCATGTTATCACCAGTATGCACCCTCATGGCAAGGATATTCTCCATATTGCATACTGTTATAGCATTACCTTTGTAATCACGCATTATCTCATACTCTATTTGCTTCCAATGCCCTATATACTCCTCAAGCATTACCTGGTGTATCATGCTTGCTGCTAATCCCCTTTGCACTATCTCATACAACTCGTATTCGTTATGTGCAATGCCACTACCTTTGCCTCCTAGAGTATATGCCACCCTTATCATAACAGGGTAACCAAGTTCTTTCACTATATCTAATGCCTCTTGCATGCTTGATGCTGCTCTACCTTTAACTACAGATATCCCATTCTCAACCATCGTCTTCTTGAACAACTCTCTATCGCTTGCAGTGTTTATACTCTCAACAGATGTACCTAGAACTCTAACACCATATTTATCTAAAGTACCTTGCTTCTTCAATGCTACACCACAGTTCAATGCTGTTTGCCCACCAAATGCAAGCATAATACCATCAGGCCTCTCTTGCTCTATAACTCTAGCAACCATATCTGGTGTAATGGGTAAGAGGTAAACCTTGTTTGCTAACCTTGTATCTGTCTGTATAGTAGCAATATTTGGATTTACAAGTATGCTCTCTAAACCCTCCTCATTTATAGCCTTAAGGCATTGACTAGTAGAGTAGTCAAACTCTCCAGCTTCACCTATCTTTATACCCCCGCTACCTAATACTAGAACCTTCCTTATCTCCTCAAGTAATGGCATTGTTACTACACCTCCCAAACCATAAATTCTATAACCATTATAACTGCTACTCTAACCATACTCTCATATCCTTTACGCTACCCTCCCTCCATAAAATCTGCAAACATATCGAATATATATTGGCAGTCATAAGGTCCAGGCGCAGCTTCTGGATGGAATTGAACAGCTATTATAGGCTTATCCTTATGTATTATACCTTCAACAGTATTATCATCTGCGTTCTTGAACCATATATTAAACCCTGTACCTTCTAGAGAGTCTGGTTTTACGCAGTAACCATGATTCTGACTTGTTATGTAGCATCTCTTATTGATAAGGTTTAAGCAAGGTTTATTCTGACCTCTATGCCCATATTGCAGCTTATAGGTATCAGCGCCTGCTGCTAAGGCAAGTATCTGATTTCCTAAGCATATACCAAGTACAGGCATATCCCTATCAAGTAATTCCCTTGCAAGAACTATAGTATCTTTACATAGTTTAGGATCGCCAGGTCCATTGCTTAATACTACGCCTCTTGGGTTATAAGACAATACTTTATTTATGCTTACATTGTATGGTAGTCTAACAACACTATAACCGCTCCTTAAGAGATTCCTTATTATACTATACTTTGTACCTGTATCTATAAGTACTACATTACCTTTACTATCTTTTTTATCAAGTTTATATTCTATAACATCTTTTGTTGAGATTTGTTCTACAAAGTTTATATTATCATACCTCTCAGCATCTCTTAATATCCTCTTTAATTCATTGATATCAACATCTTTATCATTTCTATTGCTTATAGCTAATATGCCCATCATAACCCCCTTTACTCTAAGCCTCTTAGTAACTTCCCTAGTATCTATACCATATATACCAGGTATATGCTCTTTGTATAACCATTCATCTAGAGTATAATATGCAAGGCAATGACTCGCGTAAGGAGATAGTTCATGTATTATCAATGCACTAGCCTTTATACTATCTGACTCAAAGAACCTTGGCAAACCATAATCATCCTTTATATCATAAGAAGGTACACCGTAGTTACCTACTAGAGGATATGTCAAACAGAGCATCTGTCCCTTGTAAGATGGATCTGTTAATGCTTCTGTATAACCCACCATTCCAGTATTAAATACAACCTCGCCTACTACAGTGGTAGGGTATCCAAAGCCAATACCCTTGAATATGCTGCCATCCTCAAGCATGAGTACTGCCCTATACCCGTCATACATTTTACGCTTGAGTGTAATCTTGAACCCTCATCAACTCTTGAGTATTGCATATTTAAACTTTTTCTCTTACAGTAGATCAATGTAAACCAATAATTATAAGAACCCTCTTATGAGCTATAGTTTCACTATTATTAACGGGCCCGGCGGGCTTCGATCCCGCGACCCCCGGATATCTTCAGCAGGTTAAAAGTCTCATCTACCATATAACCGATGCTCTACCTGGCTGAGCTACGGGCCCATATTTGAGAGATTAATACTACCATGATATATTTCTTCATTAAAGAATAAAATATTAAAAGGGGCTTCTTAACAGATAATATTGTGCCCTGGTAGTATAGAGCTTGCTTGCATAGAAAGCAAGCGTAAAGCCTGGTCCAGTATGCGGGTCTGTCACACCCGCGGCCCGGGTTCAAATCCCGGCCAGGGCGCTAAAACCTTGGTTCAGAACACATTATATAATGTGATGGGTGGCGAGGATTCATCTTTGAATGGTAACTTTGATGCTAACATATACCATAGAAACATATACCCTAGAGATATACCATAAAGATACTAGGTTAATGTATTGGATATTAAGAGTAAAAGAACTAGAGGGGCCAGATCTATAAGATATCCTTGCGTACATATAGCATATGCAGGAGTAACAAAGAAGTACATTAAGGATAGTAAGATGCATACAAGCATTGTTTGTATTGAGGCTTCAAGAGAAGCCAAGATAAGTCTGATATCAAGAGGATGATCGCAAGGTTAGAGTATGCTAACAGCAACTATTCCCCAGAGACAATAGTAACCTACAAGATCATATTGAAGCATTTCTAAGGTAGTATATGACAAGGATATGACGAGTATTATGTTTGAATCCATGCTTTATTGATGCCTTGTTCATAATGGTAGAATGTATATTTGTAGCATTTGTAATAACTGCATATAGAGATATAATCTACACGTTATTTATAAATAAGGGTTATTCATGCATATGATATAATAATGTAAATACTAGTATTGCTGGTACCCTTTCATCATATTATAAAGAAATAAGGATCGTAGATAGCAGGTAGTAAGTAGCAGATAGCGGGTAGTATAAAGTTAACCACTGCTACATGCAGAATAAGAACATTTTAAGCATATCTTGTAACCTTCTTACATTATTAGGTTATTGTTGTTACAGTTAGGGTATCTATCATGGTTATTCTTGTATGCATTCTTATCTACATTACTACAATTATGGTTATGATTAATGCTAGTATTACAGTTAATGGTATAGTTAATATCATTATCATTGCTACTACTATTATTGCTACTATTGTTACTTACCCTTATTGTAACCTCATCAATATCGTTGATATTCATTACCAATACCATGTTATTAGGTAATATCATTGATATCTTCTTTATACCTATTGCAAAAGTTACAGCATTATATTCCTTTGTACCATCCTTATCCTTGAT
>CAYYYF010000001.1:217791-221924 GCA_964475945.1 uncultured Nitrosopumilales archaeon | reverse complement strand
TATAGCAATTCATCAAGCCATAAATGGCGAAGTTTTCTTGCTATACTATGTATAAGGATAGGAACTCTATGTAGCCTCTCACACCATCCCAGTGCTTAACATAATCCCTTACCTTTATACTGTAATTGAATAGAGGCATATCTACTACAAAGGTCTCTGCCTCTCCCCCCTCAAAGGCTATATTGAACCCATACCTCTTGCTCAACTCATGTAACCTTGCAAGCATTGCACTATCTATAACCTTGCCTAGCATATGCTCATCCAGTCCATCTGCTGATACAGAGGTTATCATTGCTTTAACCCTGTTCTCTATCAACTCATTCATATGCTCATACTGATCCTCACCCCAGCATGGTGCTAGATGCCTTAACCCAAGCACCTCTGCTATATCATCGAATCTAGAGTGTTGATACATGCTAGATATTGCACCACTCACAAACCCCTCTATGCCGTATCTATCTACTGCATAGAGTAGGAGATCCTTTAGCATGAGATGCTCATCATAGCCCTTCTTGATAACCCTCTGTATTATAGGTAGGCCTAGGGAATCTGCCTGTATTCTTGTGTATGATGCGTTAGGGTAATGGAAGAGCATGCTATCCTCATACTCTGGCACCAGTGTTACAAGGCATGCTATATCATGATCCTTGTAGGATTTGTATAATGCTATGTTGCTATCCTTGCCACCAGAGTACAGTATAGCAAGCCTCATGATAGTAATTACTACTATTTTTATTATTTATTATTACCTATGGTAATGAGTAAATCAGCAAGCCTATCGCCATCCCATAACTCTACCCCATGCCTCTCTGCCAACCTTACTGCATCCCTAGTGAATGATGAGGTTGTTACAAATATACCCTTATCTGCTTTATACTCTGTGAGCATCATGCCTATGAACATCTGCAGCTCTGGACTCCCAACCTTCTTGCTTGTGTATCTCTTGCACTGCACAACTACCCTATCCTTACCCTTCTTTGCTATTATATCAACTGCAAGATCACCAGAGCCTCCTACAACCTTAACATCCCTGTAATCTAGGCCAAGAAGCAACTCTGCTATTGCATGCTCAAACTCCTTCGGGCTCATGCCCTTAAGCCTTGCTAGAGTCACACCCCTGAGCCTACTCCTTCTCCTTAGCCTAAGGGCTAGTGCTGCCGATAATGATGATACTATACCAATTATATACATCAATGGGTAAATATACTCTATCAATCCCAGATATAGTAGAAATTGCTGTAATATATGCGATCCCTCAGTGTGAACTGGTATCATCATAATAATAGGCTCAGATGACTCTTCCTTACATCATAGGGATCAATGATATAACGCAGAGGGGGTAGAAAATGTTAACTCATTCACCTTAACCCCCATCTATGCTCAACATACCTCTCTGCTCGTGAGAATAGGAGTATATCGAATACCATCCCTATTACCATAACTATAAGCACTACAGCAATAACATGTGCCATGTTGAATACCTCCCTTGCACTCGCAAGCATGAACCCTAGCCCAAGATACCCACTAACAACCTCTGCATTCATCAAGCCTCGCCATGCTAGAGACCATGCATTTCTAACTCCTATTATAAGGTTTGGTGTTGCTGCAGGTATTATAACATATGCAAGCATCTTAAAGTCATCTGCACCCATATTCCTAGCAGCCTTTATATAAAGTGGGGAGATGTTCTTTATACTTGTATATGTTGATAATGCAAATGCGAACAGAGTGCCTACAATTATAACGAATATGACCATAGCCTCTGTGTAACCAAACCATATCATCCCAATAGGCACCCATACTATACTTGGTATAGATGCTAGCGCTGCCACAAATGAGCCTATGGCATCATGTACTGCCTTGAACTTAACCATTAGATAGCCTAGAGCAAAGCCTAGTAAGAGTGAGAGTATGTAGCCTATGGAGAGCCTCTGCATGCTTAATGCTAGAGAAGATAATAACTTATCATATGCCTTAAGATACTCCCCTGCAACATGCAATGGAGAGGGTAGTATGTAATCTGGTAGTATGCTGCTCTGAGATATAGCATACCATATTATGAGTAGTGATGAGTAGAATACTAACTTTGGGATAAGTGCTCTTACCATCTTGGTTGGAGGGATTTACACTATATTTAAATATATGTTCATACTATCCTACTTTAACAGGTTAATTTACTTAGAAATAGCCTTATTTAAGTAAATTTAGTTAATTATTAACTTATTTTTACCAATAAGGTTATATATTCGTAGTATGTAAGGCAATTTGCTGAGAAATATAAGATAGAGAGGCATGCCAACGATGCCTTAAAAACCTTATTTTTTATTTTTTATTTTTTATTTTTTATTTTTTAGTTATTAGTTATTATTAATTACTTTTGATGCTCTTAAGCCTATCTATTACATCCTTTATCCTCTCCTTATCCTTATCATCATACCTCCCAATATATGCAGTAAGCTCCTCCTCGAGTATCCTAACCATCTCACTCCTTAGGAGTAATGCTGCATCCTTGAATATCAACTCTAGATATACCTTAACCCTCTCAGGGTCTACGCATACATCCTCTATACCTCTACACCCTCTCTGCCTAAGCCATGAATCTATAACCTGTATGGTAGTATTACCTAATACCTTGGTTAGATGCTCCTTCACCAACCTTCCTATGTTAAGCATAAGTTCATCACTGCTCTGCATTCACATCACCCTTGCATACCATGCCTATATCTTGCAGTGTAAGTAGTTTAAGATTAGCATGTATAGCATTATACATACACATGGTAAAGATTATTTATTCATCTTATTACATGATAGCATATAGGGTGCGTCGTCTAGATTGGTTAGGATACCTGCCTTACACGCAGGTGGTCGGCGGTTCAAGTCCGCCCGCACCCACCAGGGGTCGTGGGCTAGCTTGGTATGCTTCCAGCCTTGGGCGCTGGAGGTCGCCGGTTCAAATCCGGCCGACCCCATATCTAGTAATAGGATAAAATCTGTTTTCATTTGCATATATTCTTGATTATGGTAGAATATTATGTTGTTTGTATTAAATGGATATAATTTACCTTTAGTGGTTAAGAATTATAAATAGGAATAGATTATTTATTTAGTTAGAATAGGTTCTATGACAGAATTATTTCCTATTTTTTAGAAATATTTATATAGTTACCCATTATATGGTATTATAATGCTGAATAAGAATATGTTAGCAATAATAGCGGGGTTGGCTGTTGTAGCAGCAACTGTTACTGCCTATGCATTGATAGGGGTAAATGGAAATGGAAGTAGTAATGTTACAGTAAATGAGAATAGAGGGAAGGGAACAGTAGATACCCTAGAATTCAAGAACCCAGTTACCATAAGACTGCTAGATCCGAATGGGAATGTTGTAGGAGAGAAGGTAGTATATAATACTATAACTGATGAGGGAAAGGTATATATATAGTGTATTAGGTGGTAATGGTCCATTAGCTGCATTTAATAGCATGAGGTTATTTGATACTAATGCTAATAATGAGAATAATAATGAGAATAATAATGAGAATACAGATGCATTAGTAGATGATGGAAACGTAACAGCAACAGTTCAAAGTGCTAGGATAGATTGCACTCCTACTGCCGATAGTACAAAAGCAGAATGTGTAGGTACATTTGACTTTCAGCCTGATTATAAACCAGGAAATAATGCTAGTGCTCTTAGTCTTGATACTAACAATGTTATACAGTTAGGTTATTATGATGGCACCACCTTTACACCATACTTTCAATTAGATAGCAATAGCGTTTCAATACCTGTAACTTCCAGCAATACCTATGCTTCACTACAGATAACTTGGGATGTAACTGTAACTATACTATCATAAATAACTGAAAGATCAAGCAAAGTGATGCAATATGAACTGGCATAAAATCCCCCTATTTTTATTTCTTTTAATTGTAATAGGTGTAGCAGGTGTAGGATATGTAATAGCGAATACTCCGCTATCATCAACTCTCTCAGATACAGTATCCTTCTCTGAGCAGATACTATCAGCACTTGGTATAGCACATCTACTCTCAGATACAGTATCCTTCTCTGAGCAGATACTATCAGCACTTGGTATAGCACATCTACTCTCAGATACAGTATCCTTCTC
>CAYYYF010000001.1:164846-217691 GCA_964475945.1 uncultured Nitrosopumilales archaeon | reverse complement strand
CAGATACAGTATCCTTCTCAGATAGCATATCATCATTGCTAGCCCTACTCCTACCTACAACAACAGCAGATACAGTATCCTTCTCAGATAGCATATCATCATTGCTAGCCCTACTCCTACCTACAACAACAGCAGATGCATTAACCTTCTCAGATAGCATATCAACAGCACTACAATTTAGCGGTGTAATTGTATCAAGTCCTACAGGCACAGGTAATATAACTACAACTATAAACAATGGAACAATAACCAGCATATCTGCAAGTACACCACCATCACAACCACTACCACCTAATGCAGTATCAGTCAACTTCCCACATGGAGTAATATCCTTCACTGCAAATACAACCACAGGAGGAACAATAACTCTAACAATAAAGTATCCTTCACTACCACCTATCTCTAACAACCAGTATTACGCATTCTACAAGCTTGTTAATAATAATTGGGTTGAGGTTAGTAGCAATCCAGCAAATCCAGATGGCTACTTTACAGTATCTGGTAATACAGTAATCTTGCATATAAAGGATAATGGTGCATATGATGCTAATCCTGATGATGATGGTATAGTATCTGACCCAGGTGGTATAGCAGTGGTAACGTTACAGCCTCCAGCACCAGTAGGAGGTGGAGGAGGAGGTGGAGGAGGAGGTGGAGGAGCAGTAGTAATACAACCACCAAGGACTACAGTAGATACCAAGATAGCAGTTAATATAGTGAATACACAGGTAGATAAGGATATACTCATACAAGGTACAATAACAGATAGCAAAGGCAATAAACTGGATATAAACGGTACAGCAATAATAACAGTAGAGGGTAAAGGTAGGTTAATCAAACTAGTAGAGATAAAGAATGGTGAATATTCATTAGCAATAAAGGTATCTGAGTTTGCTAAGGCAGTTAAGAGTAGAGATGTTGCAATAAGCATATCCTTTAATGGCTTAGAGTTACAGCAGGGTAATAGAATAGTAGAGTACAAGGCATCAGATGCAAAGATCAATGCAAAGGTAACAGGTAATGTAATGAATGAGAAGGTAAGGGAGGGTAAGCGTAGTGTAATGCTCCTGCTAGAGAATATAACAGACTCAAGCATAGCAAGGATAACATTACATGCTGAAGATGGCAAGATAGTAGCAGTTAGTGCAAATGACTTCAGCAAGAAGAGGATAAGCATGCAGGAGGTAGAGCTTAACATCAAAGAGGGCAAGAGCAAATCCTTTGGTGATATAATAAAGATAGCAGTGGTGAAGGAAGGGAAGGTTCTATACAAGTTATATGATGATAAAGGGAAGGTAGTAAGGGAAGGCTGGATATAATAGATAATAATTAGAATATTTTTTCTTTAATTTAATTTATTTTTTATATTAATTATATGTAGCATACAACCTTATCCCTAACTCCTCAGCCCTATCCTCAGCCCTTGGTCTTATTGTATATCCAAATAGGAACTTGTATGCATCATATCCCTTGAATCTGTTATAGAATCTGTTAACATCACTCTCACCTATTCTAACCTTTACCTCACCTATAACCCTTACCTTCTTACCATCCATCATACCCTCTGCATATATATCCACTTCTACCTCCTTACTATCTACTACTATGATATGTCTAACCCTTATATCCCTCCTATTTATCATTATACCATCCTCTTGTAATAGTCTAGGTAACCTTGTTACTGCTATATCCTCTAACGTGAAGCCTAGTTTCTCTGATAGTATACCTACTTCTCTCCTTAACTCACTGAACCCTTTATTCATATCCTCTCTTAGCCTTGTTATCTCCTCCCATACTTTAGCAAACTCATCCTTCATATCCTGCCTTAGCCTGTTTTGATCCTCTCTTAACCTTGCTATCTCAGCAAGTATCTCATTGAACTTCCTATCATGCTCCTCTAACCTCTCCTCAATCTTAGTTAGCCTTGCCTCACTCTTTGCCTGTATATCCTTTAATACTGTTATAGTATCAGTTAACCTTACCAATGCCTCCTCAATCTTATCTAACCTGTTTATGCCAAGCCTGCTACTGTATACCTGAAATCCTCATCCTCTAACAATTTGATGATACTCTTCTTTAACTCATTAGATTGCATAAGGTATATTAAATAAAGAAAAGTATAAATCATATTATTTATCAACATCTCTACTACCCATAATTCTTTACCATCAAAGCAGAGAACCCTTACCTACCATTACATCCCTTGGTTCAGACTAGATCTTTGGATGTAGAGCATGAAGATTTGGTTCATGAGCTTTATCACTGTATATAATAATGGGCCGGATGGGATTTGAACCCACGACCTCTCCCTTGCATACGCAATTCGGTTATCAGCCGAACGCTCTAACCATGCTGAGCTACCGGCCCATGCACTAACTCAACATGCAATAAATATAAGTGTATAAGCTAAAAACTATAAATAAGAATAATCTGCAGAGTTTTGGCACTATTGCTCAAACTCTTCACATCAAACCAAAACCTATTTATTTTTAATAAACATCATAGACTACTATGGGTAAACTATTCTGGAACCCCTCTAGCAAGAGCAGAGAGGTTGAGAGTAAGGAGAGCATTAAGGAGGATAAGGATAGCATTAATGCAAAGCAAGACCTCTTCAAGAAGGGTTTGAACAAGATGGCAGATGAGGATCTTGAGGATGCTATACAATACTTTGATCTTGCTCTAAGGCTTGATCCAAACTTCATGGATGCGTGGATAAAGAGAGGGTACTGCTTCTTTCACCTAGGCAACTATGCCCAATCAATATTCTCATACGATAAGGCATTAGCGATAGATCCTAGCAATACAGAGGCATGGAACCTAAAGGCATTAGCATACTATAGGATGAAGAACTATGACAAGGCTATAGAGTGCGTTAACAGGGTTATAGATCTTGATCCCAACAATGGTATGGCTTGGTATAATAAGGCATGCTACCTCTCTCTAGCAGCAAGGGTTGAGGAGGCGATAGATGCACTCAAGAAGGCTATAGAGATAGATATCTCATATGCAAAGAAGGCGGTTAAGGACAAGGATTTAGATAATATAAGGCATGATATAGTATTCAAGAGAATAAATGAGATAGTTGTGTTAGAGGCGATAAGGCTTGGGCATAATGTTGTAGGTAAGATGGTATGGGTTACTGGGATGAGTAGGGAAGAGATAGAAGAGGCATTAAACTCCTTACTGCTCAAGGGTTTAATAATGAAGAGGGAGGTTAGAACAGTAACAGGGTTCACCAAGGGTAAGGAGGAGCAGTATGAACTTAGCCCAGATGTAGCAAATGTATTCACATCTGGAAGGGTAAAGGCAGATAGCAGTAGTAATGAAAGGGTAGCAGATCCTCAGAGTAATACTTTGAAGGAGGTGTTATCATGCATAGCAGATGCAAAGGTCTCTGTTGATGAGGGTGATCTTGAGGCTAGCATGAAGCATATAAAGGATCTTATAGATCCAAAGAGGTTGGGCAGCATTCTTATAGAGAACTACCCTGATATTCATAGGGACTTAAGGTTCTACCATATTAAGATAAGCAGTGATGGTAAGAACTACCTTAATGCAAAGAAGCATGAGATACTACAACTGCTATCAGAGTTAGAAGCATCATTGAGTAAGAGGTTGATCAGGAGTTAATACCCATTATATTTAAATATATAAAAGATAAAAAAGAATTAGATAGATTAATTTAGAGTCTCAGTGCATTCTTAAGGCCCTTATACCTATTCCTTATTGTAACCTCTGTGACACCTGCTGCCTCTGCAACATCCTTCTGTGTCTTATTCTCCCCATGCATTACACATGCAACATACAATGCAGCAGCAGCCAAGCCCATAGGATCTTTGCCAGCAGATATCTTTGCCTCCTCAGCCCTCTTGAGTATATCTATCGCTACCCTCTTTGTCTTCTCACTCAACCCTGCCTTACTTGCTATCCTAGAGACACACTTTATGGGATCTACAACAGGCATCTGAAGGTCTAACTCCCTTATAAGTAGCCTATAGCATCTAGCAACATCCTTCTTCTTTATATTACTTGCATTTGCTATATCCTTCAATGTCCTTGGAGTCTCTGTATCCCTACATGCTGCATATAGCGCTGCAGCAACAAGGGCAGATATACTCCTACCCCTAACTAGGCCCTTCTCTAATGCCTTCCTGTATATGTATGCAGCCTTCTCTATAACATTTGCACCGACTGCCAACTTATCCTTTAACCTATCCAACTCACTAAAAGCCTGCCTAAAGTTTCTATCCAGAGGCTCATGTACTTGGCTCCTTGAGTCCCATGTCCTTAACCTCTCGATGGTACTCCTAACGTATGGGGATAATGGCTTGCCAGACGCATCCTTATCTATAGGGCTTATAGTTGTGCTTAAACCCATATCATGCATTGCTAGAGAGGTTGGTATACCTGTTCTACTCCTATCTTCATGCTCCTCCTTGCTGAATGCCCTCCACTCAGGGCCTAACTCCTCTATCCTCTCACTTATAACAAACCCACAATTGCCACATGACATCTCACCAGTTGCATTATCTGTAACCAGTGGGCCTTTACCACACCTTGGGCATTTGTCTGATAACAATGTCCTATCTACTACCATACCATTCACCATAAATCTTATATGTGACTTATTTATAGAATAAGGAATATTTAAACCTTACTTTGATACCTTTAACACCTTATGAGTAGTTGGAGTATTGATTACAACAAAGAATATTAGGAGTATGGAGGTAGAATTTACATGCTTGTAACTCCAACTAAGGATCTTAGAAGGGATCATGATGTAATACTAAAGGTTGTAAATGCAATGGATGTGCTAAGGGGTATACTTAAGGCTAAGAGTAGCATGGATGATAATATGCTAAGTATTATAAGGGATACAGTAGACTTTGCCAAGAACTTTACTGATAGATGCCACCATGGGAAGGAAGAGAATGTGCTATTCCCTGCTCTTAACGATGTAGGTATGCCAAAGGATGAGGGGCCTATAGCGGTTATGCTAAGGGAGCATAAGCAAGGTAGAGAGATAATAGAGAGGATAGAGGCAAGCCTTCAGGGTTATAAAGATGGTAAGGCAAGCATTAATGAGATCATACAAGGTATAGAGGAGTATGTTATGCTTATGCAGCATCATATATTAAAGGAGAACAATATACTCTTTAATATAGCAGATATGATGCTAAGTAGCAAAGGGGAGGAGATAAACAAGGTATATCATAGGATAGAGGATGAGGTTATGCAAGGAAGGCATGAGTACTATGAGCATATTGCTGATGAGTTGATGAGTAGGCTTAAGAAGTAGTATACTTATGTTAAAGATATAAGCAACATTTTTATAATTTTACACCCCACCCATCTACATGGGTGGATACCTTTGGAGTAGCAGATAAGGTAAATGCCATTAAGTTAAATACAAGGCTAAAACCCTTTGAGTTATTCCAGCATATAGATAGATATTATGGCAAGGATACATTCATTCTAGAGTCCCTTAGTGGGCCTAAAGAGATGAGTGAGATATCTATAATAGGGTTTGAGCCTTATGCAAGGGTATACTCTGATGATAGAAGGGTTTATGCAATATTCTCAGATGGTAGTAGGGAGTCTTATAGCATAGAGGAGGTTGATCCCCTAGCATATATACGCTCTTTGATACCAAGGGTAAGTGATCAGAGGTTAAGGTATGTAGGAGGTGGTGTAGGCTATGTATGCTACGATGCTATAAGGTACTGGGAGAGGCTTGCCAATAGAACATTGAAGGATTACCCCTACATGGAGTTCTGCCTCTACAATAATAGCATTGTGTATGAGCATAATAACGGTATAGTATACTACCTTGGCAATGATGATAATGCTGCAAGGAGGTTAGAGTCATACTCATATAATAATGAGAATATAACATTCTCAAGTAGCAGACCTAGGAGAAGTATAAAGAAGGATGAGTTCTTAAGCATGGTAGAGAGGGCAAAGGAGTATATACTCTCTGGCGATATATATCAGGTTGTGCTATCCAAGAGGTTTGATCTAAGTGTAAAGGGTAACCCATTAGCATTCTACTCAACGCTAAGGGAGGTTAACCCCTCACCATACATGTATTATATTAACATGGGTAAGAGGATAGTAGTAGGTTCAAGCCCAGAAATGCTCGTTAGGGTAAGCAATAGGCTAGTGGAGACATTTCCTATAGCAGGTACTAGGGAGGTTACAGATGACCCTATGGTTAATGCAAGGTTAAGGGAGGAACTATTAAAGGATGAGAAGGAGATAGCAGAGCATACAATGCTAGTAGATCTAGCAAGGAATGATGTAGGCAAGGTATGTAGATGGGGCAGTGTTAAGGTTAAGGAGTTCATGAGCATAAAGGTATTCAGCCATGTGCAGCATATAGTATCGCATGTTGTTGGCATGCTAAGGGATGAGTATGATGCATATGAGGCATTCAGGGCAGTATTCCCTGCTGGAACTGTAACAGGTGCACCAAAAGTTAGGGCAATGGAGATAATAGATGAGTTGGAGCATATAGCAAGAGGACCATATGCTGGTGCGGTAGGCTACTTCTCCTCCAATGGTAATGCTGACTTTGCTATTGCTATAAGGTCAATGTTCATAAATGATGGTAATGCATACATACAGTCAGGGGCAGGTATAGTTGCTGACTCTAAGCCTGAGAATGAGTGGCTTGAGACTGAGCATAAGGCAAATGCACTGCTAGAGGCATTAAGGAGGGTAAACCTATGAGGATAGTAATAATAGATAACTATGACTCATTCACATACAACCTTGCACAGCAGGTAGCATCAGTTGCTGAGAGCATAGGGGCAAGTATAGAGCCTATGGTATTCAGGAATGATAAGGTAACATTAGCAGAGGTAACTGCTCTAGATGCAGATGCTATAATAATATCCCCTGGTCCGGGGCACCCGGCAAATAAGAGGGACTTTGGTATATCAGCAGATGTTATACTTAACATGTATGACAAGTTACCTATACTTGGTGTATGCCTTGGGCATCAGGGTATAGTGCACCTATTCGGTGGTAGAGTAATTAGGGCAAAGACACCAAGGCATGGCAAGACAAGCATGATAAGGCATGACAACAAGGGTATACTTGAGGGTATAAGCAACCCATTCAAGGCAACAAGGTATCATTCACTTGTAGCAGATATCAGCAGTATACCACCATCCTTACAGGTTAATGCATACTCCATAGATGACGTGGAGGTTATGGGCATAATGCATAAAGATTATCCATTATTTGGTCTGCAGTTCCATCCAGAGTCTGTGCTTACAGATGAGGGGAATAGGATAATGCTTAACTTCCTAAGGTATGTTAAGAGGTAATACCATGGATGATGAGGATACCCTTAGGGTTATGCTTAAGAGGGTTGTGAATAGAGAGGATTTAAGTTATGATGATGCAAGAGCAGCTGTAAAGGCATTATTCTCAAGCAGTAATGATGCATTAAAGGCCGCATTCCTAACAGCATTGAGCATGAAGGGTGAGAGTATATATGAGTTAAGGGCAGTGCTTGATTTTATGCTTAAGAATGCATTAAGGGTGAAGGTTAATACATATGCTATAGATACATGCGGCACAGGAGGGGATAGGGTAAAGACATTCAATGTAAGCACTGTAGCAGCATTCATAGCAGCAGCATGTAATGCACATGTAGCAAAGCATGGTAATAGGGCAGTATCAAGCCTTATGGGTAGCGCTGATATACTTGAGTATCTAGGCTACAATCTAGATGCAAGTATTGATAAGGTTAAGGAATGCATAGAGGGTATAGGTATAGGCTTCCTATTTGCACCAAGGTTCCATCCTATAATGGGTAGTATAGCAAAGGTTAGGAGGGATATTGGTATAAGGTCTATATTCAACATACTAGGGCCATTATCAAACCCAGTTAATATAAGTGCACAGGTTGTAGGTGTAGCATCTCATGAACTGCTCAAGAAGGTTGCTTACCTATTAAAGGATCTAAGGGATGAGGTTATGGTATTCTATGCATTGGATGGTATGGATGAGTTATCTAACACATGCATAAACAAGGTTATCCATGTAAAGGACTCTAGCATTAAAGAGTATGATCTTGATCCAAAGGCCTTAGGGCTAGAGTATGCAGATGTTAAGGATATTATAATAAGTAGTAAGGAAGAGGCAGCAAGGGTATTCCTACAGGTAATTAATGGTTATGCAGAGAGGCATTTAGAGGATATAGCTGTGCTTAATGCTGCAGCAGCGCTTATAGTAGGTAAGAGGGCAGATGGATTTAAGGATGGTATAGATGCTGCAAGAGATGCATTGAAGAGCGGTAAGGCTTACAAGAGGTTAAGGGATCTAATAGCATACAATGGTAATATAGATAGGTTAAGGGAGTTGGAGGAGTTATACCTAAGAAGGATGTGATTATAATTATGGAATACCTAAAGAAGCTCGTAGATGCTGCAAGGCAAGCAGTAGCATCAAAGGCATACAATATTACCTTCCATCTATACCATAAGAGGAGGAGCCTTAAGGGTGCTATAGCCTCATGCAAGGGCAAGTACAATGCAATAATAGCAGAGGTAAAGTTCTCATCACCAATAATGGGCAAGATAAGGGACCCAATAAGGATAGATAGGGTAGTTAATGATATGGCTGATGGAGGGGCAGTAGCATTATCTATACTTACACAACCAAACTACTTTAATGGCTCGCTGGATAACCTCTTAAACGCTAGGATAGCAACAGACCTACCATTGCTAATGAAGGATATAGTTGTAAGCAAGGAGCAGATAGATGCTGCATACCATGCTGGTGCAGATGCCATACTCTTGATATGCTCATTATTCCATAAAAAGTTAATAGAGTATAGCCTTGATGATATGATAGATACTGCCCATGCATATGGTTTAGAGGTTCTGCTAGAGGTTCATAATGAGCATGAACTTGCTTATGCATTGGTAAGTAGGGCAGATATGATAGGTATAAACAATAGGAACCTAGATACCATGCAGATAGATCTAGCAACTACAGTAAGGCTTGCACCACTTGCTAAAGGTAAATATGTTATAAGTGAGAGTGGTATATCAAGTAAGGAGCATATAATGCAACTTAAGGGGCTTGTAGATGGGTTCCTTGTAGGCACATCTATCATGAGCAGCAATAACATTAAAAGCAAGGTTAGGGAACTTGTTATGGTATGAGGTTAAAGCGTTATCCTAGAGATGGTAAGTATGGTAAGTATGGTGGAAGGTTTGTGCCAGAGACACTTATACCTGCGCTAGAGGAGCTTGAACAGGCTTACCTTGAGGCAATGGATGATAAGGAGTTCAAGAAGGAGTTGGATTATTATCTAAGGCACTTTGCTGGTAGACCTACACAGCTCTATTATGCAAAGAATATAAGTGAAGCAATAGGGGGAGCAAGGATATACCTTAAGAGGGAGGATCTCTTACATGGAGGTGCACATAAGATAAACAATACCATAGGGCAAGTACTGCTAGCAAAGCGTATGGGCAAGAAGAGGATAATAGCAGAGACAGGAGCTGGGCAGCATGGTGTTGCTACTGCAATGGCATCTGCTGCATTAGGGCTTAAATGCGAGATATACATGGGTGCAAAGGATGTTGAGAGGCAGAGGCTTAATGTATTCAGGATGAGGTTACTGGGGGCAAAAGTTCATGCAGTAGACTCTGGCTCACAGACGCTCAAGGATGCTATAAATGAAGCATTAAGGGATTGGATAACAAATGTTAATGATACATACTACCTTCTAGGCTCTGCAGTAGGTCCACATCCATACCCAATGATAGTTAGAGACTTTCAAAGCATAATAGGGAAGGAGATAAGGAAGCAGTGTATAAATGCTATAGGCAGCATGCCAAATGCAATAGTTGCATGCGTTGGAGGGGGTAGCAATGCAATTGGCACATTCCACGAGTTCCTTGATAGCAAGGTTGATCTGTATGGTGTTGAGGCTGGAGGTAAAGGTATAAGCAGTAATATGCACTCAGCATCCTTGGTTGCTGGGACTGAGGGTATACTCCATGGCATGTTTACAATGCTACTACAGGATGAGGATGGGCAGGTTATAGATACACATAGTATCTCTGCTGGCTTGGATTATCCTGCAGTTGGACCAGAGCATGCATTCCTTAAGAGCATAAACAGGGTAAAGTATGTTAGCGTTACAGATGATCAGGCTGTAGACGCATTCCTAAAGTTAGCAAGGTATGAGGGTATAATACCTGCACTTGAGCCTGCCCATGCATTGGCATATGCAATAAGTATAGCAAAGGATTACGGTGAGGATGCATCTATAGTGGTTACATTATCTGGTAGGGGTGATAAGGATGTTGAGGTGGTTGAGAGGTATATGCAAGAGCATGGTATAGGTGTTATGGATGAATAGGATAGATGCAAGGTTCATAGATCTTGCAAGCAAGAAGGAGCATGCGTTGATAGGCTACATGGTAGCAGGATACCCAGATTATGAGAGTAGCAAGGATGTAGCACTTGCCATGGTTGATGGCGGAGTTGATATACTTGAGATAGGGATACCATTCTCAGATCCTATAGCAGATGGTCCTATAATACAGAGGGCATCATACATTGCATTACAGAAGGGCATAACACCAAGGAAGGCATTAAGACTAGCAAGTATGATAGATGATGAGTGCAAGGGTAAAGGCAAGTATATACCCTTGGTAGCAATGACCTACTACAATATAATATATAGGTATGGAGTAAGCAGGTTCCTTGAGGATGCTAAAGCAAACTCTATAGATGGCATAATAATCCCAGATCTAATATATGAGGAGGCATCTGATCTTATAGGTAGTGCATTAAGGTATGATATAGATATAATATTCTTAGTTACACCTAACACAAGCGCATCTAGGCTTGATGCTATTGCTAGGGTAAGCAAGGGCTTCCTCTACCTTGTATCTGTATATGGTATAACTGGCATAAGGGATAGGTTTGAGGATTATACCATAGAGGCTATTAGGAGGGTTAGGGGTTCTATACTAGGCAGGATACCGCTTGCTGTAGGCTTTGGGGTAAGCAAGAGGGAGCATGTTAGGCTTATGCTCAATGCTGGTGCAGATGCAGTAGTTGTAGGGAGTGCATTCATCAACCTTATAGAGCAAGGTAGCAAGAGTATGCTTAGTTTTAATGACATACTTAACTCTATACAGGTATTGGCAAGAGGTATGAAGGAGGAGAGTATAGCAAACAGGCTTGGTTACTAAAACCTTATATCTATACTCAAATAGACTAAACTAAAAGGAATAAAAGGAATAAAAATGGCCCTTGTATTAGATGCTTATGCCTAAGTACATATTTATAACTGGAGGAGTTATGTCTGGCTTAGGTAAAGGGGTTATAGCAGCATCAATAGCAAAGTTACTCCAACTCTCAGGGTATAGGGTATCATGCATGAAGATAGACCCTTACCTGAACGTTGATGCTGGAACAATGAACCCATTGATGCATGGTGAAGTCTTTGTAACAGATGATGGGGGAGAGTGTGATATGGATATAGGCACGTATGAGCGCTTCCTTGATGTTAATCTAAGCAAGGAGCATAACCTTACAACAGGGAAGGTATTCTCTAGCGTTATAAAGAAGGAGAGGAAGGGCATATACCTTGGGCAGTGCGTTCAGATAATACCGCATGTTACAGATGAGATAAAGCATAGGATAAGGGAGGTTGCAGAGAAGAATAACGTTGATATACTTGTTGTAGAGTGTGGAGGCACTGTAGGGGATATAGAGAGCCTACCATTCCTTGAGGCTATGAGGCAGATGTGGCTTGAGTGTAAAGATAATGCTATATTCGTGCATGTTACCCTAGCCCCTGTGCTTGATGTTGTAGGCGAGGTTAAGACGAAGCCTACACAGCATAGCGTGCAAGAATTAAGGAGGATAGGTATACAGCCAGATATAATAGCAGTTAGGAGCAAGGTTATGCTAAGCGAGGAGGTTAAGAGGAAGATAGCATTATTCACAAATGTAAGGGTGCAGGATGTTATATCATGTCATGATGTAGAGAGTATATATGAGGTGCCAGAGGTATTAGCAAGGCAGGACCTTGTTAATATAGTAAGGGAGAGGTTAAGGCTTGATAATAGAGAGGCTAATACAATGCTATGGAGTAGATGGAGGGGCATAGTAGATTCTTACAGGAACCTTAAGAATGGGGTAAGGATAGCCATGGTGGGTAAGTATGTAAAGTTGGCTGATAGCTATGTTAGCGTTAACCATGCACTGAGCCATGCTGGTGCTATGCTAGGCTATAGGGTTAAGATAGAGCATATAGACTCTGAGTTATTTGAGCATGAGGGTACTGATGGTATTAATGCAGATGGCTTAAGGATGCTAGATGATTACGATGGCATACTGGTGCCAGGGGGGTTTGGGAAGAGGGGGAGTGAAGGGATAATCAGGGTAGCAGAGTATGCTAGGGTCAAGGATATACCATACTTGGGTATATGCTTTGGTTTTCAACTTGCTATAGTTGCATTTGCTAGATATGCATGCATGCTTGATGGTGCGAACTCTACTGAGATAGATGAGTATACAAGCCATCCAGTAGTTCATTTATTACCTGAGCAGAGAGGTGTGGATATGCTAGGAGGCACCATGAGGCTAGGCTTGCATGAGATAGATGTTAAGAGCAACACATTAGCATACAGGGTATACAATAATACAAAGATATACAAGAGGCATAGGCATAGATATGAGTTTAACTTAGAGTATAAAGATATGTTTGAGAGGCATGGTATGATCTTCTCTGGCTGGAGTGATAATGCTAGAAGGATGGAGATATTGGAGATACCTAAGAATAGGTTCTACTTTGCTGTGCAGTATCATGCAGAGTTTACAAGTAGGGCAAGTAAGCCTGAGGAAGCATTCCTAGCATTTATATCTACTGCTATTGATTATGCAAAGAGCAGGGATAGGATAAGTTAATACTGCAGGAAAAATTTAAGAACAAAGTTTATAAGTAGCTATACAGATCTGTATAGCTAAGTTATACAAAAACGGTTAGCTTTATAAATGAAGCTATACAGATTTGGATAGCTGAGCTATACTGATTTGTATAGCTGGTTATGCAAGAAATAATTTTGGTTATTTATCTAATTGGTTAAAGCCTTCTTCCTTCTATATGCCATGAGCACTGCCATGCTACCTGCTACCACTCCTACTGCACCTAATATGCTCTCAGGCACTACTTGGAATGTTACATCTAGAGTTAGCACTACCTCACCATCATCAGTAAAGTCAGCTACTATCTTCCATTCACCAACCTGATTAAGAGTTACTGGAGTGCTTCCAGACATCGGATCTCCTATTGGGAGATTTACCCAGATGAAGAAAGGAGGTATAGAAGTAGTCCAGTTAAAGGCCTTTATAGGATGCGTATTATTACTAGGATCAAGTGCATACACATGCAGATCATTTATATTCGTTTCTTCTGCTGGATCACGTAGATGTATGACAAATACGTATCCATCTCCACCACCGCCTATAGTATCACCAAGCATAAATGGTGGCTTACCTGCTCCTGCTATAAGGCCTATAAGATTTACACTTCCTATCTTTGCATGTAAGATAAGTGTACCTGCTGACGGTATTAAGTCTTTATAATTATCTATCTCCTCCTGTATTCCTTCAATTATAGTCTCATCTTCACTAAAACCTGCATTCTGTAACCCATTCTTAATATATTTATCATCAACAGCATCAATCAAGTCCTCTATGCTATCATAAGTGATAGTTATTCTATATTCACCTCCACCTATTGCGTTATAGTCTATACTGTAAGCATCGGCTTTGCTTAAAGCACTTGTACCAACTATTACTGCTAATATTATAGTTATTATCCTCATCATACCTCCTCTATTAGAGATAGTAGTATATAACTTTATGTAACTTAATCACAGGAGAGGTATTATATAATAAATATTATATAGTAAAGATATGAATAATATAAGATAATGCTATATAAATGCCCAATATGCAATAGGGATGTTAAGAGGGTATTAGCATGTGAGCATACATCTGATAGAGAGGTATGCATAGAGTGCTACCAAGAGATACACTATAGGTTAACAGAGAGTAAATAATCAATTAAGAAAATCTTGATTATGCGAGTAGTAAGCATATACATATAACATGGGTAAGAGCAAGGCGAGTAGGTTTGGTGTATCAAGGAGGGAATCCCATGACTCTTACAGTAGAAGCCTTATAACAACTTGAGTATAGATGAGGATATGGCTGAGGTTGAGAACCCTAGCTCAGCCAGCTGGAAGAGATAAGGTAATCTATCTTTTATCTTCTCTATCAACCTCTCACCATTAAAAATATCAATTAGGCTATTCTGCTTCAATACCTTTGCTTATTACAGATGGTTTAAATCTATTTGCTAACATAAGATTATTCACAATATGATTATAAACATGCTATGCTAATGCATTAGCATGAAGGCATTGATCCTTGCTGGTGGCTATGGTAAGAGGCTAAAGCCATTAACAGATAACAGACCAAAGCCCATGGTAGAGGTTTTGAATAAGCCAATACTTGCATGGCAGCTATCATGGCTAAAGATGAATGGTATAGATGATGTTATACTATGCATAGGATACATGAAGGATGTTATAATTGATTATACTAAAGGAATAAAGGATATGAGCATAGAGTATGCTGTGGAGGATGAGCCCTTAGGTACTGCTGGTGCAGTAAAGAATGCATATAAACTTATCAGTAAGGAGGATAGGTTCATTGTAGTTAATGGTGATGTTATAACAGATCTTAACATAGGGAAGATGCTTAATAATAGCAGTAACAGCATAGCAGTAGTACCATTACCAAGCCCATATGGTATAGTTGAGATGGATGGTGAGAGGGTAATAGGATTCAGGGAGAAGCCTAGGCTAGATGGCTTCTGGATAAATGCTGGTATATACTGCTTAAGCAGTAGCATATTTAATATTCTACCAGAGAAGGGTAGCATAGAGTATGATGTATTCCCCTTGCTTGCAAAAGAGGGTAAGTTAAGTGCTGTAAAGTATAGGGATGCATACTGGCGCTCCATAGATACACATAAGGATATAGAGGAGGCAGGCAAGGAGCTTGCTGAGATAGGATGGGTTAAATGAGGTTAGGGGTAAGCCTTGGGATGCTCCTTAGCATGGAGCAGGTATTAGAGTATGCAAGGATTGCTGATGCTCTAGGCATAGACTCAATATGGATACCTGAGTCATGGGGTAGAGATGCATTCTCAACCCTAGGGTATATAGCATCAATAGCAAGAAAGGCAAGGCTAGGGACATGCATAGTAAGCATACACTCTAGATCAGCAGCAAGTATGGCAATGGCAGCAGCTACGCTAGATGCATTATCCTCTAGCAGGTTCATACTAGGCTTGGGTGCGAGCAGCAAGAAGCTTGCTGAGGATTGGCATAACAGCATCTTTAAGAGTAATCTTGATAGGATGAGAGAATACGTTGAGGCTATAAGGCTTATATGCAAGGGAGAGAGGGTTAACTACACTGGTAAGATAGTAAGAATTAGGGATATGAGGCTAGGCTTCAAACCATCAAGGGTTATGCCAATATATATAGCAGCAACTAATGCAGGGATGCTCAACCTTGCATCAAGCATAGGTGATGGTGTGATACTATTCTTAAGACCATTGGGATTATTAAGGGATACAGTAGCAATGGTAAAGAGCATTAACCCAGAATGCAGAGTATGCTATGTTATAGTAACAGCAGTAGGCAATGGTAGTAAAGCAGTAGAGAGGGCAAAGAATACAATAGCATTCTATACAGCAGTAGGCCCTATATACGCTGATTACCTAGCAAGGAATGGGTTTAAGGATGAGGTCTATGCTATAAGGGAGCATTACTCTACACATGGGTTAAAGGATATACATGTGCATGTTAGCGATAGAATGTTATCAGAGCTTGCTATTGCAGGGAGCATGGATGAATGCATTAAGCAATGCGAGAGGATAATCTCTACAGGTATAGATCTCTTAATACTACAGTATAACCCAATAGAGGGTGATGCAAAGTCATATAAGGCTTTACTTGAGTGTATGATAGGGGATGAGTAAGGTAGCAGTAGTAGGCTATGGGCTTAGCAAGTTCAACAGGGATGAGATTAAGGATTATGCAATATACGAGCATGCTATAAATGCATACATTGATATGCTTAACAGGAATAATGCTCTAAAGGATCTTGGCATAGATGCAATACTTGTAGCAAGTGCAGATAAGAACCCATACTCAGCAAGCATAATAGCAGAGATGCTTAACCTAAAGGTAAAGGTAGCAGCAAGGGTTGAGAGCATGTGCAGCTCTGGTGCAAGTGCATTAGCAACAGCATACTCATACATAGCATCTGGGCTATGCAAGAGCATCCTTGTTGTAGGGTTTGACGCAAAGGATAGCATTGGTATGAGGCTTGATTGGGATCATGCTAGAGGATACTTCAAGCATCCAGCACACTGGGCAGCATTGTATGCAAAGGCATACATGGATGAGTATAATGCATCTAGGGAGCATCTAGCAATGGTTGCCTTAAAGAATCGCAGGAATGCGTTAAGGAATAGGTATGCATACTTTTACAACTCTGATATGCTTACACTTGAGCAAGTGCTTAACTCTAAACCAGTAGTAGATCCATTAAGGTTGTATGACTGCTCAATACCATGCAATGGCGCATCTGTTGCCTTGCTTACTGATTATAGCACTGCTAGGGATCTAGGCCTTAACCCTTTTATAATAAAGGGTATAGGCTCAAGCAGTATAGGTGCAGGGATAAACAGCATAAGGGATCTAAGATGCATGCATGCTACACTTAATGCTGCTAGGGATGCATATGAGATGGGTAATGTAAAGCCTAGCATGGTGGATGCTGCTCAGGTGCATGATGCCTTTACCATATGTGAGATTATGGCATATGAGGATCTTGGCTTTGTTGGCAAGGGTGAGGGGAAGGATGCTATTGAGGGCAAGGTTAGCATACCAGATGTTAATAACGATGGGGGAATACTTGGTAGAGGGCACTCAGTAGGTGCAACAGGGGTAGCCCAACTCGCATCCCTCGTAGATGTTATGAGTAAGAGGGATTATGGCATAGGGTTGATGCATAACATGGCTGCTGCAGGGACCAGTGCATCTGTTATAATAATAGCAAGGGAGGGTTAAGGGTTATCGAGCAAGAGAGCAAAGTATATAATCGTATTGCAGTTGCTAGATAGCATGGTAAAGTGCACAGAGTGTGAAGCAGACCTTAAGGTGCCAAGTGATGCAATAGAGGGTGAGATAGTAACATGCCCAGACTGTGGTGCAAGTTACGAGTTAGTAAAGCAAGGGGAAGGATTTAATATCAAGCCAGCACAAGTTGTTGGAGAGGATTGGGGAGAGTAAGGTTAAACATACTCTACGATGTTGTAAGGTGGGAGGAGAAGGCACTATATGATGCTGCATTAAGGAAGGGCTTGGATGTTAGGATGCTAGACTCCAAAGATATTTTAATTGATCTTAATAGTATTAGCAGTAATAGCAATAATAGCAATAACATGAGTAATAATGGTATATACCTACAGAGGTGCGTAAGTTACTTCAGGAGCATACACCTTACAGCTGCATTAGAGTGCACTGCTAGGGTTATAAACCCTCTAAGGTGCTCCCTTATAGCAGGTAACAAGTTGTTTGCACATGTTGCATTGGTTAAGAATAACATAAAGACACCAAGGAGCATGCTTGCATTCACGCAAGAGGGTGTTATGAAGGCTTTGGATGCACTAGGCTATCCTGCTGTATTAAAGCCTACAGTAGGTAGTTGGGGTAGGCTCATAGCACTGATAAGTGATAGGCATGCTGCAGAGGCAGTGGTAGAGGATAGGGAGCATATGTTCCCATTGTATCAAGTATACTATCTGCAGGAGTATGTTAAGAGGCCTCCTAGGGATATAAGGGCTATAGTTGTAGGTAACAGGGTTGTAGGCGCAATATACAGATACTCAGGCAGTGAGAGTTGGAAGACTAACATGGCTCTAGGTGGGAGGGCAGAGAAGTGTGAGGTAACAAATGAGTTGGAGGATATATGCATAAAGGCATGTAAGGCTGTAAATGGGGAGATAGTTGGTGTAGACCTCATGGAGGATGAGGCTAAAGGGCTGCTAGTGCATGAGGTTAATCCTACAACAGAGTTCAAGAACGTTGCTAGGGTATCTAATGCAAGAATAGCAGATGAGATGATAGATTATATAGCAGGCATAGAGTGATAAGAGGAATGGTCTCTGATGCATATGCTATAGAACTCCTTAAGAGAGCATTAGAGATATATACGCCATCTAAGCAGGAGCATGAGCTTGCAAGGTTAATAGCAGATAAGGCATCCAATGAGCTTGGGTTTGAGAGGGTATACATAGATGATGTTGGTAATGTAATAGCAAGGAAAGGTTATGGTTACCCAAGGATACTGCTTTGTGGGCATATGGATACAGTGCCAGGGTATATACCTGTGCACATACAGGATGGGTTTATATATGGTAGAGGGGCATCAGATGCAAAGGCACCATTGCTATCACTTCTACTTGCAGCAGCATCTGCAAGGGACTGTGGCACAATAATATTTGCTGGCTTGGTTGATGAGGAGGGTAATGCTACAGGTATAAAGAACCTCTTGAAGAATGGTATTACAGATATAGAGGTTGATTATGCTATCTTTGGTGAGCCTAGTGGTATAGATAAGATTACAATAGCATACAAGGGTAGGGTTGCTTTAAGCATAACATGCAATGTAGGGAATAGTGCACATGCAAGTGCACCCATGCTTGCTGGTAATGCCATAGAGGAGGCATTCATGATCTGGCAGAGGCTCAAGGCATCTCTAGCAGAGATAGATAGGTTAACATGCTGCTTAACAGAGATAAAGGGAGGGAGTAGCCATAATGTTACCCCAGCGGAGTGTAGCATGACCGTAGATATAAGGGTTCCAAATGGTATGAGTACTGCTAAGGTAATAGATATCATCGATAATGTTATAGATGGTGCTTCTGTAAAGGTAGAGTATAGCATAGAGGATAGGACTGAGCCCTTTGAGGCAAGGCATGACTCACCATTGGTTAGAGCACTCATACTTGCTGTTATGGATGTGAAGCATACAAGGCCTATGCTTATAAGGAAGAGTGGGACTGGGGATATGAATATTCTAGGTAATGCACTGAAGATACCTGTGGTTACATATGGGCCTGGGGATCCTCACTCATCTCATACACATGATGAGCATGTTAGCATAGATGAGTATACAAAGAGTATAGATGTAGTTAGGAGGGCATTATACCATCTCTCAAGGTTATACAAGATACAGAGGGAGAGGTAGCAAGTAAGCAAGGAGAGGTGAAGAAGCAGTAATTAGGTTCATATATGCATACTTGTAAGGTTGATAAGTGAGCAAGGAGAAGATAGATAGGCATAAAGGGCATGATGTTGTATGCATGGTATGTAACCTATTGGCTAGGGAGTTCATAGATTATGAGAAGGCATTGAGGAGCAAGAGGGTAATGCTTTATGCTAAGAACAAGTGCCCATGCATATATACCTATGAGTTCTACTGCAATGACTGTAATGAGAAGATCCTATTGGATAGCATCTGATCAATCATTACCTAATTACTCATCCTACTTTATGATCTTGCTTAACCTATCCTTTAGTAACTCAAGGAACTCTTTAAACTCCTCATCATTAGGATCCCTACCAAGTATCCTCCTATGCTGGTAATAGAATGAGTTATATACCCTCCCTATGACTATGCCTAGCATTAATGTATCATGCATGTCCTTGCTAAAGGCATCTGTTATAGCATTAACCCTAGCAGTATCATCCATACACTCATTGATCTTAGCATCTATTATAGCCCTTATCCTCTCATCCATAGCATAAATAATATATGGGGAGGTTTATTAGCATTGGTTATCTTTTACCTTACCTTCACATCCTTCCTATTCTTTGCCTTCAACCTATCCCTTCACATAACCTTCCTATCTACCTTTACCTCTCCACATCCTCTTCCTATATCCTACTCTTTAACCAATTACTCTCTTCCTCCATTTCCTTCCTTTCATATCCTCCCTTATCCATTCCCTCCTACCCTTTCCTACTTTATCCCTTCCCTCTCCATCTCTAAACCAATTCTCTCCCATTAACCTCCTTACCCTCTTCCTTAACTATTCTTTTATGCTTAGTTTATCATCATATACATATACCTTACTTAACCCTTCCTACCCTACATCCCAACAGGGTTTAGCATTACCGTATCCTTCATCATTCATGTATTATATCTACTAAGCCCTCCCCATATGTAGGGTGGTGTAAACGCAATATCATTCATTATAAGCCTATATTGTAACTTGTATGCCAACCCATCCATGCTAACACGGTATGGCAATACTGGTATTGCTAGCATTGGTATATCACCAAACCCATGTATTGCATCTATTGCAATACCATTCATCCTTATCCACCACCCTACAATAATATTATGGTAGAGGTAGAATATAACCTTTAAGGTTATTATCATCTTTGGCAATAAACAATAATAAATAAAATTGTTCTTGGATTTCAATTAATTATTTATGCTGCGAGAGCAAGGAACTTGCGAATCTAACATCTGCTCTAGCATAGATGTCATACTCCCTGCTAGGATCGCCTCTAAGCCCGTAGGTGTATGCTATGCAGTTACCCAAGCATCCACAGCGCTCGCATATAGGCTGGGGCATGTTAGGATCAGCACTACCCATGCTACATGGGCTCTTTATCCTACCAAACGCATCAACTGCAACACACATCCAGTTTGGGCACCTTGCCCCCCATGGCTTTCTATATGTATTCAGTTGAGGTATTGTATTTAATATGAATGTGTAGTATTCTTTCTTAAGTCTTATGAGCTCATCAATAACAGCATCCCTCTCGCTACCAAATGGTAGCCATAATGGATCGTTCTCACTGAATGGCGTATAGAACTGGAATACCAAGCCCTCTACAAGGTCTATCCACTCATCAACCATCTCCCTCACATGCTTGTAGTTTAATGTATTTATGGTCATGTTAACTGTAGTGTAGAAGCCCTTCCCTTTCTTCCCATACACCTCTACAAACTCCCTTACATTGCCCTTTATCTTATCGTATGTCTTACCCCTTATCATATCATGCACTTCTCTTGGACCATCAACAGATATTATGTATAGTATTATACCCTTGAAGAACTTTATAGGCATGGTGCCATTGGTTATCACTGTGCACTTGCCATACATCTCCTTACTGAACAACTCTACAACATCAGGTCTAAGGTAAGGCTCTCCCCCAAGCAGATATACATGGGTTACATTGAACCTCCTCTTGAATACCTCATCTATTACATGCTTCCATCCTTCAAGGCTCAACTCTTGAAGGTTAGAGTTCCTACTCACCCACCAGTAGCAGTGAGAGCAGTGCAGGTTGCAGTAGTTTGTTATATCTGCTGAGCCGTAGAATGGGCTCCTCTTCCCTAACATCGATTTTATTGCCTTACCATATATATGCCAATACTGCTTATCAAAAAGCAGATTTATAATATTCTTTGCATATGCATTAACCATAATTTTAATGTATAAAGTTAGTATTTAAAGCTTATTTTATTATGGTAGGAGAGCAATATACAATAATATTATTACTTGTTATTATTTTTACTCATCCTCTCCAATTAGTATGTCTCCTTGCTTACACACTAATGCATATCAAGATATGCACTATATCTACCCTATGGCTGCAATACGCCTAAGCAAGACAAGGAAACAGAGGAGAGGAATACTGGGTATAGAGTCAGCAATAGTGATGATAGCATTCGTGGTAGTAGCAGCAGCATTGGCATTTGTGGTATTGAATGCAGGGTTTGGGACTACACAGAAGAGCAAGACTACTATAAGTGAAGGCTTGAAGTCAGCAACAGGTGCAGTAGAGGTAGCAGGATTGGTAACTGGTAGTGGTAATACTAGTGCTAATCCACCAGTGTTACAGTACTACTCAATACCAATAAAGCTAGCATCTGGGGCAGGTGAGGTTAATCTACAGAAGCAGCTAACTGCAGTAAAGTACTTCAGTAAGACAGTAACATATGATAACATATACGCAGGTCCAAACAGACAGCAAGCATCATTCAATGATGTATTATCAATGTTAGCTACAGTTAATGCAGATGATTGCACATTTGCTGCCAGCCCTCAAACCCCAATATACAATGCTAATACTAGTACATTCACAGCATCAACAAATACATGTGCAATAATATGGTGGAGCAACTCTATACAGGATAATGATATACTTGATGGCGGTGAGGTAGCAGTACTAACCATAGTATTCAAGGTAGGTGATCAACCACAGCAGTTAGATATGCTACACAGTGAATTGATAATATCTGGAGGTTCAGTGCTCACAGTTGAGAGAAGTGTTCCAGTGATAACAACCAACGTAGTTAACCTAGGTTAAGGAGGGGAAATGATGAACATAAGCAGTAAGATAAAAACCCCTATTTTTTTTATTATAATAAATAAGATAAGTCCTTCAGCAAGGTTACTCTTAACTGGTATGCTTTTATCATTACTATGGTTCATTATCTACTATTATGCTAAAGAATACTTCCTTCATCCATTATACTTTGTTTTACCATCACTGCTTATAATACTTGTATTGATTGTATTACCTAAACTTGCATCTAAAGGTAATACCAATAACCCTATAGATAATCCTACCAATCCTTTAGAGGGCTTAGATACAAGCAATATGCAGGTTGAGCAGGTAAATCTACAGGAGCAGGCATACAATGATCAGTCAATAACTAATACAAATAATCAGATAGATGAGTCCTTGATACAGCAGTTGATAGATGAGAAGGTTAATGGTATAGTAAAGGAGTTCAGTGAATCAAAGCAACAGGTTAATGACGCATTAGCAACTGTAAATAATATAAAGACAGATGTTGAGAGTCTAAAGAAGAGTCTCAAGGAGTTAACAGAGGCATTTGAGACTACTCTAGTGGACTTTAAGGCATTCCAAGCAGAGATAGCAAATCCATTGAACTTCATGCGCAAGTACTTTGATCAGTTGGATATAAAGAATCTATCAGATCCAGCACTACCACTACAGCAATCAGGTATAGATGTTAGCAATAGTAATGGCAATGGTAATGGAAAAGAGGTTAATATAGGCAGAGATAGTAATGGTAAGGATAATAAGAAGAGTGATGGTAGGAGTAATTACAGCAGAGAGGGCATTAATAACAACGATATCAACAATAGCAAGGATCATATTAATAAAAGTAGTAATGGTAACGATGATAACTCAATTAGTAATATAATAGCATTAGCGGAGTCGAATGGTATAACGTTATCAAAGCTCATGGAACTGATACTAACCATAGGGGAGTTCATGAAGGTATTTGGTAATGAGTATGCAAAGATACTTGATGTGCAGTGCAGATTACTTAACCTAAGCAAGGATGCTGAGAGGATAGTGTATAGCATAGTTGATATGCTAAGCAAGTCAACCTTAACTCCTGAAGAATGCATAATCTCCTTGTATAGATTAGCATCTGTTCTAGGATTAAATGATAGCGATGCAGATACAATATACGCAAGGATAAAGATGAGTGTTAAGAACGAGCCAACAAGGTTGGATAAGGTAGGTGGTAGGGATGGTTAATGCTGTCTTTACAGAGAGCATACTGCTGCTAGCATCATTAACTGTAGCAGGGATATTTGCTAGCATGATAATAGGTAAGAGCTCTGTAATACAGTCACTTTTTGCTACACAAACACAGATACAAAGGGATGTTATGTTAACAGATATAAAGATCGTTTATGTTAATGCCAATGCTAATAGCACTACAGTTAAGGCTTATGTTAAGAATATCGGGCTTAATCCAGTAGTTAGTTTAGATAGCGTAGATGTATTCTTTGGTGAAGTAAACTCATTATCAAGGATACCATACAATGCAGCAAGTGCACCAAAGTGGGCATATACAGATAGCAGTGTATGGGATCCAAAGGAGACTAAAGAGTTGGTTATAACATTGGATAATGCTCTGCAGAGTAATAAGACATACATGTTAAAGGTTGTTCTGCATAATGGGGTTACAGATGAGTATATACTCTCAACATAACATGATCTACCATGGGGTTTAGTGTAGTAATATCAGCAGCAGTGATATTCATATCATTCTTTGCATCAATGGCAGTGATTCTATCTGTAGCAGATAATATCTATAAGGCAAATGATGCAATAATCAATAAGGCAAAGGCAAGCAATACTAGCATAGATATAAACAATCTTACAGTAGATGCAAATGATAGAAATCATATTCAGATAACATTAAAGAATGATGGAAAGAGTAAGTTATACAACTATACATACTTTGATTTAATTGTAACATATGATGCAGATATAAATGGTGATGTTATGCAGGTTACTGAGCAGTTAAGTTACAGTGATTCATTAGCAAATGGAAGATGGATAATTGCAATACAAGATGATATTATAGATCCTAAGATACTTAATCCTAATGAAATAGCAATAATAGATGCCATGCTTAGCAATAGTATTGCATCAAATGGTAAGGTTATTGTTACTATAAGCACAGATGATGGTTCTACTGCAACTTATGCAAAGCAATTAGGGTGATATGAATGGTTATAATAATATCAACTACAAATGAAGAGATAGACAGGCAGTTAGGTGGAGGCTTACCTTTACCATCTTTAATACTTATTGAAGGGGAGCATGGGAGTGGTAAGAGCGTAGTTGCAGCACTCTTCATGTATGGTATGCTTGCTAGTTGCATGAGAGTGCTTATGATAAGTGAGAATAACATAAAGGAGTATATTGATAAGATGAAGGCAGTAACATACAACTTCTCTATACCATTCCTTAAGAAGAAGCTTGTTATCATGCCCCTCTACGTATATGGTGCAAAGTGGTCAAAGGAGCATGCAAGGTATCTCTTACCAATAATAAGCAAGTTCATAAATGCTAATGCTGATAAGTTTAATGTTGTTGTAATAGACTCATTATCACTACTAACCATGCATGCAGAGCAAGAATCTGTGCTTGATTTTATAACAAGGTGCAAGAACCTTGTCACCAATGGCATAAGTGTAGTGCTTACTGCACACCCCTCAGCAATAGATGCAAGTATAGGATCGCAGCTTAGAGCAGCATCTGATTGCTACATAAAGCTAAGATCAGTTAACATAGCAGGTAGGGATGTTAAATCCATGGAGATCGTAAAGCTTCTAGGTGCAAAGGGTAATGTAAATGCACAGTTCAGCTTCGAGGTTAGCAACCTCTTTGGTTTAAAGATTGTACCTATAGCAATGGCAAACAGCTAGGTGAGGATTATGGAGGTAGCAAACAAGAAGCTGCAAGAGGTGATGAAGAGGTTACCTTATGTAAAGGAGTATCTAGATAGATTGGTTAGGGATGGTTATGCTATCCCATCATTCTATGAGAAGTTAGAGGATTCTTTAAAGTATGTTAAGAGGCCTAATGTAATGTATCCTATAAGTGAGCATGTGCTTATACATGTAAATGCATTGAAGGAGAGTGCTGATGGCTATATGCTTTATAATGTGATAGAGCCTCCAGAGCCCCATTCACTACTTATGCAGGCAGTCAGCAAGATATTTGCTATACATGCTGGAACAATAAAGCCACCAACAGAATACCAAGAGAAGTTTTTACTTCTAGATGAGTTCCTAGCAAAGACATGCATAAAGGTTAATGGTTATGTTGATTATAGCAATGCATTAAGCAAGGATAGGAGCAAGGTTTATGTTAATGTTAATGACTTTGAGTACCTTAAATACCACTTCATAAGGAAGAGGATAGGCTTAAGCCTCTTAGAACCATTCTTAACAGATCCTTACCTAGAGGATATCTCGCTCATAGGCAATGGGAATGTGTATGTTGTGCACAAGTTCTTTGGCCCCTTGAAGTCATCTGTATGGTTAAGCAATGATGATATAGAGGAGTTAATGATAAACATGGCTGAGCAGGTAGGGAAGACTATATCCCATGCAAGGCCAGTTGTAGATGCAACGCTACCAGAGGGTTCTAGGATAAACATAGTATTTGGTAAGGATATCAGTAGGAAAGGTACAAATTCTACAATAAGAAGGTTCGCTAGCGTCCCATTATCTATAACGCAAGTAGTAGCATCTAATACAATGGATGCTAGGGAGGCAGCATACCTATGGATGATGATAAATGAGGGCATGAACATATTCGTATGCGGTGAGACTGCTAGCGGGAAGACAACAACGTTAATGGCCTCATGTGCATTCATAAACCCAAACTGGAAGATAGTAAGCATAGAGGATACCCCTGAGTTAACTCTACCTCAAGCAAACTGGGTGAGCGAGGTTACGAGGGATACAGGGAATCCACAGTCGAGTGTAACCATGTTTGATCTGCTTAAAGCAGCATTAAGGCAGAGGCCAAACTACATACTTGTAGGTGAGATAAGGGGTGCAGAGGGTAATATAGCATTCCAAGCAATGCAGACAGGGCATGGTGTTATGAGTACATTCCATGCAGCATCGGTATCTAGCCTTATACAGAGGCTTACAAGCGAGCCTATAAATGTATCAAAGACGCATGTTGAGAACCTTAACATAGCATTATTCCAGAGTGCTGTGCAAGGTAAGCAGGGTAAGACTGTTAGAAGAGTGCTAAGCATAAATGAGATAATAGGCTATAACCCAGCAGCAGATAGCATAATGTATATACCTGTATTCAACTGGGACTCTGGGGAGGATATAGCATTATATAGAGGAAAAGGGAGTAGTGCATTATTTGCAACAAAGCTGCTTATAAGGAGAGGGTTGACCAAGAAGGATGAGTCACTGCTCTACGATGAGCTTGAGATGCGTGCTAGTATAATAAGGCATTGGATAAGCAACAAGATCTTCAACTACCACGATGTATACAACCATATAGTCAAGGTTAAGGAGATGGGCTTGGAGAATTACATGGAGAAGGTAGGTGTTAGATATTGAGATTGAATATACCATTATTAAGCAAACTTGTAAGTAAGCAGAGTAAGGTAAGTAAGCAGTTGCTCTACTTTGTAGCATTCCTTTACTCAATCTCAACAGGGCAGGTATCCCCTATAGAACTCTTCAACTCTGTCAGATCATCAAACTATGGTATATACTCAAGGGTTATGGATAACATCTACACCCTTACAATAACATGGAGATACAATCTAGCAAATGCATGTGAGATGGTTGCTGAGAGGGTGCAGGGCAAGGATCTTGCATTCAATCAGTTGCTGATAAAACTTGCACAGATAGTAAGACTTGGTGAGAATATCTCGCATTTTCTAAAGCAGGAGTTAGAGATAACAAAGCAGGCGTATATAGCAGACTATGAGAAGCAGTTGGAGAGCATAAAGCTATTCACAGGCTTATACTCAACTATGATGTCAACCTCAATATTCATGATAGCAGCATCGATAATAATGGGTATATTCTCTGGCTCTGCTGATAACAACATGTTAATAGCAAGTATTGCTGCTGCACCTGCTGGGTTAGGGGCATTTGTATACCTGATGCATAAGAGCTTCCCTAAGGATGATCTTGTGAATGAGGCTGGTGGTATAACAAGAGGCTATAGGGTAATGCTCTATCCTTGCATAGCCTCAAGTATAGGTATAGCATTGATGCTTGTATTAACTAACATGCTTGCCCCTATGCTAGCAGTTGCAGTAGCATCTTTACCATTGATTGCACTAGGCTACTATGCAAGGAAGATAGAGAATAGGGTATATACGTTAAACCATTGGTATCCTGCATTTTTAAGGTACTTTGGTGATATATATTCAACAATAGGCTCGTTAAGGAATACCCTAAGAACAGCATTGAAGAGCGACTTTGGTCCATTGAACCCATATCTAAGGGCATTGCTGAATAGGGTTGAGAACAAGGTTAGCGTTGATGATGCATTTGAGCAGTTATCTAATGAGACAGGGAATGTTATAATAACAAATACGAATATGATAATAACTAAGAGCCTACAGAAGGGTGCAGATATGAGTACAGTTGGTATTACGCTCTCTAACATACTAACCATGCTGAATGAGTTATACAATAGAAGGCTCCAGATAGCGAAGGTATTTGATCTAACATTGCTCTTACTTCACATTCTCTCACTAGCCACGTTAAGCCTAATGGGTACATTAACACAGATCTTCTCAGGGTTATTTGCAAGTAAGGAGATCCAATCAATAATACCATTAAGAGTAATAGATCCCTCGCTATTGCATACACTGCTACCAATAATAGTTGTTGTTATATCTGTAATAAATGCACTTGCAAGCAAGATAACAAGTGGAGGATTCTTCAAGACAGTATGGCTTAGTTTAGGATTATTCATGCTATTAGGGGCAGTAACAATGTATGTAACTGATATATTCATGTCAAAGTTGATGGAGCTGGTATTAAACCTGAACCCTACATCGATATTCGGTTAATCACATTCAAAATCAAATCAAATTAAATTAAATCAAAAATAATATCAGATTATCCTTCTATACACCTTGGTTCTTATGTTAGTGCATTCTAACCTGTTGGATGTTAATATAGACTCTGCCTTCCCTATTATCAGATATCCTCCTACCTTTAGTGCATTGCATATGCTATCTATAAGCCTATCCCTAACATTACCATCAAAATATATGAGCATGTTCCTGCAGAAGATGAAATCGTATATAGGTTTACTGAAATTAAAATCCACTCTTGTAACATCCTTAACCTCAAATCTTACCATCTCCTTAACCTCCTTTTTAATGTAGTAATTCTTACCATCTGTATCAAAGTATTTTAGCATATGTAAAGGTATGTTCTTAAGTGATTTAAGGGTATAGCAGCCTTGCTTTGCATACTCTATTGCATTCTTATTAACATCATAAGCAACTATCCTGCATCTAACATTACTCTCCTTTGCTATCATTGCTATACTGTATGGCTCCTCTCCACTTGCACATCCAATGCTTAGTATATCTGCACTGCTGTATCCTTTAAGTATGCTAGCAAAGTGATCATATACATCAGCATCCCTAAAGAACTCTGTTACATTTATGCTAAGCTCCTTCACAAGTTCATTAACCTCCCTGCTACTGCTCTTAAGCATCTTTATATACTCGCTATAATCCTTAAGATGGTAGATATTCATCCTAGCACTAACTCTTCTCATCACAAAGCTCTTGCTATAGTATGAGATATCTATGCTACAGTTTGTAAGAAGTATATCCCTTAAAGTATCATAATCTAAATCTAACATTATATCACTCTCTCACCATCGTTGTTACTCTTTATCTTAACCTGAGTATTAGGGTAAAATGCTACATACCTACCATTCCTCCCCCCTACATCCTCAGCAACAACCTTTATGTTATACTTGCTTAACAACTCTTTAACCCTCTCAACATTCTTCCTACCTATATTGAACATATCCTCATCGTTCTCATTAGCAAATACGCTTGCACCACCAACTATCTTTGCTTTAATGCTACTTGTAGCTGCATAATACTTTGTAAACTCTTGCAATAGATTCTTAATTGCCTGATCTGCATACTTTGCCTTAAGGTTACCATTGCTGCTACTATTGCCATTGCTGCTGTTCGGTAGCATTATATGTGCCATGCCTATAACCTTGCTCTTCTCATCGTATAGGCATAATGCTATACATGAGCCTACTATGGTTGTTAATACCTTATCCTTGCTTACTGCTAACTCACCTATCTTAATATGTATTGTATTAGTATTGCCCTCACTGCTCATATCAATCCTTTTATTATTTGAATGCTAACTCAACTATCTTCTCTGCATCCTCTGCTGGTATAAGCAATGAGATGGTTAAGGTAATATCCTTATTTACCTTAAATGCAACTCTACTCTCTGCATATACGAATTGAGTTGCCTCGCTATCTGCAATTATATATTCCATTATACTTGCTAGCGTATCATTTGCATACCCTGGTGCAGTGCAGTTTACTCTGAATCCTGCAAGGTTGGTTAAAGCATTAGTAAAGGCCCCTGCAAGTAGTATATTCCCAAACTCTGCTACTGCACTTATCATAAGCTCATCACTTGCTTCATAACCTAAGGTATTGCCTATGAATACCTCTGTTAACCTCTTTATGCTCTCCCCTTTTATTATTAATAGTAGGGTTAACTTGATATCCCCTATCCCTTTTATGTAAACAGCAAATACATTCTCATCATAGTTGAATCTACTGTATATATCATCCAGGGTTATCTGGGTAATGTTTATACCATCAATTACAGCATTATCATTAAGCATCTTATCTATTGCATCAACGCATCTATTTAATACAGCAAACCTTAGCATATTTGCTATTATATAAGATTTGTAATCAGCATCATGGGATCCATTATCATTGCTTATCCTACTGCTATTATCATCTCCTTGCATAGGTGAAAGATGGTTGCAATTTTATTATCTGTTATTGTATAATGTTACTTACATACAGATGCTTATTTACTGTAAATATGGATAAGATTTATGCACAAAGCAATGAGCATAGTGCTAGTCTTATTAATGCTATCATTGATTATTGCAGATGCATATGCTCAGAGTAGTAAGGGTAAGAAGGATGATAGCAGTAGCAATGCAAACCTTCTCATGGATATATCTACAGTACCATCAAGGCTTGTTAAAGGTGAGGAAGGCTTCCTTGCTATTCAAGTATATAACAACGGGGAGCCTACACCATTCATAGCAGAGATAGCAAGTATAACATCATCGAACCCAGATATACTAAGCATAGATAAGGATAACATGCAGATGGTAGGCAATTCACTCTTAATAAAGGTGATACCATTGGAGAGTGGTATAACTACAGTAACCTTAACCACAAGGGATCTTAACCTAAAGCCTGTAAGCAAAGAGATACAGGTGTATGAGCCTATAGATAGGCCAAGCAAGTTAGGGTTAACAGTAAAGCCATCATCCTTCTCCTACCTAGGCCCATACGATGGTTATATTGTAGTGCAGTTGCTTAATGCAGTGGATGAGCCTGTTGTAGCAGATAAGGATTATGATATACATTTAAGTTCATCCAACCCTTTTATCCTTAATCTAAACACTACCATTAAGATAAGCAAGGGGGAGAACTATGCATATATGCACTTTACCTTGAATGCAAAGAGTAGTGGGAGCACTACAATAGTTGCAAGGTATAATGATATGGTAGCAAGTGAGAGCATAACCTTTGATGGCATACATGGCAAGGTATTAAGGCTTTATGCAGTAGATATGGTTCCAGCACTTAAAGGGCAGTTCATATATGCATTTGTACAACTGCAGGATAGCAATGGTAAGGTTATCTATGCAGATGAGGATATGAGTGTTGAGGTTAGGGCTGATACACATGATATCATAGGAGGTACAGGGGTTATAAGGAAGGGTGAGAGTATAACAGCGGTAAGGCTGATGGTAAATACCGATAAGCCATGCCCCAATGATCAAAAGGATGGATGTGTAAGCCTTATTGCATTAAGCAAGGATATGGCATCTGATCCAGTTAAGATAGATCTTAGGGAGCCTATAATAGTGAACTACACCTCAAGCCCAAAGAGCATAGACAGCAGCCTTAAGATATACGCAAGGATAGTCCCTAACATTCCTATAGTTGCAGATGGTAAAGAGAAGGTTATAGGTGCTTTACAGTTAATATCCTATCCAGATAATGCAAAGAATGATGCTCTAGCAAGACCAGTGATAGCAGATATTGATACTCAGGTAAATATAATCTCAAGTAGCAAGCTTACCATGAAGGATGCTAAGGTTACAGTACCAAAGGGCTCAAACTTGCAGATCCTTAATGCTAGCATAGGCTATAATGCATCAAAGGTAAAGGTTACTGCCCTTGCAGATTACTTGGAGAATAGCATGATGGAGTTGGATGTGCAAGGGTATAGGGATGTGAGCATTGCTGCTGAGCCACTTGTAAGCAAGGTGCCATATGCAATGCCATTCCCTTACATAGTATACTTCAAGGACTCTACAGGTAAGGCAGCATATGCAGTAGATGACATGAATGTTAGGGTTAATGGTGATGGTATTGCTGTAAAGCAAGGGGATAGCAGTCTAAGGAAGGGAGGATCAAGCATAGTTCTTGAGTTAGAGTCGTTGAGGAGGGGTAGCATAAATGTATATGTTGAGGCTGTAGGTATTGATGCAAGGTATGAGGCTAATAGCATTATAGATGCACTATACCTTGATAGATCCAATTTTAGATTAGATGCAATTATGCCAGATAAGGTGCTTTTAGGCTCAAAGCAGATAGCAGCAGTAGAGTTGTTATACAAGGACTACCCTATAATGGCATCTGATGATACTAGACTGATATTATTCTCCAATGAGATAAGCATACCTGCAGATGTTAGTATAGCAAGGGGTAAGCACTTTACATTCTTTACAGTTGAGGCAAGGAGTGCTGATAAGGCAAGTATAACTGTAATGGCAGATGGCTTCGACTCTGTAAGCAAGGATATTGGGGTTGTTGGTGATAGGTTAAGCATAAGGCTTGATGCACCAAGCAGGGTTAATAGCATGGATATATTCGATGTATCACTTACTGTATCCTATTCAGGTATGCCATTGAGCAATATGCAGGTAAGATGGAGTGCAGATGCTGCTGTGCTTACAAGCATATATGATAGCATAACAGACTCCAATGGCAATGCAAGGGCAAAGTTCTTGGCATATGATAAAGGGGTAATAACTGTATCTGCAGTAGTTAATGGTTATGGTATTGAGAGGAGTGCAAGTATTAGGGTAGAGAGTGGTAGCAAGGCGAGTGATGTTAATACTGATGCTAGTAATGCAAGCAATGCAGGTAATGATGATAACATAAATAATAATAATAATAATGATAATAACATACTTGATCAGTTGAATAGTATAAGCAGTAACCTACCTATAGATCCTGAGTTTCTTATAATGCTCCCAGCGGTAGGGGGTATAGCAGCCTGGTTCGTTAATAAGAGAAGGACAAGGCAGAGATAGAGATAATTTCTATTAATACTTATTTATTAATGTGATATCATAATTATGCTAAGCATTACTTATTTACGTATTGGATGAGTAGAGAGTGAAGATTAGACCTATAATTCTCATAACCCTGTGAGGATGCATGTGCTATTATACATAACCTACCCTTATACTCCCCTACAATGAAGCCTCTAGGGGTAGAGAATAACTCATTCTTACCATTGAACTCAATCCTATCAGCAAGCATCCTCTCGCTAGAGTCTGCTATAACCAAGCCATTGCTATCAGTTAAGCATACCCTAGTGATACCCTTCTCCTTCTCTGTTAATGGTGCATTGCATACTATCCTCTGAGCAAACTCCCTCCACTTGAATATATTTGCTAATACCCCTATGGCATTACCATTGCTATCCTTAACCATGCTAGAGAATATTATTACTAACTTACCATTGACAAGGTCTGAGTTATGTGCACCCTCGAACCCAAACCTGTTACTGAATGCGCTCTTGAACCATAAAGCATTACTACAGTTCTTACCCTTGCTCTGCATATCTCTACCATCTGCTATAACATTACCCTCTAGATCGCATACAACTATATCATGGTATACTGTATATGCATCAAGTATTATTGCTAACCTCTCTTCTAACCTCCTTATGCTCTCACTGCTCTTACTCTTCAATGCATCTATAACGTAGGAGTCATGGGACCACCATGTCACATCGCTAGCCCTCTCATAAAGGCTCCTATCAACTATATCTATATTTGTTAGTGCTATATCTGCAAGCCTATTGCCTTTAACCATTAATGCCTGCTCCTTTATTGCTCTGCTAAGCTCTTGCATGCTCCTCTCATTCTTTATATCCTTGGTTATCCTCTCAACCTTCTTATTCAACTCGCTCATGTAACCTGCTACTACGCTGAACGTCTTCCCTCCCTCTCCTGCTCTTGCTGCCTCTATTAGAGCATTTATCGCTAACATATGTATCTCCTCATTTATCCTCTCAACCTCCTCCAATGCCTTAACAGTGCTACTGGTTAATCTATATGCTAGATCCGCTATCTCCTCAAGTGTAACCTCTTTACTATCTTTAGTGTATACATTACTCTGCATGCTAAGCTTATAATTAATTAGTTAGTTAAGGGTATGTCCTTCACCTCTATTACATACTATAGCTTATCTTGATGCCTTTAGAATTAGATGCATGGATATGCGTATTAGCAAGATGAGCATAAAGAGGAGTATAAGGAGCAAGTTCATAGCAGTATTCCTAGCAGCATCCCTAGTGCCTCTAGTAGCAGTATCTTTACTTGTAGTAGAGTATACAAAGAGAAGTCTTATGGAGGAGATAAGCAGCAAGTATACACAGATTGCTGAGGATAGGGCTAGAATAGTTATGAATGTTATAAATACAAGGATGAGGCAGGCAGAGGTATTAGCATCTACAGTAGCAGGTTATCTTGCATCTAACAACTATGAAGGTATAAGCAAGAATGCTGAGCAACTATTCAAGGAACTGCAGGCAATAGGTGCAAATCCAAAGATACTCTATATTGCAGATGAGCAGGGCAAGGTAATATTCAGTACAGATAAGAGTCAAGAGGGTAAGAGCATCTCTACACATGAGGCATTCATCAAGTCTAGGAGTAATAGTATTGGGGAGATAAGCAAGGATGAGCAAGGCATGGTACTGCTTATAGGCTCACCCATAATGCATGAGGGCAAGTATATTGGTAGTGTAGTATTTGAGACTAGAGGAGGAGTGTTCATGAATGCACTACTAAACAGGGAGAACCTTGGAGAGACAGGTGAGACTTATTTAGTGAATAAGGATAGGCTTATGGTTACACCATCAAGGTTCATAGAGGGTGCAGAGTTCAAGCAGGTTGTTAACACTCTACCAGTTATTGAGTGCTTTGAGAATGGTAAGAGTATAAAGGCAAAGGTATACCAAGATTATAGAGGTATACCAATATTCGGCTCCTCATATTGCATGAGGGATCTTAACCTTGTATTACTTGCTGAGATAGATGAGGCTGAGGCTTTAATGCCACTATATAACATACAGAATACAGTACTACTAATAACCTCTGGTATAGGTGCAGGTGTTGCAGTATCTGCATGCTTCATTGCTAGAAGTATAACAAGGCCATTGATAGAGATAAGTAAGAAGGTTAGCAGGTTAGGGCATGGTGATCTAACAGTCAGCATAGATAATATCAATAGCAGTGATGAGATAGGTGGTCTAGCAAGATCATTGAATGATAGCATAAGATCTTTCAGGAATGTATCGGGGAGTGTTAAGAGAAGCTCAAATAATATCGCAAAGAGTGTGCAAGAGGTTGCAGCTGCTACACAACAGATAAGTTCATCTATACAGCAGATAACCAATGGTATACAGCAGGTAGCAAAGGGCTCACAGGATCAGGCAAGTAAGATAAACGAGATAAGCAAGAGCATAGAGGGTATAACATCAAGTATAAAGGATACAAGCAGTAAGATGAATAAGGTTGTAGAGTTCTCTAAGGAGGTTAGCATGGCAATAGACTCAAGCATGAAGAGCTCTGAGATAGCAGGTAAGAGCATAGAGAGCATGATAAAAACAAGCAATGAATCTGTAGCAATGATGAACAGCCTAGTTGAGAAGACAGCAAAGATAAACACTGTACTTGATGTTATCCAGAAGATAGCGGAGCAGACTAACATGCTTGCCTTGAATGCTGCAATAGAGGCAGCAAGGGCTGGAGAAGCAGGGAGAGGCTTTGCTGTTGTTGCTGAGGAGGTTAGAGCCTTGGCTATGAACTCAGCTAAGGCAAGTGAGGAGATAGCAGAGATAATAGAGGAGGTGCAGAGCGATGCAAGGAAGACTACAGAGATAATAAATGCAAGTGCAAGAGAGGTTAATGAGGGCAAGGGTGTTATAGAGCAGAGCATAAGGGGGCTTGAGCAGATAGCAAGAGAGACGGATAGTATGATAAAGATGATAAATGAGGCAAATGCATCACTACAGGAGCAGATAAAGAGTATAGATGAGATAAATAGGAGTATAACTGAGATAGTTGCAATATCTGAGGAGAATGCAGCAGCTACAGAGGAGATAACTGCAGCAGTTGAGGAGCAGAATAATGCAGTGAGCGTAATAAGCAAGAAGATGCAGGAGTTGGTAGAGTTAAGTAAGGAGCTTAAAGAAGCAATCTCAGTATGCAAGATAGATGTTAATGATACCATGAAGTGTAGTGAGGATATCAATATAGATGCTAACGCTCCAGATAATGGTAAGGATAAGGATAGAGAAGATGCCAAGGTAATTACAGTTATCAGAGCAAGTATAGCAGATGGTAAGGGTATAGATGGGAATGGCTTTAGGAGGTGATACAATGGATACAATGCTAAGCAGCAACATAATCAACCTGCTTTTATTTAAGTTAAGGATTGCTGATGGTAATGAAGAGCATTATGCTGTTGATGTTAACAAGGTATATGAGATAAGGGTGGTTGAGAGGATAACCAGGGTGCCATACTCAAGGCTTATAGCAGGGGTGATGAACCTAAGGGGCAAGGTAATCTCTGTAGTAGATATAAAGAGCAGGCTAGGCTTTGATGTAGATGTAAATTGGAATGGGAATGGCAAGGAGAGGGCTAAGGATAAAGGGAAGATACTCGTGGTTGACGCAAATGGGACAATGCTAGGCTTGCTTGTTGATGATGTGGAGCAGGTTATCAAGGCTACAAGTGATAGCATAGACTACAACCCAGCAATAATAGATAATATACCATACATCAAGGGTATAATAAAGATGCAGGATAGGCTTGTTGTTTACATAGATATTGATAAACTACTTGGTGAGGCGCAATGATAGCAAGGAATATGGTAAAGATACTTGTAGTTGATGATGCAGCATTCATGAGGATAGTGCTCAAGGATATACTCAAGAACCTAGGGTATACAAACATAGCAGAGGCAGCAGATGGTATTGCTGCAGTAGAGCAGTACAAGAGGCTCAGACCAGACCTTGTTACACTTGATGTTAACATGCCTAGGATGGATGGCATGCAGGCATTGAAGCATATAATGAGCATAGACCCAAGGGCTAGAGTAGTGATGGTTACAGCAGTTGAGCAGAGGTTTATAGTGCAGGAGGCTATGAGGGCTGGGGCAAGGGATTACATAGTAAAGCCATTCGATAGGGCTATGGTTGCTACTGTGATAGAGAGGGTGCTTAATACAAGGTAGTGAGTGCATATGCAGAGGAAGGCTAATGTTGTAATAGTAAACGACTCCCCATATTTTTTATCCCTGCTAGAGAGCATAGTTAAGGATAAGCATAATGTATACGCAAAGTTTACAAGTGCTTACAGTACACTTAAGTTCATATCTAGCGTTGATGATGTTGATGTAATACTACTTGACCTTGAGCTCCCAGATATGGATGGTATAACCTTGCTTGAGAGGATACTAAGTATAAGGCATATCCCTATAATAGTTACTACAGCGTATGAGCACTCATGGTTAGCAGAGAAGGTTATAAGCACTGGTGCAGTAGAGTTTATGAGCATCAGTTCAAATGTAAGCGACCTTTACTCATTGGTAATGGCAAAGATAGAGTATGCGCTTATGCTTAAAGACTTTAATACTGTTAATAGGATGCGTTCAAGTAGTAGATATAGTAGGGGGCAGAAGGTAGTTGTTATAGGTGCATCAACAGGTGCACCAAGTATAGTTGCAGATATACTTGCAGCATTACCTAGCGATGCAGATGCTTGCATAATGGTGGTGCAGCATCTAGCAAAGGGGTTCATTGATTACTATGCAAAGATGCTTAGGGATAGGGCAAGGATAAGGGTTAAGGTAGCAGAGGATAACGATAGAATAGTCAATGGTTTAGCACTTATAGCACCACCAGATTACCATATGGTAGTCGAGGATGGCTACATTAGGCTATGGCAAGGGCCAAAGTATGCCTATGTAAGACCATCAATAAATGTAACCATGGTAACAGCGGCAAAGCATTACGGCCCAAATGTTATAGGAGTACTGCTATCTGGGATGGGTTTCGATGGTGCACTTGGCATGAAGGTTATAAAGGCATACAATGGTGTTACGATAGCACAGGATAAGAGCACATCTGCAGTGTATGGTATGGCTAGTGTAGCAAGTAATGGTAATGCAGTAGATACCTTTGCCCCAGCAGGAAGGATAGCAGAGGAGATAATCAAGGCATTAAGGGTAATGGTGATGAGATGAGTATAGATAGTAGAGAGTATAGAGAGTTATTCCTGCTAGAGGCTAATGAGCATCTACAGAGCATGAACAATGAACTGCTAGCATATGAGAAGGATAATGCTAGAGAGCGTATAGATAGCATCTTCAGGTCTGTGCATACACTTAAAGGCATGGCAGCAACGATGGGCTATGAGAGTATAAGGGTTCTATGCAAGAGTATAGAGAATGTGCTTGATGGAATAAGGAATAATAGTATAGCATTCTCAAGGGATGTAGCAGATACCCTATTCTCATGCTTTGATCTATTGAATAGGCTTGTGAATGATGAGAATCTATCAGTAGATGTATCATCATATGTGAAGAGGTTAGAGGATCTGCTTAATAATAGCAGTAATGCTAATGCTAGTAATAATAGCAATAGCAGTACTAGTAATGCAAATAGCAATACCAGTAATATTAGCGGTAATGCAGCAAGCATTGATGCAAGTAGTCTACAGGAGGAGAGGTTACCAACAACCATAACAGTTAAGCTTGAGGATCTTGATAGGTTAGTAGATCTTGTTGGGGAGCTTATAATAGCAAAGATACGCTTAGAGAGCTCATTCAACTCCAGCGATAGGATAGCATTGACACAGTTTGATAGGCTTATCTCAGAGCTTCAGTTCAATGTTATGAAGTTAAGGCTTGTGCCTTTGAGCATGATATTCAATAGGCTCCCTAGGCTTGTTAGGGATACTGCATCAAAGTTAGGCAAGGAGGTTAGGTTAGAGGTTGAGGGCTCTGAGATAGAGATAGATAGGAGTATAATGCAGGCAATCTCTGATCCCCTTGTGCATATAATAAGGAATGCTATAGACCATGGTATAGAGATGCCAGAGGAGAGGTTAAGGAATGGTAAGGATAGGGTAGGGCTTGTAAGAGTTATAGCATCAAGGATGGGTGAGAGGATAAGCATAAGCATAGAGGACGATGGTAAGGGTATAGATGTTGATGCATTGAAAGCAAAGGCAGTAGAGAAGGGAGTTATAAGCAAGGAGGAGGCTGATGCAATGAGCTATGAGGATGCATTAAAACTACTAGGTACACCAGGGTTATCAACAGCAAAGCAGGTAACGGATGTATCTGGGAGAGGTGTAGGTATGGATGTTGTATTCAAGCAGGTCAGCAGATTCGGTGGCTATGTTAGCATAAAGAGTAACAAAGGTTTAGGGACAAGTATAACCCTTAACATACCCCTTAACGTATCAATAATCTCTGCACTGATGGTTTATGTTAATGAAGAGAGGTATATCATACCATCCTCGAACGTTGTAAGGACACTCAAGGTTAATGCTAGAGATGTTATGCATGTTCATGGCAAGAGGGTTATAAGGGTTAAGGATAAGGATGATGTGCATGAGCATATAATACCCCTTTATGATATGTCTTATCTGTTAGGGATAAATGGCAGAAGCAATGACAATGAGTATAATATAGTTATAGTGGATATCAATGGTAGGAATATAGGCTTAGTTGTTGATAGGTTTGAGTATATGAAGGAAGTGGTAGTTAAGCGTATAGTTGGTGCAGATGGAGGATTTACAGAGGCTACCATACCATCAGATGGTGTACCAGTGCTAATAGTTGATGTTACAAAACTGCTCATGGAGCCTCGGGCGGGATTTGAACCCGCGACCTAGTGCTTACGAGGCACTCGCTCTAACCAGCTGAGCTACCGAGGCATATCCAGTATCAAATATCAATACTAAGAATAAATATTTATCAAGTTAAGGTAATGCGTGAAGGTATCTGTATCTGGTATTAGAGGAGTATTCCCTACAGACCTTACTCTAGAGCATGTAATGGCATATGTAAGGGCATTCTCTCATCTCTCTAATAAATATAATTTAACATCATGTGTATTGGCATATGATGCAAGAGCAAGTAGCAGGGTAATAGCAAGGGTTGCATCTTCAGTGCTAAGATCCCAAGGTATAGATGTATACAATATAGGCCTTGCACCTACCCCTGTGCTTGTAAAGGAGAGTAGGGAGCGCAAGTGCATGGGTATAATGGTAACTGCATCACATAACCCTTTGGATTGGAATGGGATCAAGTTTGTTATTAATGGTAGATGCATATTTGATGAGGAGTTAAGGGATGTATTAGCAAGTGCTGGTCTTGATGATGCATATATAAGCACTATAGGTAATGAGTATAATGCATATTCATGCTATACAAGAGAGCTGCTAAAATTCCTAGATAATGAGATTGTAGGGAGTAGTGTAATGGGTATTGCCATAGATGCATCCATAGGTACTGTAAGCGCATGTATGCAAGAATTGCTATCAAGCCTTGGATTCAATGCAAGTATAGTTAATAGCAGTAATCCAGATCCTACAAGCAAGGACTTTGTAGTAAAGGATGGGATAGGCTTTGCCTTTGATAGCGATGGGGATAGGGTGGTTGTAAGCAAGGGTAGCATACTAAGCCCAGATGATACATTACTGCTATGCATAGCATCTGTTATAAGGAGCAGTTCTTCAATAACCGTAAGTGTAGATACAAGCAACTCCATAAGGGATATTGCAAGTGCATATAACTGCAAGGTAAATTATGCAAAGGTAGGGGAGGCAAATGTTGTTAAGTGCATGCTAGATAACAATAGCATGATAGGAGGGGAAGGTAGCAGTGCAGGGTTCATAATGGGTAAATTTAACCTGTGCAGGGATGCCATACTTGCTTCCTTGCTTATCCTCCTTGCTTATGATAATATAGATTTCATACTTAAGGAATACTCAAGGTATGCTATAAAGAGGGGCAAGGTTGCAATAGATGCAGATGTAGATATAGGTAAAGTGATAGAGTATATAGCAGGCAAGGAGCATAGATGCTCAGAGAAGGTTACCATAGATGGTGTAAAGTTTGTTATAGATGAGCATACATGGGTACTTGTAAGGGGCTCGAATACAGAGCATGCAATAAGGTTATCAGTAGAATCAGTAAGCAAGGATAAGGTTAATACCCTATATAAGATGTATGAGGATATTATAGTAGAGGCATGTATATATGCTAGGAGAGAGGGAGATAATTAGGATAATAACATCTAGGCTAGGCAAGGGTAAGATGCAGGATGATGTTGAGGTTATAACGCTAGGAGATGCAAGGATAGCATTGAAGTGCGATATGCTTGTGCAGAGCACCGATGTGCCTAAGCAGATGAGGCCATGGCAGATAGCAAGGAAGAGTATTGTAGCATGTGTTAGCGATATGGCAAGCAAAGGGATAAGACCATCATATGCATTAATATCATTGGCATTACCTCCATTGAGCAGGAGGGAGGTGCAATCTTTAGCCTATGGCTTCCATAGAGCTGAGGAGGAGTTTAGTATAAAGATAGTTGGTGGGGATACGAATGAGGGTAAGGAGATAGTTATAGACTGTTGCATGGTAGGCTTATGCACTAACTACATCAAGCGCTCTGGTGCAAGGGAAGGGGATGTAATAATAGTCTCTGGGCCATTCGGGTATACCAAGGCAGGGTTGATGCTTCTCATGCATGATGGATTAAATGCAAGCAAGAGGTTTAAGAGTAAGGCTATAAGAAGTGTGATGCTACCAGAGCCAAGGCTTAGATTTGGTCTAGCATTAAGGAGGTATGCAACATCATCCATGGACTCAAGTGATGGTTTAGCATTAACACTCCATGAGATGAGTAGGCAAAGTAGGAAGAGGTTTGTAATAGATACGCTACCTACTACCAGTGAGGTTAGAAGGTTTGCAAGGGATAACATGCTTGATCTTAATGATATTGTGCTCTATGCTGGTGAAGAGTATGAGATAGTTGCTACTGTAAGGAGAGAGATGCTAGGCAAGGTATTAAGGTTGGCAAGGTATAATGGATGCTACGCAATACCAATAGGCAGAGTAGAGCATGGCTCTGGTGTAGTGCTTAAAGAGGATGGCAAGGTTGTAGAGGTTGAGGATAGGGGATGGGAGCACCTTGCATATAGTAGGAGCAAGGCATAGCATTATGCATAAAAGGATTTAATAATATTGATATCAGGATTATAGTATGCCATTTGATAGCCTTAGGGAGTATATAGATGCATTAGAGGAGAACAATATGCTTGCTAGAGTAAAGGCTAGCGTTAGTGTTGACCTTGAGATGGCAGAGATCCTAAGGAGGGTTATGTATAGCAATGGCAAGGCTATACTATTTGAGGATGTAAAGGGCTTTAACAGGAGGGTATTAGGGAATGCCTTTGGTAGCATAGATAGGCTTAGGTTAGCATTAGAGGTAGATAACTTTGAGGAGATAGGGGAGAGGATAGTAGCATTAACAAGGATGGAGATACCCTCTAGCATAATATCTAAACTAAAGATGCTACCAAAGCTAGCAGAGATAAGCGATACTACACCAAAGATTGTAAGCAAGGGTCATGTTCAAGAGGTTTATGAGAGTAGCAATGCATCACTGCTAACCTTGCCTGCATTAAAGTCATGGCCTAAGGATGCTGGAAGGTTCATAACCTTTGGTCTAGTATTAACAAAGAACCCAGAGGATGGTGTAAGGAACCTAGGGGTGTATAGGATGCAGATAATCGATGAGAAGCATGCAATAATGCACTGGCAGATACATAAGAGGGGTGCACAGCACTACCTTATGAGCAAGGAGAAGGGTAAGGGCATAGAGGCTGCTGTTATAATAGGCTGCGACCCTGCTACAGTATTCTCTGCAGTAGCACCAGTCCCCGAGGGTATAGATAAGTATCTATTCTCTGGAATAGTAAGAGGCAAGGGCTTAAGGTTAGTTAAATGCAATAGCATAGATCTTGAGGTACCAGCAGAGGCTGAGATAGTGCTTGAGGGCTACGTTGATCCTGGCAGTAGGATGCTTGAGGGCCCATTTGGTGATCATGTAGGCTACTATTCGCAGCAGGAGTATTACCCAGTATTTACATTAAAGGGTATTATGCATAGGGAGGATCCAATATACTTAACAACAGTAGTAGGCAAGCCTGTGCTAGAGGACTCATACATAGGGTATGTTATAGAGCGCTCATTCCTACCATTGATAAGGTTATTACATCCTGAGGTGGTTGACTTTGCCATGCCAGCATATGGCTGGTTCCAAGGTTTAGCAGTAGTATCCATAAAGAAGAGATACCCATTCCAAGCAAAGAAGGTTATGTTTGGTCTATGGGGGCTAGGGCAGCTCTCCTTGACTAAGATGATTATAGTGGTTGATGATGATATAGATGTGCATAACATCAACGAGGTCATATGGGCAGTTACAACAAGGTGCAACCCTGCTAGGGATATTGTAATAATAGATAATGCTCCAACAGATACCCTTGATCCATCAGCATACTCAAGCAATGTAGGCTCAAAGATAGGAATAGATGCTACTATAAAGTTAAAGGAGGAGGGTGCGTGGGAGGTATTTGAGTTGGTAGAGGTTGATGAGGATACAAAGAGATTGGTTGATTCAAGATGGAGTGAGTATGGAATAACCTAAAAATTATTTAGAGTAAATACTTTTTAACTCATTAAGTAATGTTGTAATGTTCTCAAGATCTTCCTTAAGTCTCTTTACCGTCTCTTCATACCTGCTTAGTATAGAATTAACCTTTTCATTAACATTGGTATCTGTTAAGGGAAGGTTTAGATTAACCCCTTCTTTAGTAAACCTTCCATACGTCTCCTTAACCAACTTTCCAGCCTTGCTCTTGCCAGATAAATGCTGCCTTATGGATGCCTCTGATCTCCCTAGATCATCTGCTATCTCACTTACACTCATCTTTGCTGCTTCCCTTGCAATTGCAGCAGCCGCAACTGCTAGAGCATCAACCCAGGTTAACCTATCCTCTGGTTCTTTAAGCATATTTAAGACATCCTCTCTAAAGAGTGTCCCAAGTAGTAATGCTGTCTCAAGTTTATGTATCTGCTCCCTACCTATCGGGGTTAAAGATATACTGCTACTGCTGCTCAATCACCTCCTGCACAATCTTATCCACATGTATATTTATTCCCTTACCTGTTATCTCAAATGGATGCCTCTTCATAGAGTGAGATGTACCCCTCATCTTCCATATTATTATACTCCTCTGTAACTCGCCTTTAACCTCATCAAGGTCAAGCCTGATTATACCATCTACAGCATGTTCTACCCCAGGGCCTCCGAAACCTCTCTCATTTAGACTAACCTGTGATATGAGCAGTGATGTGCATCCTAAGCCAGATAGCAATTTCTTCAGTTGAAGTACCATACTTCTAGCAAGAGTAGGTTTTGTTATATATATTGTTGTAACAGAGTCTACAACTACCCTCACAGCATTTATGTCTTTTATAGCATTCCTTATAACATCTAGAAGTGAATGGAAATCATCAGATTGAACAACATACTTCTCTCTCTTTGCTGCTTCTCCTATACCAGCAGTGAAGGCATCAACTATGGCAAACTTATTCTCTTTCTCATACTTGTTTATATCCCAATCAAAATGCTTAAAGTTAAGCCTTATCTGTACAGGATGCTCCTCTAAAGCAACCAATAGACCATTCTCTCCATTTAGTAGACCGTTGTATATGTACTGCTGTGCAAGGATGGATTTACCTGTACCTGGACCACCTGCTAGAAGCACAACGTTCCTCTTTGGTATTCCTCCATGCAGTATATCATCTAACCCTGGTATACCAGTTATTACCCTCTCCATGGTTATAATTATTGATTTTCCATATATAAGTTTATTAAAATTAAAATTGTAATATTGATCAATTAATTATATTTATGTGGTTATACATGTTATCCCTCTCAACAGCAATCATACCTAGCTGCTTTATAGCATTAACTATCTCATCTTGTACAAGCGTGGTAGATCTTGCTCCTGTTGCTGTTACAACCTCCTCTCCATGCAAGGTTCCTCCAAAGTCATCTGCACCATATAGTAAGGCAAGCTGTGCCATATGTATGCCATTGGTCAGCCACGATGATTGGATATGATCTACAAGCCCATAAAGCATTATCCTTGCTACTGCTATCATCTTAAGCAGCTGTATGCCTCCTGAGGAGTACCTTACCATACCCTTGCTCTGCAGTTCAGTATTGTTAGGCTCAAAGTTCCATGGTATGAATGCTATGAACCCTCCAGTCTTCCTCTGTAGTTCTATTATCTTCATGAGTGATGATGCTCTATGCTCTATGCTCTCAACATGTCCATACATCATGGTTGCACTTGATGGTATGCCTAATAAATGAGCTTCTTCCATTATCCTTAACCACTCATCACTACTTATCTTTAGAGGGCTTATGATATCCTTAACCTCATCTACAAGTATCTCTGCCCCTCCACCTGCTATTGAATCAAGCCCAGCATCCTTGAGCCTTGCTAATACCTCTCTTGTGCTTGAGCGCTCAACCTTGGCTATCATATCTATCTCTGATGGGCTTAGCGAGTGTATAGCAACATCTGGGCACCTCTGCTTTATCCCCCTGAATATATCCTCGTAATACTCGATACCAAGCTCTGGGTTATGCCCTCCCTGCATCATAACCTGCCTTATATTGTATAACTGTTTTGCCCTTACAACCCTGTTGATGCACTCATCTATGCTTACAGTATAACCTTCCTGATGCCTAGGAGGTCTATAGAATGCACAGAACTTACAGTATGTTATGCATATGTTGGTGTAGTTAAGGATAAGGTTGTTTATGAAGGTAACCTTGTTATCGAAGAGCCTCCTCTTCAGTATATATGCTACTCTTCCTATTGCATGTACATCATCAGATCTCATGAGTCTTAAGCAATCATCATAGGTTAGATCATTATCATATCTCTTATCTAATACCTTCTCAAGTATATCCTTAATATCATCCATGTGTAACCTCTGCAGATATATTATTTATTCTTTCATAGCCATTACCATTATGGTAATAATATAATAAATATGAGCATGCACAACCTATATCGTGGTTGTAGCAGAGTACTCAAGGGCACTTGAGAGGGCATTACATGGAGAGGAGTTATCCTTCAAGGACGGGCTTGAGTTGATGGCATATGAGGATATACATACGTTAGGCTTGGTAGCAGATATGGTTAGGCAAAGGGTTAAGGGAAATACTGTCACATTCACATGCTCCTACTACATAAATTACACTAATGTATGTGCTGCATCATGCCCTCTATGCGCTTTTTACAGGAAGGAGGGTGATGAAGATGCCTATACCTTAAGCGTTGATGATATGGTTAAGAGGGCAGATATAGCAGTAAGCATGGGTGCAAATGAGCTCCATATAGTTGGAGGGTTCCATCCAAGGTTAAAGTTGGAGTACTATGAGGATATGATAAGGGCAATAAAGTCTAGGTTCAATGTTACTGTTAAGGCATTCACTCCAGCGGAGGTATTCTTCATAGCAAAGGTTACGCATAATACAGTAAGGGAAGTTTTATCAAGGTTAAAGGATGCAGGTTTAGATGCTTTAGCAGGAGGAGGGGCAGAGATATTCCATGAGGAGGTTAGGAGCAAGATAGTAAGGGGCAAGTGCTCAGCAGAGGAGTGGTTAAGCACAGCAGAAGAAGCACATAGGCTAGGTATAAAGAGTAATTGCACAATGCTCTATGCCCATATAGAAGAGGATAGGCATGTTATAGATCATCTCATAAGGCTTAGGGAACTGCAGAAGAGGAGTAAGGGCTTCCTAACCTTCATACCATTAAGGTTCAGTAAGGATAACACTGAACTACTTGCTAAAGGAATGCTCAAGGATTACCCAGCAACCTATGACCTTAAGATAATAGCAGTATCAAGGCTTATGCTTATGAATGCAATAGATAGCATATCTGTATATTGGCTTGCAGTAGGGAAGAAGATGGCTCAGGTATGCCTATACTATGGAGGCAATGACCTTGTAGGCACAGCGTTTGCTGAGGAGATATACAGGGCAGCAGGGGTAAGGAATGCAACAAGTATAGATGAGCTTGTGCATATGATAAGGGAGATCAATAGGGTTCCAGCATTGAGGGATACATTCCATAATATAGTAAGATACTTTTAATAAAAATAATTTGAATAATAAGTATAAGTGATTATACCTCTACGGCATCCCTATCCTGAGGATCTAGCCTCCTCCAGAGGATCCATTTAGCCTTTGCAGCAAGCTCATTGCTAACCTCTTTATTCTTAAGTATATCTATTAACTCCTTGTCTGATAGGCTCTCAAGCCTTGCAAATGCTGCATCGTAGAGTGTATGCATATCCTTCCTTGCAAGCCTCTTCTGGGCAAGGAATAAACTCATTAATTAAATATAGGATTACGAGACTTAAATTCTTTACCTTTATATACTAATGGAAGCAAGTTATATTATGCTTGATATATACATATATAACTTTAAGAGCATAAAGGAGTTAGAATTAAAGTTAGAGCCTCTGACCATACTTCTAGGACCCCCTGCATCTGGAAAGAGTAACATACTTGAGGCTATAGGATTTATGGGTTATCTATCTAAGTTATTCCATACTTCTATTGTAAATAATGAGTATAATGTTAATAACATAAACCTTATAACCAACTTACACTTACAGTACAATTTAAGACTACCGTCATCTCCGCAACCATCTACGCAACTAGAACAACTATTTAAGAATTATGCAATTAATCAAGATCTAATAATAAGAGTAACTAGGGGAGAGCGGTATGATGAAATAAAGTTATACTATGAGGGTGGAATACCAATAATCAGAATTAATAATACTCCCATTCAATTTCAATCTCTACTACAATCTCAAATACCAAATATTACTCTCTCATTATATATAGTTAGTTACCTTTATAGTTATGAGAGATACCAACTTAATACTCACTTCTTTAATTCTATTCAGACTAGACGGGATAATCCCAAGACCATACTAGCAGAAAGCGGTACGAATATTCTACAGGTGAAATCTCTTATTGCTGATGTTATACGTGAATTAAACGAGGCTATATATAACAACTTAGAAGAGAAGATCGAACTAAAATTATCAAAGGATAGAATAGTAATATATGATTATGATGTAGAGATAGAGAATTATAATAACATATCTGATTCATTGCTAAGGATGCTTTATTATCTTGCTGCTATAAAGACCTCAATATACTTTGTTAAGAAATATGGTTTAGAGAAGAGGTTCATACTCATGCTAGAGGAGCCTGAAGCGCATGTCTTCCCATACCTTTTATCTCTTCTTGCTGATCATATTAAAGAGGCAATAGATATATTGTATGTTATAGTCTCTACTCATAACCCATTATTCGTATCTTTGCTATGGGATAGGGTAAAAGATGTGAAGACATACTACGTATTTAGGGATAGTGATGGCAATACCATGGCTAAGAGTATCAGTAATGAGAAGTTAGCAGAGAAGTATATATCCTCCATAGATCTGATAGGGTATACTCCTAGCATGGTAGCAGAGTACTTTGAGGAATGAAATTAATAGTATTTGCTGAATGCTATGCTAATTACTGGTTTGCATCTCGCTTAGGGTTAAAGCCTACTCATAAATGGAGAATGGGTAGAGATGTGATACTTCATGAGATTGACAATATTAGGGAGAAGGATAAAAACATAAGGATTATTGCAATAATTGACTATGAAGAAGGAAAAAGTAGAGTAAATATAGATAAGCGTTTCAATCTAACCCCTCTTACAGATAAAATAGTTACTGGTATACTATTTGGTATTCAATCTGATCAAGTTATTGCAGTAATATTTGATCCAAAGATAGAGGATATATTTATTAAGCTAGAACCTAAGCTCAGAGGAAGAGGGCGAGAGATTAAGAGTAAAGATGCTCATAAAATATTAAGCATTTTAGATAATAATGATAAATTCAAGAATGATAAATTCACGAGAGTGATTGAAGAATGTAGAAATCATCTTAGCAATTATATTCATTTATCCTAACCCGATATCTACTTAATACTCCTACCTCTCCTCCTAAGCCCAAAGCTTATTATAACCATCAGAACACCTATGCTTGCTGCTATCGTACCTAATTGGGCAATACCCCTAGCCTCATTCCATGCACTCAATGGAGCAGATGCAAGAAAACCTCCAAATGTAGTGCTTACAGTAACCCCTATGGCAATAAGTATACCTCCTATAACAAGAATCCTTATATCCATAGAGTAGATTAAGCATTTAAAGGATATTAACTTTTATATGAGTATGCTTATAATAGCAGTATGCCAACACATGGCTCTATAACAAAGGCAGGAAAGGTTAAGAGTCAGACACCAAAGCTACAGGCTAGACCAAAGCATAGCCCAGTACCAAAGGTAAGGAATAAGCGCAACTACATAAAGAGGTTCAAGTTAAAGAGAAGGGTTGGACAGAACTGGGAGCTGATGGGCTTGGCAAAGTAGCAATGATAATCATCTTCTATTCTATTTAGCATACCTAATATATACATCCCCTGCAAAGATCTTCCTTATTCTTCCGCCCTCATCAACTATAAGCGAGCCATCATCCTCATCTATCCCTAATGCATCTCCCTCTATACTCTCCTCTTTGCTTACAACCTTAACCCTGTCTAATACCATATGCCTCTTAATATCCTCCATTAATCCTGCTCTGTTAGAGCGAAGCATGGAGTATAGATGTTCAAACCAGATTATGGTATCTGTTAAGAGCATAACCCTATCAACCTGCATGTTAAGTTCATGCATAAGTGTGGTTAAACCATAACTATAACTATCTTTGATTCCTCTTTCTATAACATCCTTGCTTATATTTGCATTTATACCTATACCTATTACAGCATAATGCATCTCATCCTGCTCAATACTTGCATCTACCAATATACCAGCAACCTTCCTATACCTTATAACAACATCGTTAGGCCACTTTATCATAGCATCCAACTTGTAGTTAGAGTTTACTGCATGGCATACTGCCAATGCACTCAGCAGAGATATCATCCATATATTACTTACATGCCTTGGCTTGATTATGAATGAGAACCATATGCCTCCATATGGTGATATCCAATGCCTTGCTAACCTTCCCCTACCCTTACTCTGCCTTTCTGCAACTACCAGTATGGAATGCTTACCCTGTTCTGCTAGCCTTAATGCAACATCTTGAGTAGACTCTACCTCCTCATAATATACTACATCTTTAATCATGCTCTTACCCTTAAGCCTATCCATTATCTCCCATGGTAGTAGCCTATCTGGTATCCCTGTTAGCCTATACCCTCTCTTCTGCCTTGATTCTATGACATAACCATACCTCCTTAGTATTGAGATATACTTCCATATGCTAACCCTTGATACGCCAAGCATCTTGCCTATATACTCCCCAGAGATGTAGTCGTCATGCTCTTTAAGTATAATTAGCACCTTTATGTAGTTCTTATCCTTACTCATAATACTAACTATTTAAATAGAGTATAAATAAGTAATAGGTGCATGAGGGATAACTACTCTGATGATGAGATAAGGGCAATACTTGCTATGAGGAATGTAGCAGTTGTAGGCATATCACGAGATCCAAGCAAGGAGGCTCATATAGTACCAAAGTATCTAATGGAGAAGGGCTATAACATAATACCAATAAACCCATTCGCTGATGAGATATTAGGCAAAAAGGTATACAAGAGCCTTAAGGATGTTAATGAGAGTATAGATATAGTTGATGTATTTAGACCATCTGAGCAGGTATATGATGTTGTTAAAGATGCAGTAGAGCATGGTAATGTTAAGGTTATATGGCTACAGCTAGGCATATACAATAAGGAGGCTATAGAAGAGGCTAGAAGGCATGGCATTAGGGTTGTATACAATAGGTGTATGATGCAAGAGCATAAGAGGTTATTTGGATGAGCAATTACTCTAGCATTGTGGATGTTATTAAAGAGCATGTAAAGGATGCAAGGGTAAGCCTAGATGAGGATAATGGTATAGTTAAGGTTTACATGCATGCAGATATGCTTAAAGCTGCTAGATCAGGATTAAGGGATGTCCTTGAGATGGCTTATACTACAGCAGAGCATCACCCATATTGGTCTCTTCTATATAATGCATCAGAGATACTTAACATACTGCTGGAGCATTGGTATGATAACCTTAGCAAGGAAGAGGTTGAGGAGATTGAGTGGAGGGTTAATGAACTAAAAGCAGCAATAGAGAGGCTTAAATAACTCATCCTACAATTAAGTAACGTGCCAGTAAGGTTAGGGTTAATAGGCAAGACAAATACGGGTAAGACAACATTCTTCAATGCTGCTACCCTAGCATCTGCTGAGGTATCAACGTACCCATTCACAACCAAGCAGCCTAACTATGGCAAATCCTATGCTATAACTCTATGTGTGCATAAGGAGTTCAATGTTAAGGATAACCCTAGGAACTCACTATGCAAGGATGGATGGAGGTTCATACCAATAGAGATAATAGACCTCCCTGGGTTGATCAAGGGTGCATGGCAAGGCAAAGGTTTGGGTAACCAGTTCCTTGCTGTTGCTACCCAATCAGATGCACTACTCCATATAGTAGATGCTTCTGGTAGCATAGATGCTGCTGGTAGGATAACAGAGCCTGGGAGTGGTGATCCATTGGCAGATATAGCAGATATAGAGGAGGAGCTTGTAATGTGGTACCTCAAGCTGATAGAGGGTAATAGGGATAAGATAGTCAGAGGGGTAAAAGGAGGTGAGAGTTTAAGCACAGTAATAGCAAGGATCCTTGCTGGAATAGGTGTTAAGGAGCATCATGTGAGTGTTGCATTAAAGTTAAGTAACCTAGAGGGTAAGGATTTTGAGAACTTTAGCATGGATGATAGCAAGAGGTTTGCATGGGTATTAAGGGATGTATCAAAGCCTACGCTTATAGTTGCTAACAAGATAGATATACCTACTGCAGCAGAGAACTTTAAGAGGATAAGGGAAGAGTATAAGGATATACTTGTAGTCCCAGCAAGTGCAGAGGCAGAGCTTACATTAAGGAGGGCTGAGAGCAAGGGGCTTATAAGGTATGTTCCAGGGGATGAGAGGTTCGAGGTTATAAAGCATGATGGGTTGAATGAGAGGCAGAAGTGGGCACTCAACTTCATAAGGAGGGACGTGCTTGGTGAGTATATGCGCACTGGAGTGCAGCATGCAATAAACGTTGCTGTATTCAAGTTGTTGAAGATGAATACTGTATACCCAGTAGCAGATACATCCAAGTTATCAGATAAGGATGGTAATGTATTACCTGATGTATACCTATTACCAGCAGGGTCAACGGTAGAGGATCTTGCGAGGCAGATACATAGCGAGTTAGCAAAGGGGTTACTTTATGCAATAGATGCTAGAGATGGGCTTAGGTTACCAGTAGATTACGAGTTGAAGGATAGAGATGTTATATCCATAGTATCTGCTACAAAGAGGAAATAACAATTACTCAATTTAAAGATAATAATATAAAAATAGTAACTATTCAGTTTAATTTAATTTAATTTAATTTAATTTAATTTAATTTAATTTAATTTAATTTAATTTAA
>CAYYYF010000001.1:0-164746 GCA_964475945.1 uncultured Nitrosopumilales archaeon | reverse complement strand
AATTTAATTTAATTTAATTTAATTTAATTTAATTTAATTTAATTTAATTTAATTTTAAAGCCTCTCCTATATGCTAGTGCCATTAGCATTGCAGATGCAAAGACTATACCTGCCATTAATGGGAACTCTGGTACTACACCTATAGCAATTATCTTATCCATATTGGTATTCAACTCATCTATCCTGCTCTTTAATTCCTCTACGCTTACCCTATCATCTATAAGCATTGGTAGATCCTTAAGCATCTCCTCAGTGCTACTCATAAGTTGAGCATCCTTAACCTCTATGTACTTTTTCAATGGTAGGAAGTGCATCTCATAGGCAGTGGTTACATACTCCTTAGCCTTCTCATAGTTACTTAATGCCTCGCCAAACTCACCCTCTCCTTCCTCCTCAAACTTTCCTGCTTGGTATGCATTCAATGCTAAAGCAAGGAGATCCTTTATCTTTAGTATACTAGGCTCTTTCTCCCCAACCTTTATCAACGGCCTTAGCCTATCCTTTATTGTATCTATAGTATTAGATACATCCTTTGCATTATTCATATCTTCAAGCAGTGTAGCAAGTAGTTGCTCTAATGAACTGCTTAACCCTTGCTCTAACCTATTCTTAAGCATGGTAGGGAAGAGATCCTCCTTAAGTACTGTAACAAAGTCTAGAGCATCCTGCCACTCTATTATATTCATAACCTTATCATCCTTAACCCCTTCATACTCATCATGAGCATCCTCTAGCACTTTAAGCATAACACTAGCCCAGAAACCTGCATCATTCCTCATCTCCTCTGCAAGTATATCCTTATTGAATAATGCTTTATGTAATAGTATATGTATCTCATCCTCTCTAGCCTTAAGATCCTCTACACTTAGCATCCTTGCATCTCTCTGCAATGCAGTAAGCTTATCCTCTATGCTAGAGGCAAGCTGAGGATCTATCTTTGCTATCTTATCCTTTATACTTGGGTATATCTCAGCAAGTGGATGGTGTATATGAGTTAATGTATACTCCAAGTTGTTAGCCTTCTTATTCTCCAATGCCTGGAATAGATGCCCCCTTAATTATATCAGCAGCGAATGCTACATCTAAATCTGTAAGAGCATATGCACCGCTAATAAACTGTATTAACAGCATAGCAACTAACGGATAACTTAACCTCATAATTGAGGAGTTAAATCACTCATATTTAAAAATATTCTAATAAACTATATAAACTTTATATTGGTAATTATTTACCATATACACTTGTGCTTGAGCCCTCATTAACCTGCTTATTTATAACCTCTGCCATGAAGTGGTTACTTACATAAACCTTAACATCCTTAACCCCCTCTATCCTCTTCAGGTTATCCCTTATATCTTGAGCAATCTTAAACCCAAATACAGCTGGACAGAATGGGCTTGTTAGATGCAACTCAACCTTAACATCCCCATCTCTTATCTCAACGTTATCGACCAACTGCAACTCCATTATAGATACATTTATCTCTGGATCTACTATCTTGCTTAACTCCTCAAATATCTTAACACGCATATGCTGTATATTGCTCATGTAGAGCAGTAAGCATTGATGATATTTAAATTTATACTCATAAAATATTGAAATATTAATTAGAACTCAGCCTGCTTCATCTTTGATCCACATCTTGGGCATGAGCCTCCCTTGAACTTATGACCACAGTTTATACATCTATAGGTTATACCTACACTGAATGAACCTCTACCATAGTTTATAATGCGCCTATTCACTATTATATTAAGTAATACGAATATGGCAAATGATAACACTAAGCCTATGATGAGACCAAATATCCTTATTAGTATAAAACTTATGGCAGCGCTTATAGCCATCCATAGCAGCATACGTGCATAATAATTCCTTATCATCGCATAGTATTATGCATTCATCATTTAAATCTTTTACTAAGGTATAATCTGATAGTAACAAGCAAAACTTTATTTTATGATTATTATTTATATTGCATATGGCGCATAAGCATGAGGCTCATAATGCTCATATCAAAGAGTATCTAGAGACGGATGTAAGAGCAAAGATACTGGAGCAGTTAAAGAGTCTTGGTATAAACGCAAGCATAGCAGATAGGGTTGATGTTAAGAGTGATTCATACTACAGTTACTACTTTACATCCATGCCAAGGGTGGTTACAAGCATAGGCTACATAAGGGTAGAGGATATGAACTTTGATTACATCCAGATACTTACTAGGGGATAAATCTTGATCTTAAGGTTTATAACTTTGTAAGGTATGGGTTAAGGGGGGAGTCAGATGAGCAATAGTATTCATACATATGGGGCCTTACCATTCTATCAATTACACTTCATAGTCAAGGGTAATGGTAGGATGTATGGTGAGTTGCTTCTAGCAAGGACAAGGAAGAAGGTTACAGGAGTAGTGAATAAGAGGGTTGAGGATGTATGGTGGGAAGGGGGAAAGATAGCTGATAGGCTTAACAACGATACAAGGCTTAAGGAGCTACTCTTACATGTAATAAGGGATGAGGGTGATATATTCATAGATCCTATAGATGATGTTATTAGGATATATTCAAGGTTCAAGGGAGAGCATGAGTTAAAGTTAAGTAAAGAGGCTATAGAGATATTTAATATGATAGCATTACATATCAAGAATCTGATCAAGGAGTTTGAGTAGGCAAGCAATAAATATAATTAATTAATTAATTAATTCAGGCTCTCCACCAATCAAACGCAAGGAATGTAACGCTCTTCTCCCTTACCCTTGCAATAGCAAGTATGAACTGCTTCCTAACAGTTGTAGCAAGCCTACCATAGAGCACTACCATGGTTGCAGTAAGCATATCACTAGGGTTTACAACCTGCACAAGGTAGGGGGCATGATCTATACCTGGTCCATGCTCATATACAGCAAAGTCACATCCAAACTTTATACCGGGCGTAACAACATACCCCTTATCCCTAAGGGTAGCAAATACCATATACTTGCTATCAAAGTGTGCATACTCTCTCCTGCATATTGCTGTCATCTCCTTGAACGATATCCTGCTATTACTACCATCCTTGCTCGTATATACCTCAAGCATATCATGCCTTGCAAGGTAATACCCTTCTATAAGGTCAAGGATTAACGGTGCATTAAACTCATCCCCTTTTGGTTTAGGTATCCCTAGTGGTTTACCGTAGAAGCCACTCCTAAAGAGTTCCCTGGCATGCCCTGTATCCCATACCACTATCCTATTCTCTATTAACTCCCCTCTTATCTTACCCATGATTACATGTTTAATGCTAGTATGGTCATATGATCAGATGCCTCCAAGCACTTATCTGCCATATTCTCAATACCATCGAATACATCCTTCAAGAGTATTAGATCCTTTGCATCACTAAAGTTACTCAAGCCCTTCACTACCAATGCCCTATACTTATCATCTATCTGCTTCTCTATCCTCTGTACATCTAGGCTTATATCTAAAGTTGCCATTGGGTTCATGCTTAATGCTCTAGCCATCTCATTTAACTTGAATACCTCATCCAGTAGTAGATCGAAGAGTGATTGCAGATACTTCTCTATACCTTTAAGTATATCTGGCTGTAGAACAGATAGCCTGAATGCTATCCCGCTCATATGCCCTGCTATCTCATCCATAAGGTAGATGGTCTCAAGTAGCTCTTCTCTATTAACCATAAGGGAGCCTATCTCATACACATCCTTGGTTATCTTCCTCCTTAGACTCTCTATCTCATCCTCTATACCCTTTATCTTCTCTATATTTGCACTTATGCCATTTATATCGTTGCTAATAAGCATGTTGTATGTCATAACAAGCATCCTACCAGCAGTAACTAACTTACTGCTCTCATCCTGAAGCACGGTTAATGCCTTCCTCTTTGCTTGCACCTCAAGCTCTCCACTATACATATGTAGATTATACAGATAAACTTCTTATAAATGTAACAACATTTTATCTGATTTTCATAAATAAAATTAAGTTATAAAGGTATACTTGATCCAGCAAGGTTAAAATGCTTGCTCTAGCATACTAGTAGCATGCAAGTTATAAGGAGAAGGTGGAAGAGGTTACTTGCACTTGCTGCTATATGGGTTATAGCACTCTTCCCTATACCCGCTCTACCATTCTGGGGTGTTAATTTAAATGAGCAGGCTATGCTAGGCATAATTATAATAGTTACAGTTATAACTATACCTATGGCATTACTTGTGATATTCATGAAATAAATTAGTGCTGCTTAAGCATCAAGATTTATAAGTAATAGAATTGCAAGCAGTAGAGGTTGAAGTATAAAGTAACACTCAAGAGGATAAGGGAGGGTAAGACGGATTATAGGAAGAGGAAGGCTATACTTGTAGGTAGATATACCTTTGCTAGCATAAGGATAAGCAATGAGAATGTATTGGTGCAGATAACAAAGCCTGAGGTTAAAGGTGATAGGGTTCTGGTATCAGCACATAGTAGAGAGTTGCTGAAGTATGGATGGAAGGGTTCAAGGAAGAGCATTCCAGCATGCTACCTTACTGGATTGATTGCAGGTAAGAAGGCAAGGGCTAAGGGAATAGACTCATGCATAATATATACTGGTTTTAGAGCCTTTACTAGGAGGATAGCAGCATGCACAAAAGGGCTCTTGGATGCCGGTCTGCAGATACCTGTTGGTGATGGTGTATTACCAGAAGAGGATGTTATAATGGGCAGGCATATAGTTGATTATGCAGAGATGCTTAAGGATGATGCTAATACATATAATGCAAGGTTCTCAGCACTACTTGCTAAGGGGCTTAAGCCTGAGGATTACATGGAACATTTTAAAGAGGTTAAGGATAATATACTACGCTCATTTAGTGGTGATGGGAGATGAGTAGCATCGTAGAGGGTAAAGAGCAGGAGTGGAAACCTAGGACAAAGCTAGGCATGCTTGTTGCTAGCAAGAGGATAACATCATTAGAGCAGATATTTGAGCAAGGCTATAGGCTTAGGGAGCCTGAGATAGTAAAGCAGTTATTACCAGATCTCAAGAGCGAGGTTATACATGTTGGGGTTGTGCAGAAACAGACCGATGCTGGAGAGTTAACAAGGTTCAGTGCAATAGTAGCGTGTGGAGATGAGCAGGGATGGTTTGGTATAGGCAATGGTAAGGCAGCACAGATGAGATCTGCTATAGATAAGGCTACTAGGGATGCGATGCTTAACATAATACCTGTTAAACTTGGGTGCGGTAGTTGGGAGTGTAGATGTCATATGAAGCACTCCATACCATTCAAGGTTAAAGGGAAGGGGGGTAGCGTTAGGATAGAGATAATACCAGCACCAAGGGGGCTAGGACTTGTTGCAGGTAGCACCATAACAACCATGCTTAGACTTAGTGGGCTAAAGGATGCATGGACTAGAACCTTTGGTTCAACAAGCACAATGTCATCAACAGCATATGCAGTATACAATGCATTGAGGAGTACATACAGCCTAGGGTAGATAGGTTAATTAATGGTTGGTATGGTGTCTTAAGTATGGCTTACCTTGTTGTAAGGCTTAGGGGTACAGTAAATACTCCATACTGGGCTGAGCATACGCTAGAATTGCTTAGGCTAAAGTATAGGTTCAATGCAACCATAGTGCCTGAGAATGATGCATATGAAGGAATGCTCAAGAAGGTTAAGGACCATATTGCATGGTGTAAGGTAGATGCTCAGACAGTAAAGATGTTACTTGAGAAGAGGGGTAGGGTTATAGGAGAGAAGGGTATAGATGGTGAAGTTGTTAAGAGCTTAGGTTTCTCAAGCATAGATGAGTTTGCTGATGCAATTGCAAGTGATAAGGTAAGGTTGAAGGATTTAAAGTTGGTAAAGCCATACTTCAGGCTTGCACCACCAAGGAAGGGCTTCAGGAGGAGTAGCAAGCATATGTATGCAGATGGGGGCATACTTGGAGAGAATAAGGAATTGCCTGAGCTTGTTGCAAGGATGGTTTAGATTTAGATGAGAAATTACTGTTAATTTAATTTTCATACTTAAATACCTGACGAATAAAATAGGGTATGGGCGAGGATAAGGATAAAGGTAATATAATTGATGATAGATTAATCGCATATTTTCTTACATTACTATCAGTTATATTGGGATTAAATCTTGCCAGAGTATTCGAGGGTTATAAGATAAATATTAACAATGTAACCTCAATAGGATCTATACATTTTCAAAAGGTCATGCCTCCGTTACTATCGGCAGCATTTAGCGTAGGACTAATTATCTTTATTATATATATTTTCATTTTTCCGTCAAGAACATCTAATCGATCATATTCTACAAATGATAATATACAAAGATATATTTTATTAATTGAGTATACTATAAGTGCTATAGTTATAGGCATTCTTCAATATTCAATAACGAGAATATATGACAATATATATGATATGCATGCTCTATTATAAATTCTCCGAATGAGTTGGTTGAGATAGTGAAAGGATTATATAATATATCACAGTTGCCTAACTTATTTAAGATACCGGATTTTCAAGCTGGATCTATCATATATTTGGATGACCTTTTTTATCTTTATTTTACTAAAATTTTTAATTGATCCTAGGTTACGATTAATAGAGTTTATTTTAAGAAAATATCAATCTAATAAAATTCTAGGTGAAATATTTATGATATTTATACTTTTTATAGTTTTTCCGTTACTTATAACCACTTTTCTCATCAATTTATTACATATATCCTCTATCAAGATATAATTTCATCAACTGTAATAATCATTTCTCTAGTAATTATTCTAAGAGTAATTAGAATTAGATTGGTAAGTGGATTAGTAAATAGAATTAGTCAAGAAAAATGGTAATCAGGAATTTTTATCTTTATTAACTACATACATCCAATATTTATTACTTATCACGTTCATTGTTCTTTTTGCGAATATTCATATTTTAGTTGTAATCGATAATCTTATAATCAAGAATAACTCTCCTGTCTACTTACCATTCTTTCGCAATACTTAATTAACGCTTCTTCATCTGCTAGTAATATGGCAACTAGGCTTAGAAAGGTTAGAAGGTTGAGGGGCTCAAGGACCCATGGTTGGGGGCAGATAGGGCAGCATAGGGATACAGGGAAGAAGGGTAACAGGAAGGTTGGGCTACATAAGCATAAATGGACTCAAGCAGTGCTTATGCCAAGGAAGTACTTTGGTAAGCATGGATTCCGTAACCCTACAAGCAGGGTTATAGAGCACTGGGTTAATGTTGGTGCTTTAGATGATCTATTCATAAAGTATGGTAAGGTTGATGAGGATGGCAAGAAGGTTATAGATCTTAAAGCATTAGGATATGAGAAGCTCCTAGGCGCTGGTAACGTTAAAGATGTATACAAGGTTGTAATACCTTTATATACCAAGTCAGCAAAGAGTAAGGTAGAGAGTGTTGGTGGTGTGATAGTATCATGCTAAAACCTACTATCCCAGGAAATCTAAGCTTCAGGGAGATAATAAACAAGACATCAACCTATCTGCCCCAGATACCTAAACCAAAGAAGAAGCTTACACTAACCCAGAGGTTTGCTTGGAGTGGTCTAGCCTTACTTGTCTACCTTATAATGGGTCAAGTACCTCTCTACGGTGCCCCAATAAGCCCATTTGATCCATTCGCATTTGCTAGGATAATATTTGCATCCCAGCAGGGCACCCTTATAGAGCTTGGTATAGGCCCTATAGTAACTGCTGGATTGCTTATGCAGTTACTCAAGGGTGCAGATATATTCAAGTTAGACTTTAGTAGGCCTGAGGATAGGGCACTTTTTACATCAGCAGTAAAACTTGTTACTATAATAGTTATAATTGTAGAGGGTATAGTCTATGGCTCTATGGTATACAAGACAGAGCCTAGTACATCAATCATAATAATACTACAGTTGATAGGTGCAAGTATAATAGTTATGTTCCTTGATGAGCTTGTGCAGAAGGGGTGGGGCCTTGGGAGTGGTATAAGCCTCTTCATAATGGCAGGTGTTGCCCAATCTGTATTATGGCATATGTTCAGCCCAATAACTGCTCAAGATAACCTACCATTTGGTGTTATACCCATGCTAATACAGATGGGTATAAATGGTAACTTTAATATCATACATGCATTGTTTAGGGTAGGTCTGCTACCAAACCTAATAGGCTTATTTGTAACCATTACAATAATAGCATTACTATTATTCACACAGGGTATGAAGATAGAGATACCTCTAGTCTCAAGTAGGTTCAGAGGATTTACAGCAAGTTACCCAATAAAGTTCATGTATGTATCCAATGTACCTGTAATACTTGCATCTGCCCTTATAGCTAACCTTGTATTCATGGCCCAGTTATTCTGGGCCAACTATAACCCATTGAATAAGAGAGAGGAGTTTAACTGGATAGTCATGTTCGATCCCCAGAATCCACAGACCCCTATCGGGGGCATAGTAAGGTATCTGCTACCTACAAGGGGTATAGATGCTACCTTGCTTGAGCCTCATCATGCACTGATATACATAGGTATACTCACTGGCATGGTTGTACTATTCGGTAGGCTATGGATTGAATTGGGAGGCTTGTCACCTAAAGCTGCTGCAAGTAGCCTTATAGGCGCAGATGTGCAGATACCTGGGTTTAGAAGGACAGAGGCATCTATAGAGTCTTTACTTAAGAGATATATACCATCAATTACATTAATGAGCTCAATATTCCTAGGCTTACTTGCCTCTGGTAGCGATATACTTGGCGCATATGGCACAGGCACAGGGCTGCTCTTAATGGTTGATATACTGATAAACTATTACAACTTACTGCTGAGGGAGAAGATAGATGTACTCATGCCAAGGTTGAGTGCGCTCCTTGGAAGGAAAGACTAAGCGTGCAATAGTGGTAGGTATACCTGGAGTAGGTAAGACCACAGTGATAACTAGGGCTACTGAGGAGCTTAACAACCTAGGCTATAATGCTAGGCTTGTTGTATTTGGCACGGTTATGTTCGAGGAGGCAGTTAAGTTAGGTATAAGGCATAGGGATGAGATGCGTAAGATGCCTATTGAGGAGCAGAGGAGGCTACAAGAGAAGGCAGCATTTAATATTGCTAACATGAAGGATGATATAGTGATTATAGATACGCATCTGTTCATAAGCACAAAGGAGGGCTACTACCCAGGCTTACCATTATATCTGCTTAACTTATTGAAGCCTACAAACCTTGTTCTGGTTGCAGCAGAGCCTAAGGAGATACTTGCTAGAAGGATAAACGATAAGAGTAGGCAGAGAGACCTTGTAGATGAGAATGATATTGAGCATGAGTTAGAGATATCAAGGATAATGGTTGCTGCATGCTCAATACTCACGGGTGCACCATTTGCTATAATAATGAATAGGGACGGTATGGCTGAGAATGCTGTTAAGGAGCTCGTTAACCTATTAAGGGGTGTATGATATGAGTATAGATACAATTATTCAATTCCTCTTGCTAGTAGTTGCACAACTCTCAGTTATACCCTTGCAGTTGCAACTTGCACCAAGTGGTTCAGCACATCCATACGTTACTAGCATGCTAACCTCTGCTATCCTTGTAAGCGTAATTGCTATTGCATTGCAGTTCCTCTACGCATTCCTAAGGTTAAAGTTAACCGATCTGCAGAAGTTAAGGCGTGCAATGAAGGAGGTTAGCGAATGGAGGAAGGAGTATATGGATGCTTTAAGGAAGCAGGATAAGAATAGGATAGAGAAGTTGAGGGAGAAGCAGGAGTACATGAATAAACTTAACATGGAGGTTATGCAGATGAACTTTAGGCCAATGATGGTATTCATGATACCTATGCTTATAATATGGTGGGCTATACTCCCTCAGGTATTTGGGCATACAGTTGCGATATCTCCAATCTCTTTAAATATACTAGGTGATCTTATGCCAATAACATGTAGCAAGAGCCTAATAGTAAAGGATGTTAACAGCATAGCAGATGAGCTTGTAAGCAATGCGAATGGTATTAAAGATCAAGGGATAAAGGATAGCATAGCATCTCTAGCAGCACAGGCAAGGGAGCAGGCTAATGAAGGTAAGTATGTAGGTGCTAGAGAGAGCATACTTGAGGCTTATAGGATACTTAACACAAACCTTGATAACCATGTTAATGAGAGGGTTCCCCAATGCACAGCAGAGAATGAGGTCTTACTCTGGGCATGGTATGCAATAGCATCCATAGCATTCAGTGGTATAATCATGAAGATAACTAGGACAGATATAAGCATGAACTAAATGGTTAAATTAAAAGGTATATAGATAGATGATATTACTGATAGGATATGAGAAGGTCTATAATAATCTCTGGGCCTCCTGCTGTTGGTAAGACAACCCTTGCAGAGGCTATAGCCTCAAGGTTTAATATGCGCTACTACTCTGGAGGAGATATATTAAAGGAGTTAGCAGTAAGCAAGGGATACAAGGTAGCAGGGAGCGATTGGTGGGATAGAGAGCAGGGTATGAGGTTCCTTGCAGAGAGGGAGAGTAACCCAGAGTTTGATAGGCAGGTTGATGAATACCTATTAAACCTTGTAAGGGAAGGGGGTATAGTAGCAACCAGTTATACCCTCCCATGGCTTGCACCTGATGATACAGTAAAGATATACCTCAAGGGTTCAAAGGAGAGTAGAGCAGCAAGGATGGCTTCTCGGGATAACCTAACATATGAGGAGGCTCTAAGGATAGTTACAATAAGGGATGAGAGGAACAGGATATTATACAAGAACCTTTACAACATTGATATATACAATGACTTGATAGTATTTGATTTTGTTATAAATACGGATTACCTTAGCGCATCCAGTGTTATAGATATAGCATGTGTTATAGTAGAGCATGTGTTAAGTGAGCATGTATGAGCATGGATACTGCTAACATGCCCCAATTAAGTAACCTAGCAAAGGTTGATGAGGATGTAACAGATGAGTGTTATGGTTACTACCCATTCTGTAGACCTATAAATGCACTACTAGATTATGGTATAGTATGCATAGACAAGCCATCAGGACCTACAAGCCATGAGGTAGTTGCATGGGTTAAGAGGATACTACAGGTTGATAGAGCAGGGCATAGTGGTACACTTGATCCCCTTGTAACAGGGCTACTCCCTGTAGGCTTAGGTGAGGCTACAAAGGCCCTTATAACACTACTCCTAGGGCCCAAGGAGTACTATGCTATAGCAAGGTTGCATGCAGATGCAAGTATTAGCAAGGTAGAGAGTGTGCTGAAGGAGTTCATAGGGGATATATATCAAAGGCCCCCACAGAGGTCCTCTGTAAAGAGGGAGGTTAGGGTTAGGAGGATATATGAGTTGGAGTTGTTAGAGTCGCATGGTAGGCTACTGCTACTAAGGGTTCTCTGCCAAGCGGGCACATATGTTAGGAAGCTAATATACGATATAGGGGAGGTTCTAGGCACTGGGGCAAGCATGGTTGAGTTAAGAAGGACAAGGGTAAGCACTCTTAATGAGAGCGATATGGTAAGGCTACATGATCTATACGATGCTTACATGCAATGGAAGGAAGAGGGTAAGGAGGATAAGTTAAGATCTGTAATTAAACCAATAGAGTATGCATTAAGGCATATCAAGGCAGTAGTAGTTAGGGATGGTGCTGTTGATGCCTTATGCCATGGTGCACAGTTAGCAGTACCAGGGATAGTAAGGTTATCTAGTGATATAGTTAAAGGGGATCTAGTTGGTATATATACACTTAAAGGTGAGATAGTAGCATTAGCAGAGGCTATGATGTCATACAGGGAGATAGTTGAGAGTGATAAGGGTATAGCATTCTCACTTAAGCGTGTTATAATGAAGGCTAACACATATCCAAGGATGTGGCGTAAGAGCAGGAAGGTGGAGGATGCAATTGGCTAAGTTGGATAAACCATCCAAATATTTAAATAATAGCATCATAACTTACCCTTATGGATAAGGCAATAACAGTTAGTGGGTTCAAGGTACCTTTACTTGCACTACTAATACTTGCAGCATTCTCTGCATTTACAGTATATGCAGTAGGCTACGATCAAGGTCAGATACTTAGCATAGTCTTTGGTGATAGCGCATATCGAGATAATTACCTGCATGAGTTATTCCATGATACAAGGCATGCATTAGGTCTACCTTGCCATTAAGGGTATGATGCTAAATATAGTAGTAGTTGTTTTACTTGCTGGCATTATAAGTGGGTTAATATATGGCATACTTAACCTACTCTTTGTTACCCCTTATATAGAGAAGGCAGTTGAGTCAGAGGCTCTAAATGCTGGTGTAGAGATAAACCCATTCTTTCGAGAGTATAGGGCATGGCAGGTTCAAGGTAGCATACTTGCAGCTCTAATAGTAGGCATGGGATATTCAGCATTATACATGTTAGCATATATTATTGGTGATGGTGCAAAGGGGCTTAGAAGAGCATTGCTTTTAGCATTAATAGTATGGGTAGTAGTATACCTTATGCCTGTATTAAAGTATCCAGCAAACCCACCTGGAGTAGGAGATGCAAATACAATCTACTACAGGCAGAGCCTCTTTGTAACACACATGCTAATATCTGCGGTTAGTGCACTAGCACTAGCATTGATTAGAAGAAGGTTTAAGAGTAGTAGAGTTACCATAGCATCTGTAGCACTCTACTCATTGGTAATGGTTGCAGCATACATGCTCATGCCTAACAACCCTGATGCTATAGATATGGATGCTGGCATAATAACTGGCTTTAGGGTATCAAGTGCATTCACATCACTATCACTATGGTTACTGCTAGGAGTATCCACCTCACTGATATGGAGCAAGAGCGGGTTGATCAAGCATACATCCTTGAATTAACCATCATTATATTATTTTATGATAACGAATGGATTTGTATTAAGCACAGATAAGGATAGGGTGATCAAGGGCAAGGATATAATGGGGTATAGGGCATGGAATGGTTATGTATTAAAAGATTACGATATGTTCAGCGTATTATACTACCCTATATGCAATGGTAACAGTGATCTCCTGCTCAATGGCTTTATGATAGATGGATGCAATGGTAACTATGCATACATACATATAGATGAGGCTAAAGGAGTGATAAGGTTTGCTAGGGATCCTCTAGGATGCAAGCCATTATACTATGAGCATAGCAATGGTATAAGCATAGCAAGCGATAAGAGGGTTCTAGCAGATGCCAAGAGTGTAGAGCCTGGTATAGCATATACATACTCACTTGCATCCAATACACTTGTTAAGGATACTATATGTAGGCTAAGATTGAACCCATCATACACAAGTATAGATGATGCAGTAAAAATACTACATGAACTGCTTGACTCAGTTATACACGCTATATGCAGGATAGATGGTAAGGTTGCTGTGGGCTTATCTGGTATTGATAGCATTATAGTAGCAGAGATAGCATCAAGGTATGCAGATGTTAATGCGGTAACAGTATGCATGAAGGGTTCATACGATTATAAGCATTCAAGCATTAAGCATGGGTTTAAGCATGATCTCCTTGTAATAGATGAGCATGATATAGTTAAGGCATTAAAATCATTGGCCTTGCTAGATATAGAGAGGAATGCCATGGACATGAGCATTGCTTGTGTAGTGCATATACTTGCAAGGTATGCTAGGGATAATGGGTTAAAGGTTCTCATGCTTGGCCAGTTAGCAGATGAGCTCTTTGGAGGTTATGTAAGATACCTTAACTATGATCCATCCATGCTTAACACTATACTCTTCAACGATGTTATAAATGCTGAGAGGGATCTCCTTAGAGATGATGCTGCCTCATGCAGTTATGCAATCCTAGCATTACCTTATGCAGTATACTCTATTGCACAGTATGCTGTAAATATCCCAGCAGAGTTCAAGGTATCACAAGGTATAAGGAAGTTAGTGCTTAGAAAGGTTGCCGAGCAGATAGGTATAGATAATTATTTGACATACATGGAGAAGAAGGCTATGCAGTATAGCAGCGGGGTATACAAGGTTATCAGTAAGATTCCTGAGTGTATATAGATATACATCTTTGTATAGGAGCTACCCAAATTTATATGGCTATTTATAAACTTTATACACCAAAATTATTAAGACAAACAATAAATAGCATGTTAGCATATAGCATAAAGTGCTTGAGGGCAAGTATGTAAAGTATATAGATGGTAAGGGCAATATGATGAGTAGTAGAAGCGAGCACTCAATAGCCGAGCTACTTAAATTCTTGAATATAGATTATGAGTATAATGTACCTCTAGATAACATAAGGGTAGACTTTAAGACAGAGCATGGGTATATAGAGGTTATAGATAGCAAGGATGATTTAGAGAAGTTAAAGAGGATAAAATCTATCAAGAGAGATGCAAAGATAATAGGCATTGGAAGAGGTATTGTAGCATCTAGCATAGATGAGTTGGAGTCCATATTTGCATATAAAGAGCATGATTATGCAACTCTAGTATTTGAGGATCTATCACTCTCATTCGATTATGCTCATATCCTACCATTGGTTAATAAATGCTCAGTCTTACATGGGCATACAGCAAGTGTAGTTGTTGAGTTGATGGGTAGTAAGAAGGATGATGATATGGTTATAGACTTTGGTGAAGCAAAGAGGATTATAAAGAGTGCATTATCATCACTAGATCATAAGTTCTTTATAAGTAAGAAATATCTTGTGCAAGAGGATGATAACCATTACAGGGTTGCATTCGATGGGCCTAATGGGTTATTTGACCTTAAGGTACCAAAGCATACAACCTTCATGCTTGATGGTGAGGCAACAGCAGAGAACCTTGCAAAGGTGATAATTGGGCTTATAGCAGAGAGGGTGCCAAGCAATGTATATGCTGTAGGGGTATACATCTACGAAGGGGTAAGTAAGAGCGCACATGTAGTATCTAGGATAAGATAATAGGTAGTAGGAAGGTGTCTTGAGCAATAGAGCATTAGTGCTACTATCTGGAGGAATAGACTCCTCAACATGCCTATACTGGGCAAAGAGCAAGGGCTATGAGACCTATGCGCTTACAGTAAACTACCATAACAGATGGGTTAAGGAGATAGAGGCCAGTAGAATAATAGCAAGGGAAGCAGGGGTTCAACTCAAGGAGGTAGAGGCTCCATTCATTATGGAGGCATTCAACGTATATGGTTACTCAAGCCCAAAGTATAAGAGTAGTGATGCTAGATGGCCATTCTACATACCATCCAAGAACCTGCTATTCTATGCTATAGCAGCACATCTAGCAGAGTATATGGAGGCAAGGTGGATAGTAGGGGGGCATATAAAGGAGGATATGCTATTCTTCAAGGATGCAAGTAAGGAGTATATAGATAAGATAAACTGGCTATTCAAGCAAGGTTTCATGCTAAGTGAGCCTGTAGAGATAATCCTACCATTAGCAGATCTTGATAAGTATGGTGTAGTAAGGTTAGCATTAGACCTTGGGGTACCATTAGAGTATACATGGAGCTGTCATCTAAGGGTAGATGAGCCTTGTGGTAGATGCAATGGTTGCATATCAAGACAAGAGGTATTCAAGAACCTAGGTATAGTATGATATATTTAAGGTTATTACTGTAAGGATAATGCATATGGAGCCTAAGATAAAGGAGAAGGTATGGGATGCTAGCATAGAGGAGGAGTTGCTTAAGATATGGGATGAGGAGAAGAGCCTTTATGAGTTTAAGGTTGATCATTCAAGGAAACCATTCGTAATAGATACCCCTCCACCTTACCCATCGGGTAGGCCTTGGCATATAGGTGCTGCTGCACACTATGCTCAGATAGATATGATAGCAAGGACAGCAAGGATGCTAGGCTACAATGTATACTTCCCTATAGGGATAGATAGGAATGGCTTACCTGTTGAGATATACACGGAGAAGAGGTATAAGGTAAGCATGAGAAGCATAGGTAGGGAAAGGTTCCTAGAGTTATGCAAGCAAGCATTGGATGAGTTAGAGCAGGAGATGGTAGAGATAATGAGGAGGTTAGGGCTTAGTGGCACACTTGATAATTACTACAGGACAGACTCTGAGGAGTTTAGGACACTTACTCAAGCAACCTTCATAGATCTATGGAATAGAGGCTTAGTATATGAGGCTAACAGACCGAACAACTACTGTTATGAGTGTGGAACAACTATAGCTGATGCTGAGGTAGTGTATAAGGAGATGCCTACCAAACTAGTATACATTAAATTTAATGTAGAGCCTGATGGCTCTAGCATAACTATAGCAACAACAAGACCAGAGTTGTTATGCTCATGTAAGGCAGTAATAGTAAACCCAGATGATCCTAGATACAAGGATATACATGGTAAGAATGCAATAGTGCCTATATACAAGAATGATGTTAGGATAATACCCCATCCATCTGCTGATATGAGCTTTGGATCTGGTGCAGTTATGGTATGCAGCTATGGGGATCATAATGATGTTAGGTTATTCAGGGAGCTAGGCTTGCAGGAGGTTATTGCTATATGTGCAGATGGGCTCATGAGCATCAATGCAGGCAAGTATGCAGGGATGAAGGTTAAGGATGCTAGAAGTGCTATAATAGAGGATCTCAAGGCAGAGGGCTTGGTTGTACAGGTAGAGGAGATAATGCATAGAACTCCTGTATGTGAGAGGAGTAATACACCAATAGAGATAATACCCATGAAGGAGTTCTACTTGAAGCAGTTAGATTTCATAAATATACTTAAGGAAAAGGTATATAGCATGAGATTCTACCCAGAGATGCATAGACATATACTACTTAACTGGTTGAACTCCATAACCATAGACTGGCCTATCTCAAGGAGGAGGTTCTATGCTACTGAAATACCCATATGGTACTGCAAGCAATGTGGTAGACCAAATCTACCTGAGAAGGGTAGATACTATAGACCATGGAAGGAGAAGCCCTCATTTGACAAGTGCGCATACTGCAATGGTAGAGAGTTTGTAGGGGAGGAGAGGACATTTGATACATGGATGGACTCTAGCATAACACCACTCTTCATATCAAGGTATGGTAAGGATGAGGAGTTCTTCAACTATACCTATCCAGCAGCATTAAGGCCTCAGGCAAAGGATATAGTAAGGACGTGGCTATACTACACAATATTAAGATGCTACCAACTAACAGGTAAAGTGCCATTCTCTAGTGCATGGATAATGGGCTATGGCTTGGATGAGAAGGGGGAGAGGATGAGCAAGAGCAAGGGTAATGTTATAGATCCCTTACCCATAATAAAACGCTATGGTGCGGATACCTTCAGGTTCTGGAGTGCAAGTGAGGTTAACCTAGGCTATGACTTTAGATGCTCAGAACAGAGGATAGCAGGGATGCAGAAGTTCTTAACCAAGCTATGGAATACTGCTAGATTCGTATCATCTTTCCCACTTATAGATAACATGGATGTAGATGCATTAGAGGCTACAGATAGATGGATACTAGCAGAGTTATCCATGCTTGTTGATAGGTGCATGAAAGGTTATAATGAGTTTAACTTCTTTGTAGCATCAAATGCGGTTAGGGATTTCCTATGGAATCTATTTGCACCCCATTACATAGAGATGGTTAAGGCTAGGGCATACGCTCAAGGCTTCAGTGAGCAGGAGCAGATATCTGCATGCTATACACTGCATAAGTGCTTATCAACCATACTGCTACTACTTGCACCTATAACACCGTTCATAACAGATCATATATGGAGGGCAGTATACTCTAAGGGTAAGAGTATACACCTTAGCAGGTTCCCTAAGGTAGAGTATGATATAGACATGAGTAGGTATACAAGTATGATAGTTGAGTTCAACTCATCAGTATGGAATATGAAGAAGAGCCAAGGCAAGTCGTTGAAGGATCCTATCTCTATTGCTATACCAAATGAGCTTAAGCCTTTCAGGAAGGATCTCATTGCAATGCATAACATTAAGTAATAGTAATGATTAAGCAAGGGTATGAAGGCTGTTGTGCTACATGAACATGGAGGAGTAGACAAGTTAGTCTATGAGGAGTTCCCAGAGCCTTTATGCAGCAAGGACGAAGCCCTTGTAAGGGTTAAGGCATGCTCAGTGAATAGACTTGATATATGGGTAAGGAAGGGCTTGCCAGGCAGAAGTCTTAGATTTCCCCATATACTTGGATGTGACTTCGCAGGCTACCTTGTGAATAGCATAGGTGAGTTTAATGCAGATGAGCCTATACTTGTATACCCTGGGATAGGTTGCAATAGGTGCATATACTGCTTGAATGGAAGGGAGAATCTATGCAAGGAGTTCAATATAATAGGGGGGTTCAGTGATTGGCATGGTGGCTATGCACAGTATGTAAAGGTACCATACAGGAATATAATTAGAATGCCTAAATGGCTAAGTTATGAGGAGGCTAGTGCTCTCGGGGTAGCATACCTAACAGCATACAGCATGTTAAAGAGGGCTTTAGATATAGCACGGATGAACTCTATAGATGATAAGAATATTCTTATCTACTCTGCTGGTAGTGGTGTAGGTATAGCAAGCATACAGTTCGCTAAAGCACTAGGCTTAAATGTTATAACAACCGTTGGGGATAAGGACAAGTTAAGCAGGGCATCCAAGTATGCAGACCATGTTATAGATAGGAATGAGAAGGATATAGTAAGCGAGGTTATGGATATAACAGGGAATGAAGGGGTTAGCATAGTTATAGACCAGATAGGTATATGGGATAGGAGTATAAGGTGTGTAAGGAAGGGAGGGGTTGTTATGGTATGTGGTGCTACAGCAGGTGAGCATGTAACAGTTGAGATTAGAATTCTATACAACAGCCTTGCAAGTATAGTAGGTGCATACCTAGGCACAAAGGCTGAGATGCTTGGGATGCTTGAGTTCATGTATAAACATAACATAAGGCCTGTAATAGATACTATATTTGCATTGGAGGATGCTATGCTTGCACATGCAAGGATGGAGATGAACCATCACTTTGGCAAGATAGTCCTAAGGGTTGATTGACTTGAGCACTGCTAGGTTCACAGTAACGTTAGAGATCTTCTTCAAGCATGTGCTTCTTAATGATAAGGATGCATTCATAAAGGCATTCATGGGCTATGGGTTCTCACTACTTAATGAGGAGCAAGGTATACTATCTAAAGGGAAGTTTACCATAAGGTTATCAAGGTTCACAAGGGTAAAGGGTAAGGCTATAAATACAGCAGCAATAGGCATAAGCAAGGATGAATTAAGATCCTTCATAAATCATATCAATACAGTAAGGTTCATACTTGCTGATATGCTTAATAAGCGCATAGAGGTTAATGCATGCTCATTACTAATAAACTCATGGGTTAATGATGGTAACGATGCCAGCAAGGTTATAGCAGGTGTAAAGAGTTTAGATGGTGTAGATGAGTTCTCAGGTTATATAGTGCATAGGAACCCATTCGGCAAACTAGAGTTTGTATCCAAGGACTCAGATCTTAATGCACCATGGAGCAAGATGGAGATAGACTCTACAGATGAATGTGAATACTTAATATCTCTACACTACTACACCTCAAGTATTGATGAGGTTATTAAGCATATAGAGTGCTCATATGATAGGGTTATGAGTATAGTTAAGGCATTAGAGGCATGTGTGTAGTTGCCTTATATCAAATTAAATTAACATATAGCATGAAAAATGATAACACATAGGGCTAAATAATTAATAGTAAATTCCTACTCATGTTAATGGGCAGTGAGGTATATAATAGAATAGAGTCCTCTGGAATATACGGTATTAGAAGGGTTGATCTTAGGAAGGAGTTTGGTAAGGATGTAGATAAGCATCTAGAAGAACTTGTATCACAAGGTTTAGTCTTCATGGATAAGAAGAATGGTGCAATAACATACTGGAGTAAGGACGGTTACTTAAGGTATATCCTAGAGAAGGATCCTAGACTAAGGTTACTGCAGGAGTTGATGCTCAGGGAGAAGGAAGTTCTAAGCAAGATAGAGTTAGAGGATATGATAAGGGAGATGGTAATAGGTATAGTAGATGAGAGGGTTACTAACCTTAATAAAGAGTTACTTAAGATCAAGGGTTCAATAGATAATATTATCTCTAATTACTCTTCTCTTGGTAATGAAATATCTACATTAAAGGATGAGCTAAACTCAAGAACATCCTCAATAAATCATATGTTGGAGGAGTTGGATAAGAGTATAAGCAATGCTGATGCAAAGTTATCACGTATTAACTCAGAGTTAAGTGAGAAGATTGCCATGCTAGATGCTAATGTAAGATCTGTTGCAAGCAACCTTAATGATGAGGTTAAAGATATCAAATTGCTTAATGAGATGATAAATGAGTTGAATGAGAGGATAAGGGAAGGGATAGATGCATCAAGGGCATATGTAGACTCAAGACTTGCCTCAGTAGTTAACGAGCAGAGGTCATTCAATGATGATATAGATAAGAGGTTAAATAATTTAGAGGATAGCATAGGAAGGATTGAATCAAGCATAGTAAGTGAATTGCATAGTAGAGTAGATAGCATAACCAAGGATCTATTGGAGGTGAAGAGTGAGTTGAGTGAAAAGATATCATACATAAACGAGGTGGCAAGTAGTGTAGATGATATCTTTGCTACACTTAACACTATAAAGGCAAGTGTAGATGGTAAGAATGGGAATGGTAATTCATATGATACAGTAACGCTAGAGCAGTTTAGGATAGACTTTGATAGGATGCTGGCAGAGTCATCATCATCCATAGGCTGGGTTGAGTTGGCTAGTATGAGAGAGAGGATGTGCAGAAGATATAACATATCTGCACATGAGTTCTATGCCCTAGTTGCACAGCTTATAGAGCACTACAACAACAGGTATGAACTCTCATCTGGAGGGCAGGAGGGTGTAGTTATTAGGGGGCTTATACATGGATTTGTAAGGAGGATATGAGTATGATGCAGGTTATGCATAGCACTAATAGCCTATACCCTTATGGACTATCAGTAAACCCATTCCCAAGTAACCCAACCCCAACTATCCATAATGCCAGAGTGCTAGGTGGCAAGAGGCATAGAGAGGCTAGAGATGCAATACTTAACTGCATAAACGATCTCTATGAGAAGGTGAGTAAGGATGGTAGCATGGATGACTTCAGGGTTGTAACAGTTGTGCAGGATATAGGTACAGGGAAGACTCATCTTGCATTACATGTCAAGCAGTTGGTTAACAATGCTGTATGCTCCTACCTTGATCTTAGCACTATATCCCCTAAAACAATGCAGGGGCTCTTCTCTGGCTTATTAAAGGGCTTCAGCCAGGATTATATAGATGAGTTAAGGCATAGGATAATCAAGCATATAAAGGATCATGCACTGCAAGGTAATAAATATGCAAAGAAGTTCTTTAGGGCATCATTCTTCTTTAACAACATAGAGAGACTTGCCAGTGAGGTAAACTCTGGTTCAAGGCAGCCTGATACAAAGTATCTTGAGGATGTATTCACAGATTACAGTAGTAGTGAGTTGCATGTGATAAGGAAGGTTATAAACAGAGAGATTAATGCTAATGATATAACAAGTCTCGAGGATATGCTCTCAATACTTGATGCGGTAGCAAGTATAAACATGAGGTTCTTGAATAAGTTAACTCTACTTGAGATAGATGAGTTCGATAACAATCCAGACTCTATGGACTTTGTCAAAGCTCTGATAAATGCACATACAAGATCTACTGTGCTACTCTTAATAACCACTCCAGCAGTGTATGATGCTATAAGGGGTAGCAACCCATCATTATTTGATAGGCTAGAGAAGGCAAACTACAAGATCGATCTGGTAGGCTCAAGCACATTTGATGAGTTGGTTGATATAGCATTGGAGTATATAAGGGTTGATGCTAATGCAGATGTAAATGAGGATGATCTAGCAGGTAAGATAAAGGTTGTGTATGACGAGTTCGTTGAGTTCAGGAACATAAGATCCCTGCTTAACATACTATACCATGCAATGGAGGGTGCAAAGATGAGGGGTGAGAGGGTAATAACAGAAGATGCTATAGAGGATGCTATAAACCATGCATACCCAGGGTTAAGGGTTAGAGGTAGTATCATGAATACCCCTATAGCAGAGTTCATGAGGATAAGGAGGGAGTATAACAATGGTTTAGATGAGGGTATGCTAAAACAAGCAGTTAAGAACCTCCTAGCATTACTCCAGCAGGAGGGCAAGGTATCTAGGGTAGAGTATGATATCTCTATCAACGGTTCAGGTTCTAGAATGGATGCATCTTACCTTGATAGCAATATGAAGAGGTGCATGACAGTTGTTATGGTAAATAGAGATTACATGAGCATAAAGGATCTCTACCATGAGGGGATAGATGCAGATAGGCTTATCGTGCTAACAAACCTAGGGATGAACTCTAGCAATGGATTAAGCATTGTAAACCTTGATAAACGCAAGATTGTAGATCTAATATACTTCAACCAGAGGTACAGTAAGAAAGAAATAAGTGAGGCTGAGATAGAGAAGGCATTGCTGCTAGCAAGATCAATACTGCTGTATTAAAGGTAGTATCCCTTGACCTTGATGGTACACTATTCAAGAAAGGTTTGGATGATGAGTTCTGGCTTAGACTTATCCCAGAGGCTCTTGCAGAGGAGAGGGGTATAAGCATAAAGGATGCAGTAGAGCATGTAGTAAGGGAGTATGAGTCTGTAGGAGAGAATGATATAAGATGGTATATACCGGAGTATTGGTTCAAAAGGTTTGATCTAAAGGTAGCAGTAGAGGAGTTACTGGATAGATTAGATTATACATCTGCACTGTATGATGATATCCAACTACTTAACAGGCTTAATTATAAGGTTATAATAGCAACATGCAACCCAGCGGTTATTGCAAGAAGGAAGATCAGTGTATTAAGTAAGATTATACATGTGCATAGAGTATTCTCATCCATATCATATGGCATGATGAAGAGTAAGGAGTTCTACATGCGTATATGCAATGAGTTGAGTCTTGATGCAAAGAGCATACTGCATGTTGGTGATAATCTGATGCAAGACTTTATGATACCTAGAGGCATAGGCATGCAGACACTACTCATGGACAGGGATTATAGGTTAAATGATGATTATGCAATACACTCCCTAAGTGAATTGATTAATATATTAATGCAGTAGATCAAGTATATGAATCCTTTACTTAACATGTATGGCTACATGAGCATACTTATAGTAGGTATAGCAGTGCTCCTATTAGGGTTCATGATAGAGGAGAGTAACTTTACCTTAAGGGTTATAGTAGGCTCTATAGGCTCAGTTCTTATAGCTATAGCAATACTTGCTGTAACAGTAGTTAAGTAACAAGATTTAAAGAGTGGATATACAAGTTAGTATATGTTGGATAGATGGCATAGTAGGGCATTAGAACTACATTCAAGGTTAAGGGGCAAGATAGAGGTAAGGAGCAAGGTTAGGGTAAGGTCTATGGATGATCTAAGCATAATATACACTCCTGGAGTTGCATCTGTTGCTCAAGAGATAGCAAAGGATAAAGAGAATGCATACAAGTATACATTAAAGCATAATACAGTAGCAATAGTAACGGATGGCTCAAGGGTATTGGGCTTGGGCAACATAGGTGCCGAGGCATCATTACCTGTTATGGAGGGCAAGGCTGTTATATTCAAGGAGTTTGCTGGTATAGACGCCTTCCCATTATGTCTTGCAACTAATGATAAGGATGAGATAGTAAGCATAATCAAAGCTGTAAGCCCATCCTTTGCTGCTGTAAGCATAGAGGATATAGAGTCACCAAAGTGCTTAGATATAGTTGATGCATTACAAGAACAACTAACAATACCAGTATTCCATGATGATCAGCATGGCACAGCAGTTGTAGTGCTTGCAGCGTTGATAAATGCCCTAAGGCTTGTAGGTAAGAGCATTGATAATGCAAGGATAACCATAGTTGGTGCTGGTGCAGCAGGGTATGGTATAGTTAATATAATAAGCAGGTATAACAAGGATGGAAGGTTTAACCCAAGGAATATAGTAGTGCTTGACTCAAAGGGTATAATAAGCAGAGTGAGGTTAGAGCATGAGGGTAATATTAACATATACAAGTTAAGGATAGCAGAGTTAACCAATACAGATAACCTTAACGGTTCATTGATAGATGCACTAAGGGGCTCAGATGTGCTTATAGGCGTATCTGGAAGATCAAATCTTATAAGCGGGGATATGCTAAGGCTCATGGCAAGGGATGCAATAGTATTTGCATTAACCAATCCAGAGCCAGAGGTTATGCCAAATGTAGCAAGCAAGTATGCAAGGATAGTTGCTACAGGCAGATCTGATTATTACAATCAGATAAATAATGCATTAGTATTCCCTTACCTTATGAGGGCAGTTATAGACTTGCATATAAAGAGGATAGAATGGGATATGCTTGTTGATGTAGCATATGCAATAGCAGAGTATACAAGGTCTAGCAAGTGGTTCGATGAGAGGCATATAATACCTAGCATGATGGATAAAAGTTTATCAGAGGTTGTATTATCTGCACTTAAATCCAGATAACTAATACAATAAATTATTTAATATATAAATAATTAGAAAGATTAAATGCATAATTCATACCAAATCAATACCGAAATATCATATAAAGACTTTATTAGTGGATAAGTGTATATACTGTATGGAGATACATGGGCGTAACATAGTAGATGCTATTCTTGATACACCTCTCTATCTATCACTTGCAAGGAGGTATATTGGTATCAAGCTTCTTAATGAGAAGCAACCGTTATTTGGTTCAGTAGATGTATGTAATGTATGCAATCTTCATTGTAAGCACTGTTATTGGTGGCTTAGTAGGGAAGGAGAAGATGATGGTTTAAGCATAGAAGAGTGGAGAAGTATAATAAGGAGGTTCTTCAAAGGAAAGGTGCTGCATGTCGGTATAGCTGGAGGAGAGCCTCTTCTACGCCATGATGTAGTAAGGTTATTCTGTGAAGAGATGCCAAAGCATGTATCTGTTATAACCAATGGCACTATACCGTTACAGAGGATAGATGGTCTTTACTTTTACTTTGTATCAGTTGATGGTACAAAGGAGGCGCATGATCAGATAAGGGGCAAGGGTTCATATGATACAATAAGGGGTAATATACTTAGTTATATAAAGCGTTATAATACTAAGGGCTATAAAGCATGGAAGGATATATGGTTATCATTAACAATAAATTCAATAAACTATAGATTTATAGAGGATTATATTAAAGAATGGTATGGTATAGTTAACAAGGTAGCTGTGCAGTTTCATACACCGTTTATAGAAGGCGATCCTCTTATGCTTAGATTTGGTTACGAGCGTGATAAGGTAATTGATAAGTTACTTGAGTTAAGTAAAGAGTATACTAACTTCATAGTAAACAGGCCTAGACAATTGAACCTCTTAAGGAAGAGTTGGGGAGGCAAGGGTAAGGTACCAATAGGGTGTCCTTCATGGGCTGTGCTAGCATTAGATCATATGGGTAGAGTTAAGAGGCCATGTTGTATAGGCAGTTATGATGTTAATGCAATAAAACCTATATGCGAAGAGTGCGGTCTTAGCATCTACTCATCATTGTATAGCATTGGTATAAGGAATGCTCTATAAGCAAATACATTTTTATCCATTACTATTATGGTAGTGTATGAAGAAGATAGAGATTCTAGTAAGTAGAGATTCCTTGCATTATGTAATAGAGCGTTTATCACTACTCAAGGCTGTAAATGATCTGCATGTAACATCATCAGAGTTGGTTAGGCTTAATAGCGATGAGGGGCATAAATCCTTCATATCTACAAGGGTAGAGTTTGCTATAGATGATGAGTATGTTGATGAGGTTATACAGTTGATACTTGGTGATGAGAAGGTATCCTTTGGTAGATTGTATGTAATGACTATAGATAGAGTATTTGAACTAGGCTATAGAGAGGGGCATAGATTTAGGCTAGCCTTATCATCATTGATAAGAGCACCAAGGAAGCATGTATTCGATACTATAACAGACTATGGTAATTTGAAGAGACTCCTACCATCTTACTATAAGGGTGTTAACGTTAGAAGCACCAGCGATAACATTGTAGTTACTGAGGATGAGATCATTATTCTAGATGTAACATGCAGGCAGATAAGTAGGCATATACTCTATCCTCCAGCAGTGCATGAGGTAGAGATACTCTCAGGCTACTTAGAGGGTAGTAGGATAACCGAGACCTATACAGAGATGGATGAGAATACATATCTGATGCTAGTTGCAGATATTAGGATGAAGGAGGATCTGATCGAGATTGTAGGGTTTCATGCTAAGCATAGATTGGAGCAGTATATGCGAGCATTAATCAAGGAACTAACTAAAGCTATAGAGGATAGATATAATAGCAGTTATTTGGATAAACAATAAACGATAAACAATAAAATAAAAATCTACAGTTGATTTACACCTTTGCGCTCTGCAATTACCTTACCCTATACTTCTCTAAATCCCTATCAGGTATGGAGAGGTATACGAAACTGCCATCGAAGTTGGTTACTGCAGACTTTGGTATTGCGTATTTGCGTGGTCTGAATACACCCTCTATCAGTATGATCTCCTTATCAGTCTGCCCTACTATCTCTCCATGCATATATCCATCGCTTGTTATAACTGATTTATTCAATATACGCTTGCTATCTAGATTTACCATGGGTGCTGCCATATGCTCACCCTAGATATTATAGGGTAGAATTGAATTAAAAATTTTACGGTTATTCTCAGTTCTGCTAATATCCATCTTAATATTTTATAAGATCAGCCATAAGACTCATACCTTACATCAAATTTCTTATCTGCCCTCTTACTCCTCTCCTTCTCCTCTATGAACCCTAAAGGCTTTAGATACTGTAGTGCGCCATCAACTGTACCCTGCCAACCGCATACGTAGAACATCGTATTCTCAGGTGTTATCCTCTCCCCAACAAGCTCCTCTAGTGGCGATCTACCTGTCTGTGGATCAGGCTTTAAGAAGGTCTCAACCCTTCCTTTATGGCCTCCCCAGCTCCTATTCAAGAACTCATCTGGTCTGCTTATACTTGCCCTATACTTGAACCTCCACCTACTATCCTTGCCATCTATGCTCTCCTCCTCAAGTTGGGTCAATAACTCCCTATATCCCAGCTCTGTAACGTAACTTGCACCATGTAGCACTACTATCTCTCTCCCATCCCTCCTATGCTTAAGATGCAGGGTCATGCTTATGAAAGGCGCAAGCCCAGTTCCTCCTCCTATCATGACTATCCTCCTCTCCTCCTTGCTCCCATCAGGCCATTGATCGATCAAGCCAAAAGGTCCTGTAGGTTTAAGCCAGAGTATCTCCTCTCCTTCCTTTCTCCCAAAGAACTCTGTGGTGAATCTACCAGGCACAGGCTTCCTTACCCATCTTATATACAGTTCAAAGTACTTCTTCTGCTCTGGTGGAGATGCTATTGAGTATGCCCTTCTTACTATCTTACCTCCCTCATTCTTAACTGGAAGCCCTAAGGTAACGAACTGCCCTGCCCTAAAGTCTGGCACTTGCCCCTCTAGAGGCTTTATCCTGAATATCCCTAAATCCTCCGTGTAGAGCCTTATGAAAGATATTATACCTTTGTTATCTGTAACCAACTTTCTTCAAGATGATTTATACTCTGGATATTTAAATCTATTCTTTGCTGATATACCTATTCCCTTTTACTATGAAGCGCCATAACCTATCCCTTGCCTTGCTTATACCTATCCTACTAGTTGCCAATACATGCTCATCCTCTATGCTATTATAATATGCTATGTATAAGGGGCCTTTAGTAGTAAGATCCATACCATTATACTCCTTGGTTATAGATAGTGCTCTTGTTAACCTCCCTGGTCCAGTGGTTACCTTATCTGCACCAGTATGCTTACCACCCCTTACCCTTACCATAACCTCTATACCATCCACAGGCTCTAAAGCCCTTATGAGAACTGCACCAGCACTCACGCTGGGATCCTTTGCTACCACATTAAGGCAGTAGTGGTTGCCGTAGATGAAGTAGATATACGCATAGCCTACATCACCGAACATAACCCTATTCCTCTTGCTCATACCCTTGTATGCATGGCTTGCTGGGTCATCCGCTGTATAAGCCTCTGTCTCAACTATCATACCGCTCAAGACCTTGCCATCCATAACCCTAACCAGTAACTTGCCCAAGAGGTCCCTTGCTACCCTTACTGTATCTCTAGCATAGAATGCTCTTGGTAATGGCTCATATGCCAACTGCATCTAGGTTTTAGTATAAGATTTGATATTATTAGGTTATGGAGAGGTTCATCGATCACCTTGCGGATGGCAGTTTTATGCTTGTAAGGTGCAACTCATGCTCAAGTATTGTATGGCCACCAAATATTGTATGCAGTAGATGCTTAAGCAAAGATCTAGAGTGGGTTAATAGCAGGCCCGTAGGAAAGGTTGTAGCATTGAGCAGATCCCATGTATCATCAGGAGAGACCTTTGCGATGGTAGAGTTGGATAATGGGATAGAGTTATTCGCATCCATAGAGGGTTATGCAGAGGAGGGCTCAAGGGTGGAGATGGTGGAGTGCGGGGTTAGGGATGGTAAGCCCTACTACATATTCAGAGTATTGAGGTGATAGTATAGGATGAGCATTACATAGATATATATTTTATATTTATTTAAATCACTGAGAGGAAGTATATGGATGCTGTAAAGACTAACAAGACGAGGAGGCAGAGGGGCTACAACTTTGAGAGGGAGTTGGTGCAGAGGATAAGTGCATGTGATGGATGGGAGGCAGTAAGGCTAGGCTCCCCTTCAGTATCTCTGCCAGATATAATAGCAGTGAACAACTCCTTAGGTATAATATTAGCGATTGAGGCCAAGAGCACAAGCACTAACATGCTAAGGATACCTTTAGATCAGATAGCAAGGTGCTTTAGGATATTGGATACATTTGCATTATACAAGGAGAGGTATGCCATACTAGCATTGAAGTTCATGAGCAAGAGATGGAAGAGGGCATATACGTATGAGCATAGGAGCATAAGGGAGTATTACAAGGTATGCCTATGCGATGATATAGGCAGTATAGTTAGTAATGGTGGCAAGGATGCTCTAGTATGCAGATACGATGGCTCTATATCTGTTAACGATGATCTTCAGTTGAGGCTAACCTTGAAGGACTTTACCATGCCATTCCAATCCATATCATGATCCATTAACCTTATACATATACACCTTATAGAGTTCGTTGCTATCCTCATCCATGTAGTTCCATACATTGGGATCCAGATTTAGCATCTTGAACCTAGCCTTTAGCACTGGATGTAGGCAGTTGTATACTGAATGGCTTATAACTATTGAGTTACTCTCTGCCAAAGCATGTATCTTTGCTGCCATGCTCACTGCATACCCTACTATATCCCTATGTATATCATCCTTATCCCCATACTGGATGACTGAGTGCTCACCAACATCCATACTAACCTTCATAGCAAGTGTAGGATAACCATACTCATCAAGTATAGGATTTATACCCTGCTCCAGAACCCTGAACATTGCTATAGCAGAGTTAACAGCATTATCACATGCTAGAAGTAGATTATTCATAGCAGGGAAGTAGGAGATTACTGCATCACCAACATACTTCAATACAAGACCATTGAAGTTGAGTGTAAGTAGAGAGATCTCCTGAGTAAATGCTTGTATTATAATGGCTAACCTCTCAACCGGTAATAATCTGCTGAGCCTCGTTGAGCCTACTATATCTGCATATAGCACAACTAGCCTTACCTTAGAGTTAGCATGCCTCTTAAGGAACTCATCAGAGGAGTGGGTAAGAACCTTAAAGTGCATACCTCTCTTCAATGCCTTCCATATCCTTGCCTGCACCTCTGCTATGTATGTCTGTGTATCAACTACTCTAGAGGATGATAGCTCCTCTAATATTATACCAGTTAATGTATTGTTAAGATCATCCTTACCTGTTGGCGCATCATCCTCGTAAGCTTTACTCATAATAAATAATTCATTGCTCTTGCTATTTAACAATTATTATATAAAAACTTGTAACTCTCCTCTCCCTATATATAACTAATTATGGATGTTATTCATCAGCTATACTCTTTACAAAGTGTATAACCTTCTCTGCTATAACATTTGCTGCCAACTCCTGTGCCTCTCTGGTCTGAGCACCTATATGGGGGGTGCATATTATGTTATCTAGAGTTATCAGTTCTTGGTTTGTTGGAGGTTCTACATCAAATACATCCAGTGCTGCACCAGCGATCATCTTGTTCTTAAGGGCATTCAGTAACGCATTCTCATCTATAACTGCACCTCTTGATGTATTTATTATATATGCTGTTCTCTTCATTAGTGCTAGTCTTTGCTCATCTATCATATGCTTTGTAGAATCATTCAATGGTACATGCAGGGTAATAAAGTCAGCACTCCTCATTAATGTATCCAGATCAGTAACCACTATACCAAGTTCTCTAACAAGCATGGGATCTATCTTTGCTATATCATATGCTATTATGTTCATGCCTAGTGCTCTAGCAAGTCTAGCAACCCTAGTACCTATCTTACCCATGCCTACTACCCCTATATATTTGCCTTTAAGTTCAATACCCAGTAACTCATTCTTTATCCACCTGCCCTGCTTCATTGCATGATCTGCTCTTGCAATCCCTCTGGCAAGTGAAATCATAAGCCCTATAACAAGCTCTGCAACTGATGTTATTGCAGCCTCTTCAGCATTGATAACCTTGACGCCTTTACTCTTTGCATACTCTACATCTATGTTATCCAAGCCTACACCTACTCTAGCAATAAGCCTTAAACTTCCATTTGATGCATCTATAACATCTTTCCTAACCTTTGTCCTACTCCTAACTATGAGTATATTATAATCTTTAACTACACCAAGCAGCTCCTCATGCCTTATATTTGGCTTGTAGTCCACATCAAGACCATTTCTCCTCATTATCTCTAGTCCATTAGAGTCTATTGTATCGCATACGAGTACCCTTAACCCATTACTCTGCATACAAATGCTACAAAGGATAGTTAAATTAACCTATCTCTTTGCTTATGTATCCTAACTACCTTTTATAATAAAATATATTAATTAAAAGTAAAGTCCATGGATAAGTGATTGGCTTATAATAAGGTTATAGTTATTGCAGTAGATCTCTCCACCAACACCAAAATAGTAAGGAAGGCAGAGGAGTTACAGAGCATATAGATGCATATGTTATGCTTGTAACTGTAATAGATGTAGCAAGTATAGCAGGGGTAGAGTTTAGCCCATCAAGTATTGCTATGCTTGAGAAGAGTATATCTGAGTATCATAAATCCCTTATACAGGAGTACTTCTCTAGCATCCCTAACATACTTGTAGAGTCAGATACTTTATGGTGATCCTGCTAATGAGATATGTAAGTTAGTTAATGATATACATGCAGATATGGTAGTTATTGGGAGTAGAGATAGGCTAAAGTCTATACTATTAGGAAGCGTATCTGAGAAGGTCATAAAGAAATGTAACTGCTCAGTCTTATTGGTTAAGCATTAGAGTATCTCTACTCAACATCCTCATCCTTGCCAGCAAATACATATAGAGCAACCAATTCCTTGGTATTGCTATGAAACTTGTGCCTCTTCTTTGCTGGAACGAATATAACCATATTCTCCTTTACAGGTATATCTTGATCCTCAATCCTTAAGAACCCATCACCCCTTATTATATAGTATATCTCATCATTTACATGAGCACTCTGAGGATCCATCTCCCTTGCTGCAAGCCTAAGAATACCAACATCCATACTATCCTTCTGTAGGAATGTGCAGTACCAATCATTACCCATGCCATTCAGTATCTCATTAATATCATACGCATCCTTATACATGTTAAATGCTAAATAATCAAAGGATATATTCATTTATGGTAGGCTATGAGTAAGAATAGTCTCTGATTCATGGATGATGAACGGGTTACAGGATGAGCCTACCCATAAATCTTATTACTTGCCATATGCAAGCATAGTATGATGAGCCAAGGGATAAGTATAGAGGATGCATCAAAGCTTAAGATAACTCTAAGCAGTTATGATATGAATAACATAGAAAAGGTGAAGGCTCTAAGGGAGAAGGTATACTCTACTCTTGAGCAGTTCTGGGATGAAGAGGCTTCATTGCTACACTGGTTTAAGAGATGGGATAGAGTACTTGATTGGAACCCTCCATATGCAAGGTGGTTCATAAATGGGTTAACCAATGCCTCTTATAATGCACTTGATAGGCATGTAAGGGATGGTAAAGGGGGTAAGAGGGCTATAATATGGGAGGGTGAGGATGGAGATACAAGAATACTAACATATCATGAGTTATATGAGAAGGTTAAGATGCTAGCAAGTGCTCTAGCAGAGCATGTTGGGTTTAGAAAGGGTGATAGAGCAACCATATATATGCCAATGATCCCAGAGTTGGTAATAGCAATGCTTGCATGCTCTAGGATAGGTGTGATACACTCAGTGGTATTCTCAGGGTTTAGTGCCGATGCACTTGCTGGTAGGATAGAAGACTCAGCATCAAGTATAGTTATAACGGCAGATGGTTTCTATAGGAGGGGTAAGGTTATAGATCTTATAAGCAATGTTAAGAATGCATTAGCAAAGTGCAAGAGTGTAAAGGATGTTATAGTATTTAACAGGCTGAATAGAATGCATGACTATAATTCTAATAATAATTCCATCAACTACCATCTATGGGATGATGTATTAAAGGAGGGTAGGAGCAACCATGATGCCGTTATGGTTGAGAGTAATGAGCCATTGTTCATGCTATACACATCTGGAACCACAGGAAAGCCTAAAGGTATACTACACTCAACTGGAGGTTATCTAACATACGTAAACTCTACCTTTAGATGGGTCTTTGGTATAAGAGATGATGATATATACTTCTGCACAGCAGATATAGGATGGGTTACTGGGCATTCATATGTTGTTTATGCACCATTGCTTAATGCTACTACAGTAGTTATGTATGAAGGGGCATTAGATTACCCAAGCATATACCGATGGTTTGAGATAATAGAGAGGTATAAGGTAAGCATATTCTATACTACACCAACAGCACTAAGAATGCTTATGCGTTATGCAAGTGATTATGCTAAGAGGCATAATCTATCATCACTACGCTTACTTGGTAGTGTAGGGGAGCCTATAAATCCACAGGTATGGTTATGGTACTACAAGAGTATAGGGGGTGAGAGATGCCCAATAGTTGATACATGGTGGCAGACTGAGACTGGGGCATGTATGATAGGTAACCCTATTGGCATAGCGAGGCTACCTATGAAGCCAGGCTCTGCTACACTACCATTACGAGGTGTAGATATTGCGGTTGTTGATGAGGATGGTAATGAGGTTAAGCCCTATACAAAGGGCTACTTGATAATAAAGAGGCCATGGCCAGGGTTGATGCTTACAATATGGGGAGATGATGCTAGATACAGAGCATACTGGACAAGGTTCAAAGATGCGTACTACACAGGAGATTATGCTATGCAGGATGATGACGGCTATATATGGCTGTTAGGTAGGGCAGATGATGTGCTTAAGGTTGCAGGGCATAGGATAGGCAGCATGGAGGTGGAGAGTGCTATAGTTGCACATGAAGCAGTAGCAGAGGCTGCGGTTGTAGGCAAGTCAGATGAGGTTAAGGGTGAGAGTATAGTTGCATTCGTTGTATTAAAGCAGGGTTATCATGTATCAAAGGATGAGATAGTTAAGCATGTTAGGAGCAAGCTTGGTCCAATAGCAGTTATAGACGAGGTATACTTTGTGAACAGGTTACCAAAAACTAGAAGCGGGAAGATAATGCGTAGGCTACTTAAAGCAATAGTTAATGATACAGGTATAGGTGATGTAACAACCCTAGAGGATGAGGCTGCTGTAGATGAGGTTAAGAATGCATATGAGGAGCTGAAGTCACAAGTTTAACATAATTAATTAATATATTTATTCAGATATAGGCTCATAAATATAATCTTCATAGGTATTCTTTAATAAATATTTATAAATACATTGTTATAATACAAGTTATAAAGTAGAAATACTAAAAAAGCGTTTCCCCCTATAACTCCAGGGGTTGGGGGTACTTGGCTACAATATATTTGCAGATATGTATGGATGTGCTACCAACCTACTTGATGATGTAAGGTATCTAAAGAGACTCCTTACAGAGGCTGCAGATGTAGGTAACATGCATATAGTGAAGGTATTCTTCCATAGATATACCCCGCAAGGGGTAACAGGTCTAGTTATAGTAAAAGAATCGCATATAGCATTGCATACATGGCCGGAGTATGGATTCGCATCTGTAGATATATTCCTCTGCGGTAACAACTCAGATCCATACAAGACATTAAGGCATATAGAAAGTGGTCTTAAGCCCCTAAGGATGGTAACCAAGAGTATAGAGAGAGGAGTTATACATGAAGAGTTCAAGGTCATGGGTAACAGAGGAGACATATCCAGGGTATAGGATAAGCCATAAGGTAAAGGAGGTTAAGGTAAGTAAGAGGAGTAAATGGCAGCATATAGAGTTAGTAGAGACTGTAAACTTTGGGAAGATGCTTATAATAGATGGATTGATACAGTCGTCTGAGAAGGATGAGAGGAACTACCATGAGGCTATAGTACACCCTGCTATGATTGCACATGAAGAACCTACAAAGGTGCTTATACTTGGCGGAGGAGAAGGAGCATGCCTAAGGGAGGTCTTAAAGTATAGGAGTGTTGAGCATGCTGTCATGGTTGATATAGATGAGGAGATGATAGAGATAAGCAAGAGGTATCTAGCAAGTATGCATGAGTATGCATATTCAGATCCTAGAGCAAGTATAGTAGTGGATGATGCCCTTAACTATATCAAGAGTAGCAAAGAGAGGTTTGATGTTATAATACAGGATTTAACAGACCCTCAGGAGGGTAGTCCATCAAGGATGCTATATACATTAGAGTACTTTAAAGATATATACAATGCACTTAAAGATAATGGTTTATTCGCATTACAGTCTACACTACTCAATCCATATCCTACAACCTATGCTGTAATTTACAATACATTAAGGCATGTATTCCCTATAGTTAGGGCATATACTACATACATACCATGCTATGCAAACCTATCTGGGTTCATAGTATGCTCAAAGTTACATGATCCCTTAGGGTTAAGTGATGAGGAGATAGAAAGGAGGATCAAGTATAGGGTAGCAGGTAGATTATATACATATGATAGCATTACGCATAGATCATACTTCCTTATACCAAGGTATGTTAGGGATACCATTAATAATACTAGCATGATATCAACTAAAGATAACCCAACCAAATTCCCAATGGTAGATGCAAATTATTAAATAACTCTTTGTATCTGCAAGATAACATGAGCAAGCCAGTGGATCTAGGTAGCGTAAAGGAGGGTTCATACATAATAATAGATGGTGAGCCTTGTAAGGTAGTATCATATGAGAAGAGCAAGCCTGGTATGTAACCTTGCTATGCAGGGTTACCCAGATAGCATGGCTCAGCCAAGGCTAGGGTAGTTGCCATAGGGCTCTTCGATGGAGTAAAGAGAAGCATAGTATCCCCAGTAGATGCAAATGTGGAGGTACCAATAATAGAGAAGAGGAATGGGCAGATACTCTCAATAAACAACAACATTCTACAGATAATGGATCTTGAGACCTTTGAGGTCTTTGAGACTGATTCCATAGAGGAGGATGCGAAGCCAAAGGTAAGCCAAGGTGCACAGGTTGAGTACTGGAGAGTAATTGGAAGGAATAGAGTCATGAGAGTAAAAGAATCATAGCTTACCAGAACTATAATTTTTATATTAAGTATATGCCATGTGCATAGATGATGTAGCCTTTGCATGTGCTATAGACGATTCCCTTGCATACTTTACATACGAAGGTAGCACTATGCTTATAGTAAACTCTAAGAGGCATGCAAAGCAAGGCATCTCTGGATTCAAGAGGATAGAAGATTACATAGATGCAATAATATCACATGAGAGTATACATGCTACTATAAGGAAGGTAGAGCCTAGTGTAGATGCTGATGCAATAGATGATATCGAGGTTATAGTTAGTAGAGGGCATATTAGGTTCCAGATTACTATGAATAACATGGCCTTTGCATCAGATGCATCTGGGCTTGTACTGCCAGATAATCTAATAGATCCTTAGATTAAATAAAATAAGAGTTATTAACTATCTGCTCATAGACTCCTTGAATATCTCCTCAATAGCAGCATATCCTTTAGCATGTATCTTACTTAACTGATCCATCAGATACTTCTCTGCCTTAGCAGTATCATCAGCTATACCCTTCTTTACTAGTGCTAATGTTAATACGTATAGTGCTGATGATGCTACTCTAGGAAAGTCCGTATCTCTTAGGTTATTCATCTCTATATATCTACCTATTGCTGTTAGAACCATATCATAAGCAATGTTTCTTAACTCCTCTGGATGCTTTGTCTCAAGCTCTTCAAATGCAATAGCCTCTATATCCTTATTTGCATTTAGCATAGGTATATTTAATATATGCTTACTATTAACCTTTTGTATTTGTTTATACAAGAGTAATAGTTTGATAATATTTTTATTTATATTTTGTTAAAAAGCAATATTAATTAGATATTTATCATTTATTAGCATAGTAACAACAGAATTTATAAAATATAATCTTATGGTTAGGTAGAGCCCTTTGTATACTCTTCCTCTAAGTAGTATCTAACCCTCTCCTTCTTGAACTCCCTGGTAGAGAAGAGTATGGTATAGTTGCTTATATTAACATCCTTTGACATCTCATATGCTATACTCTCACATACCTCTCTGCTCCTTGTATGAACCATGGTATAGAGGTTATAAGGCCATGATGGGTATGTAGGTCTCCTATAGCAGTGACTTACTTGAGGGTATGATGCCAATCTATACCCTACATCATCAATAATACTCTCTGGCACAATCCATACTATCATACCATTTGCTATAAAACCAGCATTCCTATGCCTTAGTATTGCAGCAAACCTTCTCATAACCCCAATGGATTGGTAATACTTCATCCTTGCTATGTAATCATCAACGCTTATGCCTAGCCTTGATGCTGGCTCATTGAATGGTTCCTCAACTATACTTATATCCTTCTGCATCTCCCTTATGAACATCTTATCCATCTCAGTGGCCTCAAAGTTAACCTTTTGCATGCTCTTAACATCTTCGGTAGGCTTAACCTCTATGCTCCCATCATCTGCAAGCATGTCAAGCCTTACCCCTATCTTGTATAACTTTACTGTGGGAAGTATCATGTACTCCCTTATCCCTTGCATAGAAGCAAATCTCTCAACCTCATGCTTAACATTCCCATATGGAGGTACTGCTATGGTAAACCAGAGGTTGTAGTAGTGATCCCTCTCATAGTTATGACTTACCCCAGGATGCTTGTTTATCTCATATGCAACATCCTCTATCCTATCCTGCTCTATGCTCATTGCTATAAGGGCACTCTTGTACCTTAATGCTCTAGTATCAAATATGGCATCTATCTCCCTTATTATATTAGACTCCTTTAATGCTCTTATCCTCTTTATAACCTCATCTTCACTTATATTAAGCCTCTCTGCTATTGCTAGGAATGGTCTCTTAACAAGAGGGAATTCCCACTGTAATATGTTAAGGATCTCCTTATCCAAGGTATCCAACTGCACTTGCATAGAACCATTACATTATAACTAATATTAATATCAAACTGTATATATAGCATCTTTGGGTCAGTAATTCCATTAACCAATTAATATCAGGCTCTAGAAAGATTTTTTATACCTTTATGTTATATGCTAAGCATGGCAGAGCCTGAGCATGGACATGAATATAAGCATGAGCCTGAGGATGAGCCTGAGCCTGAGCATGAGCCTGAGAAGGAGAAGTGGGGAGTAGCACACATATACAGTAGTTTTAACAATACAATAGTTCATATAACTGATCTGAGCGGTGCAGAGACTATAGCAATAAGCTCTGGTGGTAGACATGTTACTGCAGATAGGTATGAGTCAAGTCCATATGCAGCAATGAAGTCTGCACAGGCAGTAGCAGATATAGCAAAGGCTAGAGGCATTACTGCATTACATATAAAGGTTAGAGCAGTTGGTGGAGTAGGGCCAAGGATCCCTGGGCCTGGGGCTCAAGCAGCAATAAGAACCCTTGCTAGGGCTGGATTCAAGATTGGTAGGATAGAGGATGTAACACCTATACCCCATGACTCAACTAGGAAGCCTGGAGGAAGGAGAGGTAGAAGGGTATAATCTATTAACTAACAGGTATAAACATATATAATACTCTAATCTATTGGTGGCGAGGATCTTTGGGTTTAATAGACGAGCTTATAAAGTGGACCAGAGATATATTCATGCCTATAGGTGATATAGGTTTGTTCATACTAGCATTCATAGAATCATCAGTATTTCCTGTGCCCCCAGATATACTGCTTATAGCGTTATCATTAGCAAATACACAATTAGCATTATACTATGCTACAATAACAACCATAGGCTCTGTGCTTGGAGGGATTGCAGGGTATTACATAGGCCTAAAAGGTGGAAGGAGAATAGTAAAGAGGATATTCTCTGAAAAGGTAATAGATAGAGCTGATAACTACTTCAAGGAGTATGGTGCATGGGCTATACTCATAGCAGCTTTCTCACCTATACCATATAAAGTATTTACCATCACAGGAGGCATATTCAAAGTTGACCTTAAGAAGTTCATTATAGCCTCAATAGTAGGGCGAGGAGCTAGATTCTATGCTGAAGGAGTGCTTATAATGTTATGGGGTGAGGAGATATTGGCATTTATAGATAGTAACTTAGAGCTTATTACTCTCATTACTGCAGTAGCAATAATAGCTATAGTTGTGTTAAGGAAGAGGCTTGCTAAGGAAGGTTTACAAGAGTGATAACGATATAATTAATTTAATCTTAATTGCATAGTCTTAACTTTATTTATAATATCAACTATCTCATCGTAACTAGCATTACTATCCGTGCTTATGTAGATTATATGTTCATTGTGCATGAATGATACCAACTTTACCTTCTCATGCACAGTTAATGTAAAGTGGTTTCTACCAAGGGAGTCTGTGAATGCATTCCTCATACTCTCTCTAATAGCTGTTAAGAAGAACTCATCTCTAGCCTCCTCAGGCTTGAATAAAGGCCTTAAGCCATCCCTCATCTTCCCTGCAATAGTCTTACCAAACCTGTTTATTATCCCTACATATCTTATCTTACCATTTATGCTAATTATATTATTGCATACCTCCTTGTATCTTGTGTTATTCATGGTAGTTATCATTATACATAGCTTGATAAACTTATTGTTAGTTAGATTGATAAGCTACATGCTATAATATTACATATGCCATCAGCGTATGTATTAATAAACTGTGACCTAGGGTCAGAGGATGCTGTAATTAGGGAGATAAGTGCCCTCAAAGGGGTTAAGGAAGTGAAAGGCGCGTATGGAGTATATGATATAGTGGTTAAGGTAGAAGGAAATAGCATGGAAGAGCTCAAGGATACTATAACATGGAAGATAAGGAGGATGCCAAAGGTAAGATCAACTGTAACATTGATAGTTATAGAAGGGCAAGGGGAATAGGTTGTTTTATAGCAAGCAGTAATTACCATATACTAGCTGTAGATACAAAACCATATTTTTATTAATTGAATGTATAACAGAAGTATGGTGAAGTAGATATAGGCTTACTGCTATAGCAAGTAAATCAAAAAATAATTGATCAATTAACCTTTATGAAGGTGAAATTATAGCCCTACCTATTATCTTACCCTCCTTTAACTCATTAAGTGCATTATTAGCCTCATCTAGGCTGAACCTCTTTGCTACTATGCTCTTTACCATACCTCTTTTTGCCAATGCTACCAACTCAACCAGATCAACATACTTACCTGTGTATGAGCCTATAATCTTGAATGCCCTTAGAGGTATCAATGGTAGATTAAGTTCAACCGCTCCTCCAAATAGGCCTACAAGCACAAGCCTACCTCTCTTCCTTAACATATCTATATCCTTTACTACAGTATTGCTAGAGTTAACAAAGTCTATCACTGCATCTGCGCCAAGCCCATTGGTTATGCTCTTAACCTCTTTAACGGCATCCATGCTCTTTGCATTTATAGTATGATCTGCGCCAAGCCTCTTAGCCTCATTAAGCCTCCTATCATCTAAATCTATGACTATTATGTTTGAGGCTACCAATGCCCTTGCCAACTGTATGGCAATAAGCCCTAGCCCTCCAGCACCAACTATAACAAGTGAGTCCTGCGCCCTTACTGATGAGTTTTTTAGTGCTGTATATGCAGTTAGCGCAGAGCATGCAAGGCTTGCTACATGCTCAGGGCTTAACCCTCTTATGTTTATAAGATACTTGTGGTGAGGAACAAGCATATACTCAGCATACCCTCCATCCTGGAATATGCCTAGTGATCTAGGGTTATCGCATAGATTCTCCTCCCCTACGGTGCATGCTGGGCATGAACCTTCACCTATCCATGGGTATACTAACACCTCATCCCCTACACCTACCCCTGATACACTCTCACCAACCCTCTCCACTACACCTGCTATCTCATGCCCTGGTATCAACGGGAATCTAACCCCTCTATCCTCTACCCTCATGAACACATCCCTAGGACCAGCATAACCCCCTTCCCATAGGTGTATATCGCTATGGCATACACCGCTAGCCTTAACCCTTACAAGCACTTGGTTACCCTTTGGGTTAGGCGTATCCAACTCCTCTATGCGTAGAGGCTCCCTTGGCCTTACTATCCTTGCTGCCTTCATATAGGTATGAATGGTAGAGATCTTATTATACTTTAAGAGTTAAATATTATGGTATATTATACTCTGCCATGGCTACGCAGTGGAACTGTAGCATATGCTCAAGGCAGATACTATGGAGTGAACTGTTCACATTCTACTCAAAGGGCGCTGTGCACTTTACATGCTTTAGAGAGAGTGTTACAACTACAAACAAGGGTAATAGTGAGGAGGTTAATGCATTACTCGATGCGCTGGAGGATGAGTTAAGGATGATAGTTGCATACAAGAAGTATATGGGTAAGGTTAGCAGCGAGGATGCAAAGAAGTTACTGCAGGATAATGAGAAGGATGCAGAGAAGCATGCTGCACTCTTAACAAAGTTAATAGATAGAATATTCCTGCATTAATATTGGTAGTAGTGTATGCTAGCAGTAACCCTCCTTCTGTTTTAGGTAGGATTCGACTATGCAGCCTACCTGGCCCTCGAGCAGAGCCTCATTAGGCCTGTTTGGCCTTGCTCCGTGTGGGACTGTTGTTTCATTCCTACTATGTAGGAGTATCAGCCTAGCCTTTGGGCATGGCATCATCTTAACCCTACTTCGGATACCATTTCTATACAGTTGCCAGCCATCTCTGGCTACCCATCGCTGGGTCACACCTCTGCTTGGAGGGAGGAGTTTCCTCCTTGCAAGGTTACCTACCCGCTAGCTTACACTACTACCATTCTATTATAGTAGGAAGTTAGATTTAATCTTAAAGTACTCCTCCTCTATCCTTACAATATCTTGTATAGTATTAGCACCTTTATACTCCTCGAGCAGCTCCCTATTCAACTCCATGAATGTATGCCCCCACTTGAATTTGTTTAATATGTTAAATGACAAATCCTCATAACCAAGGATATAGCATGCTGCAGCCAGTGCCTCTGCTGTGCTTAACCTTGCTAGCTTTGCGTAATTGATAGGATTTGCTGCAAGTAGTAGGGGTAATCTCCTTCTATTACTCTCCTTTACCCTTATCCTATGGAATATGCTAGAAGCGTTGGCCCATGAACAGTCTACTACGGTTATGGATGTGCTAGAATAGAGTCTATGTAATGGGGTAGTGGCATAGGGGTCTAGTAGCAGGGTATCATATGGGGGCTTGTATACCTTCGTCAGCATATTGAAACGTATAAGCTTCCTTGCACTGCACTTGCTAGGGTCATCATCATTGAGGAGGCATACCAGTAGTCTCATTCCTAATGCAACAACACCGCTCATATATGCAGCTATCGCATCTACCTTCCATGCATTCACTCTTAGAGCAGTTACACTCAGAGCATCTTAATTCCATATACTACTTCTCTAATTACTTTGTATAAAGTCTTTTTAATACCTATTAGTAGATGATTCTATTACATGAGACTCGCCATACATGGTTATTGCGCTCCAGGATAGTTACGTTGGGCTATTGGGAGTAGCGGGCTCACAGCTCGCCTTGCGGCTTGCTGTCTACACCCCTACCCCATCAACGCCATCTTCTATGGCCGCCCTTCCCTAAACAGTGGTAGCCTCTTCTCGGGAGGGGCTTCCCCCTTAGATGCTTTCAGGGGTTATCCCCGATGGCTTAGCTGCCCTGCCTGCCCACTCGGACAGCAGGTACACCAGAGGCCACGCCGCTCTGTTCCTCTCGTACTAGGAGCGACTTCCCCTCAGGCTACCGCGCATCCATCAGGTAGAGACCGACCTGTCTCACGACGGTCTAAACCCAGCTCACGTTCCCCTTTGATAGGCGAGCAGCCTCACCCTTGGCCCCTGCTGCAGGGCCAGGATGGGAAGAGCCGACATCGAGGTACCAAACCGCGGGGTCGATAGGAGCTCTCGCCCGCGACAAGCCTGTTATCCCTGGGGTAACTTTTCTGTCACCACTGGCCCCCACTAGTGGGGGCACAATGGATCGTTAGGCCCGGGTTTCCCCTCTGGACCCCCTGCGTTTAGGGATCCAGTCAGGCTGGCTTTTGGCCTTACCCTCACCAGCGGAGTTCTGACCCGCTTGAGCCAACCTTTGGGCCCCCTCGATACCTTTTCAAGGGGGTGCCGCCCCAGCCGAACTGCCCACCTGCCGTTGTCCCTCTTGCGAGGTTAGCGATACAGTCATAGATGGCTGGTGTTACACTTGCGCCTCCAGTGCCCCCAGAGAGGCACCTTCTAAGGCTCCCAGCTACTCTCTGCATCCACAACCGTACCGCAGCAACAGGCTGCAGTAAAGCTCCACAGGGTCTTCTCTCCCTGATGGATGTCCGTGGACTGTTCGTCCACGTTACGTGGCTTCACCGGGTTGGAGGCGGGGACAGTAGGGCCCTCGTTGATCCATTCATGCACGTCGGAACTTACCCGACAAGGCATTTGGCTACCTTAAGAGAGTCAGAGTTACTCCCGGCGTTTAGCGGCCCTTGGCCCCGTTGGACCGAGGTTTTAGGTACCGCCACTGGCCAGGATTCAGCGGCCGTACTAACCCTTTCGGGCTTGCGGCCACCTATGTTTTTATTAAACAGTCAGGACCCCCTTGTCACTGCGACCTGCGATCCCTACTCCTCGTAAAGACCGCAGGCACCCCTTATCCCGAAGTTACGGGGCTAATTTGCCGAGTTCCCTCGCCTCCGGTATACCCGATACGCCTTGGTCTTCTCAACCAGGGCACCTGTGTCGGTTCTCGGTACGGGCTTGGTAGCATCTCCCCATACATGCTTTCATGGTCCCTAGGAGTCAAGCAGACCCTGCTAACGCAAGGCTATTCCTCCCTCGCCTAGGTTCTCCTCATTATGAGACTCCCCTAGACTTGGAGAGTTAAACAGAGCGAAAGCTCTGCCTGCCCTATCCTAAGGCAACACGTATGGGTAGTAATGATGCTACCAAGGCACTGGAATATTAACCAGTTTCCCTTTTGAGTAACTCCTTTCGGGTTACCCTTAGGACCGGCTAACTCCCGGCTGACGACGCATTGCCGGGAAACCCTTGCCCTTACGGCGACCGGGATTCCCACCCGGCTATGCTGTTACTACCGCCAGGATCTACACTAGAGCCCGGTCCAGTGGATCTCACGACCCACCTTCTGCCCAGGCCCTACGCCCACCTACCACCTTTTGCAAGGTCTAGGGTATCGGTGTCTGGCTTGAGCCCCGTCCATTTTCGAGGCCCTCAGGCTCGGCAGGTGAGCTGTTACGCATTCTTTAAAGGATGGCTGCTTCTAAGCCTACCTCCCTGCTGTCTTAGCCCGAGGACACTCTTTGGTTTGACACTTAGCCAGAACTTGGGGACCTTAACCCTAGTCTGGGTTGCTCCCCTCTCGGTTGTGGGGCTTACCCCACACAAACCCGCCTCCGGGCTTCTACGGTGTTGATGCCTTCGGAGTTCGAAAGGATAGTGAGCCCTTTCGGGCCCTTGCCATCCCATCGGTGCTCTACAGCATCAGCAACCTCCACCCAGGCAGGACTGAGATCCGCTTCGGTGGGAACTAGCTATTACCGAGCTAGATTGGTTTTTGGCCCCTAGTCCCAGGTCAGAGGAACGATTTGCACGTCAGCACCCCTGCGGGCCTCCACCAGGCTTTCGCCCGGCTTCGCCCTGCCCAGGACTAGATCGCTCGGTTTCTAGCCTTACCCCTATGGCTTAGGCCCTTTCAGACCCTCTCCCTCGCATTGCTGCTGCGGAGACTCGGTTTCCCTTCGCTTACGCCTTTAGGCTTAGACTCGCCATAGGGATAAACTCCCTGGCCCGTGTTTCTAGACGGAATGCACCACCCTGTGCCTTGCGGCACTTCTGGGCAGTGCACGTCTGTAACCATCTGGTTTCAGGCTCTTTTCACCCCCCTCCCGGGGTGCTTTTCAGCTTTCCCTCACGGTACTAGCGCGCTATCGGTCTGGGAAGGTATTTAGCCTTGGAGGCTAATTTCCCCCATCTTCGCTAGCCACTGCCAAGGCCAGCTACTCCAGTTGGTAACCTATACCCGAGCATATTTAACCTACGGGGGTATCACCCTCTATGCCAGCCCATTCCAGGGCACTTCGGCTATATGCTCAGGTATAATGCCATTGAAGGCAGTTACCAACATACCCCACATCTCTACTGCATTACTGCAGCAGATTTGGTTTGGGCTACTCCCCTTTCGCTCTCCGCTACTCAGGGAATCTCGATTGATTTCTCCTCCTCACCCTACTTAGATGCTTCCTTTCGGGTGGTTCGCCCTCCCCTGCATAAGCAAGGGAGTACTCTTGCGAGTAGGATTCCCATTCGGGGATCGCCGGATCAACGGTCGCATACACCTACCCGGCGCTTATCGCAGCTTGCCACGCCCTTCATCGCCCTCCCAGCCTAGCCATCCACCAGATGGCGTCCTTGTAACTATCCTGAAACATACGCAACCATGTATGGCGATCATCATGGGTAATTGTTATACCCATTACGCCCTTCACCCTACATATATGCATGCAGGGTTGCATTCATTATCATTACTATTGATCCAAGTATTTGGATCATATGGGTTATGCATCTATTGTACAAGGGTTATGTTAATATTTCTAAGGAGGTGATCCGGCCGCAGGTTCCCCTACGGCCACCTTGTTACGACTTCTCCCCCCTCAGCGAGTTTACGTTCGGTGATACCAACAGGGCACCACCTCACGCAAACCCACCTCGGGTGAAGCGACGGGCGGTGTGTGCAAGGAGCAGGGACGTATTCACCGCGCGATGGTGACACGCGATTACTAGGGATTCCAGATTCATGAGGGCGGGTTGCAGCCCTCAATCATAACTGAGGTAGGGTTTGGGGATTACCTTCCTCTTTCGAGGTCGAAACCCATTGTCCCTACCATTGCAGCCCGCGTGTGGCCCAGGGGTTTCGGGGCATACTGACCTGCCGTAGCCCTCCCCCTCCTCCGCCTTATCGGCGGCAGTCCCCTTAGCTAGCCCCACTACTCCAAAGAGTAATGGTAGCAACTAAGAGCGAGGGTCTCGCTCGTTACCTGACTTAACAGGACACCTCACGGCACGAGCTGGCGACGGCCATGCACCTCCTCTCAGCTTGTCTGGTAAAGTCTTTAGCTTGACCTTCATCCTGCTGTCACCCCTGGTAAGGTTCCCGGCGTTGACTCCAATTAAACCGCAGGCTTCACCCCTTGTGGTGCTCCCCCGCCAATTCCTTTAAGTTTCAGCCTTGCGGCCGTACTCCCCAGGCGGTAGGCTTAACGGCTTCCCTGCGACACTGGGCTACCACTTGGGTAACCCAACGTCGAGCCTACATCGTTTACGGCTGGGACTACCCGGGTATCTAATCCGGTTCGCTCCCCCAGCTTTCATCCCTCACCGTCGGGCGCGTTCTAGCGAGGCGCCTTCGCCACTGGTGGTCCTCCCAGGATCAGCGGATTTTACCCCTACCCTGGGAATACCCCTCGCCTCTCCCGCCCCCTAGCCTAGCAGTATCCTCCGCAGCCCAACGGTTAAGCCGTTGGATTTAACGGAGGACTTGCTAAGCCGGCTACGGATGCTTTAGGCCCAATAATCGTCCCGACCACTCGGGGTGCTGGTATTACCGCGGCGGCTGACACCAAACTTGCCCACCCCTTATTCTTCAGCCTTTTTACAGCTGGCAAAAGGCCCCTTTAGTAGGGACCACTCGGACTAACCCCGTCGGGCTTTCGCCCATTGCGGAGGTTTCGCGCCTGCTGCGCCCCATAGGACCTGGGCCCTTGTCTCAGTGCCCATCTCCGGGCTCCTCCTCTCAGAGCCCGCACCGGTTATAGGCTTGGTGGGCCATTACCCCACCAACTACCTGATCGGCCGCAGTCCCATCCTAGGGCCGTATAGATTTCAGCTATAGCCCCTTCCAGAAGCTATAGCCTATCGGGGTTTAGCCTCAGTTTCCCGAGGTTATCCCCGTCCCTAGGGTAGGTTGACTACGTGTTACTGAGCCGTGCGCCACCCCTTGCGGAGTTGACTCGCATGGCTTAGTCCCAATCCGATAGCAGTCGGGTCCGGCAGGATCAACCGGAGTCAGCCTGAAGAGTACAGGCCATTTATAATAAAGAGTAACATAACCCTTCTATACAGATGCATAACCCATCTCAGATCCAATATGCTTGGATCCTCATTATGTTAGCGTAAATGGAGACCCAAGACTCATTGGATGGAGCATACTCCATACCTTGCCATGGGTGCCGCCTACGCTATAGAATTAATAGAGGCTAAAAGATATAAATGTAACGCTCCTCTCCTTTTATATACCTGTAGCATTAAGTTGAATAATAATATTATATTAATCTAGTTAATATATAAAATATTTTATATGATATATCTTTGTTTATGGTAACTTTGGTAGAGAGAGGAAGAGTAGTATAGCAGGTACTACGCTGCATATTATTAGTATAGCTATCACTAACCATACAGCATACGGTTTATGCTCATGTTTATGCTCCTCATGCTCCATATCACTGCTAAAGCATACTCATATATTAGTTAAACTGTAATCCATCACAAAAAGGTAAACGTTAAATATGAATATCTTAAATTAGCATATATGCTAGAGGAAGAGGTAAAGACTATAGATGTTAGAGGCTTATTCTGCCCAGAACCAGTCTTTAGAACAAAGATAGCCATGGAGAAGTTAAGCATAGGCTCTATACTGAAGGTTATAGCAGATGATCCAGATGCAGAGGAGGATATAAAGAGATGGGTGCAGAGGACAGGTCATGAACTTGTTAGCATAAGTAAGGAAGATAGTAACCTAACCTTCCTTATAAGAAAGAAGAAGTAGCGTCCTAATCTGGAGGATATGCTATGATAACACTAAGTCCAGAGTTGTTGAATAAGATAGGTAATACGCCCCTTGTAATGCTAGACTCATTCTCAACAGGCAAGGTGAAGGTGTATGCTAAACTTGAATGGTTCAACCCATTCGGCTCTGTTAAGGATAGAGCAGCATACTGGATGTTCAAGGATGCTGAGGATAAAGGATTGATAAAGAGGGGCAAGCATGTTATAATAGAGCCTACATCAGGTAACACTGGTATAGCCTTGAGTGGTATAGCAAGGCTACTAGGATACAAGGTTGAGATAGTGATACCAGAGAAGGTTAGTGAGGAGACAAAGAGCATTCTAAGGGCATTAGGTGCAGAGATACATGAGACAAGCGATGACCTATGCCCTAGGGTCGGTGTAGGGACTGATCAGAGTATATCATTAGCAAAGGCTATAGCAAGGGCAAGACCTGATAAGTACTTCATGCCTAACCAGTATGAGAATGATGCAAACTTTCTAGCGCATTATGAAGGCACTGGACCAGAGATATACAGGCAGACAGATGGTAGAGTTACACACTTTGTATCTGGAGTAGGCACTGGAGGGACTATAACTGGTGTAGGTACATATCTTAAGGAGACGAACAGTAAGGTAAAGGTAATAGCGGTTCAACCTCAGAGGCAGCATCTTATCCAAGGCCTAAGGAACTTTGAGGAGTCTAATATACCATCACTCTTTGATAGAAGGATGCATGTGGTTGATGAGTGGTATACCATAACCAACGAGGAGTCATTTAGGATGGTTAAGAAGTTATATGTAAAGGAGAGGCTCTTGGTAGGACCATCATCTGGCTGTGTTATGGCTGCTGTATGCAAGTTAATAGATAAGATAGATGAAGGCGTAGTAGTTACAGTCTTCGCTGATAATGGCAAGAAGTTCAAGAGCCTTTACACACAGCAAGGAGTATTTACAAGTGATGAGTTTGACGATGCTTTAAGGAATGCTGTTATGCTTAATGGTTCATTCTTATGATTAGAATTAAGATTTATACTTCTTCTCAGAGAGGTATCTCTCAACATCTAATGCTGCCATGCAACCAAACCCTGCAGCTGTTATAGCCTGTCTATATACAGGGTCATGTACATCCCCTGCAGCAAATACCCCTTCTATATTAGTCTTTGTATGGTCTCTAACCTTTATGTAACCTCTCTCATCCATATCTATCTGATCTTTGAATATCTGAGTATTAGGCTCATGTCCTATAGCAACGAATATACCTCCACACCTCAGCATCCTCCTCTCTCCATTTGTAATATCCTTAACTACTATTGCATGCACTTTCTTATCCCCAAGTATATCCTCAACAACAGAGTTCCATATGAAACTTATCTTAGAGTTAGAGAATGCTCTCTCTTGCATTATCTTACTTGCCCTTAACTTATCTCTTCTATGCACTATGTATACATTATTAGCAAACTTTGTTAGGAATAACGCCTCCTCAACTGCACTATCCCCTCCACCTACTACAGCAACATCCTCTCCTTTAAAGAATGGACCATCACATGTAGCACAGTAAGATACACCCTTACCAGCGAATAACTCCTCACTCCTTAAACCAAGCTTCCTTGGGGATGCACCTGTTGCTATTATAACAGCATTGGCTTCAAATACCTTATCTACCGTATGTATTATGAATGGTTCTCTAAGTAACTCAACCTTTGTAGCAACATCATCTAGTATAGTTGTACCAAATCTCTCTGCCTGCATACGCATGTTCATCATCAACTCTGGCCCAAATATACCATGGGGAAAGCCTGGGAAGTTCTCAACCATATGTGTATTCATCAACTGCCCTCCTGGTAGTGTACCACTTATGACTAGTGTATCTAACTTTGCCCTAGAGCAATATATTGCTGCAGTCAACCCTGCTGGTCCTGAGCCTAGAATTATAACATCATATCTATCCTTTAACTCTCTACCCTCTTTTATGGATGCAAGGGATATACCAACAGTATCTTGCATAGGCATACCTTCAATTATAACCATATTTAAATCATCATAATCTTATTCATTTATTTACATGTCTTTGCTGCTCTCTCTGCTATCCCTTGTATTATCAGAGAGGATGCACCTAGATGCTCTTTTGCATTAAATATTCTATTCAACTCATCCTCCTGTAGTATACTGCTTATACTTGCATTGCTCTTTAATGCCTTGAGGAAGTCTAAACAATTCTTACTTGCCTCAAATGCTATGCTCTGCACAAGCTCATATGCCTCTATCCTACTCATCCCTTTCCTTATCAACGCATCTAGAACAAACTCAGCAAATATCTGACCCTTTGTAAGCATAAGGTTCCTCTCTATGCAACTAATGTTAACCTTAAGGTTAGAGATAACCTTTATCATCGTATCAAGCATCTCATCAAGCAGTATTATGCTCATAGGTATTATAAAGCGCTCATTCGCTGAGTTACTTAGATCCCTCTCATGCCATAGTGCTATATTCTCTAACGCTACCATAAGCATACCATGGAGCATCCTGGCTATACTTGATACCCTCTCACTCTTTATAGGGTTCCTCTTAACTGGGACAGCGCTGCTACCCATCTGACCCTCCTTGAATGGTTCCATAACCTCATCTATCTCACTCCTCTGCAGATTCCTTACCTCAACAGCAATCTTATCTAGTGTACATGCCATGAATGTTAATGCTGCTATAAACTCAGCAATCCTCTCCCTAGACACAACTTGGGTAGCAGCATCCACTGGATAAAGGTTTAACCTCTCTGCAACCATCCTTTGAACCTCTAATGCCTTATCCCTCATTAAAGAGCCTGTCCCTACTACCCCTAGAGTCTTGCATACAAGCACTCTCTTCCTTAACTCATTCAACCTCTCTATATGCATGAGCATATCTGCTGCCCATACAGCAAACTTTAAGCCAAAGGATATTATACTTGCATGCTGCCCATGGGTTCTACCTACTGCTGGAGTATCCTTATATTCGACAGCCTTATCTACAAGCAATAAGGTTAATCTCTTAGCCTTATCCTCTATTATCTTAAGGGAGTCACGTATCTGCATAGCTATTCTAGTATCAACAACATCGTAACTAGTTAAACCATAGTGTACCCATGGTTTTGCTTTATCACTACATACCTCTACCAGTGCCTCAACCATTGCGGCAACATCATGCTCCCTTACTGCCTCAAGCTCCTTAACCCTCTCAATCCTAACTAGATTGGATCTTGCCTTATATGCTATCTCATCTCCAGCATCCCTTGGTATTATCCCTAGCATACCCTGCACCTCAGCAACCACTGCCTCAAACTCAAGGTTATACTTGAGTATCTGGCTCTCCTCAAATATCCTCTTAACCTCATCACTACCATACCTACCAGAGTCTATAGGTAGTATAGGCATGCATCTATCTTAAGGGGAGGAGGATATTAACTAACCTCCATATATCATTTCTCATAAAGCCATCCACGCCTATAGAAGTAGTATAGCATAAGCATTGCACTAGCTGCTGATAGTATTACAGTTACTATTAGTGTAGTATACTTGCCAAGGAACATCCACGACTCATCATTAACACCACCAGGGAGTATAACATTCATACCATAGAATGTTGCTATTAGGGTAGCAGGTATAGATAGAGTAAATATTATGGTTAGAACAGTAAGTATCTTATTTGTCTTCTCGCTGCTAAGTATAAAGTCAGTATCCTTGTATATGTTAATTGTTTCACTTGCAACATCAAGCATATCTATAGCCTTCTCAACATGATCCTTTACATCATTCCAGTATGGAGTCATATCACTACTTGAGAACCTCTGGCTCTCCTTCGCTATATCTGCTATCACCCTCCTTAATGGTAGGATTATCCTCCTTAATGCAAGTATCTCCCTCCTTACATATGTTATGGATTTTATAGCAGATGCCCTCTCACTGAATACTATATCCTCTATATCCTCTATATTCCCTTCAACCTTTATTATTACATGCAGTAGCTCATCAACGAGCATATCAATTATCTTATGCAATAGAATTACAGGGTTGCTCATTATGTTAACCCTCTGGGCATCATCCTTGCATATATTGAATAACTCTGCTAGAGGTTTTATCTCACCCTTGTGCACTGTTATGAGGAAGTTAAAGCCTATGAATATTGAGAGCTGCATGCCCTTTGGCACACCATTATTATACACGGGGAAGTGCAGTATAACGAACAGGGTATCAGCATACTTCTCAACCTTCGGTAACTGTATCTTTGATAAGCAATCCTCAACGTGTAAATGGTGAAGGTTATACTTACTTGCTAATATACTTAATATGCTTCTGTTAGGATCATTGATATCTATCCATTCTAGGTTATCACTGCTGACAGAGTTTACATGCTCTAAGGCCTTCATCCCCTATCCTGTATACTATCAGCAACACTTTATATATAATTTTGAATATGTATTATTACTTTTAACCTCTCATAGCATGTTAGATGCTAATATTACAAGCATTAGTTGATTACCTTAACTGAACCAGCTATCTCTGCTAACTCCAATGGTAGCCCTCCTCTAACACCTATACCAAGGTTATACTCTTCATGTAGATAAGTTACCATTCCAGCCTGAGGTGCTTCTTCAGTCCCTGTAATTAATCCTTTATAGATGCTACCATCATCATACTTGCATGTTACATTATCACTGCTATCAACCAAGGTATCAACCACTCTCTTATCATCAAACTCTGGGCATTCTATCATAGCAATACCCCTATACCCATGAAAGGCTCCCAGCCTACTGCCCTGTAACCATTGCTTAACCTTACCTCTTGCATAGGCGCACGTATATCATCCTTTCTACTCTCATAATCAGCAAGCGCTTTATCTACCTGTGAATCATTTGTACCCTTTTCTACTGGTCCAGGTTTATCTGGGAGTACTGCTATGAACATAAACGCTCCATGCAATGCATAGGCTGCATTCTCCCTACCTTAAAGTATAGATCATGACAACTCCCCTTATCCCAGTATATTATCTTAACATAGCCATTCGGTTGATCAGGTCCATCTATAACCCAGTCGACAGTGATAGGCTTATAACCCTCTGGTATATAGGTTGGGAATGCTAAATCAACCTTGAATGGATATCTATCCTTTAATACATCCCTTACTATCCTTAATTGAGCATCCACCTCGCATTAAGAGTACTCCTCCCATATATTGTATCTATTCATACCAGTAATAGACATATCACTACTTAACATAAATATGAGTATGCCAAAGACAACAAGGACAACTATGATATACATAATGGCTTTCATTGCAACTCACTCCCTGGTTCCCATGCAGATGAGTCGATCGTACAATCATCTACAGTATATGTTGGAGGCCCTACATAAATCATTAACATCCCCTTATGCTACCTGTATTCGATTTATCCCACGTCATTCCTGCACCTATCGTATGCTTAACACCATTAGCAATATATACCATATAATCTCTATGATGACCTAGTAGTGCAGTTAAATTCTACATAGATAATCATTAGCAATATATACCATATAATCTCTATGATCCTTATCTAGTGTATAAATTAGTGAAGGCTTGTAGGATGTTCTATCTGCTAGTACCATATTCATATTTGTTAGAATTAACTGCAGTATAAGTATTATACTCTGCAGCATATATGGATTCTAGTGGCAGCATTAATATTATTGCTACAATTACTAATGTTAACATATAATCTTCGGCTTCCATAAAGATTATTTGTATTATGCTATATATTACTCTAAAATAGATACTTAGCTAATAAATCTAGATAGATGTTCATGTACTATCTTCCATCTACCCTCATCCTTCTTTAATACAAAGGTGCATCTAACCCTCTCCCTCATAACATTCCCTGTGAAACTGTAATCATCTACTACTATACCCTTATGCTCTAGCAGGAATGTTGCTAATGCTACACTAGAGTCTTTATCAAGTATATCTATCCTAAGATCCTCTATGCTAAACTCGTAATCGGATACATTAGCAAAGAACATCTCCTCATGCAGGCATGCCTCCTCATACTCCATCCTATGGTATGGGGGAGTATCACTGAACTTTGTTAACCCTAAATCATGTATAACCCTTACTGCATAAAGATCCTTACTCTTTCCTATACCCAATGCCTGGTTTATAACCTCCATTATAACCTCTATCTCTCTCATAGCATTGAAGATGGAGTAAAATATTTATAATTATTTACACTCTCTTATCCTTACATGCAGAGTATTGATTATATATATTATGTATATACTTTAGGTGAGTAGAGATGGTTGAGTTATCTGGTGCAAGGGCATTGATCAAGGCATTAGAGATGGAGGGTGTAGAGGTAATCTTTGGTATGCCAGGAGGTGCGAACCTACCTATATACGATGAGTTATACTCAAGTAGCATCAGGCATATACTTATCAGGCATGAGCAGTCTGCTGCTCATATGGCAGATGGTTATGCTAGGATAAGGCGTAAGGCTGGTGTATGCTTAGCAACCTCAGGTCCAGGGGCAACAAATCTAGTAACTGGTATAGCAACAGCATACATGGATTCTAGCCCAATGGTTGCTATAACTGGGCAGGTGCCTAGGGAGATGATAGGCAAGGATGCATTCCAGGAGTGTGATATAGTAGGTATATGCACCTCTATAACCAAATACTGCTTCCAGCCTATGAGTGCCAAGGTTATACCTGAGACTGTTAAGAAGGCATTCTATATAGCAGAGAGTGGTAGACCTGGGCCTGTGCTTATAGATATACCAAAGGATGTGCAGCAGGAGGTTGCAGATACAGAGTTCCCAGAGTTTGTTAAGATAAGGGGCTATTCTCCCCATATAGAGCCTGATGTTACTCAAGTAACAAGGGCAATAGATCTACTACTCAATGCTGAGAGGCCTATGATAATGGCTGGTGGAGGGGTTCACATCTCTGGCGCATTCAGTGAACTCCAAGCACTTGCTGAGATGCTCATGATCCCAGTTGTTACAACCTTCAAGGGCAAGGGTGTATTCCCAGAGAATCATCCATTATCCCTCGGCCCTATAGGCATGCATGGACATGCTGAGGCTAATAAACTTGTAACTGAGGCTGATGTGCTACTTGCTATAGGCTCTAGATTCTCAGATAGATCAGTAGGTAGGTTCGATGAGTTTGGTAAGGATATGAAGATAATACATATAGACATAGATCCAGCGGAGATAGGTAAGAATAAGCAGGTTGATGTTGGTATAGTTGGTGATGTTAAGGTATCATTAAGGATAATGCTTAAGATGCTTGCAAGCAAGGTTATAAAGAAGTATACTGAGGGGGAGGAGACCCCATGGCTAAGGCATGTTAGGGAGGTCAAGGAGTACTATAGGAGTAATGTGAAGGATAATGGTAGTAGAGAGGTTACCGCAATGAAGGCCATAAAGAAGTTAAGAGAGTTGCTCCCAGCAGAGAGCATAGTGACTACTGAGGTTGGTCAGTGCCAGATGTGGACATCCCTGCACTTTGATGTTATAATGCCAGGCACATTCTTCAGCTCAACAGGGCTAGGGACCATGGGCTTTGGGTTCCCAGCATCTATAGGTGCAAAGGTAGCAAAGCCTGATGTGCATGTTGTTGATATTGCTGGAGATGGTAGCTTTAACATGACAGAGAACTCTCTAGCAGTATCTGTCCTTGAGGATATACCTGTTATAGTATTCTTGCTTAATAACTACTCCCTTGGCATGGTTGCTCAATGGCAGAGGCTATTCTACAACAGAAGGATGATAGGGGTTGATCTTAAAGGTATGCCAGACTTTGTGAAGGTAGCAGAGGCTTACGGTGCACAGGGTATAAGGGCTCAGAGCATGCAGGAGTTAGAGAAGGCTATAAAGAGTGCATTGAGCAGTGATGTTACAACAGTGATAGATATACCCATAGACCCTGAGGAGAATGTATTCCCGTTCATGCCACCAGGGAAGGGGTTGAAGGATACCATCCTTGCTGCATAGGTGATTCTATGCCATGGAATATAATATCTGCATTAGTTGAGAATAAGCCTGGCGTGCTCTTTAGGGTATCGAATATGTTTAGGGCAAGGGGCTTCAATATAGAGTCATTATCCGTAGGACCAACAGAGCAGCAGGATCTCTCAAGGATAACCATAACGATCAATGGTGATGAGCATACAGTTGAGCAGTTGGTTAAGCAGCTTATGAAACTAATAGATGTTGTTAGCGTAGAGAGGTTACCATTGGATAACAGTGTATATAGGGAGTTGGCATTGATAAAGCTAAGGGCTGAGGATACAACAACAAGGTTAGAGGTAATGAATCTAGTAAATGTTTTTAGGGGGAAGGTTATTGATATTAGTAAGAGATCCATGATGGTAGAGATAACAGGCACACCAGATAAGATAGATGCCTTTAAATCATTGGTTGAGCATTACGGCATAATACAGTTAGCAAGAACAGGGGTATGTTCTCTGCCTAGGGGTGTGGTATATGAGTGAGTATGTAAGGATATATGATACAACTTTAAGGGATGGTGAGCAGACCCCAGGGGTAACGTTAACACCAGAGGATAAACTTGCAATAGCAATCCAGTTGGATAAGTTAGGGGTTGATGTTATAGAGGCAGGGTTCCCAATAGTATCAAAAGGGGAGATGGAGGCTGTTAAGATGATAGTCAAGCAAGGGCTAAGGAGTGAGATCTCTGTATTGGCAAGGGCAGATAAGAGGGATATAGATGCTGCTCTAGCATGTGATGTAAGGTATGTGCATACATTCATAGCAACCTCTGATATACACCTGCAATACAAACTTAAGATAAGCAGAGAGGAGGCATTAAGGAAGGCAGTAGATATAATAGATTACTGTAAGACCCATGGCTTATATGTGGAGTTCTCTGCGGAGGATGCTACAAGGAGTGATAGAGCATATCTTAAGCAGGTATACAAGGCAGTGGTTGATGCACATGCAGATAGAATAGATGTGCCAGATACAGTAGGTTATGCTACACCCAAGTATATCTATGATCTTATATCTGAGTTGAGGCAGGTTGTTAATGTTCCAATAAGCATACACTGCCATGATGACTTTGGGTTAGCAGTAGCAAACTCTATAGCAGCAATAGAGGCTGGGGCAGAGTGTGCACATGTAACCATCAATGGGTTAGGGGAGAGAGCTGGTAATGCATCGCTAGAGGAGTTTGTTATGACTCTACACTGCCTATATAACAGGAAGACTAGGATAAATACAACCTTGCTATATGAGACATCAAAGCTGGTATCAAGCCTAACAGGGATAGTTGTGCAACCTAACAAGGCTATAGTTGGTGAGAATGCATTTGGGCATGAGTCTGGTATACATACACATGGTGTATTATCAAACCCATTATGCTATGAGCCTATAAGCCCAGAGTTGGTTGGTAGGAAGAGGTGGCTTGAGGCTGGTAAGCATGCAGGTATACATGGTATATCAGCAATGCTTGCTGAGTATGGTATAAAGCCTACGCAGGAGCAGTTAAGGCAGATAGTAGCAAGGGTTAAGGAGCTAGGGGATAAGGGGAAGCATGTGACAGATGCAGATCTTGTAGCAATAGCATCACAGGTTATGAACCAGCAGAGTATAGTTGAGCATGTTAGGCTGATGGACTTTGTTGTTACTACAGGTATAAATGTAGTGCCTACAGCATCAGTGAGATTAACCATAGATGGGAAGGAGTATGTTGTAGCAGAGACTGGTGTTGGACCAGTAGATGCTGCATTGAAGGCAATACAGAGGATAACTGATAAGATAGCAAGCATAAGGCTCAGTGAGTTCAGGCTAGAGGCTATAAGTGGAGGCTCGGATGCCTTAGCAGAGGTTAGCATCAAGGTAGAGGATAACAATGGAAGGGTTGCAAGTGCAAGGGCAACTGGTGAGGATATAGTGGTTACAAGTGTGCAAGCGATGATAAACGGGATAAACAAGGTTATGATGAAGAAGGCTATAGATATGGATAAGGATAGAGAGGTTAAGGGTTACACGGTATAATATTTTTTAAATTTAAAGTATTAATTAATATAATACTATCCAACCAATCCCTAATGCATGTATAGGATAGCATTCATAGAGGGCGATGGTATAGGGCCAGAGGTATCACTTGCAACAAAGAAGGTACTTTATGCATTACAGGATAGGATGAACCTAAACCTTAACATACTTGATGTTGAGGCTGGAGATTCAGCATTAAGGAAGTATGGTGAAGCATTACCAGAGCACTCTATAAGTATTATAAAGGGCACTGATGCATGCTTAAAGGCACCCATAGGGGAGAGTGCTGCAGATGTTATAGTGTATTTAAGAAGGAGCCTTGATCTATATGCAAATGTAAGGCCAGCAAAGGTATATCCTAATATCAACTCCTTACATAGCAACATAGACCTTGTTATAGTAAGGGAGAATACAGAGGATCTATATACTGGACTTGAGTATGAACTTGATGCTACTGCTAGCATAGCAGTCAAGGTTGTTACAAGAAAGGCATCGTTAAGGATAGCAGAGTATGCATTCAAGTTAGCAGAGTTTAGGGATGGTAAGAAGCATGTTACTGCTGTGCATAAGGCAAACTTGCTTAGGAAGACTGATGGTCTATTTGCATCATGCTGTAGGGAAGTAGCAAAACGTTACTATAACATAGGCTTTAGTGAGATGTATGTTGATGCATGTGCTATGAACCTTATAAGGAACCCATCGCAGTTTGATGTTATAGTTACAGGGAATATGTATGGTGATATACTATCCGATGAGGCAGCACAGGTTACAGGTAGTATAGGTTTAGCACCATCAGCAAATATAGGGGATAACTATGCCATATTTGAGCCCGTTCATGGCTCTGCCCCAGATATAGCAGGTAAGGGTATAGTAAATCCTTTATCATTCATACTATCTGCAGGGATGATGCTTAACTGGCTTGGCATGAAGTATAATGATAAGAGATGCTTAGATGCATCAAGTATAATAGAGTCCTGCATATACAATGTATTAATCAAGGGTATAAAGACTGTTGATATAGGAGGGAGTAGTAGTACTCAGGAGGTTGCGGATGCTATTGTGGAGGAGATAAAAGCAAGGCTTTAATACTTACTACCTACCACTCCTCTTCCAATATCTGAATAGGAATAGTAAGGGTATAATCATCCCTACAGTTGCTATTATAACTGGTATGAGCACAGCATAATGGAGGGAGTGTTCATAACCAAGTAGGAATGGGTAAGGGAATACAACGAATAACCATGTTAAGCCTATTAATATGAAGAGATGCATATTCTTCTTTACAAATCTCTTGTCTGGCATGCTTTTCAAACCCTTGCATCTTATACACTTCCTTGCATCATTATCTATGCAGCCAGAGCATACCCTGCTGTTACAGTATACGCATTCATGTTCAGCAAACCTTGAGCTGCATATAGCACAAGGCATTGATTTAATAATGTATAAGTTCTTTATAATGCTATTGGATAGAAGACGGAAGTAATTTTTAATGAAGTTTATAAACAGATATATAAATCCCTATGGCTTAATGTATAGCATCCCAAGTATAGTAATAGTTTAATACCATTGGTAGCAAGGAATGATATGGGTAATGGTGAGGAGCAAGAAGTCCATATAGTGCTTGTATCAAAGGATCCTAGCAGGGCATACCCAGCATTCGTTCTAGCACTAGGTAGTGTTGCAATGGGTGCAAAGTGTAAGCTCTACTGTACAATGGATGCACTAGAGATAGTAAAGAAAGGAGGGGCAAGCAAGATAACTTTAGCAGGGGCACCACCACTCGAAAAGTATCTTAAGGATGCTATAGCAGCAGGGGTCAGGGTTACAGCATGTGGACCGAGCAAGGATATGCTTAAGCAGATGGGTATAACGCAGGATACACTTGAGGAAGGTGTTGAGTTTGAGGATGTAATAGGTTTCTTACATGAGGCATTACCTGCAGCAAAGAAGGGGGGAATGGTAGTATTTCTATAACCTTTCTTTACTCTATTCTAAGAATCCTTTATATTAGATATCCTTGTTCCTTGCTCACTCATCTCAAATCTATATATGTTATCAACGTTAGCACTCTCAAATATCTCGCTATCATGGGTTATAACTATCATCTGTAGTGATGAGTTATCTGCAAGTGTAGATATAAGTTCAACCATGGCACTCCTCTTCTCCTCATCTAGGTGCACTGTAGGCTCATCAAGTATTATAAAATCAAGCTTGTATCCTCCCATAACATAGGCTATGCCAAACCTTAATGCCAAGCCTAACGCTACTCTCTCTCCCCCACTCATTGAGTGTATATCTATAACACCTCTCTTACCATAGCATAGTATCTCAATCGCATTATCCTTCTCCCTTAACTCTACCCTTGATACTCCTATATCAAAGAGTTTAGCATACTCTGATGCCTTGCGTGAGATATACTCAAGGGCCCAACTCCTTAGGCTCTTTGCAACTTTACCATCTCTATAGAATACATTATTCCTAATACTCTCAAGTGTATTAATGTATCTTCTAGCATAATCAAGTATATCCTTAACCTTACTCATCTCTTCTATATTATCATTGATCTTCTTAACATCATTCTCTAAACTCTTTATATCAACCTCTATCTTCTTCATATCCTCCTCTACTCTCTTTATATTACCCTCAAGTTCATGGAACCTCTCCTCAGAGAACCCTTTACTCTCCTCTCTTAGGGTCTGTATCTTACCTATGAGATCCCTTGAGTAATCATCTATAGCAAACTTATCTATTTTCTCATTAACATTAATATTTGAGAGTAGGTTGTATATCCTTTCCTTCTCCTTTATCTCCTCACTTAGCCTATCTACTGCATCTAAAGACTCTATACCCTTATCCTTAAGGAATGCTTTAGCCTCTATCATCTCATTATACTTATTGGTATACTCTCTCTTCCTCTTAATAAGATCATCCTTCTCCTTCATCAATACAAGGATCTTATCCTTCAAACCCTTAATATCCTGATCGATTATGGATAGTAACTCCCTCTCATTTGCATCTATATTAGACTCATCTAGCGTGTATATCTTAAGGAACTCTCTTGCTGTATCCAACCTCCTTGCCTTATCCTCTAACTCCCTAACCCTCCTCTCCAATTCTACCCTCTCCCTCTCCAACCTCTCAACCTCCCTCTTCTTCTCATTCATAGCCTTAGCAAGAACCTCCCTCTCCCCTGCCAACTCCCTTGCTAACTCCTCAGCATTACTAACCCTATTCTTGCATATTGGGCATATGTTATCCTTAATCTCTATTCTTGAGCATTCAAGCAATCCCTCCATTCTACTTATCTCCTGTATGTATGAGGTTATCCTCTTAACCATCTCATCTAGTCTTGCCCTCTTCTCTTCCAGAATCTTAGGTATTGCGTAATTCTCTTTAACATATCTGATGTAATCCCTCCCATCCTTGATTACCCTAAGCATATCCCTTGCATTCTTCTTCCTCTCCTCAAGTACAGCAACTTCCCTGCTTATATCACTAACCTCTCTCCCTATCTCCTCAATTCTCTCCTCTATCCTATTAAGCTCACTAACTATACTCTCTTCCTTACTGGCTATAGTAATACACTTCCTCACCTTCATTATCAACTCCATCTTATCCCTTATCTCCTTCCCTATACTATCCCTTAATCTACTCAAGTAGTTGTATAGGTTACTTACCTGTAGATTCAACTCATCATACTTTGCCTTGAGTAACTTCAACCCCTCATACTCTTTAAGCATAAGATCCCTGCTTGCCTTTACATTCTCAAACAATACCTTCTGGCGTTCTATCTCCTTGCTAATGGATACTACCAATGCCCTCTGCTCATCTAACTCCTTCTGTATAGCAGGTATGTTAAGATCATCGTAACCATACTCCCTCCTAAGTCTCTCCCTGAACCCATCTATAACATCCCTCATCCTCTCATATGCATAATCAAGCCTGTCAATACCTATTATATTGTTTATCAACTCCTTGAACTCCTTCGGCTTATACTCTATTATCCTATCTATCTCACCCTGCTGTATTATCCCTGCTACCCTCATCTTATCATAATCTAAGCCTAGTATCTCCTCTATCCTCTTGCTTATAGATTCGCCAAACTGCCTCCTCTCCCCATAAACCTCTGTCTTTAATTTATCACCGTCATAATACTTTAATACAGCAGACTCAAGGTTACCCTTGCTATCAACCTTCCTCTCAACCCTATACCTCTTGCCCTTATGGGTAAACTCTAGTATTACAACAGCCTTGCTTGCCCCATGCCTTACAATGTTCCTGTTACTGTTCCTTGTATGCTCACCATAGAGTGCATAGGTTATGGCATCTATCACAGATGACTTGCCAGAGCCATTCTTACCTATGAATACTGTAACACCTTCACCAAACTCAATCTTGCTATCCCTATGGGATATGAAATCGGATAACTCAACCCTCTTTATCATATTCCTTCACTTTATTCTCATTGAACCTCTCCCATACAGCATCTATAGCATCCTTTATACTATTATCAATAAGTATAGGGAGTAGTTCATTTATAGCAAACTCAGCAGTAGCACTATCCAAGGCCTTCTCTGCTAGCTTAAGTAACTCCTTATCTACATCTGGCCTCTCCATATATAGCATGCTGCTCTCTTGCATACTGCTTATTATATCCCAAGTATAGTGTAGACAGTGCTCATTTAACCTTGATAAAATGCTTGATACAATAAGATTGTCTATAGCCGCTTTGCCCTTGATCTTTAGCCTAACCATGGGCTTCTTACTATAATTACCTGCCCTTACCTGCTCAATTATCTCATTTACCTTAACCTCTAACTCCTCATAATCAACCTCATACACTATATTCCTTCTTGCAGATTTAACCTTAATAAACTCTACATTAACATCCCTTGAGAGATCTAGCATGTAGAATCCTCTACTAGTATCACTTATACCTTCTCCTTGCATATTATCTATTGAGCCAGGGTAGCATACTAGCATATCATTAAACTGCTTGCAAGCATGATCGTGTAGATGCCCCATTGCATAGTAGTTGAAACCCTTTGGTAGCTCATATACATTCAACTCTCCAGCATACTCATGGAATTCATATAGCCCTTGGTGCATTACCAGAACCTTCTTTGCACTATATGCCTTAATCTTACCCTCAATCTCCTTAAGTTTTCTTAAGATTGTATCATGCTCACTCTTCCTATGCTTATGAAGCCCTGTAATAACCACCCCTTTATGCTCATAAAGATTACCATCACCAACATACTCTGCCATGTTAAGAATCTTGCTGAATATTGCTGGGAATGGCGTATCCTTTACCCTACTTATATCATGCTCCCCTAGGGTAAAGAAGAACCTTATGTTATGCTCATTCAACCTCTTTATAGCCTCAGTTAATTTATATAATGCAGAGCCTGATGGCCTTGGTACATGGAATATATCCCCTGCATGTATAACTGCATCTACCTTATCCTTTACTGCTGTATCTATAACCTCGTTGAATGCCTCATAGATATCATCCTCCCTCTCCTGAAGGTTGAACTGCCTATACCCTAGATGGGTATCTGAGACATGTATTATCTGCATTCCTTTAATATGCTCAAGAATATATATTAATATTAAGATGTAGCAAGTAAAGACATGCATATAGATGAGCATCTAGCATCAAGAGCATTGGAGCATGCATTAGCAATGGGTGCAGGCTATGCTGATGTTAGGTATGAGTATAGGGAGAGTAGAGGGTTACTGCTAGAGAACTCAAGTATAGAGCATATGGCATCAAGCATGGAGAATGGGTTGAGCGTAAGGGTTATAGCAGATGGTGCATGGGGCTTCTATGCAGTAGCAGAGCCGCGGCTTGAGGATGCATTATATGCAGCAGAGATGGCAGTTAGGTTAGCAAAGGCATCAAGTAGAAAGGTTAAGGAGAAGGTAATCCTAGCAGAGGTTAAGGCTTACACTGATAACGTTAAGATTCCATTCAAGTTAGATACAAGAGTAAAGTTTGATGAACTTGTAGAGACTGCTAGAGAATGTGATAAGAGGATAAGAAGCAAGGGTAGTAGCATACATAGATCAAGTGTAACTGCTGGTTATGATTATACAGAGAAGTTGTTCATGAGCAGTGAGGGTGCAAGGATAGTGCAGTCATACCTTGATACAGTTATGAGCATAACTGCTACCGCATATGAGCAAGGGTTGAGTGAGAGTGTATCTAGGACAGAGGGAGGGAGAGGAGGACTTGAGATACTCAATAATATATTAGACATAGCAGAGGATGTAGCAGAGAAGGCATTAAGGCTACTTAAAGCAAAGCCTGCTAAGGAGGAGAAGGCTACAGTTATAATGGATCCAGACTTTGTTGCACTGCTTACGCATGAGATACTTGGGCATCCATCAGAGGCAGATAGGGTTCTAGGCTATGAGATGGCTTGGGCAGGCGGTGCATGGTGGGCTGGTAAGCTTGGAGAGAGGATAGGATCTAGCATACTTAACGTTGCTGATGATCCTACAATACCATACACCCTAGGGCATTACAGGTATGATGATGAGGGTGTAGTTGCTAGGGAGAAGGTGCTCGTTAAGGATGGTATACTGGTAAATCATATGCATAACAGAGCCACTGCAGTAAAGTTTGGTGTAGAACCTAATGCTGGTATGCGTGCTACTGGATATGAGTATATGCCATTGATAAGGATGGCATGCACATACATAAAGCCCCTTGATTGGGAGTATGAGGAGATGGTAAAGGATGTAAGGCATGGCTATATTATATGCGGGCAGAAGGTACCCTCAATAGATATGTATAGATACAATTGGAGTATATCATGCCAGTATGCATACAGGATAGAGCAAGGAGAGGTTAAGGAAGGGGAGATGCTTAGGGATGTTATAGTAATGGGTAATGCACCAGAGTTCTTTGCATCTATAGATGCATGTAGCAAGCACTATGAGATAAGGCCTATACTTAACTGTGGCAAGGGTGATCCCATGCAGACAATGCGCATGGGCAATGGAGGCCCATATGTGAGAGGTATAGCAGTGGTTAAGAGCGTTGCGTAATAGGATACTTAGCGTTATAGAGCAGGAGGTTAAGGCTTGCAGGTTATGCAGGTTAGCAGAGAATAGGATAAACGCAGTAGCAGGGGAAGGGTTGCATAATGCTCTAATAATGTTTATAGGGGAAGCCCCAGGTGCAAGCGAGGATCTGGCAGGCAGACCGTTTGTAGGCCATGCAGGCAAGATACTCGATCAGGCATTGGCATATGCTAGGCTAAGGAGGGAGCAGGTATTCATAACCAATGTAGTAAAGTGCAGGCCCCCAAGCAATAGAAAGCCTAGGAAGGATGAGGTGCTTGCATGCATAAACTATCTCTACAGGCAGATAGATGCTGTAAGACCAGGGGTTATATGCCTCCTAGGTAGGACTGCACATGATGCATTGCTAGGGGGTAGATTCAGGGAGCATATAGGCAGGGTGGTTATAAAGAAGATAGGTTATGCAAGGTATCCATGCCTTACAACGTACCATCCAGCAGCAGTTATATACAATCCAAGGTTGAGGAATATACTTGTAAAGGATATAAAGAATCTTACAGGATTAATCTCATCACTTGACTCTAACTATACTTTAACCTCCTTGCAGCTATGGCAGTGGCAACACCTATACCCATGACAAGCAATGCTACAGGGAACTCTGGGATTACTGTAATAGTAAATGATGCACTCTCGCCACTCCTATTTATATTTGTCAGCATAACCTTGTATGTACCTGGGGCATCCACCTTGTATACCTGTATATCCTTGGTCTGAACAGATCTATGGGTTCTATCTATATGATTTCCATTGCTATCATAGAGCATTATATCATACCTCATACTCTTTATCTCCTCCGTTGTATTCGCATCATATAGTTTTATGTTAAATACTATCTGACCATCTATGGTAGGCTCAACCGGGGAGTATCTAACCTCTACTATGAATGAGTTGTTGCTACTCCTAACCCTTATAGGCTCGGACCATGAGGTTATCTTACTTGGGTCTATCTCAGCACCATCACCAGCATCACCAACCCCCTCCATGCCCTCTATCATATTACCTGTTACTATGCTGAAGATGAGCCTATCCTTATCCTGCACCTGCTCAACCATACTCATTAACCTACTATTTGGTATCATGTAATGCACTATGACATAACCCTCAGCAGCCCTATCTATTGTTATTGGAACCTCTATGTTGTTTATGTAACCCTTTAACTCCCTCATAGCAAGTTCATGCATATCCTTTGGTATATAATACTCAAAGTGTAGCAATGAGATATCCTTGACAAACTCACTACTCCAGTTAAAACTCGATATTGCATCTACCCTGTAGTTATTACTGCTATCCTTGTATACCTTGAGTTCACTCAACCTCTCAAAGTAGGATATGGTTGTTAGATTACCTTTAATGCCTTCATATGAGATACCCCATGCCTTCTCCTCTGCTATGGTTAACCTCGCTGTATACCTTACTGGTCTATCCAACTGCTGCCCATTCAATGCAACTACATCTACATCCAATATGTAAAGCCCTGCATCTAGGAATATTGGACCCTCTATGATTACATTCTCATCATCACCATAACCCATACCATCAATATACATGCCTTTAATAATTCTAGGCTCAACACCTGCATTGGGTTTGAATACTACCCTTAATTCATCCTGCCCTTGCCTTGCATGAAACCTCTCCTTGAATATCTGCCCTGTATCATACTTGCTTACTACTATATCATATACTATAATACCTTTTATTGGATCCTTGCTCTCCTCATCTATAGCCTTTATACTCAATGTTACATCAACTTGCTTATCAGCCTCCCTTATCTCAGGCTGCAGGTTGATATTCAATGATACAAGCCTATCCCCAACATTCTTTGGTCCAATGGTCTCTCTACCTAAGCCATGCCCATATACCTGTATAGGAGTAAGAAGCAATAGTGCTAGAGCAGTTAATAGCAATAGATATCGCATACTTCTATGTATGCATAAATATTTAATATGAATTATGGTACAAGAATCTACCGTTAAAATTAAATTCCATACTTGAGGGATTCTTACCATGGGCCGGTAGTTCAGCGGTAGAATGCCCGCCTTGCACGCGGGTGGTTCTAGCATATGCTAGGATCAGCGAGAGGTCGCGGGTTCAAATCCCGCCCGGTCCACAATAGTTAAGTACAGGTTATTGCTAATTATATGCATGTGCCATGCAGTAAGGTGCGAGGTCTGCGGCCTACTGATGGATTACGATGAGTACTATACACATGTGAAGACATGCAAGCCAGAGACAGAGAAGGTTGAGGTATCAACAAGGGTAGAGGTAAGGAGGAAGAGACAGGTATAGTTCTAATAATAATAAATTAAATTTTTATTTTTACCTTAGATATCAATGTATATGTTATTCTCCTCAACAATTATCTTATATACCTCTAGGCTCTTCAACCTTACAGGGAATTTAACCAATTGTCCATTGGTAACATCCCATACTGCCTTATGCCATGGGCATGTTACATATACCCCTTCAAGTTTACCCTCGTGTAGATTTGCACCAGCGTGGTTGCATATATCAGATACAGCATAGTATCTACCATTAACATTTGCAAGCAAGATATCCTTCCCATTAATCTCCACATGCCTCATCTTACCATCTTGTAGATCATCTACCTTACCTACAAGTACCTTAGCCATATAGATGCTACAAATAAATCCTTATAATTATTTTGCTAGAATTTATGCATCCTTAGTACGCATCTATTATCTATATCACAATCCTCATCTATAATCCTTAGTGCTGCCTTGAAGTGGTATAGCACATGTATACCTTTATCTGTTATACTTACAAGTGTAGGGTCTATGTTGCTGTATGATACTAAACCACGCTCTTGCATAAACTTGAGATATCTATTAAGTACTCTTATATCCAGGTTAGCCTTGTAACTTAGATGGGTTCTATTGATAGCACCATCACCAAGCTTATCCAATATGCTAATTAATATCATCAGAGGGCCTCTCTTACCCTTCTTCCTTTTATGCATCAGTATCTTATCAAGGTTAAATCTATCATCTATACTCAATAATGTATAATCTTAAAAGAATCAATATATTTTTAACGTTCTTTTTTAGCCCTAGTAATCACCTATGTGCCATTATAAATACACCTTTAGAGTCAAGCCTATAGAAGCCTAGTCTTATGAACTGTACCATCATGCCTACAGCAAGGTTATCTGCATATGATTCTACATAAGTATTAGCCTCTGCAAGGCTGTTAGCATTAAATTCACCGTTTATGTATAACTGCCCTGGGATAAGTATCTTAACGCTCCTTGCATCTAACTTGCTTACCCACTGCACCTTTGGTATATCCTTCAACTCAAACCCTGAGAATGATGCTAATGCGTATCCATCATCTATACCCTCTACCCTAACATTGAATAGGTCTATTAACCTAAGCTCCTTCCCTACATTTGCAAGAACATCATTCCTTGGTAGATAGAACTCATTGCTTAATCTAACCTCCCTTACACCCAATGCATAATTTGTAGGATGGTTCTTTACCGTAACGCTCTCTATACCATGATCAATCTTAAGTATTATGCAATTATTATACATAACAGCATTAAGCCTAATTGCTATAGGATCTATTATCCTTCTATTAATAGCCTCCAATGCCTCAAATGGTGGTTTTGTATCTGCCTTTGTGAACCCTAATGAGAGCACAAACTCCCTTATAGCCTCTGGCGTTATACCCCTCCTCCTCAATGCTTTAAGCGTTGGTAACCTAGGATCATCCCATCCATAGACCAACCCTTTATCTATAAGGGGTTTTATCATCCTCTTTGATACAGGCATACCCTCAAACTCTAACCTTGAGAACTCTAGCACCAATGGCTTCCTTAACCCAAGCCTATCAAGTATCGCATAGTATAGTTCATTCCGTAACTCATACTCCTTGCTCCTCATAGCATGTGTTACCCCATCTAGGCTATCCTCTATGCATGATGCAAAGTCATAGGTAGGCCATACCCTATACCTGTAACCCTTCAGTGGATGCTTATGCTCTATTATCCTGAAGAGTGTAGGATCCCTCATGACCGTATTACTGCTCCTCATATCACCCTTGAACCTTAGGATAGCCTCATTCTGTCTATACTCATTAAACATCTTTGCCCAACGCTCAATATGCTCTTCTTTGCCCAATGCTCTACATGCACACTCTACCCCTAAGGCTCTGTTACGCTTTATAACCTCAGGCTTACATGTGCATACATACGCACCATCAGCATCTATAAGCATCTTTGCATATTTATAAAGCACTTCTATATCATCAGAGGTATTCTTTACAAGATCAGGCTTTACATTTAACCACTCCAACCCTTCCCTTATTGCATGATAATACTCTAACCTCTCCTTTGCTGGGTTTGTATCATCAAAACGTAGGATAAACTTACCATTATACATCCTTGCATACTCTTCATCTATTATAACTGCTTTAGCATGACCTATATGAGGATAACCATTGGGCTCAGGTGGGAACCTTGTTACAACCTTGCCATGAATGGCATTGGGTAATGGAGGTAGCCTTTGCTCGTATGAAATCTTACTCTTTTCAAGCATCTCTGGTGCAATACTCTCAAGCATACTCTTCTGCTCCTCTATGCTTAATGCGTTAACCTTGCCTACAACATCTGCTATGGTAGGTATGTAATCCTTTATCCTACCCTTTATATCGCTCCTTAATGCAATAACCTTTGCTATAACCCTATCTATCTTAGCCTTACCATCATGCTCTACAGCGTTCTTTAATGCAACCTTCTTTATGAGTAGTAGGATATCCTCATCCATGCTTATAGTTAGAATATTCACTATTATAATCCTTCAATCATCTACTCCTCTCTACTATGAACCTTGCAAGGGCTACAAGAGCACCTTTTGCTTTAAAACCATTGTTGCTTATACTCAATGAGTCTAATGCCTTTACTGCATCTTTAACGTAATCCTCAGCTATACTCCTAACATACTTCTCAACACCTAGCATGGTTAGGGTATCTATTGCATAGAGTATATCATTCTGCCCTACATCCTTTGCACCTAGCATAGATAGTATCCTTGCCCTTTGCACATCATTGCTCCTCCTTAATGCAATGAGTATAGGCAGGGTCTTCTTACCCTCCCTTATATCATTTCCTACAGGCTTCTTTGTTATCCTACTATCCCCAACAACCCCTATAAGGTCATCTATGAGTTGGAATGCTAAACCTATCCTTCTACCATACAATGCAAGGTTAGTAATAGCATGATCATCAGCACCTGCAGTAACTGAACCAAGTATACATGATGCCTCAAAGAGTGAGGCTGTCTTCTTACCTATCATCCTCATATACTCCTCCTCCTCAGGTAATGAATTAGCCCCTGCCAGCTCCATATCAAGCGCTTGACCCTCGCTCAACTCCTTACATGCACTAGCAAGTATACCTACAAGCCTTGTTATTATATAATCCTCCAAGCCTACACTCTTCCCATGCTTAACTATTGTATTGAATGCCTCTATAAGGAGTAGATCACCAGCAAGTATACCATATGGTAATCCATACTGCATATGCACTGTAGGTACACCATGTCTAATCTCATCGTTATCCATTATATCATCATGCACAAGGGTAAAGTTATGTACCATCTCCACTGCACTTGCTATAGGTAATGCTCTATCAATACTACAGTTGAATAGTTCACAGCACTTTACTACAAGGAATGGTCTAAGTCTCTTACCTCCACTCTTTATGTAGTGTAGTGTAGCCTCGTATAGTCTAAGAGGCTCGCCATTTATGTTTGATAGTATGAACTCATCAACCCTCTCTGCTATACCCTTTATCTCTTGCTCTATACTGCTCATACTTACCAAGCAAGTATACTTTGCTATATCTCTTTAGCGCTCATACTCTTACCTTGTCCCGAACCAATCAAGTAATGGGCTCAGCAGTAGATACCTTGCAGATTTAAGGTCTTTGATGCTCCTTGACCCAGTAAGGAACATAACAGCCCTCAACTCTTCTATAAGCATCTTTGCATACTTTAATGCTGATTCCTTTGACTCATCTGCATGCTTTAAGAATGGGTATGCTAGTGCACACATATCAGCTGCTAAAGCAATGCACTTTGCTATATCTAGTCCATTCCTAAGCCCACCAGATGCTATTATACTTGTCCTAACCTTGCTTCTAGTATCAAGTAATGCAACTGCAGTAGGTATACCCCAGTCCCATAGCATCTCACCTAGATGGGATTTGAGCTCATTACTTGCATTATCAGCCCTAAGCTTCTCAACACCAGCCCAACTTGTACCCCCAGCCCCTGCTATGTTTATAGCCTTCACACCAACAAGCTCTAGCCTTACAGCAACCTCCCTAGATATACCAGCACCAACCTCCTTAACTATAACTGGTATGGATATGCTCTTAACAACCTCAACTATCTTGCTGTATATGCCCTTGAACTTAGGCTCCCCCTCAGGCTGTATAAGCTCTTGTAATGGGTTAAGGTGTATTGCAAGGGCATCTGCCTTTATCATATCTATTACCCTCTTTATATCATCCAAGGTTAACTGCTTGAGTTGCACGCCCCCTATGTTTGCTATAAGGAATGCGTTAGGTGCCTTATCCCTTGCTACTGCATAACTCTCAACTAGAGCATCGCTTACTAACCCTGCCCTCTGGCTACCAACACCCATCCCAAGGTTAAGCTCCTCTGCAACCTCAGCGAGCCTAGCATTTATTATACTTGCCTCTGGCGTACCTCCTGTCATAGAGTCTATTATTATTGGTGCATTGAACCTATGGTTCAAGAATGTAGTTCCTGTATCTATATCATCTATATCCAATTCAGGTAATGCATTATGTATGAGCATGACATACTCTAGGAATGTTGATGTACTCCTTGCTTGGACATTCTCCCTTAATGGTATGGTTAGCCCTTCTAACTTCCTGTTCTTTATAACCTCTACGTAATCCTTATCCCTCTCATTACCTACACCCTTACCCTCTTGTATACTCATGCTACCTTACCCTTAACTATAGTTCCTACTGTCTCATAACCTTTAAGTGCACTGATAACCCTATCTGTATAGAATCCATTTACAAACCATACATCTATTCCCATACTTGCTATATTGAATGCCTCCCTAATCTTCCTCTTCATACCCCCAGTAACATCCATGCTTACATTGCTTATAAATGCATCATTTGTATACTTTAACTCCCTAACTAACTCCTTGCTCTCCATATCCCTGTAAACACCATCTACATTTAATGAAAATACAGCAACCTTAGGGTTTACATACCTTGCTATTATGCTCATAAGCTCATCACCAGAGAGTATGTAGAATAGATCATTGCTATGGTGCATAACATCACCATGTACAACAGGCACTAGCCCATACTCTGCCATATCCTTCAACCTCTTAATCGAATCTATATCTACATCCTTGCCATGAATAAATGACGATGGGTGCACAGCGAAAGGCTTCAAACCATTCTTAAGCATAGTGCTTACTATAAGATGGTTAAGCTCTACCATTGAGCATCTAACATGAGATACACCCTCTAGCGAGTACCTATCAACCTTGCTATGTATATCATACTTTACTGAGTAGTAGTGTCCAAATGAGCCTCCCCCATGCACTACTATTAAGGGCTCCCCTATACTCTTAAGTGCCCTGCTTATGTTAGCAACAGCACTACCATTAAACTCCAAGGGCTTATCCTTGAATGTTACTATAGAGCCCCCAAGTTTAAGCAATGAGATCATTCAGCATCATAATATCATACATTGATAAAAATATTTGCATTGAGTCTTAGTAAAGTTAAGATAATTATCGCAGAGATTAAAGTTATTATGCTATAGCATATTAGAATTGTAAATTATTTATAATTTTAACACCCTCCTCCTCTATACATGATATGAAAGGATCATTCTCCTTGAATACCTCCAATAATCTACTATTATCCTCTACCAAGGATATTACAGATCCACCTCCGCCAGCGCCAGTCAATTTTGCACCATATGCACCATGTTTTATCATAAGATCAACCAAGGCATCTATAGCATCGTTGGATACCCCTATACTCCTGAGCAGTGTATGGTTCATGGTCATAAGAGCCCCAAGTTTAACCTTGTTACGGTTGATCAATGCATCTATACCTTGCATAGTTATATTCTCGCTCATACCTGCTAGGCCTAGAAACTCTTCTCTATTGCTTTCATAGAATGCCCTAACCCTTGCTACCATGCTACCAGTATCCTTCCTTATCTTAGTGCTTGCTATAAGGAAGTTCAGTTCATTAGCATTGCTTATACTTACCCTCTTGATATCACCATTCTTAAAGAATATAACCCCTCCATAGATAGATGTTGCAGAGTCTATCCCCGATGGGTTTCTATGCACAAGTTTCTCTGCCTCTACAGATAGCTTGAAGAGATCCTTGCTAGGTAGTCTATATCCTGCTACTGCATATGCTACGCCTGCTATTACACATATGCTAGATGCTGCAGATGCACCCAAGCCCATACTGAAGGGGAACTCAGTTTCTAGAGTTATTGTTAACCCTTTACACTTACCTACATGTCTTATAGCAAGTAGAGCAGAGTATATTATATGCCTATGAATATCCTTGCCTATCTCATCTCCTATACTATGCCTTGAGTATCCTAAAGGAGATGAGATATGTATAGTATCATCATCCCTAACATTAACCTTAGCATACATCCTCTTCTTTAAAGCAACTGCTACTGCTGGTTTACCATATACTACAAAGTGCTCACCAAAGAGTATGATCTTTGCTGGTGCGCTTGCTATAACCATACCATGCATAGTATTATACCATTATATAAAGCGGTAGATTAAAATTAACTCTTGCTCAAGCATGATGCATGAGTATAGATAATGTAGAGAAGTTGATACTTACAGCTGGGATAAGGATAGGTACGAATGTTAAGAATAAGCATATGGAGAGGTTCATAGCAAAGAGTAATGAAGGGGTATACATGCTTGATATGAACAAGACACTTGAGAGGATAGATGTTACAGCATCATTCATAGCAAGGACATTACCAAAGGTTGCTGTATGCACAAGCAAGGAACAGGCAAGCGTTGCTGTTAACAAGTTCTGCGAGCTTACTGGGGCAACACCAATAGTAGGGAGGTTCATGCCAGGCACGTTTACAAACCCATTCCTATCAACATACATAGAGCCTGAGGTTGTGCTTGTAAGTGATCCACAGACAGATGCTCAGGCTATAGTAGAGGCTACCAATGCAGGCATACCTGTTATAGCATTGGCTAATACAGATAACTCTCTATCAAATATTGATCTAGCAATACCCTCAAATAACAGGGGTAGGAGGGCAATAGCAACAATATACTGGCTTCTAGCGTTGCATATACTCAGCAAGAAGGGGTTGATACAGGAGAAGCAGGTAGACTACTTTAAATGCAATGGTAATATATACAAGATAGATGACTTTGAGGCTAAGATGGAAGAGATGTAGTAGATAGTATGAAGGTTAGAAGGCCTTCAGTAGCAGGGGTATTCTACCCATCTGCCAAGGATGATCTTATCAGTGCTATAAAGGAGTGCTTCTTGCATAGGCTAGGCCCTAGTATACTGCCAGAGCCTAAGGCAAAGGAGAAGGGTAAAGGGAGGATAGCAGCAGTAGTATGCCCCCATGCAGCATATGTATACTCTGGTGCAGTGGCAGCGCACTCCTACTACTATACATACTTAAATATACAGCCTGATGTTGTTATAATCCTTGGCCCCAACCACTACGGCTTGGGTAGCGGCGTTGCTAGCATGAAGGAGTGTTACTGGGATACACCATTAGGCAGGGTTAGGGTTAACGATAGCATAGTCGATAGCATAGTTAAAACCTCTGGCATAGTTGATATAGATGATTATGCCCATAGCAAGGATCACTGCTTGGAGGTTCAACTTCCTATGCTCCAATATATATATGCATATGATTTTACTATAGTACCAATAATACTCTGGATGCAGGATAAGGAGACTGCAGTAGAGTTAGGGAATGCATTAGCAGAGGTTAGCAATGATGTTACAAGTAATGGCATAGATATACTCCTTATAGCATCATCTGATCTAACACATTATGAGCCATATGAGCAGGCATATAGGAAGGATAGTGAGCTTATCAATGCTATAGAGGCTTTAGATATAAGCAGATACTATACAGTGCTTGAGAGGTTGGATGTAAGTGCATGTGGCTATGGTGCAATAGCATCTGTTATTGCTGCATGCAAGGCTCTAGGATTCAGCAGAGGCAGGTTACTTAAGTATGCTACAAGCGGTGATGTGACAGGTGATAAGGGTTCAGTTGTAGGATACCCTTCAATTGCTATAGAATAGAGAAAGAAATATATGTATCATTAGCGATATCATTAGCGATATGATATCTGATCTGCTGCAGAGAATAAGTGGCTCAATACCAAGAGGGTTCTCAAGGTACTACATACTCTCAATGCTATCAGAGAGGCCTATGACAGGCAAGGAGATAATAGAGGAGGCTGCAATGAGGAGCAAGAACCAATGGAGGCCATCACCAGGGCTTGTGTATCCATTACTGGGTAAGTTGATGCAGGAAGGGTTGATAGATGAGGTTGATGGTAGGTATAGTATAACAGAGAAGGGTATGAAGATGCTGAAGGATATTAATTTTGTGCAGGATATAGTTAAGAGGCAGTTGGATGTTGTTATGCATATAAGCAATCTAGGCATATTCATAGCAAAGGATGTGCTTGATAGGGTTATATCCCTAGGCTCACTTCTTACAGAGAATATAGATAAGATGACTAGGTATGAGAGGGAGAGGTATAAAGAGTTCTTGCTAATGCAGCTTAAGAGGATAGAGGAGAGTGAGGCAAGGGGTAAGGATAGGGAGAGTATTAAGGTAGAGTAAGAGAACAAATAATAAATAAATTATCTAATTATATTTTATTTTAATTGCTAACCAAAAATTGCTAACCAAACTCATCCATGAGTGCCTTCTTCCTCTCATTAAGCCTAAATATCCTCTCTGTCCTCTCCAATGCATCCTTCTTACTTCTCTTGAATAGCATAGCCTGCATAAGTAGATGGTTCTCTGGTGCAACTATCCCTGTCTGATCATCAGAGTATACTATCTTTAGGGTATCCCCTTGTACCTTGAGCACATCTGCATGTATATGCACCATGCATGTGTCCCCGAATGGGAAACCTAGCTCTAAAGCCTTCTTCCTTATATCTGCTGTACCCTTTGCATCGTTAAGCACTGCTACACCCCACTCCCTCTCAAATATATCTAGTATGGCATCTCTGCTTGGTGCATCACCTTTGAACCTAACATACAACTGGTGCAGGTGCATCATCCTACTTGGCACTTTATATACATCAACATACAACTCTGCATTTATAAAATCTGTAACATCCCTCTGATGGTGAGGATCCCTATCCCACTCTACTGAATCCTTAACCTCCTTCTTATCCTCTAGATCAGCCCAACGCCTTATCAATGTAGCATCAAACCTTACAATGTTATTATAATGTTCTAATAATGGTTGCATTATCCTCCCTAGGCCTGTAACATTACAACTCCCCTGTATAACATACTCCTTACCATATGCCTTCTCATAGTTGACCCTTGAGTTATGTATCATATCTGCTACACTATACTCACCATACCTATCCTCTCCACCTTGGAATATTGCTGGCTTTCTTAATGGTATATAGTACTTAACCTTGTTCTCATACCCCATACCATCCTTTGATGCATCTATAACAAGATCACTAGCCTTTATAGCATCTACTATGCTACCTTTTACACTAAACCCTGATGCATTGAACTCCTTAACCTTATCCTCTGGCACGAATATATTAAACCCAAGATCCCTTGCCTCCCTTGCTCTATCATCTATGCTGTACTTCCCTACACCTATGAACTCAACCTCATTATCATTCGCTAGAGCATATGCTACCCTTCTACCTATTGTGCCATAACCGTTAAGGAATACCTTAATCATATACTCCTTGCATAGATGCTATTATTTCAATATTTGCATGTTACTCCTCTAACAATTCTCTGCTATTAACAATATCCTGCAATGCCATCTCTTTACCATTGATTACCTTAAGCCTTGTAGATATATTTCCATCCTTGCTTATCTCAACTATGTTGTATGTGTTGTAGAAGAAGCCTCTCATACGCTCAGATGATACAGTCCCAGCATATGCTACCAGTAGATCCCCTAACCTCCATAGCCATGGTCTATGCTTATGCCCGCAGAGGACTAGGTTAACCTTTGCTAGCAGTGCAGTATGGAGGACATCACCAGCATCAACAACTATTATCCTATCACTCCCTGTATCAGGGATTGGGATTAGATGGTGATGCATTGCTATAACCTTAACCTTAGCATCATACTTGCTTAATGCATTGTAGAGCCAGAGGTTCTGCCTATATCCTACCTCTCCCTCATCCCTATCTGGCCTTGCTGTACTTAGCGTTGCTATTAAACATGAATCATGTTCATATAACTGCCTTATCTTATCTGCAAAGAACCTCTTGAATAGAAGGTAGCCAGTGTTCCTGTAATCATGGTTCCCGCTTAGCATGAGTATGTTCTTGCATTTTAGCATGCTGATGTAATCCCTAGCCCTTCCATACTCCTGCAATATACCATTCTCTGTTACATCCCCTGTTACTACAATAAGATCTGGGTCTATGCTATTAACCTCATCTATAGCCTTCTCAAGCATATCCTTCTTGAACCCGTTGCTAACATGCAGATCAGATAGTTGGATTATCAGCATACCTTAGGTTGCATCATGGAGTATATAATAGAATTGAAAATAAAAAAATAGAAATTAAAAATGGGAATGTGTTAATTAAATCTTGCTCTTTGTCCTTAAGACCTTATAGCCAGCGAAGGTTGCTAACCCTGCTCCACTTATAGTAGCTATACCTATAGCACTCTCTGGTATGACATGGAATGATACTGTGAATGAATCAGGCCAATGCTGTGTACCTGCTGTAGTAACTAAAGCAGCATATACAGACCATGTGCCTCCAACATCGTTTGTATCACAGCCATCATTAGCATAATTCGATACTAAGGCAGCATCATAAGGATAAACCTTGTTCACAGTTTTAGTAATAGGACCAGTTACATTCAATGGTACAGTTATAGTGCATGTATCACCATCAGGCTCATTTATATTCCAATATATTAGTTGTGTAGTTACACCAGCAGGTATATCTATGGTTAGGGTTATTGTTGTTGTACCACCTGGGTTAGGTATTACATATGGATTTATTGCTAACCCTGTACTAGCACGTGCCATAGGCATAGTTGATAGTGCAACTGCCAGCACTCCTACTGCTAGTATTGGTAGTAACTTTTTCTGCATTGCATATCGTAGCGTAAAGGTTGTATATAAATATGTATGGAAGATGAATTATGTAATAGATGTTATATAACTATTGAGTTATGTAATAGTTGTTATAGAGGAGTATTCATATAAATAAATAATAATTTGATAAACTTTAAATGTAAGTAACATATATCATTTATATTATGAATAAACTTATTGGTGTAATCATAATTGTAATAATAGCAGCAGGGTTACTCTACTATAATTATGGCATTATAAATATCAATGAAGGTAAGGGAGTTGATACTACTAATGGTAGTATAGGGAATAGTAAGAGTATAGCAGAGGCTCAGAGAACTCAAGAGAGCACACAACAAGAGGGGGAGAGTAAGTTACTAACCCTTCCAGATCTATTCTCAAAGGTTGAACAGTCAGTGGTTCAGATAAGCGTGCAGAAGGGTAATGCTAGGGGTGTGGGCTCTGGCTTTGTTTATGATAAGCAAGGACATATAGTAACCAATTACCATGTTGTAGAGGATGCAAGCAGAGTAACAGTAACATTCCTTGATGGAACCTCATATAGAGCAAGCATAGTAGGCTCTGACCCTTACACTGATCTAGCAGTAGTAAAGGTTGATGTTGATAGCAGTAAGTTAGTACCATTACCATTGGCAGACTCTAGTAGGTTAAGAGTTGGTGAGCAGGTAGCAGCAATAGGGAATCCATTTGGGTTAAGTGGATCCATGACCTCTGGTATAGTAAGCCAGTTGGGTAGGATGTTAGAAACAGCAAATGGGTTCAGTATACCAGATGTTATACAGACTGATGCAGCAATAAACCCTGGGAACTCTGGTGGACCATTACTTAACATGTATGGGGAGGTTATAGGTGTTAATACAGCAATAGCATCTAGTACTGGTGAGTTCGCTGGCATAGGCTTTGCTATACCATCGAATACAGTTAAGAAGATCGTGCCAGTGCTTATAAGTGAGCATAGATACAGGCATCCATGGCTAGGGGTATCAGGGATGGATGTTACCCCAGAGATAGCAGAGGCATTGGGTTTGAAGGAGGCAAGGGGATTCTTGGTTATAGATGTTGTAGCAAACAGCCCAGCAGCAAAGGCTGGGGTTAGGGGAGGTAGTGATGCTAGAGTCATAAGTGTTGATAACAGGATGGTAAGGCTAGGAGGTGATATTATAGTAGGTGTGGATGATATACAGGTTAGGAGGATAAGCGATATACTCATATATCTGCAGAGGGAGAAGAGTGTAGGTGATGTTATTACCCTGCATGTTATAAGGGATGGTAAAGAAATGAGTATAGATGTTGTGCTTGGTGAGAGGCCAAATCCATTAGAGTCCCCATAATCCTATAACCTATTAGAGCTACAGCCCTACATCCTTCCTTACAAGCTCCTCAAACTCATCCTCGCTCATCCGCCTCTTTGAATCGAGCATAAAAAACGCATGCTCTCCAACTATATACCTTAGTTTAGGTTTGCTACTCTTAACTATGCTTACAACTGTTCTAGCAACATCCTCTGCATCTAATCCATGCTCTATAAGGTGCATTAAACCCTTGTATATACCTTCAAATGCATTATTACATGTATTAGAACTCTTTATAATAGCTCTATCGCTCTTAACTGCCCCAGTCTCAACTATAACAGTGTATATACCATGGTTAATAAGCTCATACCTCAAGCACTCACTTAACCCCTCCAATGCAAACATGGAGCTTGAGTATGCAGATATACCTGGGAATCCTACAATACCTGCAAGTGAACCTATATTAACTATAAGCCCTCTCCCATTCCTCTTCATAATAGGTATGACCATCTTTATTACACGTATAGTATTGAATATGCTTGCATTGAACTGGACAATGAAATCATCAACGCTAATATCCTCAAACATACCTACGTGAGCATAGAGAGGAGTGTTAATCAGTATATTTATACTACGATCAGTATCCTTTAATACACGCTTTACTGCCTCATCTAATGTATCATTAACCCTAATAACCTTCATCCCATCCTTGTAATCATAATCTTTGTATGTTAAGCAGTAAACGTTTATCCCCTCATCCCTTAACGCCTCTGCTACAGCAAGCCCTATACCATTATCTATACTATTTATCAAGGCATTCCTTAACATATTATAGAAGTAAGGTTATCTTCTTTTATTTTTTACCATTTATTTGGAATTTACATATTTAGAGTAGGGAAGATATAAAAGATTGCTACATATCATATTCTCATCAATTTTCTTATAACTTATTTATTATAGTTAATAATATATTAATACCAAATAAGGTGCAGTAGGTTGATCGATCTAGTATGTGTGCATCATATGAATGATGAGGCTACAAAGAGGCTAAAGTCTCAATGGTTAGAGTCCTCATACGTAAGGGATCTATACTTTGCTACTGTAACATACTCAAATGAGTTTGAGTCATACCTTACAGAACATGTTAATCATTACATTGTAGCAAGTTATGTAAATAGGGATAATGTTGTTAAGGATATATACAGGTATGTACCATCGAGGTTATCTATATTCTTCTCAAGTAGGAGGGATATACTTGATAGACCAAAGATATCAAGGCTTAACTTCCTATCAGTTAATGTATTAAAGAGGGGCTATGGTAGGTTGGAGATAAAGGATTTAGAGTATGTATTTGCTAGGAAGCAGTGGAGGATAAAGAGTGCCAGCCTTGCAAGTATGGCTGTAATACCCGAGAGGGCATTAAGGTTCTCATACCCTTATGCGGATAACATACTTCTACTGGAGTTGGATAGCGAGGAGAGCCATCTTAGCGAGCAGAGGTACTGTGAGAAGGTTAGGATGGATATAATAAGGCGAGGGATATATGTAGAGAATCTTATAAGCCTGTCTATACTTGAGCAGTTGAAGTGATGAGCATCTATAAGGTTATTCTTGTTACTTCACATGCAACTCCGCAACCCTCTTCTCTCTCCCATAGCCAAGTAGATATGCCCTTAAGAGTTGTATACCTAGTGCTGGATCAACACCCTTGGGACATACGCTACTGCATGAGCCTGCAAAGTGGCACCTCCATACCTCATGCCTATCATCTACTATCCTTAACCTCTCATCCATACCCCTATCCCTGCTATCTATGAGGTATCTGTACATCTGTGCTAGTGCTTGAGGACCAGGGAAGAGCCTATCTGTAGCAACAGTAGGGCATGCAGCATAGCATAGCCCGCATTTTATGCAGTATGAGAACTGCAGATACTCCTCTACCTCCTCAGGCTTCTGTATGAACTCCTTAGCACTAGTATCGCTAATCTCATCATTGATTATGTAAGGCCTCATGCTCTTATGCTTTGCAAAGAACTCCTTAAAGTCAGTAGCAAGATCCCTTATTATAGGGAAGTTCGGTAATGGCTTGCATGTTATTATATCTGTATTAAGTTCATATACCTTTGTGTAGCATGCCAACCTTGGTATCCCATTTATAAGCATGCCACATGATCCACAGGATGCCATCCTGCATGAGTACCTTAATGCGATACTATGATCCATATGCGCCTTTATGTAAAGCAGGGTATCAAGCACAGTAGTCCAGCGCTCTGCACTAACCTCAAACTCATCATACCTTGCCTGCCTATCAACCCTTGGATTATACCTATAAACCCTAACCTTAACCCTCTTCATCTTACCACCTATAGCATGCTAGCAACCACTATGGTCCTTGTCCCATATGCCATAACTGCCACTGCCCCTGCTATGCATAACCATTTCACTCCTCTCTCCCATGCCTCTCCTTGCCTTAACTCTATAAGTATTACCCTTAGACCATTGAACCCATGTATGGCAACTGTAACAAGTATAAGCTCTAATACTACAACATAGGATATGTTCTTGTAGTTTGCTATAACATTCTCATACTCTAGACTTGCATAGTAGCCCTCTGGGACTATAAGTCTAAAGAGAACATGTATGGCAACGAGCACTATGGCTGCTAATCCTGTATAGTAGTGAACCTTCATTATGCTACTCTCCCTAACCATTTATATACCACCACTGAAGAGAACATATGCACCATAGATCATTGCTACTACTGCAAGTGCTACACTAACCCATATGGATACATTCATTTTAGTGTGGAGTGATATTGGCTTGTATGGATACTCTGGCCTCCCTGGCTTGCCTATACCCTTGCCATGCTCTGCTGCATATAGCCTAACACCATTAGCTGCATGGAATACGCACATCCCTATAACTATTATAAGGATGATATGCCCTTCCGTTGTTTGGGTGAATGCTAGCATCTTATCCCATGCCTCCTTCCCATACACTATGTTGCTGGTCTCTGAGATATGCGCTATAAAGTATACCAGAAGCCCAAGCCCTGTCAGCCTCTGCAGCCAGTATGCAAACCTATTCATCCCATACCTTGTTGGGTTAAGCCAGCCCTTGATACCTTCCCTATTCTCCATAGGCAAAGATGGTTCATACTAGAATATATGAGTAACTAAGCTTTATAGATGAACATTGCAGATGATTGTAATCAATAATTATATTGATTTGCTTATAAGATAATAAAATATGTAACTTAATATGAGTAAATGGTATAAAAGATAAAGAATTATTAACATGCAGGATAGTTCATAGCAATTTTCTTTAGATCCCATGTAGCCCATTGTCCATTTGTTACATTCCCTGTTATCACTATACCGTTATATCTTGATCCATCGCATGCTTGATCTATTTTGCTAGCAGAATCCCAATTGTATAATGTACCATCACCAACTTTCATATATTTGGCATTTCCACCTTGAGGATTAGAGCCAAAGAATGTATACCAATTAGTTGTAGTATTTTGGTTTTCTAACCATATGCTAGAATGAATATCATTAGTTTTGAATGTACCTTGACTAATATTATTCCTTTGAACACACTCCTGTAATCTAGCAGTAGTATTTATTGCACAGATATTCCATGTATATGGAGATGATGTTGATGAAGAGATAGTAAATATATACCTGTTACCATCACCATATATATTCCTTATATATTCTCGTACATAACAACTTTCTTTAGTATCTGACCATACTATCTTCTTAAGGCTGAAAATCCATGCTATACCTACCTGTGCCCAATAACTTGTAGTGCTAGATGAATCACATAATTGTGAATTAATTGAATTCTTTGCTGTAGCATTTAAGAGAAAGGTTATTAAATCTCTAGGTGCTGTGCTATTACCAGTATAACTACTTGGAGCTATTGCACTTGCATCAAATCTTCTTATGTTAGTAGCGCTACCATTATAGTATGCTGCAGAGAAACTAGGAGGATCAACTGTAGCAGTACTAAAATCTCCACTGGTATGCATATTTGCATCTTCAAATCTAATATTAAGTCCTTGTAATGAATGTTTAACCGTAAGAGTATCTACTACCTTCTTTGCATTATGATCTACTAATGCGCTTAGTAGGTATTCATCATTGTCTAGATAGTATAGATAAACTATATTTGCATACCGTGTATGTGATTTTACTCTTACTGGTGTATTATTGCTAAGATAACGTACGTAACCTTCACTATAGAGTTTATACTGCTTATCTTTAAGTATACCTATAACACTACTATTCTCAAGTACTACCTTTTCAAGTTCATTCCATTGCTCTTTGCTTAAGTATGGTATATCATCAACATATGAGAGATCTGTTTCATTACTCTTTTCAGCTTCTGCTTTTATTGGTATATAAATTGGTATCAGCAGTAGTATTGCTACCATCAAAGCAGAAACTTGCTTATTCATACTTTAACAACTAGATTTCCACTATATATATATCGGAAATTGAATAAGTAATATTTATGATAGAATCTAAGATAAGCATTATGATAACATTATTAATGAGTATGTTAGTAGGACAAAATTATGCAAGTAACGTTAATGCATATGAGGATATAAATTATAAATACACGCCTATATTAGAGTTTGGCTCCCTTGGTAGCAATACTGGAGAGTTTAATAAGCCAGAAGGAGTAGCATATGATGCAAATAATGATAGGATAATAGTTGCAGATACAAACAACAACAGGGTTCAGGTATTCAATAAGGATGGAAGATTCCTCTTTGCCTTTGGCTCCCTTGGTAACAACGCTGGAGAGTTCAATGGACCATCTGCTGTAGCATATGATGAGAAGAATGATAGGATAATAGTAGTAGATGAGTACAATGATAGGATTCAGGTATTTGATAAAGATGGCAAGTTCTTAACACAGTTTAGTTCTAGAGGTTCTATTCCATTATCTCCTCTAGGGGTAGCATATGATGCAAAGAATGACAGAATACTTGTTACTGGAGCATTTAATAATATAGTGAAGATATTCGATAAGGGCGGTAATTTAATATCAGAATTTGAGGTTGAACCAATTAAAGTAGATCTTCCCCCTATAGGACTTAGATACTCATTTACTCGTGGTATAGTGTATGATACAAATAATGATAGGATAATAGTAGGCTTTACGCATATGGGCAGGTCTAATGTGCAAGTATTCAATAAAGATGGTAAGTTCTTATTTAGATTATCTTTGATAGATAATGGATTTGGTAATCCAGCATTAGCATATGATGCAAGGAATGATAGGATAATAGTTGCAGATACAAACAATAATAGAATTCAAATATTCGATAAGGATGGTAGATTCCTAATGCAATTTGGTTCTTTTGGTAACAACGCTGGAGAGTTCAATGGACCATCTGCTGTAGTATATGATGCAAGGAATGATAGGATAATAGTTGCAGATACAAACAATAATAGAATTCAAATATTTGCCATAGCCATAGCCATAGCAGAGGGTAAAAACTCTCTACAACTCCAATTAATAATTGCTACTGTAGTAACTGCAGGAGTATTCATACTATTATTTGTAAGGCGTAAGAATAATTTATTCTAGTACTTCCTCTCAGCAGGCTGATACCTAGTTATCTTAACAGGCAGATATGTTATCTGTGGCCCATCCTCACCATAGTATGCTAGCGTATGCTTAAGGAAGTTAACATCATCCCTGTTAGGGTAATCAAGCCTTGCATGTGCACCCCTACTCTCCAACCTCTTGTATGCACCTACAAGTACAACCTCACATATCCTAAGCATAGCATCCAACTCAAGCACATGTATAAAGTTAGTATTATACTCCTTAGCCTTATCATCAACATGCCTCCATGCCATATCCTTTAATGCCCTAACCCTCCTTATACCCTCTGCCAACTCCTCCCCTGTCCTGAATACATATGCATGCTTATCCATAACCTTGGTTAACTCCTCCCTAACCTCGTATGGGTTTGCATCCCCACTCCCATGGAATATGCCATCAAATATCCTCTTCTCCTCACTTGCTATCATATCCTTAGGTAATGCATTGCTATTGCTATGCTTCATTGCATACTTTGCTGCTAGCTCACCTGTTATCCTACCCCATACCAGGCACTCTGCAGTAGAGTTTGCACCTAGCCTATTTGCACCATTTATGCTAACACATGCAGCCTCACCTGCTGCAAACAACCCATTCATCTCAGTCCTACCATCTATATCAACATGTATACCTCCCATCATGTAATGGCATACAGGCCTAATAGGTATGGGCTCATCTATAGGATCTACACCTGCGAACTTGATTGCAATCTCTCTTATCCCTGCCAACCTCTCCTTTATCTTCTCCTCACCAAGGTGCCTTAGATCCAGTAAGACATAATCCATCCCAGTCTCCTCATCTCTATAGCCTCTACCTTGCATTATCTCAGTTATTATAGCCCTAGATACAACATCCCTAGATGCAAGCTCTAACTTGTTTGGTGCATACCTCTTCATGAATCTCTCCCCCTCCTTATTTATAAGGTATCCTCCCTCTCCCCTTGCACCCTCAGTTATTAATATACCAGAGGGTATTATCCCTGTAGGGTGGAACTGGACAAACTCCATATCCTTGAGTGCCAAACCTGCCCTATATGCCATATCTATACCATCTGGTGTAGATGAGAGTGCATAGGTAGCAAATGAGTATATCCTACCAGCACCACCAGTTGCTATTATCCCAGCCTTACCTCTAAATACAACAAAGTTACCACTTGCAATATCTATTGCTGTAAAGCCCCTGAATGTATGGTCCTCATGTAGTATAGAGGTTACGAACCACTCATTGTAGAAGTGTATGTTATCATACTTTAATGCTGTATCATACAGGGTCTGCATCTCATAGAACCCAACCTTATCCTGAGCAAAGGTTGCCCTAGGGTAGTTGTAGCCCCCGAACCACCTCTGTGCAATCCTACCATCCTCTCGCCTAGACCATGGCATACCCCAGTGCTCTAACTGGTATATCTCCTGAGGTATGATATGCACAAACCTCTCAACTGCATCCTGATCTGCTAGGTAATCACTACCTTTGATTGTATCGTATATGTGAGACTCAAGGTTATCCCCTTCCTCTGGGTATAGCACTGCTGCAGTACCCCCCTCTGCTGATACTGAATGGGAGCGCATAACCTGCACCTTTGATATAACACCTATGCTGATATCCTTGCTTATCCTAGCAGCCTCTATTGCAGCCCTTAACCCCGCTAACCCTGAGCCTACTATTATAACATCATGATCTATTATCTCCAATACACTGGTAGTAAACTTCAACTATATATTATGTTTGCTTAAATGCTATTGTATGGAGCATTTAGAGGATGAAGAGTTACGCAGAAAGGAAGAAGAGGAGAGGATGGTGCTCATAAAGAGGTTTGAGGACCTAGTAGCAAAGTATGGCAAGACACAGAACCTTCAGATGTTCATATACTTCCATAAACCTGGTTCAAGTGTTAAGCATCCCCCAGATGTTGTTGATAACATAATATATGTGCTTGATGGCAAGAGAGTTAAGGTAAGGTGCAAGTGCGGCGCATCACTTGATCTAACTGATTACAGCAAGATAGACAAGGTCGAGTAATCTGCACATAAATCTATGGAATAATAGTTAGAAATAGTACAAGTATTGCAATGTTTACACCTGTTACTATGGAGCCTATCTTGAAGAACTCAAGGAATGTGAATGTGCCCTTGCCCTTTGCTGCCTCCAGTATTATAAGGTTGCTTGCTGCACCTAGTATGGTTAGATTACCTGCTAGAGTGCTTGCCCCTGCAAGTGCTACCCACTCCTTCACATTGCTCTCCTCAAACCCATTGGCATGCATAACCCTAGTATAGAATGCTACAAATGGTACATTGCTCATCAACTGGCTTAGTATAACACTTGATAGCACTATGCCAAATATAGAATCAGGTTTCATCAAAGATGCAATACTGCTTACAAGACCAACCTTCTCTAAAGCATACATGAATACGAACATTGCAAGAAAGAGTATTATTATCCCATAGTTAACATTTCTAAGTATCCTTGCTCTATAACCCTTTGCAACCGCTAGTATTGCAATAGCACCTATAACTGCTATATGGCTCATGCTTAGATGTATATCATAGCCTAATGCTGTAGTTATGCTTACTATGAAGAATGCAAGGAGCATGAGCCCTGCTGTAACCTTGCTTATTCTTGCCAATCTATTATCCACATTTATATTTGTATTTATATCCTCTATCTTTATGCTACCTTTTAGCATCTTCTTAAAGTATAACCTTACAATATAGTATGTTGCTATGTAGTTTGCTATAGTAGGTAATGCTAGATACTTTAGGAACTCAAGCATGGGTGCTTTCATATTACTCTCAACCGCTATAAGGAAGTTCTGCGGATTCCCTATAGGGGTCATGGCACTACCTATGGTTACAGCAAATGCAAGGGTAATTAGCAAAGGCTTTGGATCAATACCAATCTTTGCTATGCCAAGTATTATTGGGGTCGCTATCAATGCTATAGTATCATTCATAAGGAATGCTGATAGAGTACCCATAACAACAAGTATAAGCAGCATAAGCCTATCCGTGCTATTTGCATACTTGATAAGCCTTAGGGTTATACTATGTAGTAGGCCAGAGACCTCAAGTGCAGATACAACTATGAACATACCAAGCAAGAATACTATTACATCAAACTTGATTGCAGCATAAGCCTCCTCTATGCTTACTATCTGTGGTATAAGCATTGCTAGTGCACCTATAAGCATTGCAAGCCATGAAGGTATTACTATATTCTTTACTCTTCTTACTGCTATAAGAGCATATACAACTAGAAAGATAAGGGCAGCGTATACAGTTACATACATTAATAGGTCTTCTATGCGTTATATAGAATATCAGTAAATAAATATTTCTAATTACCATTCCTTAATTAATGGAGTATGATAGTGCAAGGGATATAGTGCTTAAGGAGATAGATGATGTATTAAGCAAGAGAACCTCTATTGCTAGCATAGAGTGCTTTGCATGCAAGGTAATACGTAGTATAATGCATCATACTGGGATGGATGAGAGTACTGCTGCTGATACACTATCTGAGCTGCTAAGCAGTGATAATGAGTTGAATGAGCGCTTCATTTATGCATTAGAATATGTGCATCTATACTCTAGGGCAAGGGCTCTATGGTTCTACTCAAAGGGTAGAGAGGAGAAGGATAACTATCTATCCATGCATATAAAGAATGCCTTGGCTGAGTTGGAGCATGAATCAAAGGGTTATGGTAAGGAGTATATAGCAAGGAGGTTAATGCTCTCATACCTATCCTCATACATAGCACAGATAATAGGGCTTGATCTACATGCAAGCACTGAAGAACTATACTATCTACTAAGGAAGAGGGATGACCTTGAGCATGCCATTGCAAGGTTTATACGTGAAATAGACAGAGATGATAAAACTGCTTAGCGAATAGATTTAATAAGCATTAAACCAACTCATATGCATGGTAGCAAGGATAGGGGAGAAGGCACCAAACCTTAAGGTAAGCAAGTGGGTCCAAGGCTTCCCTACCAATATAGATCAGGAGAAGGATAAGGTTATACTGGTTGAGGTATTCCAGGTTAATTGCCCAGGCTGCTTCATGTATGGCATACCTACTGCCATAGATATATACAAGAAGTACAAGGATAAGGGTGTAAGGGTACTAGGGTTAGCAACTGCGTTTGAGGACTTTGATAAGAATACACTTGAGAACCTAGAGTTGCTTATCAACAAGGGCAAGGTAATAGGGGAGACTTATAGGGCATTGACGGAATATGGTATGCTAAACCCTGATGGTACGCTACCTTACAAGATCCTATTCCCAGTAGCCATGGATATGCTTGTTAAGAACAATGGTAATATAACAGATAAGATGGTCATGGACTTTATATATGAGAGGATACCTAACTTTGACTCATACCCTCAAGGTAGGAAGGCTATGCTAATACAAAGGGTTAGGGAGTATCTAGCAAGTAAAGAGTATACAGCATTAACATTTGAGGAGTATGCATTACAAGGCACACCTTCATCCATAGTTATAGATAGAGATGGTATATTAAGGCATGTTAGCTTTGGATATGATGAGAGCCTAGAGCTTATAATAGAGAGACTGATATAGATTGATCTGCTAAATAGCAATAGCTATACATTTTTGTATAGCTGAGATACCCAAATCAGTATAGCTTTATTTATAAAGCTATACTGATTTGGGTAGCTACTTATAAACTTTATGTGTAATTATTTTTCATTGCCAGAAGTTAAAGTTTTAAATATAATAGCAAGTTAGCATATACCATGAGTTATGCACATCCAGAGGTTCTTGTTAGCAGAGAATGGGTGCAAGGGCATATAAACGATCCAAACGTTAGGATAGCAGAGGTTGACTATGATCCAACATCCAACTACATGCTTGGGCATATACCAAATGCTGTACTCTTTGACTGGAAGAGGGATATCAACGACCCTGTAAGGAGGGATATACTGAGCAAGGAGGCATGTGAGGATCTTCTTCAGAGGGCAGGATGCAATAGTAATACAACGCTAGTGCTCTATGGCGACTTTAACAACTGGTTTGCTGCATTCGCATTCTGGGTATTCAAGTACTATGGTTATGAGGATGTTAGGCTTATGAATGGAGGTAGGAAGAAGTGGCTTGAGGAGGATAGACCATTAACAAAGGATATACCAAGTTTTCCAAGGGGTAATTGGAGGGCTAAGGAACCAGATAAGACCATTAGGGTATTCAAGCAGTATGTAGAGACAATAATTGGAATGAAGGATAAGGTGCTGGTTGATGTTAGATCGCCTAAGGAATATACTGGAGAGATACTTGCTCCACCAGAGTATCCAAATGAAGGGGCACAAAGGGGAGGGCATATACCTACTGCTATAAACATACCATGGGCTCAGGCTGTCAATGAAGATGGTACATTCAAGAGTGCTGATGAGTTAAGGAGGCTTTATGAGAGCAAGGGGGTAACCAAAGATAAGGAGGTTATAACCTACTGCAGGATAGGCGAGAGGTCATCGCATACATGGTTTGTGCTGAAGTATCTACTAGGCTATCCAAATGTTAAGAACTACGATGGCTCATGGAGTGAGTGGGGTAACTCTGTAGGGCTTCCTATTGAGAAGTAAATCTTATCTTCTTTTTATTATATTATTTCTTCATACTTTACCGATAACTATCCTTGCATCCAATGCTATAATATCACTACCATAAGCAACAACTGGGTTAAGATCAACCTCCTTAAGTTCTGGGAAGTCTATAAGCATATATGAGAATGATACCATAACCTCCTCCAACCTCTTTATATCAACTGCTGGTATGCTCCTATACCCTTTAAGCAGTGTATAAGCCTTTGTTCCCTCGACCATCTCCCTTGCAAGTATGCTATTCAATGGAGGCAAGTCTAGAGCAAAGTCCTTAAACACCTCCACCCATACACCTCCCATACCAAAGAGCATAACAGGACCAAATATAGGATCACGCTTGCCTCCTAGCATGATCTCTACTCCTTTCTTATTAACCATAGGCTGCACACTAACCCCGATTATCCTTGCATCTGGCCTCCTTGCCCTTACATTGCTCATTATCCTTCTATAAGCATCCCTAACCTCTTGAGCATCCTTAAGGTTAAGCATAACACCATTAACATCGCTCTTATGCACTATATCAGGTGAGAGTATCTTAAGCACCACTGGATATCCTAGCCTCTCAGCAGTATATACAGCAGAGTCCTCATCATTAGCAGCTAATGTCTCTACTGTTGGTATATAGTAGGAGATGAACCTCTTTGCCTCAACCTCATTCAAGAGCACCCTGCCCTCCTTTAATGCATCATCTATTATGGCAAGTTGCTCATACCTCTTATCTCTACTTGCAATGCTTACATAAGGCTCTGGGCTATTGTTAAGCAACTCCAATCTATGCTCATACTGATACATGTACACGAAGGTCCTCACTGCCTGCTCTGGGGTATCATAGGTTGGTATCCCATGCTCATTCAATACCTTGTTTGCCTCATACTGTCCCATCAGGGATGTTAGTATAGGCTTATCCTTCCTACTCTTGTTATAAACATCTACTATTGTATCTGCAAGCTCAAGCGAGTCTAGGAAGGATTGTGTATATATAACAAGTATACCATCTATGTTATCATCGTTAAGGCATAGTTCTAATGCTACCCTATAACGCTCTGTATCAGCATCCCCTATAAGGTCTATTGGGTTACCCTTACTCCAGTGTGCTGGGAGTACCCTATTGAGTTCCTCTATGGTTCTACTGCTGAGCATTGCTAGCCTACCATCCCTTGCAAGTAAGGCATCTGTAGCCATTATTGCAGGGCCTCCTGCATTGGTTACTATAGCTAACCTTGGGCCCTTTGGCAATGGTTGCTTGGCTAATGCCTCTGCACAGTTGAATAGATCTGATATCTCATCAACCCTTACTATTCCAGCCCTCTTGAATGCTGCATCATATACATTATCCTCCCCAGCAAGCGAGCCTGTATGAGATGCTACTACCCTAGCACTCTCACCGAACCTTCCTGATTTGACTGCTATTATAGGCTTTACTTTTGCTACCCTTCTAGCATTGCTTATGAACTTCCTTGCATCCGTTATCCCTTCTATGTATAGGAGTATACTATCTGTCTCCTCATCATCCTCAAGGTAGCCTATGAGATCACCAAAGTCTACATCAAGCATTGAGCCTACTGAGATGAATGCACTTAACCCTATACCCTCATGTATAGCCCAGTCTACTATAGCTGCCCCCAGAGCACCACTCTGGGATATGAATGCTATCTTCCCAGGCTTTGGAATCCTACTCAAGAATGTAGCATTAAGGTTTATGCTTGGCCTTATAAGGCCTAGGCAGTTAGGCCCTATTATCCTCATACCATACCTTGCCCTTACCTCTGCTATCCTATCCTCAAGTGCTTTGCCTTCACTACCTACCTCCTTGAAGCCAGCAGATATTATTATTACATTCTTTACCCCTGCCCTACCACACTCCTCAACTATACTAGGCACGGTCTTTGCTGGTGTTGCTATCACTGCTAGATCAACATGCTCAGGTATCTGCTCTATGCTCTGATAAGCCTTCATCCCTAGTATCTCCTGCTTCCTTATGTTAACAGGGTATACCTTGCCTCTATAGCCCATCTCTGTTAGATTCTTGATAAGCCTCCAGCCTACAGTGCCTTGCCTATCGCTAGCCCCTATAACTGCTACATTCTCTGGGTTGAAGAATTTATCTAGACTACTCATGGTTAGTACCTTCCATAGCCTTACTCTTACTCTTAACCCATCTTGCAACCTCAGGCCATAGGCTCTTGTGAGCAATTGTGCTTATACAGAGGCCTACATGCCCACCTGGTATCCTTAGAATACTCTTATCCTCGCTTGATACATGCTTGGTAACCTCAAGGGTAGACTCTGGGGATGTTAGATCATCACTCTCAGCAACTATAACAAGTAAGGGTATATCTATATCCTTCAGGGAGAAGTCTATGCCATCTATGCTTGCTTTATCAGAGATCAATGCATTCCTCTTATAGTAGTACTCTATCATCTGCTCATACAGCCTACCTGGGATGAATGGTGTATTGTATAACCAACGCTCAACTGCAACAAATGTATCTACAAATGCCTTATCATCCAACCTCTTCCATAGGTTGATGTATTTGAGTATACCATACCTTACAGGGTTACGCATGAAGAATGCTATATCCAAAACCTGCCCATTCATATGCCCATACTCATCAACCAGTTTCTTAGCATCTATACCCTTTGCCCATCTTGCTAGTGTGCCATGATCCTTACTTGCATCAACAGGTGTTGCCATTACTATTATACTGCTTAGCCTATCCTTATACAAGGATGCATATACTAGCACAGGGATACCACCCCAGCAGTATCCTAGTAGGGATACCTTGTCATGCTTACTAACCTCTACTATCCTCTCTATTGCATGCTCTATGCACTCTACGTAATACTTTAAGGATAAGGTATCATCCTCATATGTTACATGCCCCCAATCCAACAGGTATACATCCAGACCATTCTCCATAAGCCTTTTAACCACACTCTTCTCTTTACTTATATCCATTATATGGTAACGATTTATCATAGCATAGACTATTAGTATTGGGGGCTTCTTCTTGCCTATTGAGCCTAAATAGTGTATCAGCCTACTCTTACCCCTCTGCCATATAACCTCATACGGTGTAGAATCTAACTCCCTATAGGTAGAGAGTATAAATGCAAGGGTAGATGTGTAGTAGTTGAATGCAATATACATCATCCCTTCTAGCATAGCATCTGTATACTTGATTATAGGGTACATGCTTCTAAGCACTCTATGTATATTAAGCCAGGAGTCTACATAATCTGCAAGCGCTCGAGTGAACCTATCACCCCTCAACTCCTCATCCAGTCTCTTATCTATAAGCATAAGGAATTCGTTAAAGTCTCTGCCATTCTTACTTACATCATATAATGCATCAATGTATACGCTTGATATCTTGAGCATGGATGTAAATAACCTATAGTGATCTAACGCTGGCTCATATAGTCCATACATACCCATTCTATACCACTATATACCAAGTCTTATTTAATACTTGCTTTATGCCTTGCGTACTAGGAAGTGTACAAGTGAGCCTTCCTTCCTTATCTCCAGCAGTTGATTTCTAGTCTCCTCACTCCACCTTATCATCTCTATATCTGCTGTAGGGTCATCAGATACTATATGGATTACCTCACCCTTCTCTATCCTAGCAACAAGCTCATTCAGCCTTGGTAGCACTGCTGCACATTCCACCCCTATCTCAAACATCTCATGGTCTGGGAAGGCTGAGAAGCACCTTACACGCATCTCCCTTATCTTAGCAGCAAGGGTATCCTTGCATTCATGGAATGGCTTTAACCCACTTGCATCACCATCTACCTCAAGTACTGCTATCCAACCATCTGTGTATGGGTAATCATTCACCATCTTTGGCTTTGCTATTGCATGCTCATTAACCTCTACTATACTTGCATTGAATGGTGATCTTACAACATTGAAGTACTTTAGGCTCTCTATACTTGCTATGCTCTTACCCCTCTCTACCCTTGTTCCTACAGGCTTTATACTTACCCTTGTAAGCCTACCTGCAACGTATGTCATTATGCTTGTTACCCCTATCCTTACCCTCTTTGTATCTATACCCTTCACCCATGTAAGGTTATCAAGATCGTATAATGCTGTATCATCGAACTCACAGTGCTCTATCCTAGCCATGCTATGCATTAGCATAGACTCTATTATTAGTTTGCTTAATGAATTATATACTCATGTAATAATACTTAAGAGCATGCCGGGGTACCCTAGTCTGGTAGGGGGCAGATGAGAATAAAAATAGCCCAAGCCTGGAGTCTGGTTATGGTTAGCATACTGTTAGCCTGTGCCCGCAAGGGCTCGTGGGTTCAAATCCCACCCCCGGCGTAATATCAGAAGTCGAACATCTCTCTCCAGAAGGACCTCTTCCTATTATACTCATAATCCCTATAGTCATCACTATCCTCCATAACATGTATGGATCTCTCTATTATCTTATCCAACTCCCCTCTATCAAGCCATACGCCTCTACATTGGGGACAGTAGTCTATCTCCACTCCTTGCCTATCCGTTATCCTTAACTCAACGTTGCATACTGGGCACTTCATAGGATTGCTTCACAGTATAATTATATAAACTCTTCATCCATTGTTAATACATGCTCAACTTCTCAGATAAGGAGATGGGGTTCATAAATAGGAATGAGGTATGCAGGTTAGCAACATGTTACAATGGTAAGCCTCATGTAGTGCCTGTATGCTACATCTTCCTAAATGGATACTTTTACATTGCTACAGATTACAATACAAGGAAGTTTAAGAATATAGTAAGGAACAATAATGTATGCTTGGTTATAGATGTTTACAAGCCTAATAGGGCAATTATGGTTGAGGGTATAGCAGAGGTTATAGAGTATGGAGAAGAGTTCAAGCAAGTATACTCAATATTCTATGAGAGGTTTGTATGGGTAAGAAGGGATCCATGGAAGGAGGGTGAAGCACCATTCATAAAGGTAAAGCCATTACATAAGGTCTCATGGGGTATTAAGTAACTACAGGAACCTCTGCAGTGACTCTTGCCCTCTCATCTCCATAAGATCCTCCACTTTAACGCCTAGCCTCCTAACCATCCTAGCATCTGTGCTTAATGCATGCCCTAATAGCTCCCTTGCAACCTCGAACATCTCATCTATGCTATTTGTTCTATGCCTTATACTCTTGCTCTTAGTGCTTATGCTAAGATCATCATGCACTATTATAACTCCTACAGATCTGAAGAGCATACCCTGCTCAACTATGCTCTTATGCACATCCATACATAGTGCATGTAGATCATCAAGCATCTCATCCAAATTCCTAGTATTCTTCTTAAGAGTTGTTATCCTGCTAACCTGCTTTACCCTATCATCATCCCTTACAGGCTCATCATCCATACCCCTTGCTGCATTATACAGGTATATACCCATCTTCCTACCAAATTCATCTACAAGCACTTGCACATCAAGCCTTGCTAGATCCCCTATACTTGCTATACCCATTGAGTTTAGCCTCTCCTCCGTCTTCTTTCCTACCCATGGTATCTTCCCTACCTTTAACCCTGAGAGGAATGCACTAACCTCCTCAGGCTTTACTATAGTAAGCCCATCAGGCTTGTTATGCTCAGAGGCTATCTTTGCTACCAACTTGTTTATGCTAACCCCTATAGAGCATGTTAACCCTACGCTGCTCTTTACCTCCTGCTTTATACTCTTTGCAAGGATTGTAGCATCATCAAAGTTACTGCACCTCTTGCTAACATCCATGAATGCTTCATCTATGCTAACCTGCTCAAATGCATCAGCATACCTCCTCAGTATACCCATCACTATAGCGGATATGCTTGAGTAGTATTGCTCATCTACAGCAAGGAATGCTACACTAGTTGGATCAAGGTCTTTAAGCAGATGCTTTGCTTGCTTTATAGGCATCCCTGCCCTTACACCATAACCCCTTGCCTTGTAGTTGCATGTGCTAACTGCCCCACTATCACCTCCTCTAGCAGAGTATATACATACAACAACAGCCTTATCCTTTAGTGAAGGATTCCTTAACTCCTCACATTGAGCATAAAAGTAATCCAAGTCTACATGCATTATAACCCTCTCTTTACCCATAATCTAATATTAAAGGGATTGGTTAATAATCTTTGTATTGGAGGATGATATTATCAAGGTCAAAGATGATAAGATAACCATAGATATTGAGAGGATGGTGGTTGAGAGGATATACCCTTGCATATACAAGGATAGAGTGTTGCTGTTCATAAAGGATGAGGATGGCAACTTTAACTGTTATGAGGTTAGTGATGAGGATCTTAAGGTAAGAATAAGGGAGAATCCTACGCATGATTACATAGTAAGGTTACTAAGCACTATTATTAGCAAGTAGAGGTAATTAAATGCTTAATGTTAAACTATTTATAACACTCCAACCTCTTAAGATGTTATGGCTGAGGCGCAGAGTACATCTCAGCAGCGCAAGGCAAGCAACGAGATATTCATAGGTAAGAAACCACTGATGACGTATGTAACAGCTGCTCTAGTTCAGTTGGCCAATGAACCAACTGTAACCATAAAGGCTAGGGGGCTCAGCATCGCAAGGGCAATAGATGTAGCACAGATAATAGCCAAGAGGATGAACTCTCTAGGCTATAAGATAAGCGATGTGAGGCTAGGTTCAGAGCAGATGCAGAGTCAGAACGGGAAGGTAAGGAACGTATCCACAATAGAGATAGATATAAGCAGGAAGTAAGCGCACCTGCTTAAACACTCTTTTTTATATATTTTTATATAAATAAAGGAATCTCTAGTAGGGATGATATTAAGATTCATCTATGTGGTTAAGCATGAGGAGCTTGATAATAGGTTAAAGAGCGATCTACCTTACATAGAGATGATGAGCAGTTTCTTTAGGTGGTGGCTTAACAAGAACTTTGGGTTACATTATGATACCCTAACAGATGTCTTAGCAGTAGAGTACTCATTATTCAGAAGGATAAGGTTTGGGTTAAGCGATCTTATAATGCACCATAGGAAGAAGGATAGGGATGCTTACCATGTATACTTGGCATATTTTAAGCCCCTGATCTCTGACTGCGAGGTCGGATACTTTACAGATAACTTTGGTCTTGTACAATGGATAGATTATAGCAATACCTCCAGTGATGATGAGAGGATAAGGTTCTTTGCTAAAGAGAATTGCACAAGAGTATCACATATACTATTGCATGAGGTTGGTAGGAGGAGAGGTATAGCAAAGAGGTACAATGAGTTGATACATGAGGAGTGGAGGAAGCATGTATCCAATATAAAAGAGTATGTATACTATGACAGTAAGTATAAAATGGTTGAGAAGGAGAAAGGTATATTTGCAACTATGAGCATACCCCTATACTGAAACACTTATGCTGAACCATTCTATAGTTGTACCAAAATAATTAATTATAACCAAGATCTAGTATACATTGATGCAGAATACTGTATTTGCTGATAAGAGCATACTCACTGCCCTTATACTAGCAACTATAACTGTATTCTCTTTGCCTTTGGTACTTCCTCATATAACACATGAGTATATGATATACCATGTACTATTACACCTTGTAACCATGTGCATTGCTGTACTACTTGTTATAATCTCATCAATAGCATATTATAGGAGTAGGAGTACTAGGATGCTCCTTATGAGCATTGCTTTACTAGTATTAACAATAGCAGAGGGTATAAACTTCCTTGTTAGCGTTGAGGTCTTGCGTTATACAACCTTGCCTATAATAAATACAGAGATACCTCATCTCCTGATCCTACTTGCCCTGTTATTCTTACTTACAGGAGTTCTAAAGGTGAGGTAGATGAGTGATATAAGGCTCATGATACTAAAGATAATAAAGGATAACCCTGGGGTAAGGTACAGGGAGCTCTTAAGGTCCCTAGGCACTATAAACGGTGTATTATCATACCATCTTTACATGCTTGAGTATAATGAAGCCATAAGGGTTGAGAGGAAGGGTGGTATTACAAGATACTACCCAAGGGACATTGATGAGAGAGAGGCAAGGGTGTTAGGTATGCTAAGGATACCTATGGTTAGAAGGATAGTAGAACTTATGCTAGCAAATGGTAGATGCTCATTAGACGATATAGCATCACATGTTAATAGAAGCAAATCAACCATACTATGGTATATGAAAAGGCTTACGGATGAGGATATAGTTGTTAAGGATGGTAACCTTTACTGCTTGAAGGATAAGGGCATGATATCCTCTATACTTGCAAAGTACAAATTAGGTAGTGTAGATAAGATTGATGTGATTGCAGATAATTACACTGATATGATGGATGAGGTTAGGTTTTAACATCAGACTTATTCAATAACCTAAGTAAATTTTAATACTAACAGTTAAGATAATCATACAATGCCTAATAGCATTGATGCTAAAGCAATAGAGCATTACATAAGCAGTATGCATAAGAGCCCAAGCATACTCTCAAGCATAGAAGAGGTAGCAAGGGAGAGAGGTATACCAATAGTAGGCCCATTGATAGGTAGATTACTCTTCATCCTTGCTTGTAGTATAAAGGCTACCAGGATACTAGAGGTAGGTACAGCAATAGGCTACTCTGCTATATGGCTTGGTCTAGCAGCAAAGAGGTATAAAGGCAAGGTTATAACAATAGAGATAGATCATGCTAGGGCAGATGAGGCTAGAGCAAATATATATGCATCTGGTCTAGATAATGTAGAGGTTATAGTAGGCGATGCGCGTGAGGTTATCCCTACCCTTAAGGGTAAGTTTAACATGGTATTCATAGATGATGGTAAAGAGGATTATCCATTGTACTTTGAGTTATGCTACCCAAGGTTAAGGAAGAATGGTATAATGGTAGCAGATAATGCACTATGGCATGGAGAGGTTTTAGATAGGAGTAGTAGTAAAGGAAGTGCTATAGCAAGGTTCAACTCCATGCTTATAGGTAGTGGTGTAGGCTCAGTCATACTTCCTGTAAAGGATGGGGTTGCTATAGGGCTTAGATTATGATTCATTTATTTACTTTATATTACTTACGATCTAGCCTAGCAGTCCCTTAACTATATCCCTTCTTGCAAGCTCAAATCTAGCGGAGGTCTCTATCATCTTTAATGCCTTCTCAAACGCCTCCTCTGTTGGCATATCAGCAACCTGCAGCAGTATATTCTCAGCCTCTCTCCTCCAATACTCATAGTAGTCATTTGGATCTTTATTGGCACTTGATATTATTGAATCGAATAACTCCTTCATCTTAAGTAAGTGCTCATATCTTAAACCCTTGCCCATAAGCAATATTATACAGATTTTTATAATAAATTTATCCCCTCAAGTATGAAGATGATAGCAATATATACTAGCAGTGAGGAGAGTGCTAGCATAAGGATACGGTAGTGCATTCTACCAAGGATGCTTATCCCCTTTGAGGTAAGGGATGCAGTAACTGTAAGCCAAGCATAGTCCATCCATATATGAGTAATGAAAATAAGCAGAATACCATACAACCCTGCAAGCATTAGAGCATCCGTTATAATCTTTGTACCTATGGTAAGCCACCATGATATGAAGAATGGGTTCAAGGCTGAGAATAGTATACCTACAATTACTAGCCTATACCTACTCCTTATATCCTCTACCTTACTGCTATCATCATAATCAATCCTCTTACCCCTAGCAATCTGAATACCTTGCATAGATACAAATACAAGCAGTGCAACTCCTCCTACTATGCTTATAATCCATTTGTACTCTCTTACAATATCTGTGCTTATTATACTTAATGCTATAAGTATAACCAATGGGAACTCTATGATGGCATGCCCATGTGCAATAAATATACCAGCATTATACCCATACCTCTTTGCATAGATCATGTTTGTAAAGAACAATGGTCCTGGTGATAACACTCCAGATGATGATACCACAACCACAGTAACTATCAATGTAAGGTAATCCATCCCATAACAATTATCTAATAGGAATAATTAATCTATATAGATGGACGTTATACTTGATATGGATGTTGGTGTAGATGATGCTATAGCACTGATACTGGCATTGAATAGTAAGGAGTTGAATATACTTGCATTAAGCACTACCAGTGGGAATGTTAATGCTTCCATGGCAGCAGTTAATGCATTAAAGGTATGTGAAGCATTGGGCAAGAGTATAAAGGTAGTAAGGGGGCTTAGTGTAAAAGGCTATAGAAGGTCTAAGCATGCTATAGAGATACATGGGCGTGATGGGTTAGGGGACTCCAACCTCCATAAGCCAAATAGCAGAGCAATTATAAGCAAGGATCCAATAAAGGTTATAGCAGATGTTATTAGGAGCAGGGAGAAGGTTACTCTCATATGCACAGCACCATTAACAAACATAGCAAGGTTACTAACCTATGATGTGAAGGAGAGGTTAGATAGGATAGTGCTTATGGGAGGCGTATATGACTACTCTATAGAGCAGGGTAATGTTACAAAGCATGCAGAGTTCAACTTTTACTCAGACCCCTATGCTGCATCTACTGTAATGGGCTCAGATGTTAGCATAGTTGCATGTGGGCTTGATGTAACATCAAGGAAGGAGTGCATTATAGATCAAGCAGTTCTTGATAATATAAAGGGTATAGATAGCATATATGCAAGATTAGCAGTAAGGATACTTGAGAACCCTATATCAAGGTTAGGTTACTTTAATATACATGATGTATTTGCATTATTTGCAGCATTAGAAGAGGATCTATTCACAACGGCAAAGGCTAATGTAAAGGTTGTAACAGAGGGTAAAGAGAGGGGTAGGTGTATAACAACATATAGAGATGATGGAAATGTTAAAGTATGTAAGAGCGTAGACCCAGAGAGGTTCATGAATATGCTCTTCTCTATGCTCAGATAACCTTTATCTCCTGCATCAACCTCCTCACCTGAGGATCGTTTATCATGCTTATCAACTCTGAGTAGTATGGACTTCCCCTAGTCTCCTCCTTGGTAACCTTTAATGCTGCTGCAACATTAGCAAGGAATAGAGCCTCACTCTCACCATATCCTCTTAAGAGCAACGCTACAAATGTACCTATTAGAGCATCCCCAGCACCAACTGTGCTTTTTATCTGCATTCCCATAGCACTAAGATCTAATGCAGGGATGAGCATTGTATTGTTACCCCAATGCATTATACAACCCTTTGAGCTTAGTGTAACTATAACCCTCTTAGCCTTCAATGCCTTAACTCCTTGCATTACATCTTTAGCATCTGCTAACCTTAAACACTCATGCTCATTAAGTATAAGGTAATCTACCTTGCTTATACCCGGATGCAATACATCATACCCTAGCCTTGTTAGAAGTGCTGGTGCCCATGTAACCCTCTTGCCTAATGCTCTAGCCTTACTTATAAGCGCAGATGCAAACTCTATGGGTGGGTCTATTACTACAACATGCTCTACATCCCTTAACGCCTTACCTATATGCTCCTCATCAAGTATCTCTGCTCTCAGCATATCATTAACTGCCTTATAGGTTAGTATAACATTCTCCCCTTTACTATCCACAAGTATATATGCCTGTCCAGAGTGCATGTTAAACCTCTTTATGCATGATACATCTACACCCTCACTCTCAAGTATGCTTATCTGCTCATCCCCAATGGTATCATTACCTAACGCACCCAACATACCAACCTGATTCTTATCTAGTATCCTAGCACTTGCTACGGCAATGTTTGCACCCTTTCCCCCTGCTACGTTGATAACCTTCTTAACCTTAACCTCATCCCCAGCCTTGGGTAACTCATCAACGAATAGGGTTACATCCCAGTTTATTGCACCTGCTACAAGTTCTCTCATTAGTATAGGTAAAGGTTGTATGGTTTAATTAAGTGTTCCTTAATAATCTGAATAACCTTCTCTATATCATTTAAATATATTACATCGTTAAGATCTTTTAGCATAACTACATACTTACCATCAATACCCTTGTTAATAAATAGTGTCCTAGCATTGGAGTCAACTATCCTTACTCCAGCATCATGCTCCAATGAATCAAGTATATCAATTAACTCTTCATCCTCAATACCTTCCATACTATGCTTACTAATTGTTAGTTAATATAGTTAATTACAACTCGATTTATACAAGTATAAAAATATACTATTACATGCAAGAGGAAAGCAGTGTTATTAAGGGAGGAGGGGGATTAGCAAAGGTATTCAAGCAGTTCATTGATATGGAGCCTACATCGATGCTTATAAGAGGGTTACCTGGCACAGGGAAGACTACGCTTACACTAGAGTTGATCAATCTTATGCATGAGAGGTACAACTGCTTCTATATATCAACTAGGGTATCATTCGCAAAGCTGCAGAGATACCATCCATGGATAATCGGGCTTATAAATGAGAATTCATTGCTATCACACAATGATGCAAACAATGCTGCCATAGACCTTAGGCTTGGTAGTGCAAGTGGTACAATGGAGTTAGTGCTTGATATAATAACAAACAAGAAGAAGGCATTGATAGTGCTTGATAGCTGGGACTCTCTAGTTAATTATACCAAGAAGGATGAGAGGGTGAAGATGGAGAGGACAATGGTTACAGTTGCTGATACACATGATGCATTCCTTATATTCGTAAGTGAGGAGCCTGAGTTTAATACAATATCTTATGTTGTAGATGGTATAGTAACATTAAGCATGGAAGAGTATAGCAATACTAGGATAAGGAAGATGAGGATAGATAAGATGAGAGGTGTTGCTATCAATAACCCTACATACCTTTACACTCTCTTGAATGCTAGATTCACCGTACTATCAACCTTACATGAGTATAGATGCTATAGCAATAGATATGCTAGAGTAGCAAGAGAAGGGAAGGGAGAGGAGGGAAGGAGGGAGGAAGTGAAGGAGAAGAAGAGAGAGTATGTATATACACCTACTTGGAGTGCAGACCTCGATAACCTCTTAGATGGAGGGTTTAGGAATGGTAGCAGTATACTCGTGGAGGTTGATCCTATGATAGATGAGCAGTTCATACTCTCAGTACTTGCAGAGATGGTTGCAAGGAATAGGCTTGATGTCAATAAATGCATAATGATATCAGATACTGTGCAGAGACCTCTAAGCAGGATTATAAAATATTTAAACTGTTCTTATGCTAACGATATAATCTTGCTCACTGACAATGAGAGAACATTCAAGAGCAAAGCTTATGCATCATATGATATAGATACATTCTTTAATCGCTATGAGGAGTATGCAAAGCAAAGATCACTTATCATGCTAGATCATAGCATAATAGAGAGGTATGATCTTAACAAGATAGCAAGTATGATAAATGCTATTAAGGATGATGGAAATGTTGTAGTTATAATAGCAGATGCTACAATAAGCAGCTCATTAACAACCAAGAGCTTTACAGACATGCATATGAAGTTCATGCTCCTAGAGAATGTACCATTATTGCATATAACAAAACCATACCTTGGCCTCTTTGGTATATCATACTACGGATCCTATTCCCATATAAAGGTGGTTTAGATGGGCGGTGTTAGCGAGAGGATAGCAGATACTATTAGAGCATATCTATGCACAGTGCTTGGGGAGAGTAGTGTTAAGGTTATCGAGTACCATATTGCAAGAGATGATGCCAACATATACACTGACCCTAACAGATTACAAGAGGGGTTAGAGATGCTCTTTGGCGATGGTTCAAAGATGCTTATAAAAGAGGTAGTAAAGGTATTGTGTAATGAGTTCAGTATAGCATTAGATGATAATGTTATGGATCTTAATAGCGTAGTAAAGATGATAGAGGGTAAGCAGGGGCTAGAGGTAAAGGAGAGATAGAAGGAGGGGTAGTGGAAGTAGGAAAAGAGAATCTAATATATTTAAGGTAATTTAATACCTACAATCTATGCATATATTTAATACATTGAGTAAGAGGAGAGAGTTACTTGGAAGCAAGGTTAAGATATTTGTATGTGGCCCAACATTGTACGATTACCTTCATCTAGGACATGCAAGGTTATTCATAGTAGTTGATACTCTTGTAAAGTACCTTAGATTTAGAGCATGTGCAGATACATACCTACTTGTGAATGTAACAGATGTGGATCCAAAGATAGATGAGAGGGCAAAGGCTGAGGGGCTTGATACAGGTAGCATAGCACTAAAGTACTCAGAGGAGATGATCAGGGATCTAAGGCTTGTAGATGCATTAGATAGTATAGATGCACTTGCCTATGTTAGCGATTACATAGATTATGCAAATCAGTGTATAGATAAGCTTATTGATAAGGGTTATGCTTACAGGCTAGCAGATAGAGTATACTTTGATATATATCATGCATATAAGTATGGTTATGGGCTGCTATCATGCTCAAGCATAGATGAGGTTATGAGTAAGCCATTGGATATGCTTAAGGGTAAGAAGAGTATGGCAGATATACTACTGCAATACAGCAAGAGGTATCCATACTGGCATATACAGGATACATCTGTAGCATTAGCAAATTACTATTGCAATTACGATATACATGTAGGCTCTAGGGATCTTATATATCCACACCATGAGGCATACATTGCACAGTGTAGTGCATTAACCAATGGTAACTATAGGGTAGGAGCATTCATGCACTTAGGGCTACTTAAGGTAGGTGGTAGAAAGATGAGCAAGTCATACAAGAATGTGCTAAGGCTAAGGGATATGGTAGTAAAGTATGGGTATAAGGCATTACGCTTATACATGCTAGCAGAGCATTATAGAGAAGATATGGAGTTTGATACCCATAGACTTGGGAGGTTCAGCGAGCTAGCAATGCGCATAGATGCAAGATTGATGGATAATGATAGTAGTAATAGTAATAGTAGTTACCTAAATGCATTTGATGAGTATATGAGCGATGACCTTGCAACAGATAAGGTTATAGATATGCTTTACAATAATCTTGAGGAGATAAGCACCAATACCCTAAAGGTTATAGCCGATGTGCTATTTTAACATAATTGAGGATAACGAGTTATCATTTGTAGAACTGTTTACAAATAAGGTTATTGTTAGTGAGCATGTTACCATATACTACAACTGTAATATTGATGATGAGTTCTTTAATAGGATAGTTGTTAAGGATGTTAATGCATTAGAGGATATAGCAAAGGCTGTGAACATACTTAAGAGTAAGGGTATAACACCATTCATATACTCTATTGGTAGCATTAATATGTATGGTTACTCCTTATACGATAGTATAGTAACCCTTGTTCATGATAATACAGTAAGGGGTAATAACAGTAACATCATATGTAAAGAAGCAAGCGATGTTGATACATGGCTAGATGTATTCTTTACTGCATTCAATATAACCAATCACAACTACAGGGATGAGTTTGGAAGAAGGATAAAGAAGTATGGTAATAACCTTATACTTGATCTAGTATATAAGAAAGATAACCCTATTGGATGCTCTGCACTATTTATAAGCAATAATGTAATGGGCATATACTGCTTAGGTGTTATCAAAGAGCATAGGAGGCGAGGTGTAGCAAGCATGCTTTTAAGGGATGCTATAACCAAGAGCAAGGAAAGGGATATGATGCTCATAGTACAGACATTTGCTAGGGATATGCTTCTACCCTTCTACTATAAGAATGGCTTTAGGTATGCATACTCAAAGTTAATATACACTACCTATTAAGCATGCTAGCATATAGGAATGGTAGTATAAGAGTAGCCTCCCCATAAACTGTTACATGCCTTGCATTAACATTAACCTTGCCCCATGACACAGCCTCTCTAACAAGTGCACCACTAAGGCTACCATCATACTCTACAGCAGTTGTTATGTATACAACATAATCAAGTCCTCCCTTGAACTGGTTCCACCAGAGCGTATGATGCTTCGAGATCCCTCCCCCAATCATTAATGCTCCACTCTTCTTAGCATTAAACACAAGCTCAGCAAGTCTATCAGCATCCTTGAGCAGGTTAAGCCTAAAGTCCTTATGTCTTTGAGCAAATAACCATACCTGAGTACCAACAGCACCATCCATTATCCCAGGCACGAATACAGGTATGTTGTTCTTGTATGCCCAGTATAGAAAGGATGACTCACCTGCATCCTTACCTAGTATATAGCATAGATCACTACTTGATAACTCCCTTACACCACTTGTATAACTCTCCTCAAGCACCTGCTGTACTACCTTCTCAATCAATGGACCATAGTTATCCAATGGCACAAGGAGGTTACCTAGCCTATGTATATGCTCATCTGTCAATCTATAATCATCCATATCAAAGTCACCTGTATAGTAGTCAGCGTATGCTTTAGCAATATCATGATCCAATGCACCACATGTAGTTATAACTACATCGAACATCCTATACTTTAGCATATCCCTTATAATGCCTCTAGCCCCACTTGCTATTATAGCACCTACAAACGATAGGAATTTAAGGCACCCCTCATCCTTAAGCATATCATTCAATATATTTGATGCTAAAGCAAGATGCTTAGCCATGAATCCAGAGTTGAGCATCTCATCTATTATATGCTTTATGGTAGAGTCCTTATCTATGCTTATATCCTTAACCTTCCACTCAAGCATGCTTAATCTACTCATTAGGTATATTATAACATTAGGAAAGGTTTATTTTAATATGCAGATGTGTAAGATGCATGGGAAGGAAGGTAAGAGTAGCCATAGCAGGGGTAGGTAATTGTGCATCTGCACTTGTTCAAGGCACAAGATATTACTCACATGAGAATGACTCAATTGGGCTAATAGCATACGATCTTGCTGGTATAACACCAAGTGATATAGAGTTCGTTGCTGCATTCGATGTTGCTGCAAACAAGGTGGGCAAGGATCTTGCAGAGGGTATATTCGCTGAGCCTAACAATACCCTTCAGGTATGCGATGTTGAACCTCTAGGTGTTAAGATAGAGAAGGGTGAGGTACATGATGGTATAGGTAGGCATCTAAGCAATATAGTAAAGGTATCAGATGAACCTGCAGTTGATGTTGCTAAGAGGCTTAAAGAGAGCAAGGCTGATATCCTGATAAACTACCTTCCAGTAGGTAGTGTAAAGGGCACTATGTATTATGCTGAGCAGGCATTGAATGCTGGTGTAGCATTCATAAATGCAATGCCAGTCTTTATAGCATCTGATAAGAGATGGGAGGAGAGGTTTGTAAGTAAGGGCTTACCTGTTGCTGGTGATGATGTCATGAGCCAACTAGGGGCAACCGTGCTCCATAAGAGCCTTATCAAGCTATTGGTCGATAGAGGTGTAAAGGTTGAGGAGACATACCAGTTGAATATAGGAGGTGATGCAGACTTTTATAACATGCTAGATGAGGATAGGTTGGAGCATAAGAGGGAGAGCAAGGCTAGTGCTGTAAGGGCAATGCTACCCTATGACGTGCCTATGCGTATAGGACCTAGCGATTACGTAGGCTTCCTTAAGAATGAGAAGGTATGCTACATATACATAAAGGGGAGTTACTTCTGTAATGTGCCATTAGAGATAAACGTTAAACTAAATGTGATAGATGCATATAATAGTGCTGGTGTTATGATAGATGCCATTAGGGCAACAAAGGTGGCATTAGATAGAGGGGTTAGTGGTGCATTAACAAGTGTATCAGCATACTGCTTCAAGCATCCCCCAGTGCAGATGCCTTACAATGATGCTAAACAAGCATTTCTAGAGTTTATAGAGGGTAAGAGGGAGAGGTAATATAATATTATTATTTTGTATTATCGGATGATATATTTTTGACCTATATATATGGGAATCATCATAATTATCTTATGAGGATAAGTATTATTACTACTGCTGCAGCAATAACAGTACTTAGCAGTAATATAGCATATGCTAACCATTACAGTGGCTATAGATGGTTATTACCATACACAAATGTTTGCTATGACTCTTATAGCCTCTCTTTAATAAATATAAACGGATATACAAACAGATATAGTGTAGTTGCGAGTGAGATAGACCAAGCAAGGAATGACTGGAATGATCAGCCATCAATATTCACAATAAATAAGGTTAGCGGTAATAACTGTAACAATTGGATAACAAGTGGTTATGCTCCTAGTGCATCATGGTTAGCAAGAGTAATTTATAATCAACAAGGAGGCTATCTTGTTGATACTGATATGGAGATAAACCGTGGTTATAAGTTTGTTAGTTATGGAAGATGTACTGGTCAGCCTTACACACTAGATTACGTTGCGAGACATGAGTTTGGACATTACGTAATGTTTAATGATGTATGGTGGACAAATCCTAGCAGTACAATGTATGGTGGGTATGATTGTAATATATGGAATGGTGTAAAATCATACGATAGTAATGAGTTAAGTAGTATATATAGGTGATAGCAATGGTAAAGGTAAAGACAATAGTTGCAGGTATAGGTATAGCAGTTGGTGTGTATCTTATCCTTAGCTTCATTACTAGCACAGGTATATTTGAACGTGGACCAGCATATGTTACCTTTTCTGAGATACCAATCACCTTAGAAGAGATGGCTAGAACATCAGATGTAATAGTATTAGGTAAAGTTGGTAGTACTCTTGGGGTAGAGCACTTTGATAACGGTAAGATTAAGAAGGCTACTGCCACAATGTATGTAGATATAGAGAAGGAATTGACAGGCAATTACAAGGATAAGAGGATAACTATAAAGACTTTCGGTGATGGTAAGACCCTCATCAACCAATCAGTGCAACTCAAGGAAGGTGAGAGGGTATTATTATTCCTCCGTTACTCAGATAGTGATTGGGATGGTGAGGATGGCTACGTGGTATCTGTCACTTCACAGAAGTTCTCTATAGATAGCAATGATATTGCATACAATCCACACTTTGGTAGCTACAAACTTGATGAACTTATAAGTATAATAGAGAAGGCTAGGGCTGAGAGGATAAAGGATATAGCAATCAACTCAGCTTATGCAGTGATAGGTAAGGTTAAGAGCATAGAGAAGACTGTATCTTCTGAAGATGAGGACTATAAGTATCTAACTAGTAGGAATGTAACTGTAGAGATAGATATGGCAATACCAGATTATAAAGAGAAGGAGATTACATTCTACGTTTGGGATATAGATGATATAAAGGGATGTATTGGAGAGGATAAGGTATGCCTTTACTTCATCAAGTATGGTACCAAAGAAGAGTTTTTACAAGGATCTGAGGATAAGGAGCATGAGAATGTTGCAGAGTATTACCTTTACTCTAGAGTGTATATAAAGGATGGAGTATACAAGATAGTTGATAATAAGGCATATGGCATAGAGTATCCAGAGGGTATAGAGTTGGATGAGTTAATAGAGAGGATAAGGGTATTCAAAGGAGTAGAGTAATAGCATCCATCTTATTTTTAATTAATTTCTATTTATTTACCCATATAATTTTTACCAATCTTAAGTAATCACTCCTTAACTCACTCATCCTAATGCTCCTTATCCTCCTACTTGCTTCTATATCTATATCACTTATTACAACATGCTCCCCTCCAGATGCTACAACAACATCTGGGAGCACTATATCCAAAGCCTCATCATATCTTAAATCAACTATTATGCTCATGCCACCAAACTTATCACTGCATAGGTTAGGTGCTATGCATGACACTCTATTCTCTAACGCTCTAGCCTTAACGTAGATATGCCAAGGTTCTATACCCTCGCTTATTATCCTTGATGGGAAGAAGATGAGATCTGCATTATTCAATGCTAGTGCCCTTGCAACCTCTGGGAATACAACATCATGGCATATGGCTACTCCAAACCTTACACCATTGTGCTCAAAGAGTAGGAGCCTATCTCCTGCCTTAACATTACTAACCTCTTTACCATATGGGTGCAGTTTGAACTGCTCCCCCATTATTCTACCATCACTACCTATTACTGGGCATGAGATATACATGCTACCATCAATACTCCTATAGAATGCACCACTAACTATTACCATGTTATACTCTATAGCAGTATCCTGCAATGGTTTAAGTTCATCTAAGTTATCAAGTTGCTTAGGGTACCACTGCTCTGGTAAGCATACTATATCTGATCTGGCAGAACCTACTTTCTTTAAGAGTTCTAGAGCATGCTCCATAGCCTCATCTATGCTATCCTTAACCTCTAACTGTAGCAGTGCTACTCTAACCATGGATAACCTTTACAACTTTATAATATAATTATTATCTCTTGGCATTTACCTTCCTCATAACCATCTCATGTAGGGCCTCAAGTATCTCCTTCCTATCCTCCATAAGCACAACATCGCTATAGCCAGATACTATAAGCATGTGACTGAATGGTGATGGTACATCGCTAGCCTTACATACTATGAACCTTCTCTTACCCTGCTCCACCTCCTTGAGCACAAACTCTGCCCTATTAACATCCATGAGATCCTCCATAACCTCCCTGTAAGTCTCCTCTAGTACTGGGAAGTTATCAAGCCTCTCGCATAGCCTCATAAGTATCTCAGCATTGGTCTGCTGCCTTGCAACTGTAACCTCGTAACCCTTGTAGCTCCTTAGCACCATAAGCGCCCTTACTGCACAATGCCTAAACCTAGTCTTGACCATCTCAGTATTCCTTATAGCCTCAAGTAATAGTATTCTAATGTTACCTGAGTTAACCCTTGATAGTAACTCCTTAACATCTATATCATCATAGCCTAGCATAAGCATGAATGCAGTATCTGTAACAGATATAGCAATATTCTTCCTAAGCATAGCCTTTGCTACCTGTGCATATGCCCTTGCTAATGCATCGTTAACCCTTCTACCAAATACCGTATGGAATATTATATTCCTCTTACCCTGCTCATCTATACAGTACTCTATAAGCAGGTTCTTATCGCTAGGATGATCCTTGCTCATATCCAAGCCTAGGAACTTTAAGAACCTATACTCAGCATACATATATGCAAGTATTGCATCTGCTGCATTATCATCCGTATATAACCTATCTTTTATCATCTTTGCAATGCTGCTCTTCTTACCCTTATCAAGCATAGAGAGTATCAAGCCTCTTAACCTTGCTATCTCCTCACCAAGATCAAAGCTTAATGGCAGCATCTCACTGAACCAACTCGGTATTGTAGGTTTTAAGCCCTCTGCACTCCTAACTATTGCTGTTAGGCCTTTGCTTGATATGAACTCATATGTCTTACCCCCAAGCACAAATATATCCCCTGGGCTTAAACGCTCAAGGAACTCCTCCTCTATGCTACCAACCCATTTACCATCCCTAGTATATACCTTAACAGCAACCTCATCAGGTATTGTGCCTATGTTTGTAGCATATATCATCCTTGCTGCTAATCCTCTCTTCCCAAACTCCTCACTACCCTCATCGTACCATATCTTACCATATACTTTATTACTCTCTAAACCTTTATACATACCTGCTAGATACCTTAACACTTGCTTGAACTTGTCTATGCTTAAGTCTCTGTAGCAGTAACTCCTCCTAACTATTTTGTATGCCTCATCAACCTTATGCTTCCTCTCTATTGCCATGCCAAGGATATGCTGAGCAAGCACATCAAGGGCATTCCTTGGTATATGCACACTATCTATCTTCCCTTGCATAGCATTCATGCACATCACAGCATCCTCTACAAGATCATCATTATCCATTGCTATAAGGTAGCCCTTAGACTCTAACTCAAGTGAGTGCCCAGATCTACCTACCCTCTGCAGGCACCTTGCTATTGACTTTGGTGAACCTATCTGTATAACAGCATCTATGCTACCTATATCTATCCCTAACTCTAGGCTAGTGCTTGTAACAACAACCTTCATTTTCCCATTCTTTAACCTATCCTCAACATCAAGCCTTATCTCCCTTGATAATGAGCTATGATGCGCTGCCAACTCATCTGCATCAACTACATTCATCTTTGATAGATGGTATACTACCCTCTCAGTGCCAGAGCGTGTGTTTGTAAAGATAAGCGTTGTCTTATGCTTCTTTATTATCCTCTTTATAAGATTGTACATGCGCTTATTCAACTCATCAGCCTTTGCATGTACTATATCTTTAAGTGGTGATAATGTTATTAGACTCATTGGTTTGACGAACCTAGCATCAACTATTACGCAATCCCTCTCAACACCATTCTCATAACCTACCAGGAACCTTGCTACCTCATCCAATGGATGCAGGGTAGCACTGAGCCCAATCCTTATGAACCCCTTGCTAGAGGATAACTCATGTAACCTCTCAAGGCTTAGGCTTAGATGCACACCTCTCTTGCTAGAGCATAACTCATGTATCTCATCTACTATAACCCATCTTACACCCTTGAGCTTCTCCCTGAACTTTGGTGCACATAATACTATAGCGATACTCTCTGGCGTAGTTATAAGTATATGTGGAGGTTTTTTAAGCATCCTTGCCCTCTCACTCTGCAAGGTATCACCTGTCCTAACCCCTACCCTTATCTTCCCTGCAGATTCATCCATCTGAGATAATTCCTCAAGTGGCATCTTCAGGTTCTTTGCTATATCGTTGTTGAGTGAGCGTAATGGGCTTATATATATGCAGTATACCTTATCCTCAAGCATACCCTTCTTTGCAAGCATAACAAGCTCGCTTATTATGCTAAGGAATGCACTCAGCGTCTTACCAGAGCCTGTAGGGCTTGCTACCAGTGTATTGTAACCATCGAGTATGCTTAGTATTGAGTATCTTTGAGGAGGGGTTAGGGATCTAAACCTCTTCTTAAACCACATGCTTACAGTATCATCTAGCCTAGAGAGGATATGCTCATCGTCCTTCACATCATAGATATCCTTTGCATTCCTTATCATCCTACTTTAGCATCTAGCCTAACTAGTTAAATGTATTGCTAAATATAATGAGTAAGCGTAGTATATTCACCTTTACCATCTATCGGCTCAGCATCGTAACCTATGCTCCTAAGGTAAGAGGCGAACTCATCAGCAAAGCCATGGAATGTATAAACCTTCTCAGGGTTACATGACCTTACAAGACTAACCAGTTCAGTAAAATCGCAGTGGTCACTCAAAGGTAGAGTGTAATCATGCCTCATATGCCTATTTGCTACAGCCCAACCTGTGAATGCTACCGTTACTGCATTGTAACGCTTCTTCATATATCTTATGAATGTAGAGTCATTGCTCTGCTTCGGGGCTATCATAACCCATGGCCTTCTATCAAGTATACTATTATCTTTGCATGGATATGGTAATGCATTGGAAGCAAGGTCTACACCCAACTCCTCATAAACCTTGTTTATCTTAAGTACTTGCTCATGTATATACATAGGTGCCCAGTGCTTGAATATACTGGTTATTATCTGTGCCTTTCCTAATGGGTAACCCATGAGTATGACCGGTAAACATTTAGAGTATAGATCTGCTATGATAGTATTTGCTCTATGCATAACATCATCTATGCTAGGGAATCTGTAATACTTTATACCATAGGTGCTCTCTACTATCAGTACCCTGCATCTAGGTAGCCTTGCACCCTTGAGGAATGCCCTATCCCTAGTGCATACATCCCCTGTATAGAGTATCTTATCATCTATAAGTAGTGCTTTAGAGCCTAGAACATGTCCAGAGTCTATCATCTCCAAGCCTTCAGCATTAGCCTCATCTATACCCATTGTATTACTGTAATGGTAGCCCCTTGCCCTTGCTATCCTTAAGGTCTCCTTAGATGCCAATACCTTACTCGCATGAGAGTTAGGGGAGAAGATGTGATCTGTATGTGCATGTGATAGAAATGTTATATCACTCTTAGCATATTTTGTAGGATCAAGCAGGATTACCCTATCCTTATACTTGATCACGATACCATTGTTAAGGTATATGTTAAGTTGCATACAGAACATTATAATTATATTATAATTATTAAGATTTCCCTATGCATGGTATCTATACATTGATTATAGAGGCAAGAGATTTAAGTATTAGAGTAGGCTCCCTTGGAACAATACACCTTGATGGTATATATGCATATGTAGGCTCAGCATCAAAATCATTGCAGCATAGGATAGGTAGGCATTTAAGGAGGAGCAAGAAGGTTCATTGGCATATAGACTACCTTACTCTAAATGATAATGCAAGGGTAAGGTATGTTGTTTATGCAGAGTGCAAGGGGTATGAATGCACTATAAGCAAGAGTATAGCAGAGAGGAGCATTAACTATGTAAAGGGCTTCGGCTCATCAGATTGTAGATGCTTATCACACCTTTACTTAATGCATTATAGCAATATATCATTGGCAGTTGAGTTGGTTAAGGATGCATTTATAGCATGTAATATGCAGCCGAGAGAGTATGATTTTAATACCTAATATCCTCTTGCACATACATGGTAGTTAATCTAGCCATACTTGTATCTGGTAGAGGAAGCAATATGGAGGCTATACTCAAGGGTATAAGATCAGGGTTTATAAGTAACGTTGAGCCCAAGGTTGTTGTAAGCAATAAACCAAATGCTAGAGCATTAGATATAGCAAGGCAGTATAGTGTTCCTACAATAGTTATAGATGATGAGGGTAAGAAGGGTAGAGATTGGGATTACGATAAGAGAATAGTGCAGTGCTTGCAGGAATATGATGTAAGACCAGATAATGGGCTAGTATGCCTAGCAGGGTTCATGCGTATACTAAGCAGGGAGTTCGTTACCATGTATAGGTATAGGATAATGAATATACACCCATCTCTATTGCCATCCTTCCCTGGCTTGAATGCTCAGAGACAGGCATTGGAGTATGGTGTGAAGGTTACAGGATGCACTGTACATTTTGTTGATGAGGGTGTCGATACTGGTCCTATAATACTGCAGAGAGCAGTTGAGGTTAGGGATGATGATACTGTAGATACTTTAGCAGCAAGGATACTTGAGAAGGAGCATGAGATATATCCCCTTGCGGTTAAGTTCTTTGCTGAGAATAGGTTAAGGATAGAGGGAAGGAGGGTTATAATATTATAACTATATACTATATATTGAATAAATTACTACCACTCATCCTCCCCTATCCATCTCTGTCTCAAGTATCTAAACCTTAACTCCCTATTACCCAACTGCATCCTTGTACCCATTACAGCACCACCAACTATACCTGCTTGGTATAATGAGTATAGCAGAACCTCAAATGCAGATGGCTGATAATCAGAGAATACAAGTGCTGATGTTACAAATGCCATAACTATGCTTATTATAAGCAAGAAGTATCTCTTATAGTCCCTAACCCTTATCATGCTGAATATAGCAAACATGAGTATGGTTATTGATAAGGTTAGCAGTGTTAAAGGGTTGCTTACATCTATTACCTTGCTTAAGGTAAATCCAGCATTATTATTAAATACTAAAGGCAGATGTAGTTTGTTTGGATGTGTAAACCTTATCACATTTATAACAGCATTTGATGCAAATAGTGCAAATAGCAACAAGGATGCAAGTCTAGCATGGAAGGTTAGTCTAGGGAACCTCTCTACTACTGCGCTACCAACTATTGCTCCTTGTATGAATCCTATACCTATTACTATGGTAAAGGTTAGAGGCATCAGAGCCTTGGCAGCATCTATTATAAGAGAAGTATCAAACTGTTGTAGTAATGGTATGTATATTATCCCTAATATAACTACAAGACTCATAACCTTTCTTTACTCCTTGCTTGCTAGATAATTAAATACTGTTATGGTAAGTAAGAGGTAACCATTTTGTTAATGATAATTACACTAGATCATAGACCAAAGCGCCTCTTTCTTGACTGGTATGTTCTTACTGCCCTAAGCAAGTCTATCCTCCTAAACTCTGGCCATGGTATATCTATAAATACAAGCTCGCTATATGCTGATTGCCATAGCAAGAACCCACTTAGTCTAACCTCACCAGATGTCCTTATTATAAGGTCAGGTTCTTGGTAGGGTAGATCTTTAGTGTATAGATGCTCCTCTATAACCTTCTCATCTATCTCCTCTGGCTTTAATAAACCTTCTTTAACCTTATAAGCTATACTTCTTATACTCTCAACTATCTCTCCTCTTCCTCCATATGCTACTGCTAATATTATATAGTAGTTATCATGCTCTTTTGTAGCCTCCTCTAACCTATTTATAAGATGCCTTATATTCTCTGGTAATACATCAACCCTACCTATAGCCTTTATCCTCATCCTCTTTTCATAAACTCTCTTATCGTAGTATAGTGAGTCTAACCTATCCTCGAGCACTTTAAGAACAGCGTCAAGATCTTCCTTCTTTCTCTTAAGGTTCTCAGTTGATAATACGTATAATGTTACTTGCCTTATGTTCATATCTATACACCAGTTAACAACATCATACACCTTTCTAGCCCCTACCTTGTATCCATTAAATCTATCCATCATGTAGTTACTAGCCCATCTTCTGTTACCATCCATTATTATGCCTATATGCCTAGGCATCCTGCTAGGATCTAACTGCTTGTTTAGATACCACTCATAAACCCTGTATACCTGCATAAAGTTAAGTAGATTCCTTATTATACTTACTACTACCCTACTCATACATTCCATAATACTAACAGATTATATATTGTTGTAGTTAGTATTATATCTACATAAAAGTAACCTTTACATGTAATGAAATATGGTTTTAACCTATAGTTGGTTGGTTTAAGTAAATTATTTCTTTCATGTAATAAAATACATATTATGCGCAATAAAAGAGACAGGCTAAGTATAATAGCATTCATATTAGAGAGCCTTATAGAGAGTAGAGGTTTAACGGAACTTATGTATAAAGCAAGGCTTGATACAAGGACTGCTACTAAATACCTTAGGTTACTACTTGATAATGGACTTGTAGCATGCTCTAGCGGTAGTGGTAAAGAGTATCTCACAACAGAGAAAGGGTTAAGGTTTTTAAGCATCTACAAGGAATTGCTAGGGATGATCAGCCTAGAGAGTTATGACAGTTACTTTATCATGAGGTAATTTGTATTACTACTAATAGGTAGAAATTATATTCTTTATCTAGAGAATTCTCTCAATGAAGGGAACAGAAGACTTTTTTAACATCATTATAAAAGATAAATTATATGTATAGGTATATAAAAGCCTTTGTCCGCCTTATAAAGCCTGAAGATCAGATAGGCAATTTGCTAGCCTTCATGACAGGGTATGTATACGAAAGCGGGTTCATAGCGCATCCATCTATACCCTATGCATTGGCATCTACATGCCTTGGATTGATGGCTACAAATGCATTAAACCAGTGCACAGATGTTGATACAGATAGAATAAACAAGCCAGATAGGCCTATCCCATCAGGTCTGATAAGTCTTAAGGAAAGTTACTCTATAGTAGCACTGCTATACATTACAACTATAACATTGGCGGCATCTGTTAATACAACATTCTTTGCATTAACTTGCATGGCAGTATCCCTAGGTTTAGCATATTCAGTATACCCATTCAGACTCAAGGACAGGTTCGTACTCTCAAACCTATCTATTGCAGTAGGATATGGTACATTGAACTTTCTCCTTGGATGGCTTGTTATCAAGCCCATATACTATGCACCTGTGCATATACTTGTCATGCTTACAGCATTTGACTTCTTTGCTAGCATAAGCAAGGATTACAGGGATATGGTAGGAGATATTAAGTATGGTGTAAGGACAATACCAGTAGTAATAGGTAGGGGTAAGGCAATAGCGTTAGAGTTCACTGCACTTTATACAGTATTTGCATTACCATTAGTATATTATATTATACAGGTAGAGGGTAATGGTATGTTTCTATTGCTAGCTCCATTAGGCTTTATACTCTCATTCCATGCATATAGATGTGTTACTGTAGGTAAAGATGTTGAGTGTTACAAGTGTATAATGCTACTATATATACTGATTAGAGGTATTATAATAATTGCATCTATAACGTAAATAAATATAATAGCATTAGAGTAACGCAGTAAGATCTAGATACTCTGCAGTATTCCACATATTTTTGAATATAGCATAGAACTCATCAACCACACTACCTTTATCAGTATCTATCATAACTATGTACTCCCCAGTTAATGGGGATGGTACAGCAAAACCTACCCTCTTTCTATCAAAGACTCCAAATGGGGTTACGTTAAGGTTATCGTTAACCCTTATCTCTAACATATTGGAGCCATTGCATGATTGGATAATCTTTACTATTGTACTCTTCCTCTCTAGCAATTCATCATTGCTTAGCTTTAGAAATGCATCTATACTATTATAACTTGTTATACCCATGAATCTAACATTCCTATTTATGCCTTTAATAACCTCGTAAAAGAAGTTTTTACTTAAAGTACTTAAAAGATTGTTACCTACTATCATAACCTCCTTGTTTGTATGCCTTATCATTGCTGGTAGAATACTATCATAGAATGCTTTTGTATCTGTTATATCATATATGTGCCATTCAGCATACTTATTACTGCAATTGATACTTAATTCATTATAGTGCATACAGATCTCTTCTATAAGGGATTCATATGCCTCCAACTCCTTCAACAAAACCTCCCTCTTCTTATCAAGAAGCATTCTAAGGCTCTTAGGATCATTAAGATAGTATTTTATAGGGTTGCTTAACCTATCTACCCTGATAAGTCTCTTGCTCTCTAATGAGTTCATAACATCATAAACCCTACCTAAAGGTATATTTGCATACTTTGCTACCTCCTTTGCTGTTAAGCCGCCTGTTTTTATGAATAAGCATGCGTATGCCTTTGCCTCAAAAGATGATAATCCTAATTTCTTGGTTAATACACTTATATTCTCTCCAATTGTAGTATTCAAGGCCATAACTATACATTAGTATGGATAATAATAAATCTTTCCCTTACTACATATGTGCTTGACATGTTATATACTTACTATGGCTACGCAATCTTCATAGTAACGATATGTTAGAGCTATGTAGATACTATGTTTTCTTGCAAAATGAAGTTAAATGCAAGTATGGATTAATCCTGTATTAATCAGTTGATAATTCATTCACCATATAAAAGTTATATAACATCTATTATATATCATTCATTATAGTATTCAAGTAACATACTCCTTTTAATAATACGTTACAGATTGATATTTTATGGACAGATTTGGTGAGATGGTAAACGGTACAATAACTACATTAGCACTGCTACTACTGCTACTACTAGGCAACTATAACATAAATAATACAACTCCAGGTATTGTCAATAGCAACTATATAAATAATGATGATATCAGTAATAATAACGATAAGGTTGATACCAATAATACAGTAACTCCATTTAATACTGGTGGTAATGTAAGCGAATCCCTAAATACTGAAGATAATAATACCAATAATGAGGATAATACTATTAACAACAATGGTAATAGTGAGAGTAATGGTAGTAGTAATAAGGTAGATGATACACAGGTTAATGGGGATGCATGGTTATTCACATATCCTTCTATAAAGTATGTTGCCCTACCAGTAGAGTGTATAGCATTAACTAATATAGAGGAGGTAGCATATGTAGAATGCATACTCATACGTCCAGATGAAAGCAGTGCATATTCAAGTATTACAATTACAAGCAGCCATACCCCAACATACTCACCATTACCCTCTGATTGCATAAACTGCAAGGAGTTTAATGCATGGTTCAGTAACTTAAATGCACCAGATATGAGTGGTAAATGGAAGGTAAAGGCATTATTCTACTCTAGCAGTGATGAACTTATAACAGAGAGGGAGACTACCTTCCTTGTATACAATGCTGGAGGTGGAAGTGGAGATCCTGAGCATTTCATGGTAATGCCAGAGTCAATGCTTGGAGTAATATCTGTAGGTATGGCATCTTTAGCATCATTTGCAGTATATAGCCTTATAGGCAGGAGAAAGGGTAGTAGGAATTAATTAGTTAATTAAGATCATATCTTTTATTCTCATATTTTAATTTTTTATCTGCTATCTTTTTAGATAACCTATCGTATATTATAGGCTATATAATGCAAACTTTATAATTAACTCTTACACTAATCTAAATATGGGTTTAGTGAAGAGGATGTCCTCACTGGTAAAGCAGAAGGTTAACAAGTTACTTGATAGGTTTGAGGATCCTAGAGAGGCCTTAGACTACTCCTATCAAAAGCAGTTAGAGATGCTAACAAAGTTAAGGCAGAATGTTGCTGAGGTTGTTGCCGCAAAGAAGAGGTTAGAGATGCAGAAGGCAAAGCTCAAGGATAACATATATAGGTTAGAGGAGCAGGCAAGGAGTGCTTTAGAGATGGGTAGAGAGGATCTTGCAAGGTTAGCATTAGAGAGGAAGAATGTTAACATACAGCAACTGCTAGATGTTGAGAAGCAACTAAAGGAGATTGAGAAGGAGCAGTTAAGGCTTGAGGAGTTGACAAAGAGGTTAAGTGTAAAGGTAGAGCAGTTCAAGTTACAGAAGGAGGTTATAAAGGCAAAGTATACAGCAGCAGAGGCGGAGGTTAAGATAAAGGAGAGTGTAACAGGGATAAGTGAGGAGATGATTGATATAGGCTATGCTATACAGAGGGCAGAGGAGAAGACTGAGAGGATGAAGTCAAAGGCTCTTGCATTGGATGAGCTTATAGATACTGGCGTGCTAACGGATTACACCACAAACAAAGATATGATAGAGAAGGAGTTGGAGGATGCTATGATAAAGAGTTCTGTAGAGAATGAGTTGGGGATGTTGAAAAGAGAGGTTAGTGCTAAGAGGAAGGGTAAGGATAAGGAGAAAGGTAAGGCTGAGGAGGAAGAGGTCAAGGAGGTAGTTGATTGATGGGTAAGGATAGAAGCAAGAGGTTTATAGTTAGGTTGATACATGATGCCCAATACTATGTAAGTGAGGATGTTATGAAGGAGTTGAACTCTCTAGATAACAGACTTGTTAGGATGCTCAAGGATGAGATTGTGGATGAGGATTCAGTGAAGGAGGTTATAGCAGGTATGCGTATATTGGTTAAGAGCAAGGGTAAGAAGGTCAAGGATGAATCTGTAATTGCATCTGATATAATAATACCCCCTACCGATATAAGCATAGATAAGGCTAGAGATATATTCAAGGGCGAGGGTATAATACCAGAGGGTCTACTGGATTAAGACAATTTAATTAATCTCATAATGGCATATCCCATATAGGATACCACTTGCTTATATCGCTTTCCATACTTAACTCATCATTTGCTATAGAGTATACGAGCATCTCAAGGTCATTATCCCTCTCCTTGCTATCTGTTGGTGCAAATGGGTAGAACCTCTTATCCTTGTAGTTGTATATAAGGTAGAGCTTCTTACACTTGTGGTTGAATGCGAACACTCCAGCAAGTATCTGCCTCTCAAAACCATATTCTATGAATGTATTTGCTACAGCATCTATTGCTGCTACAGTATCCTCTACACTTCCCTCTATTACTATCCATATATAGCCATACCTATCCTTTTTTATATTGTATGATACCTCTCTGCTAATAGAGAGGAAGCCTTTAACAGAGTCTAGAGCATCGCTGAACCCTCCTGAGGCCTCTTTGATGCATATGGCACTAAGGTTCTTGAACTCAACCTTAAGCCTAAGACTAAGTGTTATGAATGCAGTGGTTAATCTAAATATACTCCCGTATCCTTCCCTTCTACTATCTTTCTTGAATATCAAGTATGCATCGCAGCCTCTAGCTCCATAAGCCTTCTAATCCTCTCCTGCACTGGTGGGTGTGTAGAGAATAGATTGCTTAAGGTATCACCAGATAGTGCTGGCACTATGAAGAATGCATTCATAGCCTCAACTTCCCTTAGATCCCTCTCTGGTATCCTGTTCATCATACCACTTATCTTCCTTAATGCATTAGCAAGTTTGGATGGCTTCCCTGTAAGCAGGGCTCCATCCCTATCTGCTATGAACTCCCTATACCTTGAGATAGCCCTTATTAGAAGGAAGCTTACAAACCATGTTATCACTGCTATGAGTATTGCTAGTAGAGCACCACTAGCCTGATCCCTACTCCTGCCATATGCACCATACCAGCCCCAGTGCATCATGTACCATGCTACAGTGGAGAATATGCTTGCAAGTGTTATGGCAAGCATATCTCTGTTCTTTATATGTGCAAGTTCATGTGCTATAACACCCTCCAACTCCTCATCATCAAGCATACTCATAAGTCCAGTTGTTACTGCTACTACAGCACTCCTGTAACCTTTCCCAGTAGCAAAGGCATTTGGTATACTTGTATGTATAACAGCAACCTTAGGTTTAGGTAAACCTGCTCTTATTATCAACCTATCAACTATTGCATGTAACCTTGGATATTCATACTCACTAACAACCTTTGCACCAGTGCTCCATAGAACTATCTTATCAGATATAAGGAATTGTAGTATTACTAGGAATGCACCTATGAAGACTAGGGGTATGAAGCCTACTCCAAGGTATGCTAGGAATGATAGGAAGATAAGGTATAAGATTGATAGTATAGCAAAGCATAGCACTAGCCTTAGAGTTATACCCATATCCCTCTTCTGCCATGCCTTAGCCTGCATGATATAATTTACGATAATAGTAGATTAATACTTTTGCCTATACTTGAAGCAGGGTATTGATGCATTTTAGCAACCTTTCTCTTGCATAATAACTGTTGTTATTATATATTCTCCTCTTCTTAAGGTATTCAAGCATTAGATGATCAAGTCTCTCAATATCGGAGTATGAGAATCCATGCTCCCTAGCATTGGCTTCTTGCTCAAAGTGACCCTTTATAGGTATGAATACTGCTGGCGTATTATATGCTACTGCCTCATCTATTGTAGATCTACCTGCAAGAGAGATTAGCAGATCACTAGCATATATCAATTCATGCATGTTGCTTATGTATTTATATACTCTCACATCATTATAACCATTAGGATTGTAATCTAAGGATGGACCAGTTACTATTACAAGCACAAGCCTCTCTTTACTCTGCTCTTCATATATATCCTTAACCTTCCTATAGGCTTTTAATGCAGCATCTATAAGGAACTTGCCTGATGTAGTGCCTCCTACACTTACAGTAACTATCTTCTCGTTATTACTGAAGCTAAATATTTCCCTTAACTCTTCCCTACTCTTATCTGTACTTCTAACTATAGGTCCTATGTATATTACATTATCATGATCTTGCCCATGCATAGGCACAAGAACAAGATCAGCACTCTTGATTATACTCATTAATGCATTGTTAAGAGCCCTCTCTATCTTTGCAGTAATACCATTCAAGAACCTGCTCTCAAAGACATCTGTTATTAAAATACTCTTTATACCTCTTCTACTTGCTACTGCTATGCTAGCAAAGTCCTCATCAGATATTACTAGATCTGGTTTATACTCATCTATAACCTTGCTAGCCTTGACCTTACAGTCCCTATAGTATAGTATGTAATCTATAAGCCATAACAGTCTATGCTTAAAGTAACCTCTATCATCTGCATCTATACTCTTTGCCCTATATATGCTAAGTGCATTGAACCCATGCTCAGCTATATGCCTTGCCGCATTCTTACTTGTAATGAATGTTACATCTACCTTATCATATATATCCTTAAGCATTGATGCAATTGCTACATCCCTACTTGCATGCCCTAACCCTATTGGGCTGGTAAAGAAGAGTATCCTCTTCATCACTAGTATTATGTAAAAATAATTATTTAAAGCATGAAGATTATTATAGAGGATTATTAATGCTCTTAACATGCTTACATACGATGATGTAGTAAAGGCTAGTAGGGTGCTCAATGGTGTAGTGCATAGAACACCATTAGATTACTCAAATACATTCAGCATGCTATCAAACTGTAATGTATACCTTAAGATGGAGTGCTTCCAGAAGACTGGTTCGTTTAAGGTTAGGGGTGCCTATGTTAAGTTACACTCGCTTAGCAGCGAGCAAAGAGCAAGGGGAGTTGTAACAGCATCTGCAGGAAATCATGCACAAGGCTTAGCATATGCAAGCAAGATACTTAATATAGGATGCACGGTTATTATGCCCATTAATGCATCACCAGCAAAGGTATCAGCAACAAGGGCTTATGGTGCACATGTTATCTTCCATGGCATTCTATACGATAATGCATGGGAGAAGGCTATACAGATAGCAGGGAGTGAAGGTAAGGTATTTGTCCATGCATTCGATGATGAGCATGTAATAGCGGGGCAAGGTACAATAGGACTTGAGATACTAGAGGACCTACCTAAGGTTGATGCTGTAATAGTGCCAGTTGGTGGGGGAGGCTTAGCATCAGGGATTGCAGTGGCTGTTAAGAGCAAGAAGCCAGATGTAAAGATAATAGGTGTGCAGAGCAAGGCATTCTCAGCAGTTAAAGAGTCACTTGCAATGAATAGAGTAGTTGAGGTTAGCAATGGCTCAACTATAGCAGATGGTATATCTGTAAAGAGGCCTGGAGAGCTGACTCTCGCGATAATGAAGGAGTATATTGATGATATAGTATTGGTTGATGATGAGCAGATAGTTAAGGCTATGTTCCTGCTCATGGAGAGGGCAAAGGTTGTAGTTGAGCCTGCTGGCGCAGTTGGTTTAGCATATCTCCTTAATGATGGGAATGGTAGGTTAAAGGGTAAGAATGTTGCTGTTGTGCTTAGTGGTGGTAATGTGGATATGTTCTTGCTGGGGCAGATAGTGCATAAGGGTTTAGTTAGCATAGGCAGGCTTGTAAGGATATCTGTACAGTTGGTAGATAGACCAGGGGAGTTTAAGAGGGTAGTCGATACGATAGCAGCAAGTAGGGTTAACATAGTAGATGTTATACATGATAGGCTAGGCAGTGATGTTAATGTAGGTAATGCAAAGGTTATACTAAGCCTAGAGACTGAGAATAGGGAGCATGTTGAGAGGCTTATGCATATGCTAAAGGATCAAGGTATAGAGTATGAGATAGCATCTTAGCAATGTTAAACCCCTAACCTATACCTTATCACTTCCCTAACCTGATCCCTTGCCAGCATCCTATCATGTTTATGCATAGGCTCATCATCATGGTCATTGCATAGGTATATGATACTCTTCTTCGTATGCTTACCAGATGTAAGGAGATACTCTACAAGAGTACCAATGCTCCTTAATGCTGCTATACCCTTTAATACCCTTTTTACATCAGATTCATCATAATCGTTAAGCCATAACCTTACTATCTCATCTATATCATTGCTTGATACCTGCTTTACTGTATCCACTGCCCTTATTACTGTATGCCTATTAATAGATACTATACCAGTACTTGCTGATATATTATGCAAGGCTATGCATGGTTCATCGAATACAAACTTTAGGTTAAACTGGGATGGGTAGATTAGTGGCTCTATGCTTATATGCAATGAACTCTCATCTATGAACCTCTTAACTCCTATGTAGAGAGTATGAGCATTTGTAGTAACTATGTAAGGCTTGCTCTGCTCCAATGCATTAAACTCCTTAACCTTTCTCTCTGCAGCCTCTAGTATGCTCTCGCTAGCTATTACTGTCTTCTTAACTATCTCCTCTCTAGTCTGCTGCTGATAAGATGCTATTACATGCTCTTGTCTCTTACGCATCTCCTGCACCTCTTGTTCAACTAACTTGAGTACGTTATAAAGATCAAGCATAGGGCATGTATATATGAATGGTATTAAAACTCTTCCTTTGCTAACCCTTCATATCACTAGCAAGTGTACCCATAGCCTTATCTATAAGAGCACTTAAACCTCTCTTACCCTTAATCTTGACTACACTCTCTAACCTTCTCTCTGCATTTATATCTTTCATGTTTCTATCATCAACGGCACCCTCAAAGAAGAACCTTACACTGCTATCCTTTAGCCTCAACAGTGGTTCAACATATACCCATTGCCAATTTGATAGCACGAAGTAAACCCTCTTACTACTAATATCCTCTCCCTCATTTATTACATTATCCATTATTATACTAGTCATGTCTGCTATATTGCTACACTCTTCCATGCTAGCATCCATATTTATAGCACTCTTGCACATTTCTATAGAATTCCTACTACCAAAGAGCATAACCTTTACTAATGACTCATCAGCATAGGATGCTATAAGCCTTCTATATAGTTTATCTGCAGTATTAAGTCTATTCACTATATGCTCTGGTATAGAGTTAATCCCTTTATCTATATAATTGCAGTATACTGCTATTACACTCTTAACCATGATCTAGCATAATAGTAAACATATTTAAATTAATAGTCAGTCACTATAGATACTTACTAATAGATTTTATCAACCATTACTATTTAAAGTTATGATGGATAATAATAAGGGCTATTATGCATTACTAGTAATAGCAATATCCATACCATTACTATTCTTCTTTCTTACTAACTTTAACAGATATGATAGCATACTGAATAAAGTATCTATGCTTATGTATGAGAATAGTCTTCTAAAGAACAAAGTAGATGCCTTAGAATCCCAGTTGATGGAACTTAAAGACCTCTACAGTTATAGGTATAAGGGTAATGGTATGGAGCAAGGAGAGATGAGAGAGAAGGTTAGAGAGGATAACACTATTACGCTAGGTCAAGATAGTATATCAGTAGATGTTAGAGATAATGCTAGTGTGTCATATAGTAATGCAAGCAATGCTAATAGATTCATCCTCAATCCATATACTGAGCTAAGCAATATAATTATGGATGATGTATACATGCTTAATGATATTTTTGTTCTACCATATGATGTTAATATTAGTATAGATGATTCTAGTAGTTGCAATGTTGCTGCATACTATAGTAGCAAGGAGAAGAGTATAACTATCTGTTACTCAACACTCAAATACTTTGCTGATTATGCTAAGAAGGTAAGTGGTGATGATGCTGAGAGGTTAGAGATAGTAGATGCAAATATAAGGTTTATATTATATCATGAGGTTGCTCATGCACTAATAGATGCCTACAACCTACCCATAATAGGGAGAGAGGAGTCAGCAGCAGATACATTTGCGATACTCATGATGCTTAATAGCAATGATAAAGGGATACATCATGTTATAAAGTTCTACGATACAGTTAGGGAGGATAGGTATGTAAGTTCTAATGTAGCATACTGGGATGAGCATATGCTCTTTGCACAGACTTACTATGATATGCTATGCCTTGCATATGGTAAGGATAATAATGCCTATAGTATGTATAAAGAGATGCTTAATGATAGAGCAGAGAGGTGCAAGTATGAGTATGATAAGCAGGTAAGGGCATTTAATACACTATTTATAAGATAGAGTATTTACAAAACCTTATCTGCAAAGTTAGTGTAATATTAACAATGAATAAGAGTATAGTACTCATAATACCAATAGCAGTGCTAGGAGTGGTTGCCTTATCTGTATTCTTTAAGGCCAGCTCGTTAGAGCAGGAGTTGAGTATAGTAACTCAGGATAATGCAAGGCTCGAGGCTGAACTTAACAGCAAGGGTAAGGAACTTGATAGAACAAAGGTAGAGCTTGAGAAGAGTAATGCTGAGCTGAATAATACTAAGGAGGAGTTAAACATTACAAAGAGCGAGTTAGAGAAGAGTAGAGTTGAGTTAAGCAAGATAAGCAAGGAGTTGGAGTTTACTAAGGAGGAGTTAAACATTACAAAGAGCGAGTTAGACTCAACTAGGGTTAGATTGATTAATACACAGCATGAGTTAGATAATACTAGATTAGAGTTAGGTATTGCTAAAGATGAGTTAGATGATGCTAAGGCTGAGTTAAGTAGGATAAGGCAGCAGTATAGCATAATTAGTGAGAGGGTGAAGCAGTTAGAGGAGGAGTTACGTGGCTATACATATAGAGAGGATAGAGGGGATCTGGTAACCTCTTATGCTAACGGTTATGAAGATTACAAGACACTGATAGATCCTATAATAACATCAATAAATAACAGGTTCAAGTTCCCATACGATATACCAGTAGAGGTCTATTCCTGTGGTGATGTTGATTATGCTGCATATGCAGAGTATTACGTTGAGTCTGGCAAGGTATCTAAGATAGGCTTCTGCACAGAGAGCATAGATATACTGAGGCAAGTTATAGATCTTTACAATCAAGATAATATAAGCAATAAGGACTCTGCATTGAGGGTATATACCAAGTTTATACTCTACCATGAACTTGGGCATGCTCTAATAAGGATAGCAGATGTAAACACTGGTAGTAGGGAAGAGTCACTGGTAGATGACTTTGCATTTTACATGCTGGTTAATGATAAGGATGATGTTAATGCACTACTAGCATTATACAAGGAACTTGCAAGTTTAGAGAAGCAAGGGAGTATAAAGATGATGGATCCAAGCAGTCTATATCTAAATTATCAGCAGCAGTACTCCGATATCTCATGCCTAGCATCTGGTGCTGATATAAAATCACAGTATATAGAGCTTGGTGAGAGGGATGGGAAGACCTGTGCTATCATATGGTATGAGGTATCTAAGGGATGGAGTAGGGCTTTAGCACTTTGGACCAAAGAAATATAAAATATTTATTTTATTCTCTCTACTTTATTGCGTCTTCTTTGCCTCTACGCCCGCTCTTCTACTCAATACAGTTAATGCTATACCTGCACAGGTTAATGCTATACCTGTAATAGCTATTGGTAGATTAAGCTCAGGTAGTATATTCACAATACCTGCTACATTAACAGCGTAGTACATTAGTAGTGCTATGCCTCCAGCAAGTGTACCAACTCCTATCTTACTGAGTCTATTAGATATTGCTATGCTGACCATATCCATAGAATATTATGCGCAACCATTATTTACGTTTTTCGGAAGAAATATCTTTTATAATCTAGCATTAATACCAAAGATATGGAATTCTCGGAGTTAGTTAGGAAGAGAGGTATGGTGAGAAGGTTCAAGGATAAGCCAATAGAGCATGATCATCTAATTAAAATACTAAGTAATGCTGTAAGAGCACCAAGTGCAGGGCACCTACAACCATGGGAGTTCGTAGTAGTTACCGACAACAAAATTAAGCAGAGGCTTGCTGAGGCTGCAGTAAAGCAGATGTTCGTAGCAGAAGCCCCTGTAGTTATAGTAGTATGTGCAGATACGGAGAGATCAGCATCAAGGTATGGTGAGAGAGGCAGAAGGTTTTACAGTATAGTAGATGCAGCGTTCGCATCGCTCCTGATACTTCTTACTGCTAGAGATCTCTCACTAGGCGCATGCTTTGTAGGGGCATTTGATGATAATAAGGTAGCAGAGATACTTGCTCTGCCCAAGCATGTTAAACCTATAGGCATAATACCTATAGGCTATCCAGCAGAGAGACCACCAAAGTATGAGAGGGTAGATATTAACAATCTCATACACCTTAACAGATACGGGGAGAGAGTCAGCATGGATAAAGTAATACTATGAATTATGGTAATGGTAAAAATATATTTATCTTCTGGTTCTAATGCATCATGCTAGGTAATGTACTAGGAGAAAGGTTCATGATGATAACCTTTGGTGAGAGCCATGGTAGGTGTGTAGGTGTGGTAGTGGATGGCTGCCCAGCAGGCCTGCCATTACAAGAGAATGATATACAGAGCAAGTTAGATCTAAGGAGGCCTGGGCAATCAATAGTCACTACTCAAAGGAAGGAAGAGGATAAGGTTGAGATACTCTCTGGGGTATTCAATGGTTACACTACAGGAGCGCCTATCTGCATGCTAATATGGAATAAAGATATTGACTCAAAGGCATATGATATGATAAAGAATACTCCTAGGCCAGGGCATGCAGATTACCCAGCATATATCAGATATAAAGGCTTCAATGATTATAGGGGAGGTGGAAGGTTCTCAGGCAGGCTTACAGCAGCATTTGTTATGGCTGGTGCAGTTGCAGAGAAGTTACTTAAATATACATTAGGTATAGAGATACTTGCCTATACAAAGGAGATAGGGGGTATAAGCATGAATAATATCTCCTTAGATGATATTAGGGCTCTAAGGTACTCAAATGAGGTTAGATGCCCAGATAGCAGTGCTGCCATGCTCATGAAAGAGAGTATAGTAAAGGCTAGACAAGAAGGTGACTCATTAGGAGGGGTTATCGAGTGTATAACATTGAATATGCCCATAGGGCTTGGGGAGCCTATATTTGGTGCACTAGAATCTGATATAAGTAGGGCACTATTTGCTATACCTGCAGTTAAAGGCGTAGAGTTTGGTTCTGGCTTTACTGCAGTAAGGCTTAAAGGCTCTGAGCATAATGACCCCTATACAGTAAAGGATGGTAAGGTTGTAACCTTAACCAACAATGCTGGAGGTATACTAGGTGGGTTAAGCAATGGCATGCCTTTGGTGCTTAGGGTAGCATTCAAGCCAGCATCGTCTATAGCGAAGCCTCAGAGTACTATAAATATTGAGAGTATGGACAGTAGTGAGATAATAGTGCCAGGTAGGCACGATCCATGCGTAGTGCCTAGAGCAGTACCTGTTGTAGAGTCTATGGTTGCAGTGGTGCTTGCTGATCATGCAATAAGGGCTGGTATGATACCACCTGTGCTTGGATATGAGCAGTAAAAAGATAGAGCAGAAGGGCAAGGATATAGGAGAAGGTAAGGCTGTTATCAATAATAATGGTTTAGATGATCTTGAGAGTCTAAGAGCTAGCATAAAGGCAGTTACTGAAGAGATAATGCTCTTAATCAGCAAGAGGCTATCAATAGCAAAAGCAATAGGGGATATAAAGAGAAGGCATGGCTTAGAGATAGTTGATGAGAGGGCTGAGGATGAGTTAAGGTCTTACATATTTGAGAGATGTAACTCTTTAAACTTAGATAGAGGCCTAGTTGGTAGATTGCTTAATATACTTATGCTTGAATCCACAAAGGTTCAAGTTAATAGTAGCATAAATACTAATACGACGGGTATAAGCAATAATACACCAACACGTATATTCTCAAAGGCTAGGATGCTTGAGAATGAGGGTAAGAGTATAATACATCTAGAGATAGGTGAGCCTAATGTCCATATCTCCTCTAGTATTAAAGATGCTTTAATTCATGCTATAGATTCTGGCAGATATCATTACACAGAGAGTAAAGGAGTAGGGGTATTAAGGGATGCTATAGTAAGAGCAGTGAAGAGCAAGTATAATATCACTATAGATTCTAGTAAAGAGGTAATTGTTACTGTTGGAGGTAGATTTGCTGTTAATCTAGCAATCCTTGCAACATTAAGTGCTGGTGATGAGGTTATAGTTATAGAACCTGCATGGCCTGCATATAAGGATATCGCTGATTTTATAGGTGCAAAGGTTAGGGTATTAAGGACATCACTTGAGGACTCATGGAGTATAGATATAGAGAGGTTAAATGCAATGATAAACAGTAATACAAAGGTTATAGTGCTTAACTATCCTAACAACCCAACAGGTAAGGTGCTTGATGCTGATGTACTAAAGGGTATAATAGATATAGCAAGGAGTAAGAGCATAACCATACTAAGCGATGAGGTCTATGCAGATCTAACATTCAAGGGTAGATTTAAGAGCATACTTGAGTATGGGTATGAGAATAGTATAGCTGTATACTCTATATCAAAGGGGCAAGGATTAACAGGCTTTAGGCTAGGATATGCTATATCATACAATAAGAGCATTATAGATGCTATGAGTAGAATCCAAGGCATGTTGCTAACATGTGTAGCAGAGCCTATACAATATGCTGCAGTTAGTGCTATAGAGGATCAAGAGAGTATTAAGAAGAATGCATCAATAGTAAGATCTAGGCTAAGGGTTATATGTAATGAATTATACTCAATGCAGGAGTCTTTGGATTGTATATCGTTCATTGAGCCTGATGGTACAATGTATGTATTCGTTAAAGTAGCAAGGGATAGTAGTTTTAATACCAGTAGGTTTATAGATCTCTTACTTGAGAGAGGGGTAGCAGTAACACCAGGTAATGCATTTGGATCAAGTAGTTACTATGGTATGTTTATAAGGATATCGGCAGCACAGGATGAGGATACACTTATTAAAGGTATGAGGATAATCAAGGATGCACTCATTAGCATATCTAATAATAAATAAAAGAAAAATGTAGATGGTATGAAGATAACTGTAATAGGTGCAAGGGGTAGGATGGGTTCATGGTTCACTAGATACTTCTCTACCCAAGGACATGAGATCTATGCATATGATATAATAGATAATGGTAATACTGCTAAGGAAGGGTATGTAAAGGTTATAGATAGTAGTAGTTTAAATCAAGTAGTTAATGCATCAGATGTTGTGCTCTTATCTGTACCTATAGATGCTATGCTAGACTCATTAAAGATAGCAAGGTATATGCATGCTAATGCTATATTAGTTGAGATAGCCTCTTTAAAGCATGGTATAGTTAATAGGTTAAGACAGTATGCACTAAAGTATGGTATAAAGGGGTTATCCATACACCCTCTATTTGGTCCTGGTGCAGAGATACATGCTAAGAATAGATATGCACTTATACCTGTACTTGATAAGGATGAGGAGTTAAGTATAGCAGACTCACTATTAAGCAACTCGAATATACTGGTTGTAGATGCTGAGATGCATGATAAAGCAATGGCATACATACTTGCGATGGTTTATGTTATGAATGTAACATGGAGTATGCTAATAAACAGTAAGGAGAGGTTTACATGCAGAGAGTTGGGAGGTACAACGTATAGGCTACAATCCATACTTGCTGAAGGCATACTTAACGATGATCCTAGCCTATTCTCATCTCTCTTAATGAACAGATACCTTAAGTACTACCTTAAGAGGTTTATAAGGTTAAATGAGCATATACTTACAATGATTGAGAGTAAAGATAAAGAGGGTTTAGAGAGGATATACTCAAATCTTAAGGAGAGTGTAAGCTCGAATAGTATAGAGAACTCCTACAGGTTAATGTATAGGATACTGGATAGTATTAGCAGCAATAATCAATTTAGTATATTTTAGTCATGAACCTTAATGAGGTGCATGTAGTAACATCCTTCATAATGCATGAAGGCAGAGTGCTAATACTTAAGAGGAGTGGTAAGGTTAGAACCATGAAGCATAAATGGGCTGGTATAAGCGGGTATGTAGAGGAGGGAGAGATGGACGATATACTAAAGAGAGCTTATAGGGAGATAGAAGAGGAGGTAGGTATAGCAAGTAAGCACTTAAGGCTAGTATCTGAGTGTACTACTGTAAAGGTTGTAGATGAGGAGAACTCAACGGTATGGATAGTGCATCCATTCCTATTCCTTCTAAACAATGATGTAAGTATTAGACTTGATTGGGAGCATGATGAGTATAGATGGGTAAGGCCAGAGGATATAGAGCTATACGATACTGTACCCATGCTTAAGGAAGCACTTAAGGGTTGCCTTAATACATCAACAAATCCTTAATAATAACCCTTACTATTATAAAATGTATAATGACGATTAGATGGAAGACTCTGGAGCATAATGGGGTGTTCCTACCCCCTCCATACGAGCCTAAGGGTTTAAGCATAAAGATAAAGGGGAAGATTATAAGGCTGACACCTGAGCAGGAGGAGATGGCCTACGCATTTGCAAAGAAGAAGGATACACCGTATGTAAAGGATAGGGTATTTGTAAGCAATTTCCTATCCGATTTCTTAAAGTTATTCCCTGAGGAGTATAGGGATGTAAGCATAGAGGATATAGACTTCTCAGAGGTTTATGCTTATGTAGATAGGGAGAAGGAGTTAAAGACCTCTATTAGCAAAGAGGAGAGGAAGAGGATTGCAAGCGAGAGGAAGAGGCTTAGAGAGGAGTTGAAGGATAAGTATGGTTATGCCATAGTCGATGGTGTAAGGTATGAGGTAGCAAACTGGATAGTTGAGCCCCCAGGGTTATTCATGGGTAGAGGTGAGCATCCTCTGCGTGGTAGATGGAAGCCTAGGATTTATGCAAGTGATATAATAATAAATATAGGTGAGGATGCCCCTATACCAGAGAACAACTGGAAGGCTGTGGTGCATGACCATGAGAGTACATGGTTAGCAAAGTGGGATGATAAGTTGACAGGCAAGGAGAAGTATGTATGGCTCGCTGATTCATCCAAGATAAGACAGGAGAATGATAAGGCAAAGTATGATCTAGCAATGAGGCTGGCAAAGAGCATAGATAAGATCTTAGCAAGTATAGAGAAAGGGTTAAGGGCAAAGGATGAGAAGAGGAGGAAGATTGCTACCGTATGCTACCTTATATACAGATTGGCTATGAGGGTAGGTGATGAGAAGGATCCCGATGAGGCTGATACAGTAGGAGCAACTACGCTAAGGGTTGAGCATATCATGCTTAACGGTAATAGAATAGACTTTGACTTCCTAGGCAAGGACTCTGTTAGATGGCAGAAGAGCATACTGCTAGAAGATGAGATGGATACTCAATTATACAAGAATCTGGAGGAGTTCATGAAGGGTAAGAGTAAGGATGAGGAGATATTTGCTGGTATAACGTCAAGGTATGTTAACTCATTCCTTGGTAGCATAGTTAAGGGTTTAACAGCAAAGACATTCAGAACCTACCTTGCAACAAGTGTAGTTAATGAGTATCTCTTAAGTATAGATGGTAGTATAAGCAGAGAGCCAGAGTATATTAAACTTTACCATGCAAAGGTAGCAAACCTAAAGGCTGCAATAACATGTAACCATAAAAGGGCAATACCAAAGAACTTTGAGTCTAGCCTAGAGAAGAAGAAGGCTAAACTTAATGAACTTATAAGCAGTAGAGAAGAGTTGGTTAGAAGGTTAAAGGAGTTAAGGAGCTTGAAAGATGAAAGTGAGTGCAAGCGTGATAATACCAGTAGTAAGAAGAGAGGCAAAAGCAAAGATAGAGCTAATGCTAGTAATAGTAGGATAGAGAAGGAGGAGAAGTTGATTAATAGATTAACAAGGTTGAATGAGCGTATAGAAAGGTTAAGACTACACATAAAACTTGCAGAGGAGTGTAGAGAATATAATCTAGCAACATCTTTACGTAACTATATAGATCCAAGAACATTCTATCTATGGTGTAAGCATGTTGGGTTAGATTATACCAAGATTTATACTAAAGCATTGCAGAGGAAGTTTCAATGGGTAAAGGATACACATATGGAATGGAAGAGTCTAGTTAAAGCATATACTAATAACCATAAAGGCAAAAGTAATTAAATGCTTTATGCAAACTCTATATCGCCGGGAGCAGCCGGGGTACCATAAGCAATGGCCTGGGAGCTTAGCCTGGTTAGAGCGCCAGACCTCCTATAAAGGGGCTAGACTCATAATCTGGAGGTCGCGGGCTCGAATCCCGCCCCCGGCATAACTTGCATCTAAAGATAACACGAGACTATATTTACTCCATGTCCATAAAGTTTTTAGAGTAGATAAATAAGGTTTTGATATATGCAGTATGCCTCAAATATCCTTAATATAGATGATAGATATAAAATAATATTTGATGACTTCCGTAATGTAAGACTAGATGAGAAGGCTGATCTAATATTTGCAGATCCACCATTTGGTATAGACTTTAAAGGTAATCTACAGACATACAATAGGAAGCCTGACGCACTCCCCTATGTAGAGGTTAGTAAGGAGGAGTATGCTAGTTTTATAAGAAACCTTCTTGAGTGGTCATATAATGCTCTAAAGGAATCAGGAAGCATGTGGTTACTCTCAGGTTGGAATAATCTAAGGGTAGTGCTTGATGCAGTTGAGGATGTAGGATTCATCCAGTTGAACCATTGCATATGGAAGTATCAGTTTGGTGTCTTTACTAGGAGAAGGTTTGTAACCTCTCATTATCACCTACTACTCTTAGTTAAGGATGAGGATAATTACACATTCAATAAACCTGAGCATTACGCAGAGGATGTATGGATAATTAAGAGACCATATCATCATGGAGAAGAGACTGCAGGTAATGAACTGCCTGATGAGTTGGTTAAGAGATGCATACTTACATCATCCAACACTGGAGATCTTGTTGTAGACCCTGTATTAGGCTCAGGTACTACAATGAGGGCTTGCATTAAATTAAATAGAAGATGTATAGGTATAGAGATAAATAGAGAACTTGAGAGAAGGATTAGAGAGAAATTAGTATTATAGTAAGGATAAGAATATTTTTGAGGTAATATATAAACTCTTGCTGTTCATATAGCAGGTACTCTTATCTCCCTTTCAAGGTGGGATAGCTCACACTCAAGTAGAGAAGATGCATGAATGTATACTATAAGCCTTACCCTCGTCTATAATTCTAGAATCAATATCTAAAGATTCTTTATCAGATATTATATAATCATAATATAATCACTTGCAACTTACTGATTGCATATTCTGTATACTCTCATAGTACCTTATCAGATCATATATTATCCTATTTATCCTCTCTATGAGCATAGAATCCCTCAGATACCTCTTGCTCTCATACTCTATTATCTCAGATACCTCTCCTATCATTAACGCAGTTAGATGTTGAGGGTAATGGAATCTTAAACCCATCTTGCTGATTATTATGTTAATATAACCATTCTTGTTTATATGGATCTTCTCAAAGTAACCATCCATCATCCTAACTATGGTTAGCGAATCCTCACTCCTATTTATTGAGTACTTGCTTCCTATCCTCATAGTTTCGTAATACATAGGTATAGTATGCACAGACTCAAATACAAACATTATTATTTATAAGAAGGGAAGTTACTACTATATGATATTTACTATATCAATTCCAGTATATTAATAATGAACCAAAGATACTTGAATTTTATATCGTAGAGGTTAATAGAATTAACCAACAAAATTCTTTGCATCTTCTTCCTATTCATAATTAATTAATTATGCTTATTATTAGAATCATCTGAATTATCTTCAGAATCGGATAGCGTCCATGGGAATATCTTGCCTATCAATCTACCCCAATCTACCTTTATCATAAAGTATACCGTTGTTACAGCTATTATAACTGTAGCAGCAATAGTAACATACAGGAGAGATGTATCTGCACTGCTCTCTACATACTCTAACATATTGAAGCCGAGTCTAGCACTCCATACTATAGCCTCAGATATGGCTACCTTACCAGCAAGACATGATGTAAAGAATAGCCATGGACTAAACTTTGCCAACCCTAAAGGTATATAGATTAGATCATCTGGTATTGGTGTTGCTGCTGCTATAAACGATGCATACCAGCCATACCTCTTTAACAACCTCTGTAAAGGTTTCATCTTAACCTTGCTCTCCTTGCTTATAAGCCTTCGCCCATGGAAGCTAACATAGAATATTATAGTCTTTGCAAGTGTTGCTCCTAGAGCACTTGATAATGCAAGTAGATGGGGATCAAATTCTTTATCTATGCTCATCAACGCTAGTAAAGGGAAGAATGGGATAGGTACAAAGACTATTACACTAGCAATAAAACTTACTGCAAATAAGCCTAGGTAACCTAGTGTACTTGCTACTGTAACGAATGTATTAAATGTATCTATTATACCCATAGCTACCTTATCCATTACCTAACTTAAGATGAATATAATTTTAATATATACCTTGTATATTGTTAGTATGCTTTAGCAAAGTATACTAGTTTATATGCTTCTTTGTTGCAGTATATACATCTACTTTTATCATTAACATTCTCATGGAATGGTATAACCCTTATATCCGCACCTATCTCCTCCTTTATATTAAACTCACATTCTAAAGAACCACACCAGTAGGCCTTTACAAACCCATACTCTATATATGCCTTTAACTCCTCATAACTCTCTGCATAGAATGTATGCTTCTCTAAATACTCTTTAGCACTTTTGTATAGGCTACTCTGCACATCATTGAGCATCTTCTCTATAGAATTAATCAGTTCATCTTCGCTAACCTTAACCTTGCTAGCATTATCCCTTCTTACTACTGTAACCTTACCTTCCCTAATATCTCTACTCCCTATCTCTATCCTTAATGGTACACCTCTTAACTCCCACTCATTGAACTTGTAGCCAGGGGTATACTCATCTCTATCATCTAGATAAACTCTAAACCTTACCTTGAGCATCTCATATATGCTCCTAGCCTTTTCAAGTATCTCCTCCTTATCCTTATAGAATATTGGTACTATAACTACCTGTATTGAGGCAACCTTAGGTGGTATAATCAACCCTTTATCATCACCATGAACCATTATCATGGCTCCTATGAGTCTCCATGATATACCCCATGATGTCTGCCATGCATAGTATTCATTACCATCCCTAGCAAGGAACTTTATGTTAAATGCCTTTGAGAAGTTCTGACCAAGATTATGTGAGGTGCCCATCTGTAATGCCTTACCATCCGGCATCAATGCCTCCAATGTTAATGTATAAACTGCTCCTACAAACTTCTCCTTATCACTCTTATACCCTGTGACTACAGGTATTGCCAGATACTCCTCTATCACCTCCTTGTATATGTTAAGCATCATCATACACTCCTGCTCAGCCTCTTCCCTGTTAGCATGAACCGTATGCCCTTCCTGCCATAGGAACTCCGATGTCCTTATCAATGGCTTCGTAGACTTTATCTCAGCCCTTAATGCTGTATTCCAGAAATTTATCTTTAATGGCAGATCCCTATAACTCCTTATCCATCTAGCAAATACCTCATACGCTAGTGTCTCAGATGTTGGCCTTAACGCCAGCCTCTCACCAAGCTCTCTATCCCCCGCATGTGTTACCCAGAATACCTCAGGCTGGAATCCCTTGAAGTGCTCAGCCTCCTTGCTTAATAGGCTCTCTGGTATAAGCGTTGGTAGGAATGCGTTTTCATGCCCAGTCTCCTTTAACCTCTTATCCACAATCTCCCTTATCCTCTCCCATATAGCATAGCAATAGGGTTTAAGGACTATGAAACCTTTAATAGGTGCATAGTCTATAAGATCGCTCTTTGTTATTACTTGGGTATACCACTCTGAGAAGTCCTCATCCTTTTTTACTGTCAAGCCTAGCATGTTCATACCTACCTGCATAGCAATACCTAATTTTTCTTTTATGATGTTACCTTGCTAATGGTTCACCCTTACAGTATACCTTGCCTGTTATCCTACTAATAAAGTTGGAACATACATAGCACTCTATAAAGTTAACATCCCTATTTAATACTGGGCACTCAACATACTCACTCTTCATCCTAGATACCATCTTTGCACTTAAACCCTTTATCTTTAACTTACCCTTCTCATCCATCATTCCTAGATCTCTTAATTCCTTCTTTGCATAATCTGAGATCCTTATGTTCTTGCCTTCTTTAATATCTATAACATACTTATGTTGCTCGCTACTCAATACCAATACCTTATAGATAAGAGTATTATAAGTATTGATGATTAAGCAGATCAAGACTTATATACTCTATAGCTTATGCTCATATTACATGCTTGTAATATTTGATGTTGAAGGAGTGCTATACGACGCTGAGTACTTGCCTCTGCTAGCTAGACTAGTAGGGAAGGAGAAGGAGATAATGGATATAACACTGAAAGGGATAAAGGGTGAGATACCATGGGAGGAAGGTCTTAGGAGGAGGATAGACGCATTAAGGGGTATAAGGTATGAGGATGCATTAAGGATAGCTGAGTCCATGCCTATAATGAACGGTGCTAAAGAAGCATGCTCATACCTTAAGAGCAAGGGATTCAAGTTGGTTGCCGTATCTGGAGGGTTTACCATAATAACTGATAGGCTTAAGGATGAGCTTGGCTTAGATTACATAGCAGCAAATGAGCTTACATTTAAAGATGGAAGATTGGTTGGTGTAGATATACAGGTAGATTCGAGAAAGGCAAATGCAATAGCAAAGGTTATTAGGGGTTGGAATATAAGGAAGGAGGATACAGCTGCAGTTGTTGATGGGGCAAATGATCTTACGCTCTTTGATATAGCAGGCTTGAAGGTAGCATTCAATGCCCAGAGCATAGTTAAGGAGAAGGCAGATGTTATAATAGATGAGAAGGACCTTAGACTGCTTATAGATGTTGTTAACAGATACTTTGATGGTAGGATTGCACAAGGCTTAGATAGCAGAAGGGTATACAGCAGATGATATGCACCATATTAATAAGATTGAGATAATACCTATACCATTTGATAGGGATGTAAAGGAAGGGGACGATATCACTTCTCTAATACTCGAATCCATCAAGAGTAATGGCCTTATACTATTGGATAGAGATATCTTAGTAGTTACCCATAAGATAGTATCAAAGGCAGAGGGTAGAGTTATTAGTTTAGATAGTATAGAGCCTAGTGAAGAGGCTAATAGTATTGCTATAAAACATGGTAAGGATGCTAGGCTTGTTGAGCTTATGCTTAGGGAAGGTAGTATAGTAGCTGCTGAGCATGGTGTTATAATAACAAGAACAAAGCATGGTTTTGTAGCAGCAAATGCTGGTATAGATACATCAAATGTTCAAGGTAATGGTAGTGTTGTGCTCTTACCAGTGGATGCAGATGCTAGCGCAAGGAGGATAAGGGATAGGATACATGCTTTAACAGGGAAGAGAGTAGCAGTTATAATAACGGATACATTCGGTAGACCTTTTAGGGAAGGTCAGGTTAATGTTGCAATAGGTATTGCAGGGATAGACCCTATAATAGATTATAGGGGCAAGAAGGATATGTATGGTAAGGAGTTAAGGGTTACAGAGATTGCAGTAGCGGATGAAGTAGCCTCTGCTGCTGAGTTGGTTATGGGTAAGAGCAAAGGTATACCTGTTGCAATAGTTAGAGGCTTGGATTATAGTAGTGTTGATTATGGTATAGCAAGATTGATAAGGAATGAGGAGAAGGATATCTTCCTTAGATTGGCAAAATCTTCTACTTATGTATTATAATAACATCCTTATTTGAGGGATCCTCAAGTAACTCTATGTTAGATAATATCTTACCTAAAGGATTAAATCTCATCCCACTCACATCCTTTAAGAATATACAGATAGAGTTGTTTGATACCATGAACCCAATATCACCCCTCTTGAATGAATCTCTCTGCTTCTCTGCTCCTACAGATACTCCAGCATCTATGTATACGAACTTATCATCAAACCTATATATCCTACTCTCTAATGGTAATGCTCTAAGTATTGAGCCTACAGTTAATGGGGCAAGATGCCTTACAAGTTCACACTCACACTCCCCTTTACCTTTAACTATAAGCACTACCCTTACTCTAGATACGCTCATATTAGATGTTAAGGATAGTAACGTTTATTTGTATTGTTAGGTATCATGCATATAATTGACAGAGGGCGAGAAGCCTAAGGTAAAGAGTAAGCAGAAGAAGGATAAAGGTAAAGGGAAGGCTAGTAATGATAGCAATATTGTAAAGGATGTTGTTGATATGGTTATAGAAGAGAGTAAGATTGAAGTAACAGAGCAATCTAAAAGCATAGAAGAGGTTATCAAGGCTACTAGCACTACAATACAAAGTACGCAAGAGTATGCAAGTAAAGAGGCTACAATACAATTGGTAGAGGTTAAATCTAAGCCTGGAGAGATCATTATAGGACCAAAGAGGATAACAAGATTTGAGAAGGCTAGGATAGTTGGTGCAAGGGCACTACAGCTATACTTGGGAGCATCACCACTGGTAGTAGTGTCCAAGGATAATACTGATCCAATAACCATAGCAGAGTATGAACTTAAGCAGAAGGCATTACCAATATCAATACGTAGGATACTACCAGATGGGCATTACCAAGACATCCCTATAATATGGCTATTGGTCAACTGACTCTATTTTTTAATAGTCCAAAATCCTTTTGGATAACTTAAACCTCTCTTAACTTACTCTCATCGAATGAGCCTGAATTATACCACTTGTATCTAAAGAAGTCTAAACACCATTCGTGGAATAACCTATCGTTACTGAAGAGCATATGGTTAAGATCAGTCTCGCCACTCTGATCTGGGAAGAGCACAGCTGCTTGCTTATCAGTTACTATAACCATAACATCAACCTTATCACACATCCTCCTCTCAACTATACCCTTTCTTATATACTCTTGCCAGTTAACCCTCTTAAGTATCTCAGTCCTCCCCTTTGGGACTATTGTATTATACCCAAATATGTAGGAGAACTTTATCCCTTCCCTTACCCTTGCTACCAGCGGTTCTATTAGATCTAATGGTACCTGAGCCATCAACTCCATTATATACTCCTCTGCATTAGCATACATACTCTTCCATCTCTCTAGCAGTGCAACCACGCCATTAACCAACTCAGAGTTATTTAATGCCCCTATCCTTTGGATGAACTTCATTGGTAGACTACCTAGTGTATGCTCTTCAAAGTACTGCTTATATTTGGCAAGGAACTCAAATGATGGTATCTGTGTTAATACAGTCTTACCATAGGTAGTTAACGACAACAAGCCATCAGAGTCCTTCTTAACCAAGCCAGCGTCTATAAGCCTGTTGACATTCCTATGCACCTCTTGCACTGTAGCATCCAACTCCTTTGCTAGCTGGGTTAACCTTAACTGCTTCTCACTTAGTATGAAGAGTATGTTACGTCTTATCTCCCCAGCAAGCTCCCAGAATATATCGTATGGCTCAAACTCATCTGTCATACTCATAAGTATGCTTATCTATACTTATTACTAAATTTTTTGATTATTGATCATCTCTGCATTAACTTTCTTGCATAAAGGTATATAGCATTCATAACCACAACCTTAGCCTCTTTAGCATCCTTCCAGCCTATAACATGTACCTTCTTGCCCTCCAAATCCTTATAAACCTGGAAGAAGTATACTATCTCTTTAAGTATATGCTCCTCAATATCACTTATATCCCTATAGTTTGAGTATCTAGGGTCATGTAATGCTACACATAAAAGTTTATCATCATTCATACCAGAGTCTATCATCCTTAGTAGCCCTATGGGTATAGCCTCTATTAGCACTTCAGGGTATGTAGGGTTGCTAAGCAGTACTAGGGCATCTAGAGGATCACCATCATCAGCAAGTGTTCTCGGTATTATTCCATAATCCTCTGGGTAATGTAATGGTGAGAATAAGATTCTATCAAGCCTTATTATGTTCTTATCCTTATCATACTCACTTATTCTGTGAACCCTTTATCTCAACTATAACATTAACTATCTCTGGTGCATTTTTCCCAGGTTCTATATCATGCCATAGATGCATGGTAAAGAGTAACTAGCAAGCAAATATATCTTTATTCCATTTAATTTGTTATCATGGGGCTTAACAAGAATCTAAGAGATATACTTGAACAACTTATAGATGATACCATAGCGCAAAGCTCTAACTTTGTGAATGTAGCAAGGTCTTTCAAACCATTGGTTAATAATGAGATAGATTTTGCATTAGGGATTGCTATAGGGGAGATAATAGGAGGGTTCTACAACTACTTCATGGTAATTAATAGGAGGGCTATGACTCAGGATGAGCTGGTTGAGATGTATTATATAATAAGGGGTAGGGCAGGGGAGATAAAGAGATCCATACTAGGAGTATAGATATAAGAATTGCATCACTTTATACCATACTTTGCTTTATACTCCTTTACCTTACCTACTATAGCATCCCAGTCCCAGAAACCAACGTTCTGGCTTGCAAGGGCAACCTTCCACTCATTTTTACGCATCTCCCATGAGTATAACCTTAATTCTCTACCATTACTAGTATCAACAACAACCAATGCTATCCAGCGTTTATTACTCTTGTATATTGTATAGCCATCAACAACCTTCTGCTCAAATCCTTCATAACTCTTTACTGGATACTCTTCTTTACTATCCATACCATTACTTAGCACACTAACTTATTAACTCTATGGCATAAATAAATAAATAAATAAATAAATAAAAATGGTAAGAGGATTAATATCTCTGTATACCCAGAACCTGCTTTCTACTTAATGCTATGAAAGCACCTATGCCTAATGCTAGTATAAGTGCTGCAATAACACCAAACTCAGGTACTACACTTATATTCTCTGGTGTAACAACTATCTCAGCCTGCTCTGTTCCAGCAGAGACAGTGAATGTTAATACCTTATTATTGTCTTGCATAGATACCTGTGCAGGAACCTCTTCTCCATCAGCCAATACTATAAAATCAACCTCATTGAATCTATTAGGCTCCTTAAGTATGCTTGATGGTATGGTTACACTTATCGTGCTATCAGATGTAACATTGCTTAGGTTAAGTACAATACTATTAAAATCTGGATCTACAGTTATAGAGCTTACACTACCATTGTTTATGGTGCCGCTTATTGTTACATTCTCTTGTATTCCACTTATATTTAGACTGAATGTCCTTTGCTGCTGTTGTGCTTGAGCAGTGAAGGAGAAGCTAGTCTCCTGCTGTAGCTCTCCATATGTTACTCTTACCTTGTAAGTGCCAGACTCTTTCATATAGGTTCCACCAAGCGTAAACTCCTTACTAAAGCTTCCATTCGCATCAGGTGTAACCTGTGCTAAAGCTGCTTGTGCATTCTTTGGATTTATTATCTGTATGATAACATCCAATCCAGTTATAACCCTAGGCACTATACCAGTAACCTTTAATGTATCTCCAGTAGTATACTCTTGCTTATCAAGGGTAACAGTTATACTCTGTGCATAAACATGGAATGGCATAGCAAGCAATACCAATACTGCTAGTACAGCCATCATTGTATAGTTCTTATACTTAGCCATCAAGAGCCTATACACATAATAGTATATATCTTTTTAGGGAGATATACGAGAGAAAGGTGTAAATTGGGGTCCTAGATATCCATTGTGGAGGGTAGATTCTAGATTATGAGGGAGAGCAAGGAAGGTATGGATTATAAGCATGAATATGTACCTGAACATGTAATACTAAGTAAAGATGAGGCTGATGAGGTGCTCAAGAGATACCATGTAAAGCCTACCCAACTACCATTCATACTGGTGAGTGATCCTGCTATAAGGCATCTTAATGCTAAACCTGGGGATATAGTTAAGATAATAAGGAAGAGCCCTACAGCAGGGATAAGTATATACTACAGATATGTTGTAGAGGGTTAGAGTATGGGTAGTGTAGCATTAAGTAAGGCCCAGGATTTCTGGCCTATAATATATGACATACTTACAAGAGAGGGTGTTGCTAGGCAGCACCTTAACTCATACAACGAGTTCATTGAGAGAGGTATACAGAGTATAGTAGATGAGGTTGGCGAGGTAGAGATAGAGAACCCTGAGTATCCTTACAAGGTTAAGTTAGGTAGGGTTAGACTACAGCACCCAAGGGTTACGGAGATAGATGGCTCAATAACCTATGTAACCCCTATGGAGGCTAGGCTAAGGAATCTAACCTATAGCGCACCTATAATGATAGAATGTAGCATAGTTGAGGATAACAAGATAGTTGAGACTAGAGCAATACATGTAGGAGATCTGCCTGTAATGGTTAAGTCAAATCTATGTGTATTAAGTGGTTTACCTGAGATCAAATTAATAGAGAGTAATGAGGATCCTAAGGATGCTGGGGGCTACTTTATAATAAATGGATCTGAGCGTGTTATAGTTGGATTAGAGGATCTATCATACAACAAGATAATAGTTGGTATAGAGGAGGTTAGTGGGGTTAAGGTATACTCAGCAAAGATATACTCATCCATAGTAGGCTATAGGACAAAGCTAGAGCTTATAATGAAGCAGGATGGTTCCATAGTGGTGAAGGTCTCAGGCTCACCTATCGATATACCCTTTGTAGTGCTTATGCGTGCACTTGGTCTAGAATCAGATAAAGAGATAGCAGACGCTGTATCATTAAAGCCAGAGATATATAACGAGTTGGAGCCATCATTTGAGAAGGCAGCAGATGTTGCAAGCACAAAGGAGGCTATAGACTACATAAGCAAGAGGATTGCTCCAAACATGCTCGAGGAGTTCCAGTTGAAGCGTACAGAGAACCTACTTGACTGGGGCTTACTACCCCATCTAGGCAGGACTCCAGATAGCAGGTTGGATAAGGCATTGTTCATAGGCGAGGCTGCATGCAAGCTTATAGAGTTAAAGTTAGGGCTCATAGATCCTGATGATAAGGATCACTATGGGAATAAGATAATCAAGTTCGCTGGACAGATGCTTGCTGATCTATTCAGAACAGCGTTCAGGAACCTCATCAGGGATATGAAGTACCAGTTGGAGCGCTCAGGTCAGAAGAGAGGTATAAGTGCCGTTATGGCTGCAATAAGACCAGGGATAATAACGGATAAGTTGAATAATGCTATTGCTACAGGTAACTGGGGTAGGGGCAAAGTTGGGGTAACACAACTACTTGATAGAACAAACTATCTATCAACGATAAGCCATCTTAGAAGGATACAGTCTCCATTGAGTAGGAGCCAGCCAAACTTTGAGGCCAGGGATCTGCACCCTACACACTTTGGTAGGATATGTCCTAGCGAGACCCCAGAGGGTTCCAACTGTGGCTTAGTAAAGAATCTAGCATTATCAGCAGTAGTCTCTGTAACAGTGCCCAGTGCAGAGGTTATAGAGATGCTCTATGAGCATGGCGTAGTATACCATCAAGATGCAAGTGATGAGATTAAGAGCAATGGAAGCAAGGTATTCGTTGATGGTAGACTTGTAGGCTTCGTTAAGGATGGAGATACACTAGTAAGTAAGTTAAGGAGCCTTAGGAGGAGTGGTAAGATGCATCCCCATGTTGGTATATACCTTTATAAACCAAAGGATCGAAGGGCTACAAGTAGGGTTTACATCAGTTGTAATGCTGGTAGAGTGCTTAGGCCATTGATAGTTGTTAACAATGGTACCCATGGTATAACAAATGAGATATTAGAGAAGTTAAGACGTAGACTGATATCCTACGAGGATCTTCTATACAAGGGGCTTATAGAGCTTGTAGATGCAAATGAGGAAGAGAACTGCTATATAGCATTATATCCAGAAGATTTGACAAAGGAGCATACACATCTAGAGGTATTCCCAGCAGCAATATTTGGTGTCTCTGCATCAATGATACCATATCCAGAGCATAATCAATCCCCAAGGAATACGTATGAATCTGCGATGGCTAAGCAGTCCCTAGGCTTCTCAACTCCAATGATGAACTTCAATACATATGTTAGGCAGCACTTCCTTGTATATCCTCAGGTACCATTGGTAAGGAGTAGAGCCATACCATTACTAGGTATAGAGGATAGACCAACTGGAACAAACTGTATAGTCGCTGTTCTCCCATTTGAGGGTTACAATATAGAGGATGCTATAGTTATAAACAAGGCAGCAGTTGATAGAGGATTAGCAAGGTCATTCTTCTATAGGGTTTATGAGGCAGAAGCTAAGCAGTACCCTGGAGGTATGAAGGATAACTTTGAGATACCCTCAGCAGATGCAAATATCAGGGGTTACAAGGGTGATAAATATTATAGACTCCTTGAGGCTGATGGTGTTGTTATGCAGGAGGCAGTTGTTAGTGGTGGTGATGTGCTTATAGGTAGAACTAGCCCTCCAAGGTTCATGGAGGAATATAGAGAGTTTGAGATCAAGGGTCCATATAGAAGGGATACAAGTGTTAGCATGAGACCATCAGAGGTAGGAGTTGTTGATACGGTTATCATGACACAGTCTATAGAGGGAGGCAAATTATACAAGGTAAGGGTTAGAGATATGCGTATACCAGAGATAGGAGACAAGTTTGCATCAAGGCATGGTCAGAAGGGTGTAGTTGGTGTTCTAGCAAACCCTGAGGATCTCCCTTACACTGATCAAGGTATAGTACCTGATATAATAATAAATCCACACGCATTCCCATCAAGAATGACTGTTGGTCAGTTCGTAGAATCGATAAGTGGTAAAGCAGCAGCACTTGCAGGTATATTCATAGATGGCACTGCATTCTATGGGGAGAAGGTTGATGATGTAAGGGCATTGCTTGAGCAGCGTGGATTCAAGTATACAGGGAAGGAGGTTATGTATGATGGTAGAACTGGTAAGAGGTATGAGGCAGAGATATTCATAGGCATAGTCTACTACCAGAAGCTGCACCATATGGTAGCAGATAAGATGCACTCAAGGGCAAGGGGGCAGGTACAGATGCTAACCAAACAGCCTACAGAAGGTAGGGCAAGAGGAGGAGGTTTAAGGTTCGGTGAGATGGAAAGGGATTGTTTGATAGGCTATGGTGCTGCAATGCTCTTGAAGGATAGGCTTCTAGAGGAATCAGATAAATCTGAGATATACGTATGTGAGCGTTGTGGTCTTATAACCTATTATGATGCAAAGCAGAGGAGGTATGTATGCAGGGTATGTGGTGATAAGGCAAGGGTATCATCTGTAACTGTTGCATATGCATTCAAGTTACTTCTACAAGAGATAATGAGCCTTAATATACTACCTAGGCTTATACTTAAGGAGAAGGTGTAGTATGCAAGGAGGTGGTATGCTATGAGTATTACAGAGGAGATGAGTAAGGTTATAGCAGGGATAAAGTTTGCTGTATGGTCGCCTAGTGAGATAAGGAGATACTCGGTAACAGAGATAACCGCACCAGAGACTTATGATGAGGATGGTTTACCTGTTCAAGGAGGGTTGATGGATAGTAGGCTTGGCGTCCTTGAGCCTGGACAGAAGTGTGCTACATGTGGTAACACGTCTGCTAGATGCCCTGGCCACTTTGGGCATATAGAGTTAGCAGAACCAGTATTACATATATCATTCGTTGATGATGTCTACAAGTTACTACAGGTTACTTGCAGAGGATGTTCTAGACTCAAGTTACCAGAAGATGAATTGAATGAGTATAAAGTGATGCTAAGCAAGTACGAGCAATATACCCAGTTGGCAATAGAGAGGGTTAGAGAGGAAATAATAGATAAGGCAAAGAAGGTCAAGATATGCCCATATTGTAGCAAAGAGCAGTATGAGATAGTGCTTGTAAAGCCAACAACATTCAGTGAGAAGACTGAGAAGGGAGAAGAGAATAGACTCTTACCAATGGTAATAAGGGAGAGGTTAGCAAACATACCAGATGATGATCTAAGGCTACTTGGCTATAATCCAGAGACTGCAAGGCCTGAGTGGTTTGTTCTACAGGTATTGCCTGTAGCACCTGTAACAGTTAGACCTTCAATAATACTTGAGACCGGTATAAGGTCGGAGGATGATCTAACTCATAAATTAGTTGATATAATAAGGGTTAACCAGAGGTTAAAGGAGAGTAAAGAGGCAGGGACTCCTCCTCTAATAGTTCAAGACCTTGTTGATCTCTTGCAATACCATGTTACAACCTACTTTGATAACGAGGTATCTGGTATACCTCAGGCCCATCATAGATCTGGTAGACCATTAAAGACATTATCACAGAGGCTTAAGGGTAAAGAGGGTAGGTTTAGAGGAAGCCTATCTGGTAAGAGGGTAGACTTTGCTGCTAGAACAGTAATATCACCAGACCCTAACTTAGATATATCTGAGGTTGGCCTACCATTGGATATAGCAAAGAGGCTTACCATACCAGAGGTTGTATCGCCATGGAATATAGATAGGCTGAAGAGGTTGGTTCTTAATGGTCCCAACAACCATCCGGGAGCAAACTATGTGATAAGGCCTGATGGTGTTAAGATCAGACTTGATTATGTTGCTGATAGGGCATCTATAGTAGAGTCCTTATCCTATGGCTTTATAGTTGAGAGGCATCTGATGGATGGTGATATTGTAATATTCAATAGGCAACCCTCACTGCATAGGATATCAATAATGGCACACATGGTTAAAGTGTTACCATATAGAACATTTAGGCTACATCCCGCTGTATGCCCACCATATAATGCAGATTTTGATGGTGATGAAATGAATCTACATGTACCCCAGAGCGTAGAGGCTAGAGCAGAGGCAAAGATGCTTATGCAAGTGCATGATCAATTGATATCTCCTAGGTATGGAGGACCAATAATAGGGGGTATAAGGGATTTTATAACTGCAGCTTATCTTCTCACCAAGGATGATACTAGGCTAAGCAAGGATGAGCTTGGCGACCTTGTAGTTATAGGTTCATTAATGGATGGTAAAAGGAATCTACTATTAAAGAATGGTAATGGTGTATACACAGGCAAGCAACTATTCTCAGCATTGCTACCTGATGACTTTAACTATACCTTAATGTCAAAATGGGCTAAGAGCGCAAAGATAAGCAAGGAGCCGGATGTTGTTATAAAGAACGGTGTAATGCTCAGTGGTGTTATAGATAAGGCATCTATAGGGGCGGAGGAGCCAGATAGCATACTCCATAGGCTAGCAAAGGATTATGGTACATCATTCGCTAGATCCTTCCTTAACTCACTATTTAGGATACTAACCTACTTCATAACTCACTATGGATTCAGTTATGGCTATGATGACCTCTTGCTATCAGATGAGGCAAAGAAGGAGATAGATAACATAATAAAAGGTGCTTATGATAAGGTATATGATCTTATAAGGCAGTACAAGGAAGGTACACTTCAGCCTATAAGGGGTCTATCGCTTGAGGAGACGCTTGAGTTGCAGATAGTGAATGAGTTATCTAGGGCAAGGGATAGGGCTGGGAGGGCAGCAGATAGATCGCTTCCAGATAGCAATGCTGGGGTTATAATGGCAAGCACTGGTGCTAGAGGATCAACCCTTAACATAGGCCAGATGGCAGCAATACTAGGGCAGCAGTCTATAAGGGGTAAGAGGATAGAGAGAGGTTATCAGAGGAGAGCATTACCACACTTTAAGCAGGATGATATAAACCCTGATGCTAAAGGTTTCGTCAAGTCATGCTTCAGGGATGGTCTAAACCCAATAGAGTTCTTCTTCCATGCAATGGGTGGTAGGGAAGGGCTAGTAGATACTGCAGTTAGGACACAGCAGAGTGGATATCTACAGAGGAGGTTGATAAATGCACTCGAGCATCTCAGGATAGAGTATGATGGTACAGTAAGGGATCCATTCGGTAACATAATACAGTTAACATATGGTGATGATGGTATAGATCCAGCAAAGAGTGATCATGGTAATGCAGTTAATGTGGAGCGTTTAGTAGCATCACAAGCATTGATAGATGAGGATACAAAGGCTACAGATGATGAGATAAAGGCTATAGTTGCTAACTATGCTAGCATCCTTAATCCTAGGATGGTCGAGATGCTGCAGGAAGAGCTCTTCAAAAACAGGTTAAGTAAGCAAGGTGTAGAGAAGGTATGCAAGCAGGTAGTTGAGTTATTTGATAAGGCAAAGGCTGAGCCTGCAGAGGCTATAGGTATAGTTGCTGCTCAATCGATAGGAGAACCAGGTACGCAGATGACCTTAAGAACATTCCATTTTGCTGGTATAAAGGAGAGGAACGTTACCCTAGGTCTCCCAAGGCTTATAGAGCTACTTGATGCTAGGAAGAAGCCGGAGACTCCAACCATGGATATATACCTGCTAGGGGATTATGCAAAGTCTAGGGAGAAGGCATTGGAGGTTGCTAGGAATATACTATTTACAAGACTTGCTGATCTTATAGATGATTATGAGATAGATGAGTTTGATGGTCTGCTAAGGATAACACTCAGCGAGGCTAAGATGCATGAGAGAGGATGCGATATAGATACAGTTATTAATGCATTAAAGTCTTCCAAGAAGAAGCTCAATGTAAGTGCTGAGGGTAACATACTAGTAATAAGGTCTCCAGCAGGTGCAGATGCAAAGAGCATAATCAATGCAAAAAGCAAGATACTTAACACAAAGATAAAAGGCATACCAGATATAGAGAGGGTTAGTGTGGTTAAGCAAGGGGATGAATGGGTTATACAGACCGCTGGTTCAAACCTACAGAAGGTACTTGAGATAGAAGGTGTTGATAGAACTAGAACTACAACAAATAACATCTATGAGATCTATACTACTCTAGGCATAGAGGCTGCAAGGAATGCCCTTGTTAAGGAGATTATGAATACTCTAGAGGAGCAAGGGTTAGAGGTTGATATAAGGCATGTAATGCTTGTTGCTGATGTAATGACTAGTAAGGGTGTGTTGCAGCAGATAGGTAGGCATGGCGTTGCTGGTACTAAGACAAGTGTACTTGCCAGGGCAGCATTCGAGATAACCATACCTACAATAGCAGAGGCAGCACTTAAAGGAGAGGTAGAGATGCTAAAGGGTGTAACAGAGAATGTTATAGTTGGATCTACTATCCCAGTAGGTACAGGGATGATAGATCTTTACATGCAGATAGGTAATAGTAATGGAGAGAGTTGAGGGGGTGTAGTAGATGAGCAAGATATTAGCAAAGATAATTAGAAATGCAGTAGAGAAGAAGGCGTATAGGATAGGCAGTAAAGAGGTATTAAAGCATCTATCAGATGCTAAACTGATCATATGCTCCAACTCCTTAAGTAAGGATGTAAGAGAGAAGATAGAGAGTATAAAAGATAGTATACTTGTATATAATATAAATAAGAACTCTGTAGAGCTTGGTAGGTTAGTAGGTAAACCATTCAGAGTATCAGTGATATCTATAGAGGATGCTAATAGCGAGGATCTTGATGCTGTAGCAAAGGAGATAGTATAGTAAGGAGATACAAAGATACCTTTATTTTTACTTTGTAAGACATAAATACTATATTTACCTAAATTAATTCATGACGCTGGATACTAGACTACTTGTATTTACTGGATTCATCTTAATAATAGTTGGTATGGTTGTAGTGATGCTATCTATAAGGAGTAGGGGTTTAGGCTCAACTACAGGCTTCATACTCTTAGGCCCAATACCCATAATATGGCGTGATTCTAAAGCATCTTCTCTATTACTAATACTAATACCAATAATTATTGCATTGCTATTCTTAAGTATGGTGATCCTAAGATGAGAGAGTTCAGATGTCATATATGTGATGGTATTGCAAGCGATTACTGTATAGCATGTAACAGGCCAGTATGCTCATTATGCAGCAATGATGATGGTTTATGTAGGAGGTGCAGGTTTGTTAGCACATCTGGTATAGGGCATACTCAGCTAAGGGATATTCTAAACATACCACTCATGCTCATAGGCATTGCAATGATAGTTACAGGTATGATTATAGTATCATATGCCTCTATAATAAATAGTAATGTTATACAAGACAGCAATAATAATGGCTCTGGTATTATAGTCGTTCTCCCATTCCCATTCATAGTATACACATCTGATCCTACAATTACCATACTTATGCTTATAGCAGTGCTATTAATACCACTACTGCTCTTCCTCTGGTTCATGAAGAAGACATCCATACTCTAATATAAATACAAAAATTACTAGATAATTGGTAGAGTGTTATCTTTAAATGTGGCATTCAATCATTATCTTTGATATAAAGCGGTATGACAGAGATAAGATTAACTGCAGATGAGTTAAGGTTAATGTCTCTCTTTCAGAGCATAACTAGTGTAACTGCAAGGGACTGTATAATAGATGAGAAGATGGGGAGGGTAATATTTGTAGTAAATAAAGGTGATATGGGTATAGCAATAGGTAAGAACGGTTCAACTATAAAGAGGCTACAGAGTATAATTGGGAAGAGGATAGAGTTGGTAGAACATGCGGATGATCTAACAGAGTTTGTTAAGAACATATTTGGTAGAGATATGATAATGGATATTAAGGTTAGCAACCATAACTCACATGGTAAGATTGTAACCGTTATGGTTGAGCCTAAGAAGAAGGCAATAGCTGTAGGCAGAGAGGGTAGGAATGTTGAGAAGGCAAGGATACTAACAAGGAGATACTTTGGCGTAGCAAATGTTATAATAAGGGGTCAAGAGATAACTACTTGATATGGCTAAATCACCAACAGGTCTATTTGCAGCAAGGATACTTAAGAGGAAGAGACTAAGGTTCAGATGGTCAGAGAAGAGGTTCAAGCGTAGGGTACTAATGCTTGATAAAAAGGCAGATCCATTGGAAGGCTCACCTCAAGCAAGGGGTATAGTGCTTGAAAAGGTAGGAGTAGAATCAAAGCAGCCTAACTCTGCTGTAAGAAAGTGTGTAAGAGTACAATTAATAAAGAATGGCAAGGTTGTTACTGCATTCTGCCCAAGGGATGGCGCATTGAACTACATAGACGAGCATGATGAGGTTATAATAGAGGGTATAGGGGGATCTATGGGTAGGGCTATGGGAGATATACCTGGAGTAAGATGGAAGGTATCAAAAGTTAACGGTGTATCACTGCTTGAGCTTGTTAGAGGTAGGAAGGAGAAGCCAAGGAGGTGATTATAATGAAGGAACCTAACCTATTACTCTTCAATAAGTGGGATTTTAGAGAAGTGAAGGTTACAGATCAAGGGCTAGAGAATGTTGTGTCATTAAAGCCTATGCTAGTACCAGTAAGCTTTGGTAGACATGAGCATAAGAGGTTCGGTAAGGCAGAGGTTAACATAGTTGAGAGGCTTGTTAATAGTATAATGCATTTTGGGAAGAGGTATGCAAAGAATACTGGTAGGATGGCTGGCAAGAAGGTTAGAGCAATAAACATAGTAAAGACAACATTTGATATAATACACCTTAGGACAGGTAAGAATCCTATTGCAGTACTAGTTAAGGCTATAGAGAATGCCTCACCTAATGAGGATACTACAAGAATAATATATGGTGGAACAGTATACCATGTATCAGTCGACGTCTCTCCCTTAAGGAGAGTTGATCTTGCATTAAGGTTCATCTCTGAAGGTGCTAGGTTAGCAGCATACTCTAACCTAAAGACTATTGAGGAGGCTCTTGCTGATGAGATAATACTAGCAGCAAATAACGATGCAAATAGTTACGCAATAAAGAAGAAGAATGAGCAGGAGAGGATTGCTATGGCATCTAGGTAATAGATATGTTAGAAGTATCCTATCTTTAATAATAAAAAATCCTATTCATTTCATTTTATTCATCTCATTCATAGACAACTCTGCCAGTAGAAGTAATGCTATACCAAATAACCCTAGCACTGGATTACTCCTTAAAACCCTCGCAGTTAATACGCTACCTACAACTCCAGTAGCATACAGTATCATCTTATACCAGTGTGGTGCATCATACTTGAGATGCCTTATAGGGTTTACAGATGGATCAACTATATCCCAATGCACTTTATAGCAGTCTTTATACTCTCTAACATGTATACTCCTACCATCGATCAACCTTAGCCTATAATCTGCACTCTGCCCTTTAGGCTCCCCTATAGAGCGCTTAAAACCAATAGCCAATGGATGCTTAACACTAGCCTTTGGTATAAGCATATCCTCATGGGGTTTAAGCGTAAGTACCTTTCTTATTATACTTACCCATCCATGCATTGATAATTGAACTAACTACTCTATAATAAGACTTTCTCAGATAGATTTTTAAGTGGTCTACTTATGCAATATAACAAGTTGGCAGTAGATATAATCAAGAGTAATGATTCAAAGATAGTGGTAAAGTTCACAGGCTATCCTATACAGTATATCAACGCATTAAGAAGGATAGCCATGGTAGAGGTCCCTATAATGGCTATAGATGATGTTATAATATATGAGAACTCATCTGTAATGCATGATGAGATCCTTGCGCATAGATTAGGACTTATACCATTAACTACCCCGTTGAATAGATTCAACATGCCAAATGCATGTGAATGCAATAGCAAGCTAGGATGTCCAAGGTGTAAGGTAACATTCTACCTAGATGTAAGGGCTGAGGAGAAGAATATAACAGTAACATCTAAGGATCTTATATCTGATGATGATAGTGTAAAGCCTGTAAGTGATGATATACCCATAGTAATACTTGCTAAAGGGCAGCGTATAAAGTTAGAGGCATATGCAAGGTTAGGTATAGGGAAGATGCATGCAAAGTGGCAACCTACTACCATAGCAGTTGCTAGAGAAGTGGATGCAATCAAGGATGAGTATATACTTGAGTTGGAGTCTGTGGGCTCTATGAGTGCCAAGGATATACTGCTTAGTGCAGTAAAGATATTAGAGGATAAGATTATTAACTTGGGTAAGGGGATAGATGGGTTGAGGGAGTATGCGAAACCAAGTATTGTTTAATGAGATAAGGTTCTTAAGGGATGCAGCAAAGAGTAACAATGCAAGGATATGGTATAGGGTAGCGGAGTTGCTTGATAGACCAAAGAGCAGGAGGGCCGAGGTTAATCTAGCAAAGATAGCAAAATATGCTATGGATAGTAGTATAATAGTTGTACCAGGCAAGGTTCTAGGCTCAGGTAACCTTAATGCCAATATTACAATAGGCGCATTCTCATACTCAGAGTCTGCTTTGAACAAGATAATAGCATCAGGCAGCAAGGCATTAACTATAAGTGAGGTTGTTAGGATGAATCCTAAGGGTAGTGGGGTGAAGATAATTGTCTAATGTTATCATGAAGGATGATATTGTAGTAGTAGATGCTAAAGATCATATAGCAGGTAGGCTATGCTCATATGTAGCAAAGTTACTCTTATCTGGTAAAAGGGTTGCTATAGTAAATGCTGAGAAGGCTATGATAAGTGGGTCAAGGCAATCCATAATCAAGGAGTGGAAGGAGTTCCTTGAGATATCTAGTGCAGTTCATCCCAAGCACGGTCCATTTCATCCTAGAAGGCCAGATACTATACTTAAGAAGATGGTAAGTGGGATGCTTCCTAGAAAGAAGCCTAAAGGTATAAATGCTCTGAAGAGGCTTAGAGTCTATATTGGTATACCACATGAATATGCTAACTTTCAATATACAAGGTTCGATGATGCAATGATAAGCAAGCCTAAAGCATACTATACTAGTATAGAAGAGATAGCAAGAGAAATAGGGTGGAGTAATACATGAGCACTTTAATTGAGTTATACTCAGGGTTCAGGAAGAGAGCAAAGGCGACAGCTAGCATAAGCAAGGGAGAGGGTAGGGTATGGATAAATAACATACCATTAGAGATATACATGCCAGAGGTTGCTAGATACGTTATAATGACATCTTTGGTATTGGCTGGTGATGCTAGGAACAAGGTAGATATCAGGGTTAGGGTTAGAGGAGGAGGCTTCATGGGCCAGGCATTTGCAGCAGCGATGGCAATATCAAGGGCATTAACGGGTTATGTTAAGGGTAAGAGGGAGATAAAGGATCATCCACTGCCAAAGAGTGTTAGGGAAGAGATAAAGCAGAGGATAATTGAGTATGATAGGCACTTGCTTATAGGTGATGCTAGACAGAAGGAGCCGAAGAAGTTTGGAGGACCAGGTGCAAGGAGGAGGAGGCAGAAGTCATATAGGTAAAAGTCGTATAGGTAAAACACATTAAATTTAGCAATCTTTAATCTTTTAGGGTACAAGTCTATCTATATCTCTAGGGTAGAAGGTTACATCCCTTATGTTATCTAAGCCTGTTATGCTCATCATGAACCTTTCAAGCCCTAGTCCAAGACCTGCATGAGGAGGCATGCCATAATCAAATACCTTAAGATGGTACTCAAATGCATCTACCCTTAAGCCCTGCATCTTAAGTCTCTCAACCAACTCCTCCTTCCTATTTATCCTACTACTCCCTGATGATACCTCGAGGTCTTTATACATAAGATCGAATGCCTCTGCTACTCTCCCATTGCTCTTGGTATAGAATGGTCTAAGCGTTGAGGGCCAGTCAGTTATGAAGTAGTAAGAGTTCATAACCTTGCCCAAGAATTCAAGGTGCTCACTTGAGAGATCATCACCCCACTCTATTCTGTAACTCTTGTTAAGGATATCTATAACCTCATCATAAGTATACCTTGGAAATGGGATCTTCGGTATGCTAAGCCCAGGGTTTACTATCTGTAAATCATCATTTGCATTACTTACAATATACTCTATGGTATATGTTACCATCCTCTCAAGTAGGTTCATAACATCTTTATAATCAGAGAATGCTATCTCAACATCAACAGATATAGCCTCTGCAAGGTGCCTGTTAGTCCTAGAGGGTTCTGCCCTGAATATTGGTGCTATCTCATATACCTTCTCAAACGCAGTAACTAACTGCTCCTTATACAACTGAGGGCTCTGTGCAAGGAATGCCTCCCTATCAAAGTAGAATACTGGGAATAAGGCTGCCCCTCCCTCACTTGCGGTAGAGATTATCTTTGGTGTATTAACCTCCATGAACCCTTCCTTATCAAGGAAGTCTCTTATTGCCTTTAGTGCCTTATGTCTAATCCTGAAGATTGCTTTCATGTAATATCTCCTTAGATCTACTGCCCTAAGGTTAAGCCTAAGATCTATATTAGGGAATGTCTTGCTGTATACTGAGAATGGTGGTACACTTTCTGCTAGGGAGAGTATCTTTAACTCCTCAGGCATAATCTCTACCCCTCTAGGAGCCTTTGGTGAGGCCTTAACCCTTCCCCTAACCGCTATGCATGAGTGCTCCTTAAGTGCTTTAGCCTTAGAGAATAATGCATCATTGTTATCCTCATTATCCTTCTTGAATACTATCTGAGTCTCTCCATCCTTATCAGCAAGCATAACAAATACTATATTACCATGATCTCTTATACTTGCTACATAGCCCATAAGGGTTACATGCTCATCATCTAAACCTTCTAGTTGGGATGAGTAATGGGTCCTCCTCCAATCTCCTAACTCATCCTCAATGCTCATGCTAGCATGAGCAGGTTAATCAAATTTAATCCTTTCATTGTAGATTAAAATTAATTATTAATTAACCGATCTCTTGAAGGATGTAATTAAGCGTATCCATGTTCTTTGCTGCTATATATGATAACCTATTACTAATATCTAGCACTGCATCCAACTCATCTGCCTTATCATCAACTATAACGCCACCAGCCTCTTTAAGTATAAGGTATGCAGCAGCTATATCTGTAACCCTTATCTTACCCCTTATATCTATATATGCATCCATAAGCCCATCTGCTATATAGCAGAGCTCTAATGCATTTGAGCCTAGTTGTCTTACATGGTTTGCCTTGCATAGTATACCTCTTAGCCTATCAAGCCTATCCTCGCTTATCCCAGATACATTTATACCTATAACATAACCCTTATTGCTGGCATTAGTGCTAGTGTTAAGCCTTACACCATTCAAGTATGATCCATTGCCTCTTATAGCATAGTATATATCGCCACTAGGTATGTTTATTACAGCAGCATACTCAACACTACTTAAAGTATCTGCTTTAGCATATGCTACTGAGCATGAGTATATTGGTAGACCTCTTAATGCATTTGTAGTGCCATCTATTGCATCGAGCACTAGCATACCCTCACCCCTCTCTTGGGTAAGGTTTACCAAGCCTGATTCCTCACTTAGAAGCATGCACTGCAACTCATACCTCTTGATAACCTCTATTACCTTATTCTCAGCAATGAGGTCTATCTCTCTTGCTATATCTCCTCCAGCACCTACCCCATATGCTCTGCTAGCCTCTTCCCTGCTTAACCTTTTAACCTCTTCCCTTACACCATAGCATATATCCTTGAGTAAACTTACCATATCCATGGATAAAGGCTCTGCTAGGCAGTAATAAAAACCATTGTTAATAATAAATAAGATAAGAATTTAAGATTTAAATAATTAGTTAATTGATTTATAGCATGCTGTATGAGATTATAGTTATAGGTGGTGGTGTAGCAGGGTTATCTGCAGCCATGTTTGCATCTAGGCAAGGTGTTAATACCCTTGTCATCTCCCAAGATCTTGGTGGTCAGCTTAACCTAATACCAAAGCTTGAGAACTACCCTGGTATAATGCTTACAAGTGGTGAGCTATTAGCAAGGACACTTGAGCAGCAAGTATTGGTGTATGGAGGGCAGGTGATATATGATAAGGTTGAGAGTGTAAATGAGTTAGAGGATTCTATATTCCAAGTAAAGACTAGTAGTGGTAGAGAGTATGAATGTAAGGCATTGATACTTGCTATAGGAAAGGTGCCTAGAGAGTTAGGGGTAGAAGGTGAGAAGAGGTTTATGAATAGGGGTATATCCTACTGCACAAAGTGTGATGCCCCATTCTACCAAGGCAAGATAGTTGCTACAACAGGTGTAGGCAACTACCTTGTAGAGTCAGCATTACTTCTAAGCAGATTTGCTGATAAGGTTTACGTAGTATATAGAACAAGCAAGATGGCTGGTGATAAGGATATGATAGCTGCATTGGAGAAGAGGGAGAATGTTGAGTATATACCAAACAGTGAGGTAGCAGGGCTCGAGGGAGATTCTAACCTAAAGGCTATAAGGGTTAGGGATAACCAAGGTAATATACGCACTATAGAGGTAAATGGATTATTCGTAGAGATGGGTTCAAGGATATACACTGAGTTTGTTAAGCACCTTGTTAAGATAAACCAGAGAGGGGAGATAGAGGTAAATGAGTTCTGTGAAACATCGCATAAGGGTATATTTGCCGCTGGTGATGCTACTACCATGCCATACAAGCAGGTTATAGTTGCTGCAGGGGAGGGCGCAAAGGCAGGGATATCAGCATACAACTACCTGCAGAAGCTTGCAGGTAAGCCAGGGATAAAGGCTGACTGGAAGAAAAGCATAGGTCCACAGATATACCATTTCTAGATTAATTATAAAAATTATAATTATTTTATAATATTATGCCATTTGCCCTTAGATCGTTGAGCACGCCGCTTAATGCATTGCTAAGGCTCTTCTTCGTTAACTCAACCCTTCTATCAAATCTAATATCAAAGGTAGTAACTACTATGTTACGCTCTACCCTAACCAATGGCTCCTCCAAACCCCTTGCTACTTGATAATCCTTTATCTTATCTAACCTACTGCTTATATTACTCATCCACTCCAAGAACTTGCTATAATGCATATCATCTACAGGTAGCATGCTAAGGTATAGAGAGAGCTTACCTCCCCTTACACTTGCCTCATCTGTTATAAGATCTATTATCCTATCCTCCTCATTTGTGCCATAATCTGGTATGAAATATCCTATCTCATTTGATCTATCATCGTATATATAGTATTGTATATCTTCTCTGGTTACTTGCCATATAGTGCTCATGGTATATTATAGTATGAAGTATCAGTTTATTAATTTTTATACTACTAATGCACCTTAACCATCTTTGGTGCAGTTCTATACTCCTTAACTATATGTATATCTGGCTCTGCATCAACTACAACATAATCCTTGTTTGCATCATCCCTAGGTGATAAAGATACTCTCTCACCTGGCTTAAGTATTGGTATACTCTCCTTGTATGTACCGTAATCTACTACTATGTTTCTTACATCATTCCTACCATTGTTTGCTATCATTACTCTATATATCTCACCTATATCTATAGTATCCTTGAATGCATCAACATCTAATGCATACTCTTGGCTTGTATTATTGATTATAGAGCCTAGCATTGTTATTATTATGAATGAGCCTAATGCTCCAGCACCTGCAAGCATATAGTATAGTAGCATAATAATAGAAGTGATGTATTAGGATTTAACATTTACTGTAATGCACGTGCTACTAAGATAACTACAGTTGGTAGACGCAATAAAATAATTTTTGTGTATAAAGTTTATAGGTAGCTATATAAATCTGTTTAGCTTAAATGGAATTGGTGTATGCTCAAGTCTCATTATCCATTAATGATATGAATTTATTCTAGTATGGTGTATGCTCTAGTATGAGTGAGCAAGAGATACCACCATGGTTAAAGGAGCAGCTTGCAAGGCTTAACCAACTGCAGCAGAACCTACAGGCTATACTTATGCAGAAGCAGCAATTAGAGATAGAGGGTATGGAGATAGATAAGGCTTTAGAGGAGTTGAAGAAGGCTATGCCAGATGATACTGTATACAAGAGTGCAGGTCCTATACTTATAAAGAGTAAGAGGGATGATCTTATAAAGGAGTTGGAGGAGAAGAAAGAGCTCCTTAATACTAGGATAGCAGTCTTATCAAAGCAAGAGGCAAGGCTTAAGGAGAACCTGAAAGAGGTCCAAGGTAGGATAGATGAGATTATAAGGGGAGGAGTAAGTAGACCAAGGGCTGAATAAGTGATAGTAAAAGTATTATGGCTACTGTGCATTACAACGTATTTATTTACAGTAACAAGGTTAGCCATGAGGTTACATGGAGTAGGTAATGTATACATAATAACCCATAGGCTTGCTGATGTTGATGCATACTGCTCAGCATATGCACTAACATATTTACTTAGATCATACAAGAGTGTGAAGAGCATAGATATTATATTCCCAGAGGGCTTGAACTTATTGGCTAACAAGGTTAAAGAGCATTATGATATCTCCTCTACCGCTAATCTACACTACTCATGCACTGATTTAAAGAGGTTAGAGGAGGGTTTGATTATACTCTTAGATACAAGCAACCCTACCCTACTTGCTGATGCATATAGGCTTATGGTAGAGAGTAGGTGTAGCAAGGTTATAATAGATCACCATACACCGTCAGAGGATGCAAAAGGCATAGCAGATGAGATAATAATAGATATACAAGCATCATCAACATGCGAGTTAGTATACAGGCTATTCAAGGCTAGAAGGGTTAAGATCAACAGCAGTGTAGCAGAGGCTCTAATGCTAGGTATATTAACTGATACTCAGCATCTAACCATAGCAAGGTGTAAGAGCATAGAGGTAGTAAGTAGGTTATGCAAAGAAGCATCGCTAGAGCATGCTAGGAGCATACTTGCATTGGATAGGGATTACTCTGAGAAGGTAGCAAGGCTTAAGACAGCACAAAGATGCATGCTATACAAGGTTAATGGGTCCATAGTAGCATTCTCTAGTGTAGGTTCATACCATGCATCTGCAGCAAAAGCTCTAGTAGACCTTGGTGCTGATCTTGCTGTAGTAACGGGCTCTGATGGAAAGTCAGCAAGGGCAAGCCTTAGAGCAACCCAAGCCTTCTATGCAAAGACTAGGTTACATCTAGGCACTGATATCTTGGCTAGGATAAGCAATACAGGAGGAGGGCATGCAACAGCAGCATCCATATCATTGGAGTGCAGTGAGGAGGAGTTAAGCAGAAAGATAATGGGTATGTTAAGGGATAGGATAGGTAGGCTTGATCCCATATGAATAAGGTAAGGATAGTAGTGGATGAGCATGAAAGGAGGAGTAGCATACCAGATATCCTTACTACTTTAAATATCAATGTAGATTTTGCTAGTCTAAAGGTTGGCGATTATATCATCTCTCATGACTGTTGTGTAGAGAGGAAGAGCATAAGGGATTTTATTAACTCAATCTACGATGGTAGGATATTCCTGCAGTTAAGGGATATGCTAAGCAACTATGCATCCCCTATAGTTATAGTTGAAGGTGATGTCGATGAGCTTGAGGTGGATGAGTATAACATAGTCTATGGTGCACTAGCATCCATAGTAATAGACTACAAGGTACCTGTAGTATCCACATACTCCCAGATGAATACTGCATACATGCTTGTAGCATTGGCAAGGAGATGTATGAATAAGAAGGAAAGGAGCAAGGGTCCTCTGCTTAGGAGGATAGATAAGGGAAAGTCATTAAGGGAGCAGCAGATAAGTATAGTAGCATCCTTACCTGGCATAGGGAGCAGGTTAGCAACCAAACTACTTGATAGATTCTCTATACCATTGAATGTATTCAATGCACCCTTGGTAGAACTTGCACGTGTAGTAGGATATGCAAGGGCAGCAAAGATAAAGAGGGTGCTGGAGTATAATACCAATACAGTTAATGTAAAGACTGGTAGCCTAGACGATTATACATATAAATGATATATATTAATGATTAACATTATTATTTAATATATATGCATAATGATTTTCTTACATTAATAGCAAATAAATTAAAATAATTAAATAATAGATAATTAATGTCACGATTTACTATAAA